>QFZU02000177.1 GCA_003260025.2 Microbispora triticiradicis | reverse complement strand
GACCCGAAACCCGCCAACCGACAGGAATTCGACCGCCCCGTTTCCGGGGCAACCCCTCTAACTTACCCGAACCCTCACCCCGATGCAAACCGCACATCAGGAACAAGATCCAGGAGTACGAGAGGCCGTCGGTCAACCGACCCGCGCACGCCAAGCCAACCACCAAGGTGATCGAAGAGGAGTGCGCCGGACCGCGCCGACATCACAAGATTACCAGGCCTCGGCAGCGCCATGACCCGAATGGAAACGAACGCATCCGAGGGGCGCCCTATTCCCGGTGTCGATCCCCTGGTGTCGATCCGGGGACCGCCCCCGGAGACGGCTCGGAGGAGCCGTGGCAGGACCATGCCGAACATAGACTTTGGCGGGTGAGCGACATGCCGCCTGTAGCGAAGAAGGTTCCTTTCGAGCGCAGCCACCACGGCGACACCGTGGTCGACGAGTACGCGTGGCTGCTCAAGAAGGACGACCCCGACACCATCGCCTACCTGGAGGCGGAGAACGCCTACACCCAGGAGACGACGGCCCATCTTGGGGATCTCCAGGAGACGATCTTCAAGGAGATCAAGGGCCGGACCCTGGAGACCGACCTTTCCGTGCCCACGCGCAAGGGCGCCTGGTGGTACTACTCGCGCACCGAAGAGGGCAAGCAGTACGGCATCCAGTGCCGGGTGGCCGCCGACGGCGACGACCCGCCGAAGCTGGAGCCGGGCGAGCCGCTCCCCGGTGAGCAGGTTCTGCTGGACGGCAACGAACTCGCCGGCGACAGCCCGTTCTTCTCCATCGGCACGAGCGCGGTCAGCCCGGACGGCACGAAGCTCGCCTATTCCACCGACTTCTCCGGCGACGAGCGGTTCACGCTCCGGTTCAAGGACCTGGAGACGGGCGAACTGCTCTCGGACGAGATCCCCGGGGTCTTCTACGGCGGCGCCTGGTCGGGCGACGGCTCCACGTTCTTCTACACGACCGTGGACGACGCCTGGCGGCCGTACCGGATCCACCGGCACACCCTCGGCCAGGCCTCCGAGCGGGCCGCCGACCAGAACGGGGACGTCGTCATCTACCAGGAGGACGACGAGCGTTTCTGGGTGGGCATCGGGCTGACCCGCAGCCAGCGCTACCTCGTGCTCACCTCGGGCAGCAAGATCACGAGTGAGGTCCGGGTGCTCGACGCGAGCACTCCGGACGGCGAGTTCGCCGTCGTGCGGCCCCGGCAGACCGGCGTCGAGTACGCCCTGGAGCACGCGGCGGACGGGTTCCTCATCCTCCACAACTACGGCGGCCCGGACGGCGACGGCGCCGTCAACTTCGAGCTCGCCACCGCCCCCATCGACGACCCGGGCACCTGGACCCCGCTGATCGAGCACAGGGACGACACCAGGCTGCTCGACGTGGACGCCTTCAGGGACCACATCGTCGTCCACTTCCGCCGCGACGGTCTCACCGGCGTGCGGATCCTGCCGGGCGACGGCGGCGACCCGTACGACATCTCCTTCCCCGAGCCGCTGTACGACGTCGCGCCGACCGGCAACGCCGAGTTCGAGACGGGCCGCCTGCGGCTCGGCTACACCTCGATGGTCACGCCACCGTCGGTGTACGACTACGACCTGCGGTCGCGCGAGCTGATCCTGCTCAAGCAGAAGGTGGTGCTCGGCGGTTACGACCCGGCCGACTACGAGCAGTTCCGTGAGTGGGCCACGGCCGACGACGGCACCAGGATCCCGATCTCGATCATGGTGCGGAAGGGCACGGACCGGCCCGCCCCGACCCTGCTGTACGGCTACGGCAGCTACGAGTCCTCCATCGACCCCTACTTCTCGGTGGCCCGGCTCTCGCTGCTCGACCGGGGACTCGCCTTCGCCATCGCGCACGTGCGGGGCGGCGGCGAGATGGGCCGCCGTTGGTACGAGGACGGCAAGCTGACCCGGAAGAAGAACAGCTTCACCGACTTCGTCGCGTGCGCGCGCCATCTCAAGGCCTCGGGCTGGTCGAGCCGGGTCGTCGCCAGGGGCGGGTCGGCGGGCGGGCTGCTCGTGGGCGCCGTCGCCAACCTCGCGCCCGAGGAGTTCGCCGGGATCGTCGCCGAGGTGCCGTTCGTCGACGCGCTGAACACGATCCTCGATCCCTCCCTGCCGCTGACGGTGACCGAGTGGGACGAGTGGGGCGACCCACTGCACGACCCCGAGGTCTACGCGTACATGAAGAGCTACTCGCCGTACGAGAACGTCGACGGCCGGCCGTACCCGCCGATCCTGGCCACCACCAGCCTCAACGACACGCGGGTGTTCTACCACGAGCCCGCCAAGTGGATCGCCCGGCTCCGCGACAGCGCGGCGGGCGGCCCGTTCCTGCTGAAGACCGAGATGGGCGCCGGCCACGGAGGCCGCAGCGGCCGTTACGACGCCTGGCGTGAGGAGGCGTTCGCGCTCTCCTGGATCCTCGACCGAGTTGGAGTGACCGAGTGAGCTATGTGGCAGCCGAGGGCCGGTACGGGCCCATGCCGTACAACCGGACCGGACGCAGCGGGCTGAGGCTGCCCGCCGTGTCACTCGGGCTGTGGCACAACTTCGGCGACGACAAGCCGATCGAGACGCAGCGGGCGATCCTCCGCCGGGCCTTCGACCGCGGGGTCACCCACTTCGACCTCGCCAACAACTACGGCCCGCCGTACGGCTCGGCTGAGATCAACTTCGGGCACCTCTACCAGCAGGACTTCGCCAGGTACCGCGACGAGCTGGTCATCTCGACCAAAGCGGGCTACGACATGTGGCCCGGCCCGTACGGCAACTGGGGATCGCGGAAGTACCTGCTGGCGAGCCTCGACCAGTCGCTGAAGCGGATGGGCCTCGACTACGTCGACATCTTCTACAGCCACCGCTTCGATCCCGAGACGCCACTGGAGGAGACCATGGGGGCGCTCGCCCACGCGGTCCGCTCCGGTAAGGCGCTCTACGCCGGCATCTCGTCCTACTCCCCGGAGCGGACCAGGCAGGCCGCGGCGATCCTGCGGGACATGGGCACGCCCCTGCTCATCCACCAGCCCTCCTACTCGATGCTCAACCGCTGGATCGAGAACGGGCTGCTCGACGTGCTGGAGGAGGAGGGCGCCGGCTGCATCGCGTTCTCTCCGCTGGCGCAGGGCATGCTGACCGACCGCTACCTCGACGGCATCCCCCAGGACTCGCGGGCGGCGCAGGGCAAGTCGCTCGACCCGTCCCTGCTGTCGGAGGAGAGCCTGCGCCACGTCCGGCGGCTGAACGAGATCGCCGGGCGTCGGGGCCAGTCGCTGGCGCAGATGGCGCTGGCCTGGGCGCTGCGCGACCGCCGGGTGACGTCGGTGCTCATCGGCGCGAGCAGCGTGGAGCAGCTCGACGCCAACCTGAACGCGGTCGGCCGGCTCGACTTCGCCCAGGAGGAACTGGACGAGATCGACAAGGACGCGGTCGACTGCGGCATCAACCTCTGGGCCGCCTCCAGCGCCGAGTGACCGAGGTTAGCGTCCCGAAGTGACCCCGCGCGCCGGTCCGGGCGGCCGCGCGGGGCGGTGCCCGCTGAAAGGCAGTGCGGGGGAGGCGGGTCAGAGGGCGTTCTTGCGCTGGAGGTAGGCGAAGGAGGCCCAGCCGGGAAGGACGGGCAGCCAGAACGTCATCAACCGGAACAGCAGCACCGCCGAGGTGGCGACCGTGGCGGGCAGCCCGGCGACCGTGAGGCCGACCGACAACGAGGTCTCCACCGCGCCGAGGCCGCCGGGCGTCGGAGCGGCGGAGCCGATCGCGTTGCCGGCGAGGAACACCACGGCGACGGCCGTGAACGACACGTCGCCGCCGAAGGCCTGTACGCACCCCGCCAGGCAGATCACGAAGCTGAGCGTGAGCAGCAGCGTGCCGGCGACGGCCTCCAGGACCTTCCGGGGCGACTGCACGACGTCGAGCAGCCGGGGGATCACCCCCGAGAACAACGCGCGCACGCGGGAGGTGACCACCCGGCGCAGCGGCCGTATGGCGAGCAGGATGAGGAACAGCACGGCCACCCCGAGCAGCACCATGAGGAGCCCGCGCGACGGGGTCAGGGACGGCGCGGCCTGCGTGCCGGTCAGATAGCCGAACAGCAGCAGCAGCATGATGTGCATGGTCAGGCCGATGAGCTGGGACGCTCCGACGCTCGCCACGGCGGCCCCGGGCGGCACCCCGCGCTTCTGCAGGTAACGGGTGTTGATCGCGACTCCGCCCACCGCGGCGGGGGCGACCAGCTTCACGAACGACCCGGCGAGCTGGGCCAGGATCGTGTGCCCGAGCGGCAGCGACTCGGGGACGAACCCGCGCAGCATCACCGCGGCGGCCACGTAGCTCAGCGCGGCCGCCACCAGCGCGACCCCGCTCCACGCCCAGTTGGCCGTGGTGACGACGGAGACCAGGTTGACCTGGCTGAGCTGGGGCAGCAGCAGGTAGGCCGCGATCACGCTGAGGATGATCGTGACGAGCGTGCGGGGGTGGAACCGCTCCAGCCGCACCTCCTCCACCTCGGCCTTGGGCTTCAGCGCGATGATCTGCTCGCGGAGCGCGGGCAGCAGGTGCTTGTCGCGGCGGGCGGCGGTCCTGGTGTCGCGGCTCAGCGCGATCCGCTGGAGCAGCGGCATCGCTCCGGCCAGAGCGTCCTCCCCCAGCGCCTTCGCCGCCGAGCGGACGGACCGCTCGGCTCCCACCCGGGTGCCGAGGTAGGAGAGAAGCTGGGCGATGTCGAGCCGCAGCAGCAGGTCACCGGCCGCGATCTCGCCGCTGCGGGCGTCCACGAGGTAGACGTCGCCGTGCGCGTCGACGTGGATGCTCTCGCCGGTGAGATGGCGGTGGGCCAGGCGGTGGGCCTGCAGCAGCCGCACCTGCTCCCACATCCGCGCGAGCAGCTCGTCGTCGAGGTCCACGTCGTCCAGCTCGCTCACCGGCCGGGTGTCCACGTGCTCGTAGGCGAGCAGCGCGGCCTCGGTGCCGACCTCGCTGGTGCCCAGCAGGCGCGGCAGCCGTACGCCCGCCGCCTGCGCGGCGTACGCCATGAGCGCCTCGCGCTCCAGCTCGGCGCGCAGCGAGCGGATGGCCCGGCGCCGGGTCTCGTTGTTGAGCAGGAACCGCCGCCACAGCCGGTAGAGGACCCCCGCGACCTGGCGGTCCCGGTCGAGGACGGTCACGTCGACGGTGCGGTCGCCGGCGAGGCCGATGAGGTAGCGGCGGCTGCCCGAGCTGTCGTCCTCCACCCGCCGCGCGCTGACCGGCGTGAACCCGAGCCTGCGCAACGCGGCCAGCACGGCGCTGCCCGGCGGCCGGGTGTTGGCGCTGCCGATGCCGTACAACGTGCCGAAACCGACGGCGAGGCCGACGACGTAGGTGAGGATCACGCCGAGCGCGGTGACCTTGGTGGCGGTGAACAGCGCGAACACGTCGAGGCCCAGAGCGACCCACATGAGCGCCCGCCAGTGGGGGCGGCGCGACATCCGCACCGCCGTGGCGTAGGCGATCGCGGGGGTGAGCACGGTGTTCAGCGGCTCGACGTCCCGGTTGCCGGTGAGCAGCTGCCTGAGGTCCGCTGGACCGGACTGCACCAGCCACTCGCCCAGCGCGTACGAGACCAGCAGGGCGAGGATCGCGGCGATCAGCCCCTGGGTGACGCGCATGCCGTCGCGATGGAAGACCCGCTCGACGGCGAACGCCACCGGGACGACCAGCACGGCCACGCCGCCCAGCAGCCCGGCGGCGGCCGACAGCACCTCGGGCGCGCGGCCGGTGCCCGTGTGGACGTCGGACTCCAGGCCGTTGAGCGTCCGCTGCAGGGCCAGGGCCAGCAGCACGACGGCGGCGAGGGCCAGCAGCGTGAGCAGGAACCGCAGGGCGTCCGAAGGACGGCGGATCCGCTGCGGCAACAGAGGCTCGACGACCAGGACGACCCCCGGGCCGGAGGTGTCCAGTGTCAGGTCCTGCTCCTTGATGCCTCTCACCACCAGCGATTCTGTGCGATCTTCGCACTCAGTGTCCAGAATTAATGGCATGCATATATCCCTGGCCTCGGACAGCCTCGACGGGATCGCGCCGGCGCTGGCCGCCGAGGTGGAAAGGCGCGGCCATACAGTCACACTCTATGGAGCGCTGGCCCCGGACGGCCGGGCCGACTGGGCCTGGTGCTGCTCCAGCGCCGCGCGGGACGTGGCGGAGGGCCGGTCGGACCAGGCCGTCGTCTGCTGCTGGACCGGCACCGGCGCCTCCATCGCGGCCAACAAGGTGGCGGGGGTGCGGGCCGCGCTGTGCGCCGACGCCGTCACCGCCGCGGGCGCCCGAAAGTGGAACGACGCCAACGTGCTCGCGCTCAGCCTCCGCCTGACCTCCCAGCAGGTGCTCACGGAGATCCTGGACGCCTGGTTCGCCGCCGCGCCCAGCACCGAACCCGAGGACGCCGCCAACATCGCGTACCTGCGGGAGATCCGCTGAGGACGGTGGGAGGACGCGGCGAGAGGGCGGCCGACAGCGGCACGCTAACGTCGAGGCCATGAGCACGTCGCTACCCATCCTGGGCGCCTGTCCGCTCGACTGCCCCGACACCTGCTCCTGGGTCGTGACCGTACGCGACGGCGAGGCCGCCGCGCTGCGCGGCAACCACGACCACCCCTACACGCGCGGAGCCCTGTGCGTGAAGGTGAACCGCTACCTGGAGCAGGTCCGCGCGGCGGACCGGATCCTCCACCCCCTGAAGCGGGTCGGGCCCAAGGGGTCCGGCCGGTTCGAGCGCGTCCCCCTGGACCAGGCGCTGGCGGAGATCGCGGCGAGGCTGACGTCGATCGTCGAGGAGTACGGCGGCGAGGCGATCTGGCCGTACCAAGGCACCGGGACGCTCGGGTACGTCCAGGGCGAGTCGGGACAGGCCGGGCGGCGGTTCTGGAACGTCCTCGGCGCGTCCCGGCACGATCTCAACATCTGCGCGCGGGCGGGCAACGACGGCCTGCGCTACGTCAACGGGACCCCCGGCGGCATAGACCCCGAGACGTTCGCCCTGTCCCGGCTGATCCTGCTGTGGGGCACCAACACGCTGACCAGCGGGCACCACATGTGGAAGTTCGTCCAGGACGCCCGCGCCGCCGGAGCCTACGTCGTCGCGATCGACCCCGTCCGCACGCGCACGGCCGACCAGGCGGACGAGCACCTGCCGATCCGTCCCGGGACGGACGCCGCGCTCGCGCTCGGCCTGCTGCACGTCGTGCTGGAGGAGGGCGCCGAGGACCGGGCGTACATCGAGGAGCACACGACCGGCTGGGACGAGTTCGAGGCGGAGATCCGCAGGCATCCCCCGGCGCTCGTCGCGGAGATCACCGGGCTGCCCGAGGAGCGGATCAGGGCCCTCGGCGTACGCCTCGCGCACACGCGGCCGACCGGCATCCGGGCCACGATGGGCATCCAGCGGCACGAGGGCGGCGGGACCGCGATGCGGACGATCGCCTGCATCCCGGGCGTGACCGGCGACTGGCGGCACCCCGGCGGCGGGGTGGCCTACTCCACCTCGGCGTACGCGCCCACTGGGCCCGACCCCCGCGACGACCTGCTCCCCCACCCGGTGCGCACGCTCACGATGACCCGGCTGGCCGACGGACTGGACGAGTCGGTCAAGTGCCTGTGGGTCTACGCGGCCAACCCCCTCGGCTCGACCTCCGACCAGAACCGGATCAGGGCGGCGCTGGCGCGGGAGGACCTGTTCACGGTGGTGATGGAGCAGTTCCCGACCGACACGGCCGACTACGCCGACTACGTGCTGCCCGCGACGATGCAGATCGAGCACCTGGACGTGCATCACGGCTACGGCCACATGTACATGGTGTGGAACGAGCCCGCCGTCGCGCCGCCGGGCGAGTGCCTGTCCACGACCGAGACGTTCCGCCGGCTCGCCCGGCAGATGGGCCTGACCGAGCCGTCCCTGTACGACACCGACCTCGAACTCGCCGAGCAGACGCTCGCCCAGGCCGGGATCACGCTGGAGGAGATCCGCAAGCAGGGCTGGGCGCGGCTGCCGGCGGCCGACCCGTTCGTGCCGTTCACGGAGGGCTTCCCGACCCCGAGCGGCCGGCTGGAGTTCGCCTCCGAGCGGGCCGAGGCGGCCGGGCTGCCGCGCGTCGCGGGTTACGCGCCGTCGCTGACGGCCCGTACGGCTCCCGCCGACCGGCCGCACCCGCTCGTCCTGGTCACACCGGCGTCGCACACGTTCCTGAACACGACGTTCGGCAACAACCCGGAGCTGCGCAGGCGGTCGAAGGGCCCGCGGGTGCTGGTCAACCCGGCCGACGCGGCGCCGCGCGGCCTCGTGGACGGGCAGGCGGCCCGTGTCTTCAACGGCAACGGGGAGTTCCGGGCGTACGTGGAGGTCAGCGACCGGGTCGCGGCGGGGGTGGTCGCGGCGCCGAAGGGCCACTGGCCGAAGCACGCGGCCGGGGCCAACCCCAACGCGGTGGTGGACGAACGCGACGCCGACATGGGCCGGGGCGCGGTCTACCACGACAACTTCGTCGACGTCGCCCCGCTCCCGGAGGGGGTCACCCTGGAGGGATAGGGGTGCCGGGGGACCTGTCCAGGGGGCGTCAGGGGATGCTCAGGGACTTCCCCGATGCCGCCGGACCACCCGGGCAGGCACGCTGTAACCATGAACGAACTCACCCGAATGGACGAGATGTCCCTGGCCGGCGCGGCCCTGCGCGGCGCTCCCTGGCGTGCCGCGGCGACGGCCGGCGGGGCGGTCGCAGCCACGAGCTTCCTCCTGGGCGTCATCCTGCCCGGACCGGCGGACCTGACCTGGGCCCTGTGCTCGGGTATCACCCTGTTCGCCCTCGTCGCGGGGATCGGATCGATCTCCAAGCCGAACGTGGGCGACCGGGTGACCCGGCAGGCCCGCCACTGGGCGTTGCGGCACCCCTGGCGCTTCTCGCTCTACCCGGGGCTGGGCGCGGCGGCCCTGATGTACCCCGTGCAGCTCGTGATCGACCGCGAGGGCGTCTTCGGCGCGGGCTGGGACGCGCTGTGCGGGGGCCTGCTCGTGCTGCTGGTCACCGCCGTCTTCACGCTCTCCATGCGGAGCCGGGCCAAGGGCGCGTGAGTCTCAGGACTCCCGCTCCGCCGCGCTGCGGCACACGCAGAGTTCGTTGCCCTCGGGGTCGAGCAACGTGACCCAGCCCGCCCCCTCGGGGGTGCGGTGGTCCTCGTACGGCTTGGCCCCGAGCGCGAGCAGCCGCTCGACCTGCTGGTCGCGGGTACCGTCCCCGGTCGGGTTGACGTCGAGGTGGAGCCGGTTCTTGACCGTCTTGCCCTCGGGCACCCGGATGAAGAGCAGGTGCGGAGGACCGTCCGGGCGGTCCAGCATGACCTCGTCGTCCTCCGGTTCGGAGCCGACGAGCGGCCAGCCCAGGGCCTCGCTCCACCACTGGGCCAGCTCGTACGGCCGGGCGCAGTCGAAAGTCATCGTATGGATCTCAAGCATGCGCCCACCCAACCGCGACACCATCAAAGGTGTCAAGCCGGTTATGTGACCATCCGCCGCGGCCGGAGCGATCGGACGAGGCCGGCCGCGGAGACCACGGCCCACACCCCCTCCAGCAGCAGGAACCCCCAGTCGGCGTCCGCGTACGCGAGCCACGCGAGCACGGCGGAGCCGACGAGGTTGAGCGTGAGGTAGATCTTCGACCGGCCGTCCAGGACGTTCATCTGGGAGAGCAGGAACGCGCCGAGGACGAGGACGGCGCCGGCGATCTGCAGAAGCTGGTTCATATCCCTTCGCCCGCCGTCTTCGCCGCTCCGGGTACGGCAGGCACCTCGTCCGGGAGGGCCGCGAGTCGCGCCCCTCACAACCCCAACATATCCGTTGTGCGGGAGGATTCGCGCGATCTGTGGTGGAGGCCATGGATATGCCGGGTTACCGGCGGGTAGCATTCGGGCTAGAGTTACCGACCAGTACGTTACCCCCGGGTCTGGTTCTAGGAGCGCATAGATGGGTCACTACAAGAGCAACCTCCGCGACCTGGAGTTCAACCTCTTCGAGGTGTTCGGGCGCAGGGAGATCCTCGGCGCCGGCCCCTTCGCCGAGGTCGACGAGGACACCGCCCGCAGCGTGCTGGACGAGGTGAACCGGCTCGCCACCGGGCCGATCGCCGACTCGTTCGAGGACGCCGACCGCCACCCGCCCGTCTTCGACCCGGCCACCCACGACGTGACCATGCCGGAGAGCTTCAAGCGGTCGTACCAGGCCTGGGTGGACGCCGAGTGGTGGCGCCTTGAGCTGCAGCCTGAGCTGGGCGGCACACCCGCTCCGCGCAGCCTCGTGTGGGCGATGGCCGAGATGGTGCTCGGGGCCAACCCCGCCGTGTGGATGTTCGCCTGCGGCCCCGCCTTCGCCCGCCTGCTGTTCGAGCTCGGCACCCCCGAGCAGAAGCGGTTCGCCGAGATGGCCGTCGAGCGGCACTGGGGCGCGACGATGGTCCTGACCGAGCCCGACGCGGGCTCCGACGTCGGGGCCGGCCGTACGAAGGCGATCGCGCAGCCCGACGGCACCTGGCACATCGAGGGCGTGAAGCGCTTCATCACCAGCGCCGAGCACGACATGGCCGAGAACATCTTCCACCTCGTGCTGGCCCGCCCCGAGGGCGCCAAGCCCGGCACCAAGGGCCTGTCGATGTTCCTCGTGCCGAAGTACCTCGTCGACATCGAGACCGGCGAGCTGGGCGAGCGCAACGGCGTCTACGTCACCAACGTCGAGAAGAAGATGGGCCTCAAGGTCTCCACGACCTGCGAGCTCACCCTCGGCGAGAAGCACCCCGCCATCGGCTACCTGGTCGGCGACACGCACGACGGCATCCGGCAGATGTTCATGGTCATCGAGCACGCCCGCATGATGGTGGGCGCCAAGGCCATCGCCACGCTCTCCACCGGCTACCTGAACGCGCTGGAGTTCGCGAAGAACCGCCTCCAGGGCGCCGACCTCACCCGCGCCGGCGACAAGACCGCGCCGCGCGTGCCGATCACCCACCACCCCGACGTACGCCGCGAGCTCATGCTGCAGAAGTCGTACGCCGAGGCCATGCGGGCGCTGGTGCTCTACACGGCGACGATCCAGGACCAGATCCAGATCGCGGAGTTCGAGGGCCGTCGCGACGAGGCCGCCGAGGCGCTGAACGACCTGCTGCTCCCGCTGGTCAAGGGCGTCGGCTCCGAGCGGTCGTACGAGCTGCTCGCGCGCTCGCTGCAGACGCTCGGCGGCTCGGGCTTCCTGCAGGACTACCCGATCGAGCAGTACATCCGCGACTCGAAGATCGACTCACTGTACGAGGGCACGACCGCGATCCAGGGCCAGGACCTGTTCTTCCGCAAGGTCCTGCGGAACCAGGGCGCGGCGCTGGGGTCGCTGCTCGGCGAGATCAAGGCGTTCGCCGCCTCCGAGGCGGGCAACGGACGGCTGAAGGTCGAGCGGGGGCTGCTCGACGAGGCGGCCGACGAGGTCAAGGCGATGGCCGACACGATGGCCGGATGGGCGATCGCCTCGATGGAGACGCCGCGGGAGGTCTACAAGGTCGGCCTCAACACGACCCGGTTCCTGATGGCGCTCGGCGACCTGGTCCTCGGCTGGCTGCTGCTGCGCCAGGCCGAGGTGGCGCTGAACGCGCTGTCCGTCTCGGAGCACGACAAGGACTTCTACACGGGCAAGATCGGGGCGGCCTCGTTCTTCGCCCAGACGATCCTGCCCCGCCTGGCCGCCGAGCGCCGCGTGCTCGCCGCCACCGGGCAGGACCTCATGGACCTGCCCGAGAGCTCCTTCTAGGAGGAGGCGGTCGCGTCGGTGTTAGCGGTGGTGAGCAGTTCCTCCCGCTCGGGGGTGTTCTCCGGGCGGACGAAGCCGATGACCGTGAACAGCCCAAGCGAGGTGGCCACCGGCGCGGCCGTCGCCACGGCGGTCGAGACGCCGCTCACGCCGTAGTTGGTGAGCCAGAACGCGATCAGGCCGGCGGCCCACGAGACCAGTGCGGCCGTCGGCCCGGACCGGCGGAACGCCGGCAGCATGCCGAGCAGCAGCGGGATCGAGATCGGGCCGATGAGCCCGGCCACCCACTTGATCACGACCGTGATGATGTCCTTCAGCATCGGGCTGTTGACCTGGGTCGCCACGGCCATCGACAGCGCGATGAACGCGACCGTGGTGACCCGGGCCGCGATCAGGCCGGCCCGGGTGTCCCAGCCGCGCGCCGCGCGGGACAGCACCGGGATCACGTCGCGGGTGAAGACCGAGGCGATCGCGTTGGCGTCGGAGGAGGCCATCGCCATCGTGTGCGAGAAGAAACCGGCGATCACCAGGCCCAGCAGGCCGTGCGGGATGAGCTGGGTGGTCAGGAGCGCGTAGGAGTCGCTGGCGTCGGGCTTGTTCGCGTGGACCAGCAGCGGCGCGGCCCACATCGGGAAGAACAGCAGCAGCGGCCAGACCGCCCACAGCGCGGCCGACAGCCGGGCGCCCCGGGCCGCCTGCCCCGGCGTCGGCGCCGCCATGTACCGCTGAGCCTGGTTCCACATGCCGCCGTTGTACTCGAACGTCTTGATGAACAGGAACGCCAGCAGGAACGTCACGGTGAAGGGCCCGTTGAGCGGCTGCGCGTGCCCGGCCGGGAGCCGGTCCCACGCGCCGCCGATCGCGTCGACGCCGCCGAGCCTCCCGAGGACGGCGACCAGCATGACGACGCCGGCGAGCAACTGGATGACGAACTGCCCGAAGTCGGTGAGCGCGTCGGCCCACAGGCCGCCGACCGTGCAGTAGACCGCGGTGACGGCGCCGGTGATCAGGATGCCCTGGTTGAGCGACAGGCCGGTGAACGTCGACAGCAACGTGGCGATCGCGGCCCACTTGGCGCCGACGTCCACGATCTTGAGCAGGCCGCCGGACCACGCGAGCGCCTGCTGCGTCGGCACGTTGTAGCGCCTCGCGAGGAACTCCAGCGGCGAGCTGACCCTGAGTCTCGAACGGATCCGGTTCAGCCGCGGCGCGAACAGCACCGAACCGATGGCGATGCCGAACGGCGGGACGAGCGGCGACGCCCGCTCGCCCTCGGCCGTTCATGCCCGGGAAGCGTGAACCGGGGTCAGAGTGCGTACTGCACGGCCGCGCGGGCGGCGAGAATCTGCGCGATGCACTCCTCGATCACCGCCAGGTGGGCCGGGTGGTCCCGATAGACGACGTAGTCCTCCGGGGAGTCGAATTCGGCCGTCACGGCGAAGGAGAAGTTGCCCTGGTTGACGCCCGCGTCCAGGCCGATCTGGTAGGTCCGGATCTCGGGGATGACGCCCGGCAGCTCGTTCAGCCGCCTGGCCACCTCGGCGCGCTGCTCCTCGGTGGCGTCGTCGGTCCACTTCAGCAGCACGATGTGGCGGAACATGCACTCTCCCTGGGACGGGACGCACGCGGCCCGGTGGCCGCGCTCTTCACGGCGCTCATCCTCTCATCCCCCGTGCCCGGCGATCTCCAGCGCCCCTGCCGTCTCCGGCGTCCCGGCTTCTCCGGCCTTCCCCGGCTTCTGCACGGCTTCTCCACGGCGCGGGTGTCAGATCCAGTGGCACTCGACGGAGGCCCGCCTGCGCCGTGCCACGAGCCACTCGCCGAAGGCGGCCTCGCCCGCCGCGGCGAGCGTCTCCGGATCGTCCCGCGCCGCCCGGCGGTCCAGCACCACGCCGGTCAGATAACCGTCGCCGTACGGGACCGGGCCGACCAGCGCGTCGAGGCCCGCGTGACGCAGCGGCGCGGGCAGCTCCCCGGCCCACCGCTCGCCCACCGTCACCATGGCCTGCTCGTAGCCGGTCAGGCCGGAGACGCAGTGGAGCAGTTCGCCGTCCACCGGCTGGGAGCCCGTCACCCACAAGGCGCGTACGCGGTCGAAGTCGGAGCGGTGGGAGGCGAGGTGGCCCGGCCCGAGCTCGGCCTGTTTGCGCCGCCGGAAGCGGCGCCGCCGGGCGATCCCGGCGACGAGCGCCTCGAACTGCTCCCCCGACCACGGCGTCTCCGCCAGCCAGGCCAGCGTGGCGGCCCGGTCGTGCAGGCCGCGCCGGGCGCGGAGCTCCGCCACGGCCTCCCGCAGATCGTCGTCCTCCAGCGGCTCGTCGTCCTCCACGAGCTCACGCGGCGGGAGGCAGCGCTCTGCGACCTCGTCCGGGCCGTCCGGCCGATGCCGCTCGCCTCGCGGCACCGACAGCGTCACCACCCCGCCCTCGGGATGGTGCAGCAGAAGGCCGTACCCGTCGCGGTCGCCCGGCACGAGGCGGGGGCAGGCACCGGGATGGCGGCCGGCCCACTCCTCGATCACCTTGCCCGCCTCGGTGAGAGGCGTGGCCCGACGGCTCAGGGTGCGCAGGATCTCCGCGCCCTCGGCGAGTACGACGGCGAACCCGGCGATCGCCGCCGCTCCCCCGTCTCGCGTCACGAGCGGGCCGTGGTCTCCACGAATCACGGTAGGGAGGCTAGGAACCCGTGCTTGAGTGTCACTGGTTCCGATCTTGCAGACGGCTTGTACGCCCCGAGCCGGCGTGCGTGACGTGCTCCTCCGGGGTTCACGAGCGGCGCGGTCACGAGCGGCGCAGTCACGAGCGGCGGGTGCACGGAGCTCGCGCACCGGCGTCCTCCGGAAAGGCGACCGGCGGCGGAAGGGCCGGAGACCGCCGATCGGTCTCCGGCCCCTCGGGGAATCGGGTGCGTCAGCTCCAGGCGAGCATGCGCAGGGGGTCCTCCAGCATGGCGCCGACGTCGCGCAGGACATGGGAGCCGAGTTCGCCGTCGACCACACGGTGGTCGAACGACAGCGCCAGCGTGGTCACCTTCCGGACGGCGAGCTGCCCGTCGACCACCCAGGGCATGTCCCTGATCTGACCGACGGCGAGGATCGCCACCTCTCCCGGATTCAGGATCGGCGTCCCGGCGTCGACGCCGAAGACCCCCACGTTGGTGATCGTGATCGTGCCGCCGCTCAGCTCGGCCGGCTGGCACCTGCCCGCCCGCGCCCGCTCGGTGAGCTCGCCGAGCGCCCGCGCGAGGTCGGGCAGCGACATCGCGTCGGCGTCCTTGACGTTCGGCACGATCAGCCCGCGGTCGGTGGCGGCGGCGATCCCGAGGTTCACGTAGTGCTTGACCACGATCTCCTCGCCGGTCCACGAGGCGTTCGCCATCGGGTGCCGCTTCACCGCCGTGATCAGCGCCTTCGCCACCAGGAGCAGCGGCGACACCTTGACCTCGGCGAACTCGGGCAGCGTCCGCAGCCGCCGCACGGCCTCCATCGTCCCGGTCACGTCGACCTGGAGCCACTCCGTCACGTGCGGAGCCGAGAACGCGCTGGCCACCATGGCCTGCGCGGTCGCCTTCCTGACCCCTCGGACCGGGATGTACTCCTCCCGCGCGGTCCTCGAGGCCGCGGAGGTTCCCGAGGCAGCCGGGGCGGGCGCCGCCACCGCGGCCTCCACGTCGGCCCGGGTGATCGATCCCTGCGGGCCGGTGCCGGTGAGGGCCGTCAGGTCGACGCCGAGGTCCCTGGCGAGCTTGCGCACCGGCGGCTTCGCCAGCACGCGGGCCCCGGCGGAGGCCGGGTGCCCGTTCCCGGGCACAGCGGGCACGGAGGACACAGCAGGCGCGGAGGACACAGCGGGCGGGGTGGCCGGAGCAGGTGTGACCGAAACAGGCGGGGCCGAAACAGGCGCGGGGGAGGCCGGTTTGCGGGGCCGGCGGCGGGTCGCGGACGTCTTCACGCCGTATCCGACGAGCACCGGCTGACGCTTCTCCTTCTTCGGCTCGGCGCCGTCTCCCGCGCCCGGCACCAGGTCGTCGGCCAGCGCCTCCCGGCCGGCGTCGGCCGGGCCCTCGCCGTCGCCCGTACGGACCGAGATGATCGGGGCGCCGACGTCGACCGTCTGGCCTTCGTCGGCCATCAGGGCCGACACCGTGCCCTCGTACGGGCAGGGCAGCTCCACCACGGCCTTGGCCGTCTCGATCTCCACGATCGTCTGGTTGATCTTCACGGAGTCGCCCGGGGTGACGTGCCACCTGACGATCTCGGCCTCGGTCAGCCCCTCGCCCACGTCGGGGAGCCTGAACTCACGGAGCATCAGATCTCTCCCCTCTAGTAAGCGAACGAGCGGTCGACGGCGTCGAGCACCCGGTCGAGGTCGGGCAGGTAGTGCTCCTCCAGCCGGGACGGCGGGTACGGCGTGGAGAACCCGCCCACCCGCAGCACCGGGGCCTCCAGGTGGTAGAAGCAGCGCTCGGTGACCCGCGCCGCGATCTCGGCCCCGAACCCGGTGAAGACCGGAGCCTCGTGGACGACCACGCAGCGGCCGGTCCGCGTCACCGACTCGGTCAGCACCTCGGCGTCCAGCGGGTTGAGCGAGCGCAGGTCGATCACCTCGATGTCCCGTCCGTCCTCCTCGGCCGCCGACGCGGCCTCCAGGCAGGTCTTCACCATCGGCCCGTACGCCACGAGCGTCACGTCCCGGCCGGGCCGTACGACGCGGGCGCGGTCGAGCGGCAGGCCGGGGTCGGCGAGGTCCACCTCGGCCTTGTCCCAGTAACGGCGCTTGGGCTCGAAGAAGATGATCGGGTCGTCGCAGCGGACCGCGTCCTGGATCATGGTGTACGCGTCGGCGGGGTTGGAGCACGCGACCACCCGCAGGCCGGCGGTGTGGGTGAAGTACACCTCCGGCGACTCGGAGTGGTGCTCGACCGCCCCGATGCCGCCGCCGCAGGGGATGCGCACGACGACCGGCAGCTTCAGCGTGCCGAGCGACCGCAGCGGCATCTTGGCGAGCTGCGTGATGATCTGGTCGGCGGCCGGGAACACGAACCCGTCGAACTGGATCTCGCAGATGGGCCGGTAGCCGCGCAGGGCCAGGCCGATCGCCGTGCCGATGATCCCCGACTCGGCGAGCGGCGTGTCGATGACGCGGTCCTCGCCGAAGTCCTTCTGCAGGCCGTCGGTGACCCGGAAGACGCCGCCGAGCTTGCCGACGTCCTCTCCCATGAGGAGGACCTTGGGGTCGTCCTCCATCGAGCGGCGCAGTCCCTCGTTCAGCGCCTTGGCGAGAGTCAGTGTGGTCATCGCTCGAATCCCGCCAGGTAGGTCAGATACTGCTCGCGCTCCTCGTCGAGGAGTGCGTGGGCGCCCGCGTACACGTGATCAAAGATAGCCCCGGGCGGCGGGTCGGGCAGCGCGAGGCACCGGTCGCGCACGTCCTTGCCGAGCGCGTCGGCCTCCGCGTCGACCTTCTCGAAGAACTCCTGGTCGGCGAGCTGGTTCTTGAACAGGTACGCCTTGACCCGCTCGATGGGGTCCTTCAGCTTCCAGGCCTCCAGCTCGTTCGCGAGGCGGTAGCGGGTGGGGTCGTCGGAGGTGGTGTGCGCGCCCATCCGGTAGGTGAACGCCTCGATCAGGGTCGGGCCCTGCCCTTCGCGGGCGTTCCGCAGCGCGCGGCGGGTCACGGCCAGGCAGGCGAACACGTCGTTGCCGTCGACCCGGATGCCGGGGAAGCCGAAGCCCGAGGCCCTCTTGTAGAGGGGGATCTTCGACTGCTTCTCCAGCGGCTCGGAGATCGCCCACTGGTTGTTCTGGCAGAAGAACACGACCGGGGCGTTGAACACCGAGGCCCAGATGAAGGACTCGTTCACGTCGCCCTGGGAGGTCGCGCCGTCGCCGAAGTAGACGATCGCCGCGGACTCCCCGCCGTCGCGCTGGACGCCCATGGCGTACCCGACCGCGTGCAGGGTCTGGGAGCCGATGACGATCGTGTAGAGGTGGAAGTTGTGCTCGGCCGGGTTCCATCCGCCGTTGTTCACGCCGCGGAACAGCGCGAGCAGGTTGACCGGGTCGACGTCGCGGCACCAGGCCACGCCGTGCTCGCGGTAGGTGGGGAAGGCCATGTCGGCGCCGGTGAGCGCCCGGCCCGACCCGACCTGCGCGGCCTCCTGCCCGAGCAGGGACGCCCAGAGGCCGAGCTCGCCCTGTCGCTGGAGCGCGACGGCCTCCAGGTCGATGCGGCGGACGAGGACCAGGTCGCGATAGAGGGAGCGGACCTCTTCGGCGGTCAGCTCGATGTCGTAGTCGGGATGCTCGACCCGCTCTCCCTCGGGGGTGAGCAGTTGGACGAGCTCCGGGGGTGCGTCGGCACCGCGAGGGGCGTGGGCTGTCACATGCCACTCCTGTGCGTCTCGTGCCCGCCACGGGTGGGGTCGCCACCGCCGGAGGGCCGGGTAGGGTCGGCGGACGGCCGCTGGAGGTGGGCGACCGGTCGCATATGCGGACATCGTGGCAGAAGTCACACCCCTTCGCGCAAGACCCCGCCTCCTGTCCATACTTCTCCGATTCCCGGGGCGTGAGGCGCCACACCCCTCCGCCGCGGCCCCGCCCGCCGCGTGGCCCATCGCGAGCGCGTCGCCGGGCCGCCACTAGGCTTGACCCAGAAACGGACCCACCGAAACCGGCGGACCCACCGAAACTGGCGGACCACTCGAAATTGGAGGCACATCGTGGCGCGCGTCATCGTCGACGTCATGCTCAAGCCGGAGATCCTCGACCCGCAGGGGCAGGCGATCGCCCGGGCGCTGCCGCGGCTCGGCTTCTCCGGGGTCTCCGAGGTGCGGCAGGGCAAGCGGTTCGAGCTGGAGCTGGACGGGCCCGCGGACGAAGCCGCCCTTTCGGAAGTCCGAAAGATGGCCGAAACCCTGCTGGCCAACACGGTGATCGAGAACTTCGCAATCCACGTCGCGGAGTGAAGTGGTGCATTTCACACCGCCGCGCCCCTGACTTCTCCCTCGTAAATGGGACATAGGTCGTCTTAAACCCACCCATGAGGCACGCCCCGAATAACAGGACCGTGATTTTGCGGTTAGCCCTGATTCAGTGGGGAAGCCTACCGTGGTGACCTTCGACACCGGGGAGGGGTCCGGTGGATATTGAGTTCTCGCTGGCCATGCCGAGGGATGCGATCGGCATCCCGATGGTCCGCCGCGTGGTGGGTAACGCGCTCAGGTCGCTCGGCGTGACCGAGGAGTGCGTGTCCGACATACTCCTGGCCACGTCCGAGGCATGCGCCAACGCTGTAAGGCACGGTGGACCGGCAAACCGTTACGAGGTCATGGCCACCATCGGCAACGGCCGATGTGAGCTGCGCGTCGCCGACGGCGGCGAGGGGCTGCACATGATTCCCCGCCAGCACCCGCCGGCCGAGACCGAGCACGGCCGTGGGATCCTGATCATGCGGGCCGTCGTGGACGACCTGTCCTTCGACATCACGCCCGGCCGCGGCACGACCGTGCGGCTGTGCAAGGAGCTCGACTGGGCCGAGGACGCCATCGCCCACCATCTCACTCTCGACCGCCACCTGGCCGGGGTCTGAGGACCCCGGCCACCGGCCGCGCCGGCCCAGGGCGCGGCACGTGTGGCTCACGACGCGGCCCGATCGGTTCGGGGCTCCGCGAGAGCGGCCGATTTGGCGGCTCCGATACTCTGAGGTGTACCGCCACTGACCGCCGTCCGGCACATGAGACGGTGGCGTCCGGCCTGGCGGCGATCCTTGGAGGGAACACAGTCATGAGCGCTGCCCGGGTGGGCGTCGTCACCTTCCCCGGAACACTCGACGACCAGGATGCCGCGCGAGCCGTACGGCTGGCCGGAGCGGAGGCGGTGCCGCTGTGGCACGCCGACCACGACCTCAAGGGCGTCGACGCCGTCTTCCTGCCCGGCGGGTTCTCCTACGGCGACTACCTTCGCTGCGGAGCGATCTCCCGGTTCTCCCCCCTCATGACCGAGCTGATCCCGGCCGCGCAGGCCGGGCTGCCCGTGCTCGGCACCTGCAACGGCTTCCAGATCCTCTGTGAGGCGCACCTGCTGCCGGGCGCGCTGACCCGCAACGAGGGCCTGCACTACATCTGCCGCGACCAGCGCATCCGCGTGGAGAGCACGCGTACGGCCTGGACCGCGGACTTCGCGGACGGCCAGGAGATCGTGCTGCCGATCAAGCACGGCGAGGGCCGCTACGTCGCCGACGCCGCCACGCTGGTGGCGCTGGAGGGCGAGGGCCGGGTGGTCTTCCGCTACGCCGGCGGCAACCCCAACGGCTCGCTCAACGACATCGCGGGGATCGCCAACGAGGCCGGGAACGTCGTCGGCCTCATGCCCCACCCCGAGCACGCGGTCGAGGACCTGACCGGCGCGCCGAGCGTGGACGGCCGCGGCTTCTTCACCTCGATCCTGAAGAGGCTGGTGAACGCGTGATGGCCCTCGACAGCGTGAAGCGCGCGCAGGAGACGCCCGAGGAGCGTCAGCCGTACGCCGAGCTGGGCATGAAGGACGACGAGTACCAGCGCGTACGGGAGATCCTCGGACGGCGGCCGACCGGCTCCGAGCTGGCGATCTACTCGGTGATGTGGAGCGAGCACTGCTCCTACAAGTCGTCGAAGGTCCACCTGCGGCAGTTCGGGACCAAGGCGCCCGAGTCGGAGGCCCTGCTCGTCGGCATGGGCGAGAACGCCGGCGTGGTCGACGTCGGCGACGGCTGGGCCGCCACCTTCAAGATCGAGTCGCACAACCACCCGTCGTACGTCGAGCCGCACCAGGGCGCCGCGACCGGCGTCGGCGGCATCGTGCGCGACATCATGTCGATGGGCGCGCGGCCGGTCGCGGTCATGGACTCGCTGCGCTTCGGCGGGGCCGATCAGCCCGACACCCGCCGGGTGCTGCCCGGGGTGGTGGAGGGCATCAGCCACTACGGCAACTGCCTCGGCCTGCCCAACATCGGCGGAGAGGTCGTCTTCGACCCCTGCTACATCGGCAACCCGCTCGTCAACGCCCTGTGCGTCGGCCTGCTGCGCAAGGACCAGATCAAGCTGGCCACCGCCCCCGGGCCCGGCAACAAGGTCGTGCTGTTCGGCGCGCGTACCGGCGCGGACGGCATCGGCGGCGCGTCGGTGCTCGCGTCGGCCACCTTCGAGGACGAGTCGCAGGCCAAGCGGCCCGCCGTACAGGTCGGCGACCCGTTCATGGAGAAGCTGCTGATCGAGTGCTGCCTGGAGCTCTACCAGGCGGACGTGGTCGTCGGCATCCAGGACCTCGGCGCGGCCGGGGTGTCCTGCGCGACCACCGAACTGGCCGCCAAGGGCACCGGCGGCATGCGGGTGGACCTGAACCTCGTCCCGCTGCGCGATCCCTCGCTGCGGCCCGAGGAGATCCTGATGAGCGAGTCGCAGGAACGCATGATGGCGGTCGTCACGCCCGACGACATCCCGGCCTTCATGGCGATCTGCGACAAGTGGGACGTCCCGGCGACCGTGATCGGCGAGGTCACCGACTCCGGCAGGCTCGTCATGACGTGGGACGGCGAGGTCATCGTCGACATCCCGCCGGGCACGGCCGCCGACGAGGGCCCGGTCTACGAGCGTCCGTTCCACGAGCCCGCCGGGCAGGCGGCGCTCAACGCCGACGGCCCCGAGCGCCTGCCCCGGCCCGCGGACCTGCGCGAGACCCTGCTCACCCTGCTCGGCTCGCCCAACCTCGGGTCGAAGGAGTGGGTGACCTCCCAGTACGACCGGTACGTGCGCGGTAACACCGTCCTGGCCCAGCCCGCCGACGCCGGCATGCTCCGGATCTCGGAGGCGATGCCGGGGGCGGAGGAGACCACCCGGGGCATCGCGCTGGCGACCGACGGCAACGGCCGCTACGCCAGGCTCGATCCGTACAGCGGGGCGCAGCTCGCGCTGTCGGAGGCGTACCGGAACGTCGCCGTCACCGGCGCGAAGCCGCTCGCGGTCACCAACTGCCTCAACTTCGGCTCTCCGGAGGACCCCGAGGTCATGTGGCAGTTCTCGGAGGCCGTACGCGGGCTCGCCGACGCCTGCCGCACCCTCGGCGTGCCGGTCACCGGCGGGAACGTGTCGTTCTACAACCAGACCGGCTCGACCGCGATCAACCCGACACCCGTGATCGGCGTGCTGGGCGTGATCGACGACGTGGCGCGGCGGGTCAGGTCCGGCTTCCCGGAGGCCGGCCTGCGCGTGCTGCTGCTGGGCGAGACCCGCGAGGAGTTCGGCGGCTCGGAGTGGGCGCACGTGGTCCACGGCCACCTGGGCGGGCTGCCGCCTCAGGTGAACCTGGAGGCCGAGCGCGCCCTGGCCGCGGTGCTGGCCGAGGCGGCGGCCCGCGGGCTGCTGGAGGGCTCGCACGACCTCTCCGACGGCGGTCTCGCGATCGCCCTGGCCGAGGCGTGCCTCTCCCGTGGCGTCGGCTGCACGGTGACGCTGCCGGGCGACGACGCGTTCACCGACCTGTTCAGCGAGTCGGCCGCGCGTGCGCTGGTGTGCGTCCGCCCGGACGCGTTCGACGCGTTCGCCGAGCTGTGCGTCCGGCACGAGGTGCCCTGCTCCGGGCTCGGCCTCACCGGCGGCGACGCGCTCGTGGTCGAGGGCGTTCTCGACGTCCCGGTCGCCGAGCTTCGCGAGGCCCACACCTCGGCCCTGCCCCGCGTCTTCGGCTGATCGTCATCAGAGGGCCCTTCCGGACGACCCCGTCCGGAAGGGCCTTCGCTTTCGCCGGGGTTCCGTCGCGGCGGGGAAAACGGCTGGCGAGCGGGGTGCTCGGGGACCACCATGGGCACGGTGAACGACCAGCCCCAGCGGTGGACCCAGGCGACCGTATATCGAGACATGTGGGTGGATCCGGCTGACGATCCCCGCGAGAACAACGAAGTCAGCCCGGAAGGCGAACCGGCGACGCTGCGGGAGTACCTGAGGAACTACCGGCTGACCCTGCTGATGAAGTGCGAGGGGCTCAGCGCGGAGCAGCTGGCCCGCCGATCGGTGCCGCCGTCGACCATGTCGCTGCTCGGCCTGCTCCGGCACCTCGCCGAGGCGGAGCGGGACTGGCGCGGCTGGATCCTTCCCGGCGGCCCGCCGCCGAAGCTGTACGGCCCGGGTGGCGACTTCGACGGAGCGGTCGGCGACCAGGCGGTGGTCGACGCCGCGTACGCCGACCTCGCCCGTGAGCAGGAGGCCACCGACGCCGCGCTGGCCGAGCACCCGGATCTGAGCGTGCGTCTGGGGAAGGACGCCATCGCCGTCCGCGACCTGCTGGTGCACCGGATCGAGGAGTACGCCCGGCACTGCGGCCACGCGGACCTGCTGCGGGAGTGCGTCGACGGCCGCGTGGGCCAGTGAGGCACATCGCCCGGGGGCGTCAGGAACACCTGCCGTTCTTGAGCAGACGCCCGCCGACCGCCTTGTTGTCGCAGGTGATCCTGTTTCCGCCTACGGTGTCGTTGATGCCGACGCCGGCGGCGCCGTCGAGATAGAGGGTGTTCCTGCGGAAGACGTTGCCGGTGCCCCAGCCGTCGACGATCTCGTGGGTCTGGAAGCCGTCGACGGGGGTGTTCCTGCCGACGTTGCCCTCGATCAGGTAGCCGTTGCCCTTGACGTCGACCCACGAGTCGGCGGTCGCGGCGACGAGCGCCGACCCGTCGAAGACGTTGCCGACGATGCGGCCCCCGCGGGTGCCCTCCTTGACGTCCACCGCCTCGGCCCTGGACCGGATGACGTTCCCGCGAACCAGGTTCCGGTCGCTCCGGTCCATCCGCCCGCCGGAGTACCGATCCCAGTTGGACTTCGCTGAGCCGAGGTAGACGCCCTCGCCGAACTCCGCGCGACGCAGGCCGGTGTTGTCGATCCGGTTGTACTGGACGATGTTGCCGCTGCTGAAGGCACGCAGATGGACGGCCTCGTCGCCGATGTCGCGGACGGTGAGGCCCTGGATGACCGAGCCCCGGGTTCCGTCCGCCATGACGCCCTTCTGGCTGTTCCTGACGGTGAAGTCCACCAGGCGCCAGTAACCGGCCCGGTCGAGGTGGAAACCGTACCCCTTGCCGACGCCGCCGCCGTCCAGCACCGCCGCGGCGGGGCCGCACAGGTAGATCGGCTTCTTCGGCGTGCCGGAGTGCCGGGCGACGAACCTGCCCCGGTAGGTGCCGGGCCGCAGCCGGATGACGTCGCCCGCACGTGCCGACCTGAGCGCCTCGTGCAGCTCACCGGCGCTGCCGACGGTCCTGGTCGGCTTCGGGCAGCGGATCGCGCCCGTCCCGGTCGGCACGGACGTCGCGGGTGCGGCGGTGGCCGCGGCCGCCGGCCACGCCACGGCGGGGACGACCAGGGGTACGACGAAGGCGCCGACGAGCGTGGCGTGGATTCTCATGCGACGTCTTTCCGTCCGGATACGCAGTCGACCACAAAGGGTGCGAGGTGGTGCAAAGCTACACCGTTCCATAGTCGGTGTCCCGGGACCATCGTGATCAGACGGCCTATCCGGGGCGAGAGCGCGTAAAGTCACTCCGGTGATCGCCGCCTCCGGCAGAGGAGAAGACAGTGTGGCTTGACGCGGAACTGAGTCCCCGGTCTCTTCACGACCCGGAGGACTTCACCGCTCTCAAGGTGACGGCCCGGCGCGAGGACCATGTCTGGCTCACCCGGGAGGACATCATCCGCCTGGCCGGTGACCAGGGCCGGGACCCGGAGTGGCGGGACAGGCTCGACCGGATGCTGGAGTACGCCGCCTCCAAGGGCTGGGTCGACGACGCCGGGGCCGTACGGGCCCACGTGGAGTGGACCTGACCCTTCGTCACGACCCGGACGGCGTGCCGGCGGCGGCCACCGGCTTGCGGGCGACGAGGTAGGCCTGGGGGGTCCGTTCGGACTCGCCGCGTTCGCACAGCAGGCGGGCGATCACGGGGATTCCCGCGTCGGCCAGCAGCCGGGTCAGGTGATCCGGCGAGACGCGGTGGAAGTCGAGCCCGACCTGGTGCCCGAACGCCTCCGCGAGGTGGAACGGCTCGTCGCCGACCTGGCCGACCTGGAAGGCGAGCAGGAGATGACCGCCGGGCGCCAGCACCCGGTGGAACTCGGCGAGCACCGCCGGATGGTCCTCCGGTGGCGTGTGGATGATCGAATACCAGGCGACCACGCCGCTAAGGGACTCGTCGGCGATGTCCAGGGCCGCGAGGCGGCCTTCCTGGAACCGGATGTGCGGGTGCTCCTGACGGGCTATCGCGATCATGCCCGGCGACAGGTCGACGCCGGAGACGTCGAGGCCGAGCGCGTGCAGGTGCGCCGTGATCCGGCCCGTTCCGCAACCGGCCTCGACCACCGGGCCCGGGAGGTCCGACGTCCGCACGAGCTCGGCGTACGTGGCGAGCATGGCGCGTTCGAACGGCTTGCCGGCCAGCGAGTGCCGGGCGAAGTCGACGTAGTCTCCGGCCATCGCGTCGTACGCCGCCCGGGCGACCCGGACGTAGGAAGGCTCGATCATGACCGGCCACCCTAGTCGTCGGAGCCGGCAACCGCCTTCCGGGGCTACGAGGGCCGCGCCCGTGCCTGTCGCGTGGCCTCCGGGAGCGGCGGAGGCCGGAATTAGGCCGGAAACGCGCGAAGACCCCTCCGGTAACCCCTCCGGAAGGGCCTTCGCGGTGCCGTACGCCAACGCCTCGTCGCGTACGGCAGGCATATGTGGAGCGCCGTACGGTGGAGCCCCCACGGACTCCACCCTTCCGGCGGCGTGGCTGACTCAGACGCCGACGCAGATGACGTACATGGTGCCCTTGGTGCCGACGGACCCCTTGACCTCCCAGCCGGTCGGCTTGCCGCCGGTGATGATCGGGCCGTTGGTGGTGACCTCACCGACGATGTTGGTGCCGCGGTAGCCGCCGCCGGTCGCGTAGGTCCCGCTGTCGCAGCTCAGGCTCTTGGAGCCGCCGCCGAGGCCGAAGCTGAACTCGGCCGACTTGTACGAGACGCCGGCGACGCCGTCCTTACCGTCCTTGCCGTCCTTGCCGTCGTCACCCTTGGGACCCTGCAGACCACGCGGGCCCTGCTCGCCGGCCTTGCCGTCGTCGCCCTTGGGACCCTGGGCGCCGGTCTCACCCTTAGGCCCCTGCGCCCCGGTCTCGCCCTTCGGGCC
>QFZU02000176.1 GCA_003260025.2 Microbispora triticiradicis | reverse complement strand
CTCGGCGCGGGAGGCGTCTGTGCGGCGCGCCACGGTTCGGGGGGCGGCGGGCGCGGGGGCGGCCGGGTCCGGCGCGGCGACCGCGCCCGCGGACTGCCGATCAGCGGATTTCACCATGGGTCCACGGCTACCCAGCCGGGGACCGATTAGGCCTCGGGCAGGGTGTAGTCGAGGGTGTAGTGGTGACCGTTCTCGACGCGGATGGTGCCCTCCCCCGTGAGGCCGGTCAGCTCGCCGGTGCCGGTCGCGGGGACGATCTGCCACTTCATCCACTGTTCGCCGTTGTGGCTGGCGGCGCTGTGCTGCAGGACGAAGGTGCCCTTGCGTCCGTGCAGGATGCCCTCGACGTGTTCGACGCCGACGTAGGCGGCTGGGCCGTCGGGCGTGACGACGGTCAGGATCTCGGTGGTGCTGGTGCCGGTGAGGTCGCCCTGGAAGGTCTTGGTGAGGCGGTTGCGGCCGAACGTGGCGCCCTGCTTCTCCTCGGTGGCCAGGTCGTTCCAGCTGGTGACGTCGAATGTGCCGGTGGCGTGCGCGTGCATGGGACCAGGGTGGCGGTCGTTCCTGTCATCTTCTGTCAGGTACATGGCGAGTTCCGGGGGTGGCTTTCCGAGATGACTTTTCAGTGAGGAGTCGGAGAAAGTTCGACGAATGCGGTCAAGGCTCCCGCTTTACCGCCGGGCATGACGGATGATCGGAGACATGCCTACTCCCCCAGTGGCCGCGCCGGCCGCCGCAGACCGGTCCGTCCAGGGCCGCTCCGCGGGATGCTGACCTCCCCCTTCCCCGCGCGGGAAGGCCGCAGGGTCGCGTACCGGGTGTTCGGGTCGGTCGCGACCGCGCCGCGGCGGGCCCGCGCGTTCGTACGGTGCCAGCTGCGGGGGTGGCAGCTCGGGCATCTGGCGGACACGGCGGAGCTGGTCGTCTCGGAGCTGGTGACGAACGCGGTGCGGGCGACGGACGCCGTGGTGAGCCCGCCCGTGGCGTCGTCGATGTTCCCGGTCGCGCTGCGTACGGTGGCGTTGCGGGTGCGGGAGGCTCCCGGGCCGCGCAGCCTGTTCATCGAGGTGTGGGACGGCAGCGAGCACGAGCCGGTGCCCGGCGGAGACGCGGGGGGCGAGCCGGGCGAGAGCGGCCGGGGGCTGGTGCTGGTCGGGAGCCTGGCGCGGCGCTGGGGGCACTACACGGCGCCGGACCGGGGAAAGATCGTGTGGTGCGAGCTGGCCATCGCGGCGGCCGATGCGGTGGCCTTCGGCCTGCCGGAGGACACTCCCCCGGCCGTGGTGCGGGGGCCGTCGTCCGGGATGTTCTCGGCGGTCGTGACGGGCCTCGCGTCCGGGGTGTCGTCGGCGCTGGCGCCGGTGGCGGGGTCCGCCGGGGCGCTGCCGCGGCGGGAGCGGCGTCATCCCGTGGGAGTGCTCGCGGACGGCCCGGACGAGGCGACGCTGCTGCGGGTGCTGGAGGGATTGCGCGCCCTCGACGTGTCCGGCCCGGATCACCGCTGAGCGGTGCTGAAATACCGGCTGCCGGGGCGGTCAGGGCACGACGGTGACGGGCCATCGGCCGGCGCGCACCAGGCGGAGCGCGACCGAGCCGATGAAACGGTGCCCGGCCTGGGTCGAGGCGCCCACGACGACCGCGTCCGCCCTGATCTCGTCGGCGATCTTGGCGAGGGCTCCGGCGGCGTCGCCGTATTCGGTGCGGAAGGTGTAGCCGACGTGGGAGTGGAGGGTCCGGGCGTAGTGCTCCACCTGTTCGCGGAGCTCGGCGGCGACCTGCTCCCCCGCCTCGACGACGGACGCGGAGGCGGTGGGCATCATCGTGCTGATCACGCCGGGGTCGGTCACGTGGACGAGCACGACGTGGGAGCCCTGGCGGCGGGCCAGTCCCCAGGCGTAGGCGGCGGCGCGGAGCGAGGTGTCGGAGCCGTCGATGCCGACGAGGATGACCCGCGGGCCGTCGGTGCCCAGTTCGAACGTGCTCACGCACGTCAGCGTACGACCTGCGCGGAGTACGCGTGCGGGGGCCCGCGTCCCGGCTGGGGAGACCGCCTGGGAGACGGGGACGGCTCGGGGTCGTGGCGGGGGCGCCGATAACCTGTTGCGGAAATGTCGGGGCCGTTGGTTAGGGTCTCGGATCGTGGCTGACCAACCTCTGATCGTGGCGCGTGGCCTGGTCAAACGCTTCGGAGACTTCACCGCCGTCGACGGGATCGACCTGGAGGTGGCGCCGGGCGAGGCGTTCGGTTTCCTGGGTCCCAACGGGGCCGGGAAGTCCTCGACGATGCGCATGATCGGGTGCGTGTCGGTGCCGACCGCCGGGGAGCTGCGCATCCTGGGGATGGACGCGGTGCGGGACGGGCCGCGGATCCGGGCGCGGCTGGGGGTGTGCCCGCAGCTCGACAACCTCGATCCCGATCTGACGGTGCGGGAGAACCTGGTGACGTACGCCAGGTATTTCGGGTTGTCGCGGGCGGAGAGCCGCAGGCGGGCGGACGAGCTTCTGGAGTTCGTGCAGCTCTCGGATCGCGCGAACGGGAAGGTCGAGCCGCTGTCGGGGGGAATGAAACGGCGGCTGACCATCGCGCGGGCGATGGTGAACGAGCCCGACCTGGTGCTGCTGGACGAGCCGACGACGGGGCTGGACCCGCAGGCGCGTCATCTGCTGTGGGAGCGGTTGTTCCGGCTGAAGCAGCGGGGCGCGACGCTGGTGCTCACCACGCACTACATGGACGAGGCCGAGCAGTTGTGCGACCGGCTGGTGGTGATGGACGGCGGGAGGATCGTGGCCGAGGGGTCGCCGCGGTCGCTGATCGAGACGTATTCGACCGCGGAGGTGGTGGAGCTGCGTTTCCCCGACGGGCTGGAGGGTGTCGCGGGGCATGCCGCCGCGCTGGCGGGGGTCGGCAAGCGGGTGGATCCGCTGCCGGATCGGGTGCTGGTGTACGTGGACGACGGGGACGCGGCGCTGGCGGAGGTGCAGCGGCGCGGGCTGGAGCCGTCCAGCGTGCTGGTGCGGAGGTCGACGCTGGAGGATGTGTTCCTCCACCTGACGGGCCGGACGCTGGTGGACTGAGATGGCGCTCACGCGGTCCGTTCATCCGACCTTCGCGGTGCTGGAGCGGCACCTGACCCTGTATCGGCGGCTGTGGCAGGCGTCGGTATTCTCGTCGTTCGTCATGCCGGTGCTGTTCCTGCTGAGCATCGGCATCGGGGTGGGCGGCTACGTCGGTTCCGTGCAGGGGGTCGACTACCTGTCGTGGATCGTGCCGGGTGTGCTCGCGTCGACGGCCTTCCAGATCGCGGTGGGCGAGTCGACCTACGCGGTGCTCGGGGACTTCAAGTGGGTCCGGGCCTACCACGCGATGCGGGCGACTCCGGTGAACGTGGCGGACATGGTCCGTGGTCACCTGCTCTACCTGGTCTTCCGGGTGACGGTGACGGTGCTGGCGTTCCTGGTCGTGGTGGTGTTCTTCGGGGGGCTGCACTCCCCGTGGGCGCCGGCGACCGTGCTGGTGTGCGCCCTGGTGACGGTGGCCGTGGCGGCGCCGGTGACCGCGTTCGCCGCCACGATCGATCAGGACAGCTACTTCGCCCTGCTGTTCCGGTTGATCGTGCTGCCGGCGGCGTTGTTCTCGGGAGTGTTCTTCCCGGTGGAGCAGCTCGTGGTGGGGTTCCGGCTGCTGGCGTACGCCTCTCCCCTGTGGCATGCGGTGGAGCTGTGCCGGGCGGCGACGCTGGGGCGGGCCCCGGCCTGGCCGGTCTGGGCGCACGCGGGTTATCTGCTGGTGTGGGCGGTGGTGGGGGTCGTGCTGGCGGTGCGGGCGTTCCGCGGGAGGCTGGAGGACTGATGGTGACGACTCTGGTGGTCTCCCGGCTCTCCCCCGGCCGGGTGGGCGCTGTGATCAACCGCAACGTGGGGGCGCTGCGCTCGGGGCCGTCGTACTGGGTCGTGCTGCTGTCGGGTTTCTTCGAGCCGTTGCTGTATCTGCTGTCGATCGGTGTCGGTGTGGGGGCGCTGATCGGTGAGCTGACGGTGGACGGCCGGACCATGTCGTACGCGTCGTTCGTCGCCCCGGCGATGCTGGCGGTGTCGGCGATGTCGGGCGCGCTGGCCGAGACGACGTTCAACTTTTTCTTCAAGTTGAAGTACATGAAGACGTTCGAGGCGGTGCTGGCGACGCCGGTCCGGCCGGTGGAGGTCGCGGTCGGTGAGCTGGTGTGGGCGATCGTGCGGGGTTCGCTCTACACGGCGATCTTCCTTGTCGTGATGGTCGCGATGGGGCTGACCGAGGCGGGCTGGGCGGTGGCCGCCTTCCCGGCGACGGTGCTGGTGGGGCTGGCCTTCGGCGGGCTGGGGATGGCGGTCAGCACGCTGATGCGCGGCTGGCAGGACTTCGACCTGCTGAGCACGGGTCAGTTCGCCTTGTTCCTGTTCTCCGGGACGTTCTCCCCCGTGCGGGATTATCCCGTCGGTGTGGAGGTGCTGATCCAGGTCACTCCCCTGTATCACGCGGTCGAGCTGGTGCGCGGCCTGTGCATGGGGGTGCCGGGGTGGGGCCTGCTCGGTCACGCCCTGTATCTGGCGGTGCTGGCGGCCGTGGGGGTCTGGTTCGCGTCGCGGCGTCTGGAGCGCACGCTGTGCGCGTGAACAACGGGTCGGGGCCGGGGAACTCCCCCGGCCGTCGACGTGGCAGGTGTGCTCACCGTACGAGGGGTGCCGGTCAGGGGCCGCCTTGGTCGGTGGAGCGGGTGTGCTCGCCGGGATCGAGGGGCGGGGTGGGGCCGGTCATCTGGTCGATGATTTTCTGCAGTGCGCTGTGCAGGTGACGCCGTTCCTCATCGGTGAGAGTCGCGGTCGCGTGTTCGGCTAGCCGCCGTCTCGCTTCGGCTATCGGGCGTTCGGCCGCGCGGGCCCTGGGGGTCAGATGCAGTCGCACGAGGCGGCCGTCGGCGGGGTCACGGCGGCGTACCAGCAGGCCGGCGGCCTCCATCCGGGTCGCGGTGTTGACGACGGTCGGTGTGGTGACCTGCAGGCGGGCGGCCAGCTCCCCCGGTGTGAGGCCGTCGGTCTGCCAGAGGACCTCCAGCACGAGGTTCTGGCCGATCCGTACGCCGTGGCGGCTCATCGCCTCGTCGGCCGCGGCACGCAGCAGCTTCTGGGCTCGCGTGAGCAGCCTCAGCACTTCGGTCACGGGTCGATCCTACGATCCGTTTGCAGGCTAACGACTTTGTCGCTACATTGATCGATAGCCTGCTAATGAGATTGGGAGATCAGCGTGATCCTGGTGACGGGGGGTCGGGGCTTCATCGGCGCGCACGCCGTGCGAGCCCTGCTCGACCTGGGCGAACGGTGCGTGCTCGGGCAGCGGTCGGCGGGACCGCTGCCCGCCCTGCTGCGAGGGGTGCCGGACGGGCACGCCGTGATGGAGCCGCTCGACTGCGCCGAACCCGGCAGTGTGCTGGCGGTGGGCCGGCGGCACCGCATCACGGGCGTCGTGCACCTCGCCGCCTCGGGGCTGGGGGCGTCGCCGCCGCTGGAGGAGGTTCAGACGAACACCGCGGGGCTGTTCGCCGTGCTGCGTGCCGCGCTGGAGTGGGGCGTGGCCCGCGTCGTGGTCGCCAGCACGATCGGCGTGTACGCCGGGGCCGACGGCCCTTCCTACCGGGAGGGCGCGCCGTTGCCGGTCGCGAGCCCGCATCCGATTCCGGCGAGCAAGAAGATCGCCGAGATCGTCGCCGACGTCGCCGCCTCGTCCGGGCAGGAGGTGGTCAGCGTGCGGATCGGCGCGATCTGGGGTCCGCTGGGCAGGCCGTCCTCTCCCTTCTTCGCCGCGCCCGGTCTCGTCCATGCGGCCGTGCGCGCTGGGGCGAGGTCCGGCGCAGGAGACGCCGGGGCCGTGCGGGGCGGCCCCGCCCCGGCCTCCCCCGCCGGCGCCACTCCTGGAGGCTCGGCGGTTGACGGGATGCCACCGGTTTACGCCGAGGACTCCGTCGACATGTGCTACGCCCGTGACTGCGGGCGGGCGATCGCGCTGTTGCAGACGACCCCGGCGTTGCGCCACCGCACCTACAACGTGGGCGGCGGCCGGGCCGTCGCCAACCACGAGGTGGCCGCCGCCGTCGGCAGGGTCGTACCGGGGGGCGTGCCCGCCCTGCTGCCCGGGCGCTCCCCGGGATCACCCGCCCTCGACGCTCATCTGGATGTCACGCGGTTGCGGGAGGACACCGGATTCGTCCCCGAATACGGTCTGGACCGGGCCGTGGCCGACTACGTGGGCTGGCTGCGGGCCGGTCACCCCCGCTGACGGCACAAACCGGACGGCGGCGGCGCGGCGGTTCCGCACGCGACGCCGTGCCGCAGACGGCGCGGGGCGCGGGAGGCACATGGCCTGGTGGTTTTGCTCGGCAGGGCCCCGATCCACATTGCATGTCCATGCACTGGGGTGTATATATTCTACTCATGTCCAAGGTCCTCACCTCCCTGCCTGCCGGCGAACGTGTCGGCATCGCCTTCTCCGGTGGTCTCGACACGTCGGTAGCGGTCGCGTGGATGCGCGAGAAGGGCGCGGTGCCCTGCACGTACACCGCCGACGTCGGCCAGTACGACGAGCCCGACATCGCCTCGGTGCCGGGGCGCGCCACCGCGTACGGCGCGGAGGTCGCCCGGCTGGTCGACTGCCGGGCCGCCCTCGTGGAGGAGGGGCTTGCGGCCCTGGCCTGCGGGGCGTTCCACATCCGCTCCGGCGGCCGCACCTACTTCAACACCACTCCGCTCGGGCGGGCGGTCACGGGCACCCTGCTGGTGCGGGCGATGCTCGAAGACGGGGTGCAGATCTGGGGTGACGGGTCCACCTTCAAGGGCAACGACATCGAGCGGTTCTACCGGTACGGCCTGCTCGCCAACCCGTCCCTGCGCATCTACAAGCCCTGGCTGGACGCCGACTTCGTCAACGAGCTCGGCGGCCGCAAGGAGATGTCCGAGTGGCTGGTGGCCCACGGGCTGCCCTACCGCGACAGCGTGGAGAAGGCCTACTCGACCGACGCCAACATCTGGGGCGCGACCCACGAGGCCAAGTCGCTGGAGCACCTGGACACGGGCGTCGAGATCGTCGAGCCCATCATGGGAGTGCGGTTCTGGGACCCGGACGTCGACATCGCTCCCGAGGACGTCACGATCGGCTTCGAGCAGGGGCGGCCGGTGACGATCAACGGCAAGGAGTTCACCTCCGCCGTCGATCTGGTGCTGGAGGCCAACGCCATCGGCGGCCGGCACGGCCTGGGCATGTCCGACCAGATAGAGAACCGGATCATCGAGGCCAAGAGCCGGGGCATCTACGAGGCGCCGGGCATGGCGCTGCTGCACGCGGCGTACGAGCGGCTGGTCAACGCGATCCACAATGAGGACACCCTGGCCAGCTACCACGTCGAGGGGCGGCGGCTGGGCAGGCTGCTGTACGAGGGCCGCTGGCTGGACCCGCAGGGGCTGATGCTGCGCGAGTCGCTGCAGCGCTGGGTCGGGACCGCGATCACCGGCGAGGTGACCCTGAGGCTGCGCCGTGGTGAGGACTACTCCGTCCTGGACACCTCCGGGCCGGCCTTCAGCTACCACCCGGACAAGCTGTCCATGGAGCGCACCGAGGACTCCGCGTTCGGCCCGGTCGACCGCATCGGCCAGCTGACCATGCGCAACCTGGACATCGCCGACTCGCGGGCGAAGCTGGAGCAGTACGCCAGGGTTGGGATGGTGGGCACCCCGCACCCGATGCTGACCGGCGCCACCCTCGTGGCCTCGACCGAGCTGATCGGCGCGATGCCGGAGGGCGGGGCCGAGGTCATCGCCTCGCGCGGCGAGGTCTCGGCCGACGAGGAACTGCTCGACCACGCCGCCATGGAGGCCGGCACCGACTGACCCTCCTCCGTCCCTGTCGCCCTCCCACTCCGCCCGGCTCTGGTGGCAGCGCCGGGCGGGGTGAGGGCGATGATTATGGGGGGAGGGAGGAGGCGGGTGTACGAGGAGAGGCAGGCGCGGGTTCCGGAGGCGGTGCTGTGGTGGCAGGACGCCCCCGGCTCCGCTGCGGGATCAGGTCCCCCGCCGGTGCGGCGGGTGCTGCCCGACGGCTGCATGGATCTGATCTGGATGGACGGCGCGTTGCTGGTGGCCGGTCCGGACACGGCGGCGCACCTGGTGCGTGATCGTGCGGGCAGCCGATATGTGGGGTTGCGTTTCGGTCCCGGCACCGCTCCGGGGATTCTTGGCGTGGCCGCCTGCGAGTTGCGTGACCGGCGGGTTCCGCTGGCCGAGGTGTGGCCGGAGGCCGAGGCGCGGCGGTTGTCGGAGCGGGCGGCCGAGGCTTCCGACCCCGGCGCGGTGCTTGAGGAGGCGGCGCTGGGCCGGATCCGCGCGGCCGGGGGCCCGGCCGACACCGCGCTCATCTCTGCCGTGGTGGGCGGTGTCCGCGCGGGCCTGCCGGTCGCGGAGGTCGCGGCCGGTGCGGGGCTCGGGGTGCGGCAACTGCACCGCCGGTGCCTGGACGCCTTCGGATACGGCCCGAAGACGCTGGGCCGGATCCTCCGGATGAACCACGCGCTGACCCTGGCCCGCCGGGGGATGCCCTACGCCGCCGTGGCCGGTGCGGCCGGATACGCGGATCAGGCCCATCTCGCCCGGGAAGTGAAGTCGCTGACCGGTGCCACCCTGGGCGAGCTGACCCGCTGAGCCGCCGGGCCGGGACGACGGTCGCGTCGGCGGCTCGTTCTCAGGGGCGTCTGGGCGGACGGGTGGTCAGCACCGGGCGCGGAGCGTCGTCAGGTGCCGGGAAGCGGCGCGAAGAGATCCACCCCGTTGCCGTCCGGGTCGTGGACGACGGCGTAACGCTGCCCCCAGAAGGCGTCCCACGGCGGCAGGTGCCCCGGGTAGCCCGCCTGGACCAGGTCGCCGTACAGGCGGTCGACCTCCTCGGGCCCGTCGCATCGGAAGGCGAGGGACATCCGGGGGCCGCCCGTGGCGGGATTCCACGCGGGGTCGAAGGAGCGGATGGTGTCGACCGTGTCCCAGGCGAGGCGGAGCCCTCCGTCGAGGGTCACTTCGACATGGGGCTCGGTGTCCGCCGAGAGCGGGATGTTCAGGCCCAGCCGGCGGTAGAAGGCCAGGGACGCGGCCATGTCGGCCACGACGAGGCCGATGAGGTCGAACGAGGGTGTCATGGCGGTCACGTTAGGCGGCGGGCGGGTACGGCGTCTTGAACGAATCGGACACGCCGCCCCGGGAACCGCCACCGCTTCAAGGGACCACGCCGCTCCGAGGCATGCCGCGCCGTAGCGGGGTGGGGCCGGGCACGTCGGCGCGGACGTCGACCTGGCCCGGCCCACCGCCCAGATCGCGGTGATGGGGGCGCGGTGAGAGGCGGGCTCATCGGGTGAAGGGCGTGACGGTGATCACGGCGGTCACCGGGACCGGCCCGTAGATGTGGGGGAACGCCTCCCCCATGCCTTCGGGCACCTCCAGCCTGACCGGGCAGCCGAGCCGGTCCTCGTCGATCTCCAGCACCACCAGCGGCTCGGTGACCGCGCCGTAGTAGCGGCCGGCCACGCCACGCAGCTGGGTCAGGTCGGAGCAGGCGTGGACGAAACCCTCCTCCTCCAGGGTCAGGCCGAGGGTGGAGACGCGGTATTCGCCGGAGGCGATGGCCGCGTCCCAGTCGGCGGCCAGCGCGAGGTGAAGGATCATGGGTGGCTTCCGGGTGGTTCGAGTGTGGTGAGTGCGCGGGTGACGGCGTCCCGGGCGCGCTCCCGTGAGTCGGGGCGGGCCTCGACGACGTCCTCCACCCACAGGCCCGACAGCAGCCCGGCGACGAATCGGACCTCGGAACGACCGCAGGGATAGCCCGCGCCGCGGAGCGCGGAGGCGACGATCTCGTCGCAGCCGTCGGTCCAGGTGCGGGCGATGGCCTGCAACGCCGGGTCGCGGCCGGCCTGGAGGTATAGCTCCCACAGGCCGAGCTCGCGCAGCCGGTCCGCGGCGTACACATCGGTGAGGGCCTCGGCCACCGCGGCGGCCGAACCGCCCGCCGGACGCCGTACGGCGGCGCGCATGCGGGTGAGTTCGCGCCGGACGAGCAGCGCGAACGCCTCGGCCAGCAACTGGTCGCGGGAGGAGAAGTAGTAGGAGGTGGCGGCGAGCGGGAGGCCGGCCCGTCCGGCCACCGCGCGGTGGGTGACCGCGGCGAAGCCGCCCTCGCCGAGCAGGTCGACCGCCGCGTCGAGCAGCGCCTCCCGGCGGCGTACGGCCCGCAGTTGCGGTCGCCGGGGCGCGACCTGGCGGGATTCGGGCACGCCGTGGTCCTCCCCTGGCTTGTCGGATGCGCGCATCGTCGGAATGCGAGGCTCGCCGGAATGTACGGGCTCCGAGGAGTCCGGAACCGTCCGGACCACCCTTACCGGCCCCCGGCGCCGGGGTCAAACGATCAGTGTGCGCCTGAGAGGTTGAGCACGGCCACCCCGGCGATGATCAGAGTGATTCCCGCGACCTTGACCAGGTTCATGTGCTCGCCGAGAAACAGCGCGCCGATCAGCGCGATCGCCGCGGTTCCGGTGCCCGCCCACACCGCGTACGCGATGCCGACGGGCATGCGAAGCTTGAGCGCCCAGGCGAGCAGGACGAACGACGCGAGGTATCCGGCGGCGACGACGATGATCCAGCCCCAGCGGGTGAGGCCGTCGCTGAGTTTGAGCGCGGAGGTGGCCAGGACCTCCGAGGCGATCGCGGCGGCGAGCAGGAGCCAGGCCATGGAGGAACCTCACAGACAAAGCGGTACGCTTGTCCCAATTTTAGATGCGAGGGCTCTTCCTGGCCATGGGGTTGCCTGGCGGGTGCTCCAGCTATGCCGACCGAGGCGCGCTGTCCGCCTACAGGGTCACCGGCAGCGCGGTCAGGCGGCGGGTGCCGGGATCGACGGCCTGCAGCTCCTCCGCCGGGGCGGCCAGGGCCATGCGGGGGAACCGGCGCAGCAGCGCGGTGAGCGCGACCTGGGTCTGCACCCGGGCGATGGAGGCGCCGAGGCAGAAGTGCGGGCCGTGGGCGAAGCCCAGATGGCCGGTGGCCGGCACCCGGGCGAGATCGAGCCGGTCGGGGTCGTCGAACGCCCGCGGGTCGCGGTTGGCCGCGGAGATCAGGGCGGTGACCTTCGCGCCGTGGGGCACCGCCGTGCCGTACAGCTCGACGTCGCCGCGAGCCTGACGCGGGACCGCCAGCTGCGCGGGGCCGCACCAGCGAATGAGCTCCTCGACGGCGCGGGGCATGAGGGCGGGGTCGGCGCGCAGGGCGGCGAGCTGGTCGGGGTGGGACAGCAGGGCGGCCACGGCGTTGGCGATGAGGTTGGTCGGGGTCTGTCCGGCGATGACCAGGTGCCAGACCAGGGTGACGATCTCGATGTCGCTCAGCCGGTCGCCGTCCTCGTCCTGGGCGCGGACGAGGTCGCCCACCACTTCGCCCCCCGCGGAGTCGAGGTGGTCGCGGCGGGCGGCGACGGCTGCCTTGGCGCCGGCCATGATGCCCGGGATGGCCCGCGCGAAGTCCGCGCCGGCGGCCCCGGCGACGGTGGCGCCGTACTCGCGCCAGCGGGGGCGGTCCTCCTCGGGGATGCCGACGAGGGCGCAGATGACGTCCATCGGCAGCGGGCGGGCGAAATGGGGCAGCAGGTCGGTCTCCCCGCCCCCGGCATGCGCGGGAAGCTCGTCGAGCAGCGCGTCGACGATGGCGGCGATCCGCGGCCGGAACTCGGCGGCCCGGCGGGGGGTGAAGGCCGGGGCGACCAGCTTGCGCAACCGGGCGTGCTCCGCGCCGTTCATCTCGCTCATGGTCCGCATGTACGGCAGGCAGTCCTCGGGGACCTCGGGGCGCATGTAGCTGGTGGCGTCGAGCTCGAACCGGGCGTCGCCCAGCATCACCCTGGCTCCGTCGTACCTGGTCAGAGCATAGGTGGGGCCGAAGCCCGGGATCAGCAACCGCGCGAGCGGGCCGCTTTCGCGGGCCTGCCCGTACGCCGTGAGGGGGTCGCGGAGGACCTCGGGGCGGGACAGGTCGATCTCGGGCAGCGTGTCGGTCATCGCGTACTCCAAATGCTTGTTCCACATGTTCACGCCATCTGGATGGTGACGGTATCTTGGTGGGCGACGGCCGGCAAGCGCGTGGCCGTCGCGGCGAGGAGGGTGATGGAACGCCTGTCCAGGGTGGAGCTTCAGGCGCGCAACCGGGCCAGGGTGCTGACCGCCGCGCGGGACGAGTTCGCCGAGCGGGGGTTCCGCGACGCCAAGATCGACGCCATCGCCGAGCGTGCCGGGCTGACGCGGGGCGCGGTCTACTCGAACTTCCCGGGCAAGCGGGCGCTGTACTTCGCGGTGCTGGCCGAACTCGCCGAGGGCGCCGCTCCCCCGGCCGCCGGGCCACGAGGCGGGACCTTCGCCGGGGACGGCGCTCCACCGGACGGCGGGGTGCCCGGAGGGGTCTTGGGAGCCGGTGGCCCGGCCCGGGACGGCGCGCCGCAGGCCGCCGGGGCCCGCGAGGCCCTCGCCGCGTTCGCCCGGGCCTGGGTGTCGCGGCTTCCCCTGGCGACCGACGGCCCGGGCAGGATCGGCATGGACCTGATGCCGGAGATCATGGCCGACGAGCGGATCAGGAAGCCGTTCGCACAGCTCATGAAGCTGAGCGGGATGTTGCTCGGGCTCGCCCTGGAGGAGGTGTCCGCCGGGGGCGGGCGCAGGGTGCGGGTCGCGGAGGTCGCGCTGACGACGCTCCACGGCATGAGCCAGATGGCCGACGCCGCTCCCGGTTTCGTGGAGGAGTTCGACGTCGTCAGCGCGTGCGAGCGGCTGGCCGATCTCGACCTCGGCGACCGGTGGGACCCGCCGCACCTGCCCTGGGCGGCCCCTGCCCGGCCCGCGGACGCGCCGTGGGCGCCGCCGGCGGCGGCCGACGCGCT
>QFZU02000175.1 GCA_003260025.2 Microbispora triticiradicis | reverse complement strand
GCTCGCGGCGGCGGCGCGGGGCGGCCCGGAGCGGGCCCGCGCCCGGCACGCCGAGCGCGGCAAGCTGCTGCCCCGCGACCGTGTCGACACCCTCCTCGACCCCGGCGGGCGCTTCCTCGAACTGTCGCCGCTCGCGGCGACCGGCATGTACGACGACCAGGCCCCGGCAGCCGGGATCATCACCGGCGTGGGCCGGGTCGGCGGCCGCGAGGTCGTGATCGTGGCCAACGACGCCACCGTCAAGGGCGGCACCTACTACCCCATGACGGTCAAGAAGCACCTGCGTGCCCAGGAGGTCGCCCTCCACAACAACCTGCCGTGCGTGTACCTGGTCGACTCGGGCGGGGCGTTCCTGCCGAAGCAGGACGAGGTCTTCCCCGACCGGGAGCACTTCGGGCGCATCTTCTACAACCAGGCCACGATGTCGGCGCGGGGCATCCCGCAGATCGCGGCCGTGCTCGGCTCCTGCACCGCGGGCGGCGCCTACGTCCCGGCGATGAGCGACGAGGCGGTCATCGTCCGCGACCAGGGGACGATCTTCCTGGGCGGGCCGCCGCTGGTGAAGGCCGCGACCGGGGAGACCGTCACGGCCGAGGAACTGGGCGGCGGCGAGGTCCACGCCCGCGTCAGCGGCGTCACCGACCACCTGGCCGAGGACGACGCGCACGCCCTGAAGATCGTCAGGGACATCGTGGCGACGCTCGCGCCGAGAGGCCCCCGCCCCTGGGACGTCGCGCCGGCCGAGCCGCCGCTGCACGACCCGCACGACCTGTACGGGATCGTCCCCCAGGACACCCGCCGGCCGTACGACGTGCGCGAGGTTATCGCCCGGATCGTGGACGGCAGCCGGTTCCTGGAGTTCAAGGCCGAGTACGGCCCGACCCTGGTCACCGGGTTCGCCCGCGTCCACGGTCATCCCGTCGGGATCGTGGCCAACAACGGCATCCTGTTCGGCGAGTCGGCGCTCAAGGGCGCGCACTTCATCGAGCTGTGCGACCGGCGGTCGGTCCCGCTGGTGTTCCTGCAGAACATCAGCGGCTTCATGGTCGGCAAGGCGTACGAGGCGGGGGGCATCGCCAAGCACGGCGCGAAGATGGTCACGGCGGTCGCCTGCGCCCGGGTGCCGAAGTTCACCGTGATCATCGGCGGCTCGTTCGGCGCGGGCAACTACGCGATGGCCGGCCGCGCCTACTCGCCCCGTTTCCTGTGGATGTGGCCGAACGCCCGCATCTCGGTGATGGGCGGCGAGCAGGCCGCCACCGTCCTGTCCATGGTCGGCGACGCCGACCCCGAGGAGATCCGGGCCCGTTACGAGCACCAGGGGAGCCCCTACTACTCGACCGCCCGCCTGTGGGACGACGGGGTGATCGACCCGGTGGACACCAGGACCGTTCTCGGCCTGGCGCTCGGCGCCGCCGCGAACGCCCCCCTCGAACCCGTCGGCTACGGCGTCTTCCGGATGTGAGTGATGTTCACCAGTGTGCTGATCGCCAACCGGGGAGAGATCGCCGTCCGGATCATCCGGACGCTGCGCGCGCTGGGGGTGCGCGCGGTCGCCGTCCACAGCGACGCCGACCGTGACGCCCGGCACGTGCGCGAGGCCGACCTCGCCGTACGGCTCCCACGCGGCTATCTCGACGCCGACGGGATCGTCGAGGCCGCCCGGACGAGCGGCGCCGAGGCGATCCATCCTGGATACGGTTTCCTCGCCGAGAACGCCGGGTTCGCCCGCCGCTGCGCGGAAGAGGGCCTCGTCTTCGTCGGCCCGCCGCCCGAGGCCATCGAGGCCATGGGGGACAAGATCCGGGCCAAGGAGACGGTCGCCCGCGCGGGCGTGCCGGTCGTCCCCGGCGGCGCGGAGCCCCACGACGACCTGGCCGAGGCGGCCGGGCGCATCGGCTTCCCCGTGCTGATCAAGCCGTCGGCGGGCGGCGGCGGCAAGGGCATGCTGCGGGTCGCCTCGGCGGAGGAACTGCCCGCGGCGATCGAGTCGGCCCGCCGCACCGCCGTGGCCGCCTTCGGGGACGGCACGCTGCTGCTGGAGCGGTACGTCGACGGCCCCCGGCACATCGAGATCCAGGTCATGGCCGACGCGCACGGCAACGTGGTCCACCTCGGCGAGCGCGAGTGCAGCCTGCAGCGCAGGCACCAGAAGATCGTGGAGGAGGCGCCGTCCCCGCTCCTGGACGACGCGACGCGGGCGCGCATGGGCGCGGCGGCGGTGGAGGCCGCGCGGTCGGTCGGCTACGTCGGCGCGGGGACGGTCGAGTTCATCGTCCCGGCCGCCGACCCGGGGGGCTTCTCCTTCATGGAGATGAACACCCGGCTCCAGGTGGAGCATCCGGTCACCGAGATGGTGACCGGTCTCGACCTCGTCGAACTGCAACTGCGGATCGCCTCCGGCGAGCCGCTGTCGTTCGGGCAGGACGAGGTGCGCCTGCGCGGCCACGCGGTCGAGGCCCGGGTGTACGCCGAGGACCCCGCCCGCGACTTCCTGCCGACCGGGGGCCGGATCCTGGCGCTGCGGGAGCCCGCCGGGCAGGACGTCAGGTTCGACTCGGGGCTCTCCGAGGGCATGGCGGTGGGCAGCGACTACGACCCCATGCTGGCCAAGGCGGTCGCCTGGGCCCCTGACCGGGCGGGCGCGCTCGCGGCCCTGGACCGGGCGCTCGGCTCCACGGTGATCCTCGGGGTCACCACCAACGTCGGTTTCCTGCGGGCGCTGCTGGCCGACCCGGAGGTCGCGGCCGGGCGGCTCGACACCGGCCTGGTCGAGCGCCGGCTCGGCGACCTGCTGGGCGGCCCTGTAAACGGCCCGGTGAACGGCCCGGTGAAGGGCGCGGCCGGTGGTGGCGTGCCGGACGAGGTGCTCGCCGCCGCGGCGCTCGTCTTCCACGCCGGCTTCGCCGGCCCCTCCGGCGACGGCGACCCCTGGGACGTGAACGACGGCTGGCGGATCGGGCAGCCCGCCTGGACGGTCCACCACCTCGGCGTGCCGGTGCGGATCGCGGGACCGGCCGGCGACGCCCGGATAGAAGTTAATGGACGTTCACTTGGCCGGGCGCGGCTGACGCGGCTCGGCGACGGCGCGGCCGTGGTGTCGCTCGGCGGGGTCACCCGCCGGTACGCGGTCGCCCGCGACCGCGGCACGCTCTGGCTCGCCGAGGGCGGCCGGGCCTGGCCGGTGACCCGGCACGAGCCCGGCGACCCGGGAGACCGGGCGGGCGGCGCGCTCGCGGGGGACGGCGTGGTCCGCAGCCCGATGCCGGGAACGGTGCTGCTGGTGAAGGCGGCCCGGGGCGACCGGGTCACCGCCGGGCAGCCTCTGGTCGTGGTGGAGGCGATGAAGATGGAACACACCCTGACGGCGCCGGACGACGGCGTGCTCGCCGAACTGCGGGTGCGGCCGGGACAGACGGTGGACCTGGACGCGGTGCTGGCGGTGGTGACGCCGTGCGAGTGACGATCTACGAGGTCGGCCCGCGCGACGGCCTGCAGAACGAGTCGGCCGTCGTGCCGGTGGAGGTCAAGCGCGAGTTCGTCGCCCGGCTGGCCGAGGCCGGGCTCACCACGATCGAGACGACGAGCTTCGTCCACCCGAAGTGGGTGCCCCAGCTCGCCGACGCGGGGGAACTGCTGGAGAGCCTGCCCCGGGTGCCCGGGGTCCGCTACCCGGTGCTCGTCCCCAACGAGAAAGGCCTCGACCGGGCGCTCGACTGTGCTTCCGACCACGGGGGCGTCACCGACATCGCGATCTTCGGCAGCGCCACCGAGTCGTTCGCGCGGCGCAACCTCAACCGCACGGTCGAGTCGCAGTTCGAGATGTTCGCGCCCGTCGTCGAGCGGGCCCTGGCCCACGGCGTGCGGGTCAGGGCGTACGTCTCGATGTGCTTCGCCGACCCCTGGGAGGGGCCGGTCGCGCCCGCGCAGGTCGCCGGGGTCGGGCGCAGGCTGCTCGACCTCGGCTGCCACGAGCTGTCGCTGGGCGACACCATCGGCGTCGGAACGCCCCGCCACGTCGAGGACCTGCTCGACGCCTTCGCCGAGGCCGGTGTCGGGCCGGAGCGGCTCGCCGTCCACTTCCACGACACCTACGGCCAGGCCCTCGCCAACACGCTGACCGCACTGCGACGGGGGATCACCGTCGTCGACTCCTCCGCCGGAGGCATCGGCGGCTGCCCGTACGCCAGGAGCGCCACCGGCAACCTCGCGACCGAGGACCTGGTGTGGATGCTCGACGGCCTCGGCGTCGAGACCGGGGTGGACGTCAGGTCGCTGGCCGCCACCAGCCTGTGGCTCGCCGGAATCCTGGGCCGGCCGAGCCCCTCCCGCGTCGTCCAGGCTCTCGCCAGGGAGCTTCCCGCGGATCTCGCCGTAGCGAGGATCGACCAGGCGGATGCATCGCAAGGCGGAGGAGGAGCCCATAGCGGAGCTATGGGCGACGACATTGAAGCGAGGCGCCGCGTGGTCGACCGCAGTAGGCGAAAGATCCAAGGGGAGCGACCGGAGGAGATCTGAGATGCTCAACGACGAGCACATCGAGCTGCGCAAGTCGGTGGAGGAGTTCGCCCGCGAGGTGGTCGCCCCCGTCATCGGGGACTACTACGAGCGGTGCGAGTTCCCGTACGACGTCGTTCGCAGGATGGGCGCGATGGGCCTGTTCGGCCTGCCCGTCCCGGAGGAGTACGGCGGCATGGGCGGCGACTACTTCACGCTGTGCCTGGCCCTGGAGGAGCTGGCCCGGGTCGACTCCTCGGTGGCGATCACCCTGGAGGCGGCGGTCTCGCTGGGCGCGATGCCGATCCTCCGGTACGGCACCGACGAGCAGAAGCGGCGCTGGCTGCCGGGGATGGCCGCGGGGGAGATCCTGGGGGCGTTCGGGCTGACCGAGCCCGGCGGCGGCTCCGACGTGCCGGGCGGCATGCGCACCACCGCCGTCCTCGAAAGCGGTGAGTGGGTGATCAACGGCTCCAAGGCGTTCATCACCAACTCCGGCACGGACATCACCGCCGTCGTCGCGGTGGCTGCGATCACCGGCCGCCGGGAGGACGGAAGGCCGGAGATCTCCACGATCCTCGTGCCGTCGGGCACGCCCGGCATGACGGTGTCGAAGAAGTATTCCAAGGTCGGCTGGTCGGCCTCCGACACCCGCGAGCTCTCCTTCACCGACTGCCGGGTGCCGGAGGAGAACCTGCTCGGCGAGCGAGGCCGGGGCTACGCGCAGTTCCTCCAGACGCTCGACGAGGGCCGGGTGGCGATCGCCGCGGTGTCGGTCGGCCTCGCCCAGGGCTGCGTGGACGAGTCGCTGCGGTACGCGCGGGAGCGCCGGGCCTTCGGCCAGGAGATCGGGGGCTACCAGGCCATCCAGTTCAAGATCGCCGACATGGAGGCGCGGGCGCACACCGCCCGCCTGGCCTACTACCACGCCGCCGAGCGCATGGTGGCCGGCCTGCCGTTCAAGAAGGAGGCGGCGATCGCCAAGCTCGTCGCGTCCAACGCCGCGATGGACAACGCCCGCGACGCCACCCAGGTCTTCGGCGGCTACGGCTTCATGAACGAGTTCCCCGTCGGCCGCTTCTACCGCGACGCGAAGATCCTGGAGATCGGCGAGGGCACCAGCGAGGTCCAGCGCATGCTCATCGCCCGCGAACTCGGCCTGCCCGCCTGACCGAGCCGGGGCTGTAACCTGCCGGGGGCGTTCCGGATCGCGCCGCCGGGCGCCGGTCTTCTTCTGCCCGGGTGTGTGCTCGGCACGTTCAGCGCGGCCTTTTCTCCGAAAAAGGTTATCCAAAATACCTATTGCTATATCGAGTTATTGTCATTTGCTAACTGTCGCGCTTTGATGCGATTGAATATCGGGATCGGGTCGAGGGGCGGGGCTCATGACGTCATGGTGGCGACGAGCCTCGTCGAAGGCGCTGCCGGGCGCGGTGGTGGCGGTTCTGGTCTTGGCGGCAGCGGTGACGGGACCCATGCCGAGCGCGCACGCCCTGCCCGGCGAGTTGTGCAGAGTCGCCTTCACCATCACCACGGGGCTCGACGGCCTGCGCGACGACTCCTCGGAGTCGATCCGCCTCGGCGACCGGCCCACGGGACCGTTCTTCCTCTTCGAGGACGCCGACGGCGACGGCACGCCCGACCCCGAGCCGCTGCGGCAATTCCACGTGGGCGGCACCGGTGACAGCCCCCACGCGACCTTCACCTGGAACGCGGTGCTGTCACCGTGCCTGCCGGTGAGTGCCCTGCAGGACGGGTTCGTGTTCCATCACATCTCGGACGCCCCCGACTTCAGCGCCGACAACTGGGACCTTGCCGCTCTGCGGGTCGTGGACCGGGACACGGGCACGGTGCTGATCGACCGTGCCGCGCCGCCCGGCCGGTTCCTGCATCGGTTCCGCAAGAACGCCGATCAGACCTTCAGCACGATGGACTTGGACAGCGACGGCGACGGCCTCACCGACCGCGTCGAGCTGAAGGGCATCACCCATGCCGACGGCACGGTGGACACCTGGCTGCCGGACCACGGCGCCGACCCGTGCCGCGGCACGATCGCGATCGAGCTCGATTGGCTCGACGACGGCACGGACGCCGGTGACGACCGCCCGGACGGCGCGGCGATCCAGGAGACCGTCGCCATGTTCGACGCCGCGGCGCGGCCGGCGCAGCCCACCTGCCCGTACGCCGAAACGCCCAGGCCCGGCGTCCAGTTGCTCGTGGACGTCGACGACGCGATCGCGGTCACCCCGGAGCAGCGCAGGCAGCCGCTCAACATCGAACGGGGCGGTCAGATACCCTTCCTGCGTTTCCGGGAGGCCGATTTCACGCCCGGCCGGGCCAACCTGTTCCATTACAACCTCTGGGGCTACCAGCACGACGACAGCTCCAGCAGCGGGTGGTGCTGCCACGGGCCGGACTTCATGGTCACACTCGGCACCTGGTCGGGCGGCGCGCCGGTACGGGTGCAGAGCGGAACGCTGGCCCACGAATTGGGCCATGCCCTCGGCCTCTCCCACGGCGGTGCGGACAACGTCAACTACAAGCCGAACTACCTGTCGGTGATGAACTACAACTACCAGTTCATCGGAGTGCCGGACGTCAGCGAGTGGCGCGGGCGCATCGAGGCGATCGGCCCGGCCACCGACTTCGGCACCCGCCTCAACCAGGCGCTCGACCAGGTGAGCAGGCTCGACTACTCCCGGGCCGTGCTGCCACCGCTCGACCGCCGGCACCTCGACGAGCACACCGGCATCGGAACCGGCACCGACTCCATGGCGGCGTGGTGGGACAACGAGGGCGACCTGCGGGTGGGCGACGGCTCGGCCGGGCTGGACTGGGACGCCGACTTCGTGGTCGACGCCGAGCCGGTCGCGGTCGACGTCAACGGCGCGTTCCAGCAGTGCGTCGTGGGCACCGACCCGGATCGCACCCCTCCGGCCAACGACGACCTGCAGACCACGCCCTCCCCCGGCACCGATGACCTGTCCCGGTACGGACTGATCTACGCGGGACTCAACGGACGATGCGAGACCCCGGCCTCGCCGGAGGACACGGCGAAGACCGCGATCGGGTACGACTACCCGGTCGAGTACGGCTACGACGACGCCTTGGACGGCGCCGACGACTGGGCGCGCATCGGGTTCCGGATCGGAGTCTCGCCCGACGCCGGGCAGGCCCTGCCCCCGCCGGCCTCCGAGCCGGGTACGGAGGAGATCAAGCGCCAGCGGGCGCGCGTCGTCGACGCGCTGGTCGCGGCGAGCGGCCCGGTGCCGGGGGCGACACCGCGCTGGGGTTACGCGTACATGGACCGGGCCACCACCACCGAGGCGCCGATCGGTGTGGAGACCGCGCTCAATCCCTATTGGCAGTGGAGCACCGGCCGGTTGGACCCGGCCACCGCCGGGCGGCGCGCCACCGTCGTGCACACGGGCACCGGTGAGTACGAGGTACGCCTTCCCGGGATCGCCTCGCAGGCCGGAATCGCACACGTGACCGCGTACCGGACCGTGTACCGCGGCCGCACCTGCGCGGTCGCCGGCTACGCGCCCGACGGCCCCGACGAACTGATCAGGGTGCGCTGCTTCAATGAGGCCGGCGCCGCGGTGGACTGGTGGTTCACGATCTTCTTCGCCGCGCCCGGCGCCGGGACGCGTCCCTACGCCACCGTCCAGTACGACGACGGCGCCGGCGGCACGGCCACGGTCGACCCCGTCCACAACGGCGGCACGGTGAACGCGGGAGGCGGCGTCAACCGCGTGCTCCGTGAGAGCACCGGTAGATACCGGGTGATCTTGGAGGGCGCGCCGTTCGCCGCGGGCACCGGGTACGTGCAGGTGACGCCCTACGGCCACGGGCGGGCGACCCGCTGCAACCCGTTGGACACCACACCCGGCGCGGGCCGGGTGGAGATCGTCGTGGGCTGCTACGCGATCGGCGGCTCGGCCACCGCACAGCCCGCGGACTCTCCGTGGCTGTTGTCGTACGTGGACGGTGCGGGCCTGCATCGGGACGCGGGCACGCCGGCCGCCTACGTCAGCGTCTCCGGTGATCCCGCCGATCCAGTGGTGGACACCGCCCACTCGTTCAGCGGCAACGGCGAGGTGCCGACGGTCTCCCGGCTCGGCGTCGGCTACTACCGGCTGACCTGGAACACCCTGGGCAAGACCGGCGACAACGTGCAGGTCACCGCGATCGGATCAGAGGGCGGCTACTGCCACCTCGGCACCATCGACTCGTACTCCGCACCGCCCCGGCTGTCCGTCTACGTCTGGTGCCACACCGCCAACGGCATCCGTGGCGACAGCAGGTTCGGCGTCGCGTACGTCCGCGCGCCCTGACCCCCGGGGGGAGGACCCGCCGCGCCCGTCACCACGCCGGCGCCGAACGCCGATGGTGCCGGGTCACTTCTGCCAGACGACGTAGGAGATCTCCAGCGGCGCGTCGCCCGTCGGCACCGCGCTGATCTGGACCGCGAGCAGGTTGCCCTCCGCCGTACGCGCGCACGCCCAGTCACCGGCCTTCATCTCGCCGACCTCCACCAGGTCGTAGTCGCGAGTCGTCAGTGCGTCCGCGCACTTGCCGGCGTCCGGGCGGCCGTCGACGCGGGTGATGGGCAGAGCGCCGCCGCCGGCCGTCCACAGCTCACGGTAGGGGCTCACGTACCAGACATCGCTGGCGCGCGGCCGCACTTCGCCGATCATGCCGGTCTCCGCGTCCAGGTAGTCCTGGTCTTTCAGGGACGCCTTCGCCTCGTGGAGCACCTGACCGGTTGTGGGGAGAGGCGTCGCGACCGACGGCGTCGGCGTGGCCCCGGGAGCCGGCGTGGTCCCGGAAGACGGCGGGGCGCCGACTGACGCGGCATCGCCCGCGGAAGAAGGGGGCGCCGACGACGAGGAAGGGGAGGAGGAGGCCGCGTCCGCGGACGACGCGGAGCCGGCGGCGCGCTCGTTGAGATACTGCTCGGTCGTCGCGCCGGTCACCGCCGCGCCGGTGCCGATCAGCAGGACCATCACCATGGCCCGCACCCCGATCGGCCGCCTGAAGAGCTGGATGAATCCGAGCAGACCGGCCAGGATCGACAGTAGGCCCGCGACGAATATCCACTGCCGAGAGCCGCTGACGATGAGCTGTGCGATCGCTGTGATGTCGGCGACCGAGCCGAGCCCGGCAAGGACGTTCGCCCGCCAGGCGCCGCGCCCGGTGCTTGTGTGGCCGGCGTCGGTGGAGGACGGGGTCTCTGCCTCCGTGTCGTCCATGACAGCCCCCACCTCGGTCAGTGATCCGCTTCGTTGCGTGTCCGTACGGTCGCACATGGAGTATCACGAGCGAAGGCGGCGTCGTTACGCCTTCTCCCTTGCGCCGGGGGCGACGCCGCGGCCCGGCCGGTCGGCCGGTGTCCGGCCTTCCATCGATCTCAGGAAGGGCTTTGATTGGACGTATGTGTCTGGGTACTCCTAGAGTCCCTTTCATGACGTCTGGTGATCTCCAGCTCCGGCGGGCCGAGCAGACCGACGCGGACGAGATTTTCGCACTCGCCCGCGAGTTCGCGGTGACGTTCCGGCCCGAGCGCGCGCCGTTCGACGCGGCGCTGCCGCAGCTGCTGGAGAACGAGGACGCCTTTCTCATGGTCGCCACCGTGGACGGGACCGTACGCGGTTACCTGCTGGGCTTCACCCACATCACGCTCTTCGCCAACGGCAGGGTCGCCTGGGTGGAGGAGGCGATGATCGAGAGTGGCTACCGCCGCCACGGCATCGGCCGCAGGCTGCTGGAGGAGTTCGAGACGTGGGCCCGCTCGCGGCAGGCCGGGTACGTCGCGCTGGCGACCAGGCGGGCCGCCGAGTTCTACGGCGCCCTCGGCTACGAGATCTCGGCGACCTACTACCGGAAGATGCTCAGACCGAAGGCCTGACCTTCTCCCCGCCTGCCGGGGTGCTCTCCGGGTGGCCGTCCAGGCGGCCGGCCCGGTGGCGCCTCGCGGCGCCGCCGGGGCTGATCGGAGAGGTCACGCGTCGGCCGGCAGCGGTTCGCCGGTCTCCAGCAGCGTCTTGAGGCTCGCCACCACGTTCGGCCAGCCATGGCTGACCATCTCGGCCAGGCTCGATCCGGGCTCGAAGCCGTCGTGCACGACGGTGAGCTTCACGACCTCCCGCGCGGGCTCCTCGATCGTGAAGGTGACCTTCGAGCGTGCCTCGCCGGACAGCCGGGCGAGCGTCTCCTCGTCCCAGCCGAAGCGCTTGGCGAGCTCCGGGGTGACGGCGTGCCAGGTGTAGGAGAGCCGGCTGTAGGGCTCGGCCTCCAGCACGACCTGCTCCGGGTCGCTGATCAGCACGCCGTGGTTGTCCCAGGTCATCGGCGAGCCGGCGGACCAGTCCGTGGTGAACTCCGTGGCCCAGTAGCGACGGGTGAAGGCGGGCTCGGTCAGCGCCTGCCAGAGCTTCTGCGGGGTGGTGCGGATGTAGGTGGTGTAGACGAAGGTCGGCGCGTCCATCGGGGTCTCCTCCAGGGCGAGTTTCAGGTCCGCCAGGGCTTGGACCCTGGCCCGGTCGTAGCGGCTGATCCACCGGTGGGCGATCTCGTGCACGGGCGCGGCGTTGAGGTAGTGCAGCTTCTCCCGGCCGCGCCGCACGGTGGCGACGAGCCCGGCCTCCTCCAGCACCGCGAGGTGCTTGCTGACGGACTGCCTGGCCATGTCGAGGCCGGCGCACAGCTCGCGCAGCGTCTGCCCGTTGCGGGCGTTGAGCGAGTCGAGCAGCGCGCGCCGGCTCGGATCGGCCAGGGCCTTGAACACCTCGTCCATGCTCGCCCTCGTATCCGGGTTGCCATCTGTCAATATGCAGCCTTTCAGCTGCCTTTTAACTTAGGCAGCCGGATGGCTGCCTGTCAAGGCGCGGGCCTACAAGGGGCTGGCGCGGAAGGTGATCATTCCCGGAAGCGGGCTCGCGAAGGCCGGCGCGCACGCGCGACGCATTGCTCATGGAGCACCGTGCGCCGCGCGTGGCGGGGGACGGTCAGACGGCAGAGGTGAGCTGGGCGTCGAGCCGGTAGCCGTCCACGGTCACGTAGACCGAGTCGCCCGGCCGGGCGTTCAGCCGCATGAGCACCGGCTGGAGCGAGTCGAACACCGGCTGCCGGTCACGCCACACCAGGACGACGGCGTTGTTCCCCGGGCCGGTGACCGACAGCAGCGTCCCCGGGCGCATGCCCAGCTGGGCGGCGTACCCCTCGGGGACCGCCACCGGCTCGCCGCGCAGGTGACCGCTGGTCACGTCGATCCGCTGCCAGCGGCGCGGGTCGGAGGCCGGGCCCGAGGTCGGACGGGGGTTCGGCACCAGGTGCGGCAGGGGTACGCCCCCGCCCCGGGTGCCGCTCGCCAGCGCGTTCAGCGCGGCCAGCGCCGTGGCGGCGTCGGGCCCGTTGCCGGCCTGGGAGGGGACCGGGATGCCGCCGCGGCCGTGGTGGTGGCCGTTCGCCCCCGGAGTGCGGCGCGGCAGCGGCGCCGGCTT
>QFZU02000174.1 GCA_003260025.2 Microbispora triticiradicis | reverse complement strand
CAGGCCGCCCGCCGGCGGGTCACCGGGTCGGGCGACCGTGCCGCCCCGGCGAGCGCCTCCGCCGCGCGCGCCGAGGTGAGCAGGCGGCGCAGCCGCTCCAGCGTCGCCTCCCGGACGCCGGGCCGCCACGGCAGGCACGCGGCGTGGCCGCTGGTCAGGTCCTCCGCGAGAGCGGCGGCCGAGGCCAGCGAGTCCAGCACCGGGGGCACGGCCGCCGCGCGTACGGCGAAGGCCGCGAGGGCCCGGCAGGCGTCGTCGTAATCACGCAGGGTGGAGAAGTCCTCCCAGGCCATCGCCTGGAGGAGCCGGCCCGCCACAAGGACCGCCTGGTCGACGGTCTCGTCGTCTTCGAGGACGTCCGCGAGGCGTACGGCCTGGGCCACCCGCAGCGCGTGGCCACCGGCCGTGGGATCCTGGTCCGTGGCGTGCCGGAGCAGCCAGGCGACGGCGACGGGATCCTCCGCCCGGCACATCGCCTCGATGGCACGGCTGAGGGTGAGCAGTGCCGACCGCTCCGCCAGCCACACCAGCGCCGCGGCAGAGCCGGGGATCGGCTCCAGCACGGCCACGGCCACGGGCCCGAGACAGCGCAGCAGGCCGAGCGTACGGACCAGGGGGACGTCCTCCGGGCCTGCCCTGCCCGCCAGCAGGCACAGGCCGGTCAGCGCGGGACGGCGGTCCCTCGCGTGCCGGGCCAGCCAGACGCCCGTCTCGCGGGCGGGCTCGGTGGCTAGCCAGGGCAGGACGTCGGGCCTGATCGCCCACGCGGGGACGTCCAGGGCGCGGAGGTCCTCGTGCAGCTCGTCGAGGGAGCGACCGGGGCCGTCGAAGTGGGCGCGGAGCACCGCGGCCAGCATGGCTCTGGCCTGCTCGACGGAGAAGGAGCCGCCGCCAGGCCGGGGACCTCGGTGGTCGGCGTCGTCGGGGTAGGGGCGCCCGCCATTGGGAAGGGGCGCGTCGGGCGTCAGCGCGTGCAGGCGGGACGCATGATCGAACAGGGACAGCCGGTGGTCGAGCGCACCGCGCTCGCGGGCCAGGCTCACCGGCCGGAGACGAACTCGATTCTCTCGTTCATGCCACTCACGATGTCATCCCCGCCCGCCGGCGGCAAGATCGAATGCGTGGGCGCCGTACGCGCGACAGCGTCACGGCCCGCGCCCTGGCCGCCGTTACGGAGCCGGCGGAGCGGCAGCGGGCCGGTTCGCGTCAGGTGGTTCGCGTCCCCCGGGCGGCGGCCCTGGCCCGCCCGTATTCGGCCAGGGCGTGGAAGGCCGCCTTGGGCTCCCACGGCAGTCCCGGGTACGCCGTCCCGGTGCGGCCCTCTTCGAGGACCTTGACGACGCCGTAGCTGGCGAGGTCGAAGTCGCGCCCGGGGTCGGCGCAGGTCGGCAGGTCCCAGCGGGCGAAGGTGTAGACGAACGCCGCGTCCACACCCTCCTCGTCGTAGACCTCGAGGAGTCTCCGTACGTAGCGCGCCTGCTCGTCCTCGTCCCGCACGACCGCCTCGGTGAGGCGGACCGGGCGCGCGCGCTCGTCGTACTCGACGATCCGGTAGCCGCGAGAGGCGCGGTCACCGGCCCCGAGGTAGGGGGCGCACCCGAACTCCGTGACGGCGAACCGCTTCCCCTGTGCGGTCTGCGCGCGCAGCCCGGCACGGAAGCCGGGCTCGGCGGCCCCGTCGAGATAACCGGCGTCGGTGGCGATCACGTCGAACGGGGTCCAGTCCACGCCCTCGAACGGCAGCGAGGCGTAGCTCACCGGGCCGCCGAACCGGCGGCGGACCTCGGCGACGGCCCGGGCGAGGAAGGCGTTGACCCGGGCACGCGCTTCGGGGATGGTGACCGTCCCGCGCTCCGGGTCGGCCAGCGCGCGAAGCCGCTCCTCGTGATCGTCACCGGGGAGGAAGCCGCCGTTGAACAGGCTGATCTCGGAACCGGTGAGGTACACGACGGACGCCCCCTCCCGGCGGAGCCGCTCCGCGCGCCCCGCCCCGTCCACGAGCAGCTCCAGCAGTTCGCCGGAGGTGGGCCCGTTGGTGAACGGGCAGTACCAGACCTCCAGCCCGGCCTCGGCGGCGTGCCGTGCCGCGATCTCCAGGCGGTCCTGGTCCGCTCCGGTGACGCGGACGGCGTCGCAGCGCAGGTCCTCCCTGATGATCCGCATCTCGCGGCGCACGACGTCCGGGTCGAAGGGTTCGTGGGTGGTCGTCCCGCCGGTGGAGAAGCCGACGTCGTAGTTGATGCCGAACACACGCATGGGTCTCCGTACGTCACAGTTTTGGGTACGCGCCGTACCTTAACACTGCGACCGGCGATTAAGGTACTTAAAGTACCTTGTAGGAGGCCTCGATGTTCTGTGGAAGATCATCACCATAAATACACGAATGTCCAAAAAGTGAGTATTAGTCAACGGATGCATTGACTCGTGGTTGATTAGAACTGAAACACATGGTTCCAGAGTGACTGTCTGTTCTTAGTCGTGGACGTGGTGCTACGGTATGGGCCTGTTCACGCCCTGCTGTGAAACGGCACCGCATGGCCGTCCCGCCTTACAGGAAGAACAGCAGGTTCGACGCGGCCTTGTCATGCTCTGCCGCCACCCCGAGGACGCCGATGTCAGTAGATGTACCCCACCGGGCGCGGAGAAGGTTTTCACCAAGGGAACTGGTGGTCCTCGCCTTTCTCGGCACCGTGATCATTACGGCCTGCGCGTGGTTGTGGGCGATGTCCGTCGCCCCTTATGAGGCCAGAGTGCTTATGGCGCTCGTCGGCGGGGTCTCGGCCGTACTCCTGTCCGGCGCCGTCGCGGCCGCCGTCCACTACGCCGGCACCGGTCGCCGGCTGCGTGAGCGGGCCGAGTGGGCCGGCGCGCGGTTCGCCTGGCTGGAGCGGGAGACGCTGCGGACGGCCGAGGAGTCGCTGCCCGCGCTGGGACGTCAGGTGCGGGACGGCGCCTCGGTCGCCGACTCGCTCTCCCGGATACCGCAGCCTCCGGACGGCCCGCTACGGCACCTGCTCGAAGCGGCCGGGCACGAGCTCGAACTGCTCGGACGCGAGCGCGCCGCCGCCGAGGTGTCCCGCGATGCGACCGAGAGCGAGATCTCCCGGCTGATCGACGACACGCTGCCGGAGCTGTTCCGGCGGATCCAGACGGACCGGATGTCGGTGAGCGCCGCGCTGGCCGAGATCCGCCAGCCGGGGCTGGACCCGCTACGCGACCTGCTGCGCGAGACGGCGCGGCAGCTCTCCGAGAGTGAGCGCAGGGGCACCGCCGTGATGGCGGCGTGCGCCGGGGCCGCGGCCCGGGTGCAGGCACAGGCCACCAGCCTGCTCGCCCGGCTGCGTGAGCTGGAGGAGCAGTACGGCGAGCATGAGGAGGTGTTCGCCGACCTGCTGGACCTGGACCACCGCGTCTCCCAGATGAGCCGGCTGGCGGACAACATCGCGCTGCTGAGCGGCGGCCGTTCCGGGCGGCGATGGACCCGGCCGATCGTCATGGAGAGCGTCCTGCGCGGCGCGATGGGCCGCATCAGCGCCTACCGGCGCATCCGGCTGCACTCCACCAGCACCGTCGCCGTCGCCGGGTACGCGGCCGAGGGCGTGATGCACGCGCTGGCCGAGTTGATGGACAACGCCGCCACGTTCTCGGCGCACGGCACCGAGGTCCACGTGTACGTGGACGAGGAGGACGCCGGCGTCGTGATCACGATCGAGGACAGTGGCCTGGGGATGCGCCCGCGCGAGCGGCAGCACGCCACCAGGCTCGTGTCCGAGCCGCTCGACCTGCGGACGCTGTCCGGTACCCGGCTGGGCCTGGCGGTCGTGGGACGCCTGGTCGACAAGTACGGCCTGACGGTCAGCTTCCGGTCGTCCGCCCGCGGTGGCATGGGGGTCGTGATGCTGATCCCGCGCCTGCTGATCACGCAGCCCCTGTCGGCCACCGTGCCGCCCGACGCCGAGGCGTCGGTCCGCCACCCCGCGCGGGCCGCCGTACAGGCACCGGCCGTACCCGCGCAGGAGGGGCCGGCCGACGCGTCCGAAGACCTGCTGCCCAGGCGGCGCCGGGGACAGACGCTGGCCGAGGCGACCAGGGCGCGGCAGGCGTCGCCGGCCAAGCCCGCGCGCGAGGGGCCCGACTCGGCTGCGAGGTTCGCCGCGTTCCGCCAGGCCGGCGGCCGTGGGCGTACTTCCCCTTCAGCCCCTCCCCCGGCCCCGGGCGACTCTTGACACGCGTCCGCTGACCACCGGACGTCTTTGGATTCACAGATGAGGAGGCAGGGGGCGTCCCTCCCGCGCCGAAGGGGCACCCCGTCGTTTCTATGAGCACAACCGACGCTTCGCACACCACCGATCGTGACTTCGACTGGCTACTGGAGAACCTCAAGAAGAAGACCCCGGGGATCAGGCATGTGCTGGTGCTGACCAGGGACGGCCTGAAGATGAGCTTCACCGCCGGCCTCGGCCGGGACGGGGCCGACCAGCTCTCCGCCCTGGCCGCCGGGATCCAGAGCCTCTCGCTGAGCGCCTCCGCCGAGTTCGGGGACGGCATCGGAGCGGGGCAGGCGATGGTGGAGTTCGCCGGCGGACTGCTGCTCATCGTGCCGGCCGGGGACGGCGCCCACCTGGCCGTGGTGGCCGAGGAGGACGGCGAGGTGGGGCTCATCGCGCACAACATGAACGAACTGGTGGAGCAGATCGGGGTGTACCTCACCGCGGCGCCGCGGCAAGCGGAGAACAGCGACGACCGCGGATGACACGGCGAGCCATCGACCAAGAAGACCCTGACCGGCTCTACACGGTCACCGGTGGGCGTACCAGCGCCGATGAGAAGACCTTCGACTCCGTCTCCCTCATCGTCAGCGAGTGCGCCCCCACCCCCGGTATGCAGTCCGAGCACATCAAGATCCTGCGGATGGCCCAGCGGCCGACTGCGGTGGTGGAGATCTCGGCGGAACTGCGGCTGCCGGTCAGCGTGGTGAAGATCCTGCTGTGCGACCTGCTGGACACCGGTCGCATCACCGTCCGTCATCCGTCGATCGCCGCACAGGCCGGACGACCGGATCCCGAAATCCTCAGGCAGGTGCTCGTTGCACTCCACAACCTCTGACCAGATGGCGGCCACCACGCGAACGCCGCTACGCACGACCGCCGCGGACGCCCTGAAAATCGTGATCGTCGGCGGGTTCGGGGCCGGAAAGACGACCATGGTCGGCTCGGTGAGCGAGATCCGCCCGCTGAGCACCGAGGAGCTCATGACCCAGGCGAGCGTGGGCATCGACGACGCCAGCCGGGTACGGACCAAGTCGACCACCACGGTGGCCTTCGACTTCGGCCGGATCACGCTGAACGAGAGCAAGGTGCTCTACCTGTTCGGCGCGCCCGGTCAGCAGCGGTTCTGGTTCGTGTGGGACCAGTTGTTCGCCGGCAGTCTGGGCGCGGTCGTCCTGGTGGACGCCCGCCGCCTGGAGGATTCCTGGTACTCCATCGACCGGCTGGAGCACCACCGGACCCCGTTCGTCGTCGCGGTCAACCGCTTCACCGACGGGCCCACCCTGGATTCGGTGCGCGAGGCGCTGGCACTGTCGCCCGAGGTCCCGCTCATCGACTGCGACGCGAGAGAGCGGTCCTCGTCCAAGCACGTGCTGATCACGCTCATCGAGCACCTCACCCGCACCTACGACCAGCTGCCCGCCCGAGAGAGCATGCCGTGACGAACTCCCCTCCCCTCCACGACCCCACAGACCCGTCCGCCGTCTCGCCCGCATCGCAGCATGCCGAGCGGAGACGGGAGCCGCTGGAGGGATACGCCGACCACGCCGATGCCGTACGACTGCACGCGTCACTGATCGGCGACGACCCGACCGCGCTGTTCCAGGAGATGCGCCGCGAGCACGGCCCCGTCGTCCCCGTTCTCCTCGACGGCATGCCCGTCTGGTACGTGATCGGTTATCGCGAGCTGCACCATGTCACCAGCCAGCCGCGGTTGTTCAGCCGCGACCCCAGGCGCTGGAACCTGCAGGACCTCCTCCCCCCTGACTGGCCGGCGCGCCCGTACGTGACATGGCAGCCGTCCGTGATGTACACCGAGGGGGCCGAGCACCAGCGGCGGGTCGGCGCCATCAGCGACGCGCTGGACACCGTCGACCGCACGGAGCTCGCCCTGATCTGCGAGCAGATCGCCGACCGCGCGATCGACGAGTTCTCCGGGGACGGCCAGACCGACCTCATCTCCCGGTACGCCGACCGGATTCCGGCTCAGGTCATCACCCGGCTGTTCGGGCTGGCGGAGACCGACCTGCCGGAGCTGGTCGAGGACGTCAACCACGTGCTGGGCGGGGGCGAGGAGGCCCTCCCGGCGGTCACCCGAATACTGGGCAAGCTCAGCCGGCTCATCGCCGACAAGCGCGCCCTGCCCGGCCACGACCTCACCTCGCACATGCTGGCCCACCACGCGCGGGTCACCGACGAGGAGATCGTCCAGGACCTGATCATGACGATGATCTCCTCCCACGACAACTGCTCCAACTGGATCGGCAGCACCCTGCGGCTGATGCTGATGGACGACCACTTCTCGATGAGCCTGCAGGGCGGCCGCAGCAGCGTCGGCGAGGCGCTGAACGACGTGCTGTGGAAGGACCCGCCCACGCCGAACATGCCCAATCGCTGGGCCGTGCAGGACTGCGAACTGGCCGGGCGGCGCATCCGCCGGGGCGACATGCTGGTGCTCGGTGTCGCCGCGGCCAACGCCGATCCGCAGGTGCAACCGGCCGCGCATGCCGGCTCCGGCGCCAACCGGGCGCACCTGGCCTTCGGCCACGGCGAGTACGGTTGTCCCTTCCCCGCGCCCGAGCTCGGCGGGATCATCGCCAAGACGGCCGTGGAGGTCCTCCTCGACCGGCTGCCCGACGTCTACCTCGCCGTGAAACCGGACGCGCTGCGCTGGCGCCCTTCGCTGTGGGTTCGCAGCCTGGAGGCCCTGCCCGTACGGTTCAGCCCGGCCGTGCCGACCGGCCAGGGCCTGTCGAACACCTGGAACGCCTCCAGGTGAGGTCAGGCCGGAGCAATAAGGTGCTCACATGGAATACGGACGACTTGGCACCACTGGTTTGAAGGTCAGCAGGCTCTGCCTCGGCATGATGAGCTACGGGGAGCCCTCCAAGTGGGGCGGCTGGGCCCTGGAGGAGGATCTCGCCGAGCCCATCGTCCGCAGGGCCGCCGAGGGCGGGGTGACGTTCTTCGACACCGCCGACATGTATTCGGCCGGGGTCAGCGAGGAGGTCACCGGGCGGCTGCTGCGCAAGATCTTCGCCCGGCGCGACGACTACGTGCTCGCCACCAAGGTCTACTTCCCGATGGGCGAGGGTCAGAACGACGGGGGCCTGTCCCGCAAGCACATCATGTCGGCCGTCGACGCCTCTCTCACCCGCCTGGGCACCGACCACGTCGACCTCTACCAGATCCACCGGTGGGACGACGAGACGCCGATCGAGGAGACGATGGAGGCGCTGCACGACGTCGTCAAGGCCGGCAAGGCCCGCTACATCGGCGCCTCCAGCATGCGGGCCTGGCAGTTCGCCAAGGCCCAGCACACCGCCGAAAGGCGCGGATGGACCCGGTTCGTCTCGATGCAGAACCACTACAACCTCCTGGACCGCGAGGAGGAGCGGGAGATGATCCCGCAGTGCCTCGACCAGGGCGTGGGACTCATCCCGTGGAGCCCGCTCGCCCGCGGCCTGCTCGCCCGCGCCGGCCAGGCGGCCGACACCGCGCGGCAGACCGGCGACGGCGCCCGGCAGCGGCAGCTGTACGGCGGACCGGCCGTCGAGGAGATCCTGGACCGGGTGGCGCGGACCGCCGCCGACAGGGGCGTCTCGCCCGCCACCGTCGCCCTCGCGTGGCTGCTCGGCCGTCCGGGCGTGACCGCCCCCATCATCGGCGCGACCAAGGAGCACCACGTGGACGACGCGCTCGCCGCGGTGGACCTCACGCTGACCGAGGAGGAGATCGCCTTCCTGCAGGAGCCGTACCAGGCCAGGTCGCCGCAGTACTAGCGGGCCGCCCGCCGCGGAGCGGCATGCGGGTCACGACCGAAATGCGTTGCCGGGGGCCAAGGGCGGGCGGCAGGCTGTACGGGTGCTGATCCGACGTGAGAACCCCGGCGACGCCGAGGCCGTGCGTGAGGTGGTCGCCGCCGCCTTCGCTCCGCACCAGGAGGCCCGCCACCCGGGCCGGCCGCACCTGCCGCCGGTCGAGGCCGTCCTGCTCGACGAGCTGCGTACGGACCCGGGCTGGCTGCCGGAGCTGTCGCTCGTCGCGCCGGCGCCGGACGGCGGGATCGCGGGTCACGTCCTCTGCACCAGGGCCCACGTGGGGACCGTGCCCGTGGTCGGCCTCGGCCCGCTGTCCGTGCACCCCGCCCACCAGCGGCGGGGAGTCGGATCGGCGCTGGTGCACGCCGTGCTCGGGGCGGCGGAGGCGCTCGGCGAGCCGCTGGTGGGGCTCCTCGGCGACCCCGCCTACTACAGGCGGTTCGGCTTCGAGCCCGCCTCGGCGCACGGCGTCGCGGCGCCGGACCCGTCCTGGGGCGAGTTCTTCCAGGTGCGCGTCTTCGGGCGGTCCGCGCCGCGCGGACCGTTCGCGTACGCCGAGCCGTTCTCCCGCGTGTGACCGGACCTCTGGCCATACCCTCCGACCATGCGCCTGGCCCCGGTTCCTGTCGTACGGCTGCCGTACGCTGGCGGACATGGGACGGGCCAATGACGAGGCGGCCGCGGCGCTGCAGGAGTACGCCGAGCTTTTCGCGCTGAACGGCGGGGACGCGTTCCGGGTGCGCAGCTACCAGAAGGCGGCCAAGTCGATCGCGGGGTTCCCCGGAGACCTCGGCGAGACCGACGTCCGGTCGATCCCCGGGGTGGGCGAGGCCATCGCCAAGAAGGTCGAGGAGTTCCTCGCGCGGGGCAGCTTCCGGCAGCTCGACGACCTGCGCGCGCGGGTGCCCGAGGGGGTGCGCAGGCTGACCCGGATCCCCTCGCTCGGCCCGAAGAAGGCGCTGTTCCTGTTCCAGGAGCTGGGCATCGACTCCCCCGCCGCCCTGGCCGAGGCCATCCGGGCCGGCCGCCTCGGCGGCGTGCGCGGCTTCGGCGCCAGGACCGAGGAGAACCTGCTCAAGGGCATCGAGCACATGGAGCGGTCGGGCGACCGGGTCCACCTCGGGATCGCGACGGACCTCGCCGAGCGGGTCGTCGCCTCGCTGCCCGCCGAGAGGATCGCCGTCGCGGGGTCGCTGCGGCGGATGCGCGAGACGATCGGCGACATCGACGTCCTCGCCGTCGGCGACCCCGGCCTGATGGACCTGTTCGCCCGGCAGCCGTACGTCACCGAGGTCATCGCGAAGGGCGAGCGGAAGACCTCGGTGCGGACCGACCGCGGCCTGCAGGTCGATCTGCGGCTGGTCCCGGCCGAGTCGTGGGGCGCCGCGATGGTCTACTTCACCGGCAGCAAGGAGCACAACGTCCGCATCCGGGAGATGGCGGTCAGGAAGGGCTGGAAGCTGTCGGAGTACGGCCTGTTCGACGGGGAGCGGCTGATCGCGTCGGAGACCGAGGAGGAGATCTACCAGGCGCTCGGCATGCGGTGGGTGCCTCCCACGCTGCGTGAGGACGGCGGGGAGGTGGAGGCCGCGCTGCGCGGCGAGCTGCCGCGCCTGGTGGAGCTGGGCGACCTCCGGGGCGACCTGCACACCCACACCGACCTCACCGACGGGATCGCCTCGCTGGAGGACATGGTCGCCGCCGCGGCCGCCCGGGGCTACTCCTACTACGCGGTGACCGACCACGCGCCCGACCTGGTCATGCATCGGATGACGCTCGACAAGGCCCTCGCCCAGCGGGCCCGCATCGCCGACCTTCAGGCGAAATATCCGGACATGCGGTTGCTGCACGGCAGCGAGCTGAACATCGCCCCCGACGGCTCGGTGGACTGGCCGGCCGAGGTGCTGGCCGGGTTCGACGTCTGCGTGGCCTCGGTGCACTCGCACTTCACCCAGTCGCGGGAGGAGATGACCCGCCGTTTCGTCACGGCCTGCGAGAACCCGCACGTCCACGTCATCGGTCACCCCACGACCCGGAAGATCGGCAAGCGGCCTCCGGTGGACGCCGACTGGGACGCCGTGTTCCGCGCCGCCGCCCGGACCGGCACGATCATGGAGATCGACTCCTACCCCGACCGGGCCGATCTGCCCTCCGATCTCGTGCGGCTCGCGCGCCACCACGGCGTGACGTTCTCCATCGACAGCGACTCCCACGCCATCCCGCATCTGGCCCACCAGAGGTACGGCGTGGGGATCGCCCAGCGTGCCTGGCTCACGCCGGACGACGTCGTCAACACCTGGCCGCTCGACCGGCTGCTGGCCCGTCTGGGCGGCCGGTGACCAGATTTCGGGTCCCCCGGCCTCAGATCTCCCGGAGGATCGCGTGGAGCAGGGATTCGGTGTTCCCGGCCGGCTCGGCCTGCACGCTGAGCTCGCTCATCACGACGGTGTAGTCGTCGACGTCCTCCTGCTTGTCGAGGTAGAGAGCGCCGCTCAGCTGCTCCAGGTAGACGACGTCGGAGAGATCGGGCTCGGCGAACCGCAGGATCGTGAAGGAACCCCCGGCCGCGGCGTGACCACCGGCCCGGAACGGCAGGATCTGCAGGGTCACGTCCGGGCGCGCGGAGACCTCGATCAGGCGCTTGATCTGGCCGCGCTGCACGGCGCGGCCGCCGACGGGGCGGCGGAGCGCCGCCTCGTCCATGACGGACCACAGCCGGGGCCCGTCGGGGTGGTCGAGCAGCCGCTGACGCCGCAGGCGGAGGCTGACCCGGCGGTCGATGTCGGACATCGACGCCCTTCTGTGGCGCACCCGGAAGACCGCGCGGGCGTACTCCTCGGTCTGCAACAGGTCGTTGACGAACTGCGCCTCGAAGGTGCGGATGGTGGAGGCGGCCTCCTCCAGCCCGACGTACGGCCCGAACCAGCTGGGCAGCAGGTCGTTGTACTGGTGCCACCAGCCGGGCACGGCGGCCTGTCGCGCCAGTTCCAGCATCGTCTCCCGCTCGGCGCTGTCGGTGACGCCGTAGAGGGTGAGCAGTTCGGCCAGGTCGTGCTGCTTGAAGGGGATGCGGCCGAGCTCCAACCGGCAGATCTTGGAGTTGGAGGCGCGGATCGCCCGCCCCGCCTCGTCCCGGCTGATGTTCCTGCTCTCACGGAGGCGGCGTAACTGCCCGCCGAGCATCATGCGCAGGACCGTAGGTCCGCCCCGCGGCTGAGCCGGTCGTCCGTCCGTGAAGGTCGTCCCCGCTCCAGCCGAGATCATCTCTGTCCTCTCCTCGGTCCGCACGTGGCGCATGGCCAAGTGATGCGCCTGTACCGGCGCTTTCGAACAACCATGTCATATCGGATCACCATTCGTGGGGCGGCGGCTGTAACCGGTTGCAAGGGAATCCTGACCGGCCGCGATCGTCTGGCCCGGGTCACGGCCACACCTCGACATCCCCCGGCGGCACCCGGGAGAAATGCGGCGGTAACGCGCCACTGCCATGATGGTCACGGTACGCAGGCGAGTGATCGCCGAGCGCCGGGGAGGAGTGCCAGGAGGATGACGAGATGCGCCAGCTGACGGCACTCGACGCGCAGTTCCTGTCCGTGGAGTCGGCGACGACCGCGGCGCACGTGGCCGGCGTGGCCGTCTTCGACCCGTCCTCCTCACCCTCGGGGGGCCTGACCCGCGAGGCCCTGCTCACCCTGCTGCGCGAGCGGCTGCACCTCGCCGCGCCGTTGCGGATGCGGCTGGCCGACGTGCCCTTCGGCCTGGACCGGCCGTACTGGATCGACGACCCGGACGTGGACCTCGGCGCGCACGTGCACGAGACCACCCTGCCCGCGCCGGGCGGCGAAGGGGAGCTCGCAGCGTACGTGGCGGACGTCCACGCGCGGCGGCTCGACCGGAGACGCCCGCTGTGGGAGGCGCACCTCATCCACGGCCTGGCCGGCGGGCGGGTCGCCCTCTACATGAAGGTGCACCACTGCGCGATCGACGGCGTGACGGGGTCGGAGATCCTGACGGCGCTGCTCGACCCCTCGCCGCAGCCGCGCCTCGTGGAGGCGCCCGCACCCGCGTCCCCGAGCCCCGCGCCGCCGCAGCCGCCCGGGCTGCTCGCGATGCTCGCCGGGGCGATCACCCGGACGATCGTGCAGCCGGTGGAGGCGCTCTGCTCGCTCGCCCGCGCCGCCGCCGACCTGGACGCGATCCCGGTGCTGTCGGCGCTGCCCGACGCGCGGCTGGTGGCCCAGGCGGCCCGCGCGCTCGCGGGAGACCCACGCCGGCTGCCGGAGACGCCGCCGCTGGCCGCGCCGCGCACGCCGTTCAACGGCCCGATCTCGGCGGCGCGCGCGGTCGCGTTCGGGTCGGTGCCGCTCGCGGAGGTCAGAAGGGTGGCCAGGGCCTTCGGCATGGGCCCGAACGACGTGGTCATGACGCTGTGCGCCTCGGCGCTGCGACGCTGGCTCCTCGCGCACGACGCGCTGCCCGACCGGCCGCTGGTCGCCGCCGTGCCGGTCGCGCTGCGTGCCACGGCGGCATCGCCCGGCGCGGCGGACGGGCGGGTCGGCAACCGCATCTCAGCGATGATCACGCCGCTCGCGACCGACGTCGCCCGTCCCGGGGAGCGCCTCGCGGCCGTACGCGCCGCGCTGGGCGCCGCCAAGCGGCGTTTCGCCGTCTCCCACCGCAGCTGGCTGGACGACGTGTGCGCGATGGTGCCGAACGCGTTCGCCGCGCTGGCCACGCCGCTCGTGTTCCGGCTCGCGGGAGTGGCGGGGGCGGGCGTGAACCTCGTCGTGTCGAACGTGCCCGGCCCGCGCCGGCCTCTCTACCTGTGCGGCGCGCGGATGCTCTCCTACCACCCGCTGTCGGTGGTCACCGACGCCACCGGCGGGATCAGCATCACCTGCGCGTCGTACGACGACCGGCTGGACTTCGGCGTCGTCGTGTGCCCGACCCGGGTGCCGGACGTGTGGAGTGTGACCGGCCATCTGCGCGAGGCGATGGACGAGCTCGTCGCGCTGCTGGACGAGGCGCCGCCGCACGGGAACCCCGGGCGGGAGTCGCCGGAGGAGCGCGAGGAGCCGGAGGGGCGCCAGGAGAAGGTGCCCGCCTGAGGACGTCCGGCGAGCCGGCGCCGCCGAGCGGTGCGGCTCATCGGTGCGGCTCATGAGTACGGCTGACCAGTGGCCGAACGGTGGCGGATCGGTGGCGGATCGGCGGCAGATCAGTGCAGCGCGTTGGCGATCAGCTCCGCCACCGCGTCGGGGTCGATGTGGTGGCCGGTGAGCAGGCAGATGCTCTCCTGGTAGAGCAGGACCGCGGCGAAGGTGGCGGCGGCGGCCTCCACCCGGGCGGCGTCGCCGCGCCCGCCCGGCAGGGCGAGCTCCAGGGCGAACCTGGCCCTGCGGATGATCTCGCTGTTGAGACGGCCCAGCCGCTCCCGTACGGACAGGTGGGTGTCGGCCTCCCGGAACAGGATGCGCCGCATCGCGGGGGACGCCCGCAGCGGCAGCCCGCGGGCGAGACGCGACAGCGTGCCCGCCGCGTCGCCGGGCAGGGCCTCGACCTCCTCCTCCGTGACGACCGTGCGCTCGTCCACCAGCGACACCAGCACGTCGATCTTGCGCGGGAAGTAGTGGAAGACCAGTCCCTTGGGCACCCCGGCGAGCTCGGCGATCCGCGCCGTCGGCGTCGCCTCGTAGCCGCCGCCCGCGAACAGTTCCTCGGCGGCGTCGAGGATGCGGGTGCGGGCGTCGCCGTCCTGCGGGCGTGCCCTTCTCCGGGAACGGGACCAGGCCTTGGCGGTCTGGAGGGGGTGGTCCACGGACCGAACCCTAACCAGAGCGGGTGCTCCAGCACCATGACGCGAGGGACAGGGCAGTCATACGCCCGGCCGCGGGCGGGTGGCTCGCGGCCGGGCGTACGGGGGCGCCGGCGGGGTGCGGCCGGCGTCCCATGTCAGTGCGTCACCTCGGCGGCTCACCTCAGCGGCTCACCTCAGTGACCCGCGTCAGTGGCTCGCGTCAGTGACCGGTGGCCTGCTCGGCGCCGATGCCGGTGAGCGAACGGACCTCGATCTCGGCGTACTTCGACGCGCTGTACTCCTTGCTCAGGACCGTGCCGAGGTATCCGCACAGGAAGCCGATCGGGATCGAGAAGATGCCGGGGTTCGACAGCGCGATCAGGTGGAAGTCCACGTCGGGGAACATCGCCGTCTTCGCGCCGGAGACGACCGGCGAGAAGATCACCATCACCACGGCGCTGATCAGGCCGCCGTAGATGGCCGAGACCGCACCCGCGGTGTTGAACCTCTTCCAGAACAGGCTGTAGAGGATCGCGGGCAGGTTGCCCGACGCGGCGACCGCGAAGGCCAGCGAGACGAGGAAGGCCACGTTGAGCGACTGGGCGAAGATGCTCAGCGCGATCGCGACCGCGCCGATCACGAAGGCGGCGATCCGGGCGACCACGACCTCCTGCCGGTCGGTCACCTGGCCGCGCTTGAACACGTGGGCGTACAGGTCGTGGGCGAAGCTGGAGGACGAGGCGAGCGTGAGCCCGGCGACGACCGCGAGGATCGTGGCGAACGCGACCGCCGCGATGACCGCGAGCAGCACCGTGCCGCCGACGTCGCCGAAGACCTGCGTGCCGATCTCCTGCGCGAGCAGCGGCGCCGCCGTGTTGCCCGACTTGTCGATCTTGCCGTGGACCAGGGCCGCCGCGCCGAAGCCGAGGACCAGCGTCAGCAGGTAGAAGACACCGATGATGCCGATGCCCCACAGGACCGACTTGCGGGCGTCCCTGGCGGTCGGCACGGTGTAGAAGCGGATGAGGACGTGCGGCAGACCGGCGGTGCCGAGAACCAGGGCCAGGCCGAGGCTGATCAGGTCGATCTTGCCCCAGATGCCCTGTGCCTCGGTGCCGTACTTGAGGCCGGGCTTGAGGAACGCCTCACCCTTGCCGCTCGCGCCGGCCGCGTCGCCGAGCAGGCCGGACAGGTTGAAGCCGAACTTGCCCAGCACGAGCAGGGTGATGAGCGCGGCGCCGACCATCAGCATGACGGCCTTGACGATCTGCACCCAGGTGGTGCCCTTCATGCCGCCGAAGACGACGTAGACGATCATCAGCAGGCCGACCGCGATGATCGTCCAGACCTTGCCGGTCTGCGAGGTGACGCCCAGCAGCAGCCCGACCAGGGAGCCCGCGCCGACCATCTGCGCGAGCAGGTAGAAGATGCTGACGACGATCGTGGACACGCCGGCCGCCGTGCGGACAGGGCGCGGCGACATCCGGAACGCCAGCACGTCGGCCATCGTGTACTTGCCGGAGTTGCGCATGAGCTCGGCGACGAGCAGCAGCGCGACCAGCCAGGCGACGAGGAAGCCGATCGAGTAGAGGAAGCCGTCGTAGCCCGACAGCGCGATGATGCCGGCGATGCCGAGGAACGACGCGGCCGACATGTAGTCGCCGCCGATCGCCAGGCCGTTCTGCAGGCCGCTGAACGAGCGGCCGCCCGCGTAGAAGTCGGACGCGCTCTTGGTGTTGCGGCTCGCCCAGAACGTGATGCCGAGCGTGCCGGCGACGAAGACCACGAAGAGGATCGTGGACAGGGTCTCGTGACTCACTTGGCGCCCTCTCCGACCTCGTCACGGTTCTCGGCCCCGGCGCGCAGCTCGTCGGCGATCGGGTCGAGCTTGGCCGCCGCGTGCCGCGAGTACGCCCAGGCGATCAGGAACGTCGAGACGAACTGCAGCACGCCGAAGACGAGGGCGACGTTGATGTTGCCGAACAGCTTGGTGCCCATGAAATCCCGGGCGAAGCCGGACAGAAGCACATAGAGGAGGTACCACACCAGGAAGGCGATGGTCATGGGGAAGGCCCAGGACCGGTAGCGGCGACGCAGCTCCTGGAACTGCTCACCCGCCTGTATACGTTCATAGACCGATGGATCGTGCTGGACGGTCACAAGATCTCCTTGGGCAAGTGATCTGAATCACCACAACGTAGGAGCGTGGTGCGCCCGCCGACGAGCCCCGGGGGCCGCCGCGTCGCCCAGCCGTACCGCCCGATCGTTCACATGGCGCGACGATGCGACGAATGGTCGGTTGCGCGCGCCCAACGGCCGGGCGGCGCGGGGAAACCGGTCACATGTGACGAGGACGCCAGTCGCCGCGGTCGACGTTCAGCGTCTCCGGCGTGTGCAGGCGGACCATCGTGCGCGCCACGCCGCGCGGCACCCGTGAGGGCGTCAGCAGCGACACCGTCACCATGACCGTGAACGACACGGGCACCGTCCAGGCGGCCGGCTCGGCCAGCAGCGAGCCCGCCCAGCCGGTGTGCGGGCCGCCGCTGATCGTCACCACCACGGCGGCGCAGGCGAGCCCTCCCCCGGCCAGCAGTCCGGCGAACGCCCCCGTCGTGGTCAGCCTGCGCCACCAGATGCCGAGCACGAGCAGCGGGCAGAACGACGAGGCGGCCACGGCGAACGCGAGCCCCACCACGGTCGCCACCGGAAGCGACCTGGCCGCGCCCGCCAGCGCGAACGGCACGACCACCGCGAGCACGGTCGCGTAGCGGAACGAGCGCACCCCGCCGCGCAGGATGTCCTGCGCGATCACCCCGGCGACCGACACCGTCAGCCCCGAGGAGGTGGACAGGAACGCCGCGAACGCGCCCGCCGTCACCAGCGCCGTGAGGAACTCGCCCACCGGGCCGCCGACCAGCCGCCCGGGCAGGGTGAGGACCACGGTGTCGCCCGCCGGCATGCCGTAGACGTGGCCGAGGTATCCGTACACGGCGGGCATCACGTAGAAGGCGCCGAGCAGGGTGAGCACGACGAGCGTGGTGCGGCGCGCGGCCCGGCCGTCGGGGTTGGTGTAGAAGCGGACGAGCACGTGCGGCAGTCCCATGGTCCCGAGGAACGTCGCCAGGATCATCGAGTACGTCTCGTACACCGGGTGGTCGCGGCCGTGCAGCGGCAGCGCCCACTCGTCTCCGGCGGCGAGCCCCGGCGCGCCGCCGGACCACCAGGCCATCAGCATGAACACCAGCGGCAGGGCCAGCGCGGTGAGCTTCAGCCAGTACTGGAACGCCTGCACGAAGGTGATCGACCGCATGCCGCCCGACAGCACGTTCGCCGCCACCACCGCCGCCACCAGCAGGCTGCCCGCCCACGGCGGCGCCCCCGTGATCGTACGGAAGACCAGCCCGGCGCTCTGGAACTGCGGCATGAGGTAGAGCCAGCCGATCAGCACGACGAGGACGCTCGACAGCCGCCGCACGGCCATCGACTCCAGCCGCGCCTCGGCGAAGTCGGGCAGCGTGTAGGCCCCCGAACGGCGGAGCGGCGCCGACACCAGCACCAGCAGCACGAGGTAGCCGCCGGTCCAGCCGACCGGCAGCCACAGCATGTCGGCGCCGAACGTGAGGATGAGCCCCGCCACGCCGAGGAACGAGGCCGCCGACAGGTACTCCCCGCCGATCGCCGAGGCGTTCCACAGCGGCGAGACGGTGCGGGAGGCGACATAGAAGTCCGAGGTGGTGCGGGACATGCGGATGCCGAACGCGCCGATGAGGACGGTCGCCAGCAGCACCACGCCGACGGCGGCGATCTGGCCCACCTACGCTCCGTTCTCTCTCACCGGCGCACCGTGCTCACCGGCACGGTCCACACCCGGCGCACGGTCCTCACCGGCGCTCCACGAGGTCGGCGAAGTCGCGTTCGTTGCGCTCGGCCTGCCGGACGTACAGCCAGGCCCCGACGACGAGCGCGGGATAGATCAGCCCGGCCAGGACCACCCACGGCAGCGGCAGCCCGAACAGTTCGGCCGCGCGCAGTTCCGGGGCCAGCAGGAACAGCAGCGGCAGCCCGCCCACCACGCAGGCCAGCACCGTGCACACGAAAAGGGCCAGCCGGAACTGCGTGCGCACCAGCGAGCGCATGTAGACCTCACCCAGGTGGGTCTGCTCGTCGATCTCCCGGGTGAGCGGATGGCGGCGCCGGCGGGCCGCCGCCGTGCGCGGGCTGGTCACCGTCACCCGGCGCGGTCTGCCCGTCACCGGGCCTGGCCCTTGCGCGCCCGGCGGACGAGCAGGTCGCGTAACTCCCGGGTGTGCCGCCGGCTCACCGGGATCTCCGTGTCCCCCACGCGCACCACGCACTTGCCCGAGTCGATGTGCAGTTCGTCGATGTGCCTGACCGCGACGAGATGGCTGCGGTGCACCCGCAGGAACCCGGCAGACGCCCAGCGCTCCTCCAGCGTCGCCAGCGGGATGCGGACCAGATGGCTGCCGGTCGCGGTGTGCAGCCGCGCGTAGTCGCCCTGCGCCTCGACGTACCGCACCTCGGTGCTGGCCACGAACCGGGTCACTCCGCCCAGCTCGACCGGGATGGTGTCGGCCTGCGGCCCCTCCCCCGGCTCGCCGCGGCTGCCGCAGACCCGGCGGATCGCCTCCGCGAGCCGCTCCGGCCGTACGGGTTTGAGCAGGTAGTCCTCGGCCTTGAGCTCGAAGGCGTCCACGGCGTGGTCGTCGTACGCCGTGACGAACACGATCTTCGGCGGGCGGGTGAACTGGGTCAGCAGCCGGCCCAGCACCACTCCGTCCAGCCCGCGCATCCGGATGTCGAGGAACACCGCGTCGACCGGCCTGCCGTCCGCGATGGCGCGGTCGAGCAGTTTGAGCGCCGCGGCGCCGTCGCGGGCGGTCAGCACCTCGCCGATGCGGGGGTCCGCTCTGAGCAGGTAGGCGACGTCCTCCAGCGCGGGCTGCTCGTCGTCCACCGCCAGGACCCGCAGGCCGCTCACGATCACCCCTTTCACCGGCCGATGCTCTAGAGGGTGATGACCAGGACGACCGGAAGTCAACGTTTGCGCGTGTCACGAGACGGTGTCAGAGCACCGACACCCCGGGGTGGTATTTGGGGATCCGCACGGTGACCTTGGTGCCCGCGCCGGGGCCGGTCTCGACGACCAGCCCGTACTCGTCGCCGTAGACCTGGCGCAGCCGCTCGTCCACGTTGGCCACCCCGATGCCGCCCGCCCCCGAGCGGTCCTCCCCGGCCAGCGCGCGCCGCAGCCGTTCGGGGTCCATGCCGACGCCGTCGTCCTCGACCGTGATGCCGCACTCGGCGCCGTCGTCCTCGGCGATGATCGTGATCCGCCCGGCGCCGGGCTTCGCCTCCAGGCCGTGCCGTACGGCGTTCTCCACCAGCGGCTGCAGGCACAGGAACGGCACCGCCACCGGCAGGACCTCAGGGGCGATGCGCAACGTCACCAGAAGCTGGTCGCCGAACCGGGCCCGCTCCAGGGTGAGGTAGCGGTCGATGGACCGCAGTTCCTCGGCCAGCGTCGTGAAGTCGCCGTGCCGCCGGAAGGAGTATCGGGTGAAGTCGGCGAACTCCAGCAGCAGCTCCCTGGCCTGCTCGGGGTCGCTGCGGACGAACGACGCGATCGTGGTCAGCGAGTTGTAGATGAAGTGCGGGGATATCTGCGCCCGCAGCGCCCGCACCTCGGCCTCCATCAGCATCGTCCGGGACCGGTCGAGCTCGGCCAGCTCAAGCTGGGAGTCGACCCACCGCGCGACCTCCTGCGCCGCCCGCACCAGCCCGGCCGAGGCGTGGTCGCCGTACGCCGCGAGCGAGCCGACCACCCGGTCGTCGGTGGTGAGCGGGACGACCACGGCGTGCCGGACGGGACACTCGGGCAGCGCGCAGGCGAGCGCCCGCACCTGGGTGCGGCCGTCCTTGAGGGTCTCCGCGGCGTGCTCGAACGCGTCGGCGGCGTGGTGGTCGCCCGCGCCGTCGTACACGAGCAGTTCCTCGCCGTTGGTGATGGCGATGGCCGGGGAGCCGAGCAGCTCACGCAGGTGCCGCGACGCCTTGAGCGCGCCGGCCTGGGTGAGGCCGGCCCGCAGCGGCGGCGCAGCCAGCGACGCGGTGTGCAGCGTCTCGAAGGTCGCCCGCTCCGCGGGGCTGCTGCCGAGGTCGCGCCGCCCGCGCAGGACCCGCCAGAGCACGACGGCCGGCACACTGACGAGTACGGCGACGACGAGCGCCGTGACGACCGGTTCCACGCCGCCGCAGCCTACCCCCCGTCACCCGCGCGGCTACTCCTCACTCTCATACATCTCCCGGCACTGCTTCGTGGAGCACAACATCCGGCAGGATGAGGCGGGTGAGAGCGCGCACGGACAACGTCCGGTCCGGCATCCCACTCAGTCGCCGGCGTCCAGCGCGGCGCGGATGCGGGCGGCGTAGTCCGCGATCTCGGCGTCGCCGTCGTACTTGACGCGGGGCCAGAAGAAGCCGCGCAGGCCGTCCTTGCGGTTGCGCGGCACGACGTGGACGTGCAGGTGGGGGACGCTCTGGCTGATCCGGTTGTTCATCGCGACGAACGTGCCGGCCGCGCCGGTGCCCGTCTCGACCGCCCGCGTGACGGCCTGGACCCGGGCGAAGAACGGCCCGACCTCCTCCGGCGGAAGGTCCGGGAGGGTCTCGACGTGGCCGCGCGGGACGACGAGCACATGCCCCTTGAACACCGGGCGGGTGTCGAGGAAGGCGGCGGCGACCTCGTCGTCCAGCACCACCCGCGCGGGCCGCTCCCCCGCCACGATCTCACAGAACACGCAGCCGTCCACGAGACCCATTCTGGATCACGTACGGGGCCGTGGACGTGCCACGCGGAGGCCGGGCACCGCCGCCGCCTTCCCACGGCCGCGTACGGCGGATGCCCGGCCGGGGATCACTCCTGGGCGTTCTTCGCGGCCTGCTGAGCGTCCTTCTGGACCCGTTCGATCTGGTCCTGCGTGACGTTCAGCGCGCCGAACTGCTTGACCGCCTGGTAGTAGGTCCAGGCGAGGCCGTCGCAGGTGCTCTTGCTGACGCCGGAGTAGCCCGCGCAGACCTGCCGAATGTCGAAGTAGAACCCGTCGTCCACATGCGACTTGTTGCCGGAGAACTGGTTCACGGCCTTGTAGTTGCGGTAACCGAAGTCGTGCCGGCGGCAGGGCATTCTGAAGTCGAACCCGAGCGGCTGGTCGGGGCTGCTGGAGCACAGGTCCGTCGACCAGTCGAAGGCGTAGGCGGCCCAGGCCGCCTGGTCCTGCCAGGCCGAGCGCCAGCTGGCGGCGCTGGAGGCGGTGGGCTGGGTGAAGGTGGACAGTGCCGCGAGCTTCTGTTCGAGGGTCACGGCGTGTGCGGGGAGAGGCGACGCGAGTAACGCGGCGAAGGACAGGGCGGCGGCGGTGAGGGCGCGTTTGACCATGGGCTCTGCCTTTGGGTGGGGGGTGCTCTCACGGCAGGAATCTGCCACCGCCCAAGAATGAGCCCATGCATGCGGAAATTCTCGCGCCAGACCAAATCGAGATGACGGCGTACGTTCGTGAACAATCGCTCTTTACAGCAATGATGGATTCTTGTAATCGGACTCCTGTCCTTTACCGGCCGGCCCGGATCTGTTCATTGTCCGCACCCGCGGTCGCCGCCCGGCTCGGCGTACGCGGCCTGGCCACAGTGTCCCTCAGCCAGTGGCGACGTCCGGAGCCAACTCGTGATGGACGGGAGATCAGACAAGCGTGGCGAAGTTGTCCATGCGCTCCCTCAGAAGGAGAGCTTCCTTGACCCGTTGCTGCCTTTGCAGCAGGTCGAGTGCCTGCTGCCAGACCTGGAGGGCGTCGGCGTATCGGCTGAGCGCGGCATAGACGTCACCGAGGCTGGCGAGGGATTCCGCCTCCCCTCTGGTGTTGCCGACTCCGCGATACGTCGTCAATGCCTGACCGTAGTAGGTCAAGGATTCGGCGTGTTTCCCATTGCTCTGCGCGATCAGGCCGAGACTGTGCAAGGTGTCCGCTTCACCGTCCGGATGCTCATGCCGGCGGAACAGGGCGAGAGCCCGCCGACAGCTCGCCTCGGCCTCTTCGTAGCGCCGGAGTCCGGCGCAGATCCAGCCGATCGCGTTCAGGGCCCGCGCCTCCTCCACCAGATCGGAGATACTCCGGAAGAGCGTAAGCGCCTGACGCGCGTGGACCAGCGCCCGTTCCAGGTCGCCGTACCGTTCCCACCCCACCGCGAGCGCGTAATGGGTTCGGGCCTCCTCCCCCGTCACACCGCCCGATCTGGCGCAGACCAGGGCCAGGTCAAGTTGCTCGAAAGCATCGTCGCCCTGGCGTTCCGCCGTGTATGCCTGACCGAGATAGCGATGCGCCATCGCCTGCATGGCCAGGTCTTTTCCTATTTCCGCCGCCTCCAGCGCAAGCTGCCAGACGGCCAGCTGATCGCGGCTCCGCCTGCGACGCGCGTGAAAGGTGACCAGCGTGCGAGCCAGCTGCCATACCTGCGGATACCACCCTCGGCGCATCGCGACCTGCTGCATCTCGATGAGGCGGGGGTGTTCGAGGTCGAACCAGGCCATCGCCTCCGCCGTGTCGCGAAGCGGCTGAGGCGCGCATCCCGCCGACGGCGGGGCGAGGGCGACCGGTGGACGGCGTGAGTCCAGCAGCCGGTCCGCCGCGTAGGCGGTGTGAAGGTAATGATCGACCAGCCGGCGCAGCGCCGCGTCGCGGCTCTTACGCCGCGACCTCGGCTGTGCCCCGTCCGCGCTGTACAGGTGAACCAGATCATGCATGCGGTACCGGCCCGGTACGTACTGGTGCACCAGCGATGTGTCCTCCAGTTGCTGCAGCAACTCCCGGCACGTCACCAAGGGTGTGGCGGTCAGGCCGGCTACGGCGGCAAGGCCGAGGTCCACGGTGGGAACCGCGCCGAGCAGGTCGAAAACCATCGCAGCCTGGGGCTCCAGCGCGTGATAAGACCAGGAGAAGACTGCGCGCAGGTCGGTTCTCGCCTCGCCGGCACTTAGGGCGCTGAGCCGGGCAGAGGCATCACGGAGCTCCTGAGCGAGCGCGTCAAGGGGATGGGCGGGATTCGCGGCCGCCCTCGCGGCGACGATGCCCAGCGCCAGAGGCAGGCCGCCGCAGTGCTCGACGAGCGTGGCAAGTGACTGCTGCTGGTCGGCCACGCGCCGTCGGCCCAGATGTCCCGCCAGCATGTCCCGGGCCTCGCGGGCCGAGAGGAGGTCCAGGGTCAGCAGGCGCGCGCCGTGAGTCACGGTGAGGCCTCGTAGCCGGTGGCGGCTGGTCACCAGCACGGTGCATGTGGGGCTGCCGGGTAGGAGCGGGACGACCTGAGTGGTGTCCCGAGCGTTGTCCAAGACGACCAGCATCCGTCGCCCGGCGACGACACTCCGGTAGAGCGCCGCCTGCACGTCGAGGTCCTTCGGCACAGAAGCCGGCGGAACGCCCAGTGCCTCAAGGAAATTCCGCAACGTCACCTGTGGCGCCACCGGCGCCAGTTCCGGACCGAACCCGCGAAGGTCGGCATAGAGCTGCCCGTCGGGAAAACGATCGAGGCGCATGTGTGCCCATTGCAGCGCCAGCGATGTCTTGCCGATGCCGCCGGCACCACCGATCGCGGAGATGACGACGGTCTCACCCCGGTCCTCCGCCGCCTCGTCCAGATGAGCGAGCTCATCCGCTCTTCCCGCGAAGAACGCGGGCGGTGCCGGAAGCTGGCGCGGAACCACCGGCCGGTCGGCGCCCGGACCTCTCCCCGTGTGCTGCGACGCGTCCGGCACGCACGGGCTCGAGGCGGCCGAGTCGCCTCGGGCAGGCGCGGCCTGGCGGGCGAGACGGCTTCTTGCCTCCAGCCAGATCGCGACCTCCTCAGCGGGCGCGCAGGCGTGGAGGAAGGCGACCAGCGTCTCCGTCCGTGGCAGCGCCTGCCGGCGCAGGGTGTCGGCGACGGTGCTGCGCGCGAGGACCTCTCCTCGGCGTGCCGCCCGCTCCTCCAGTTGCCGGTACGTGAAGCCCGACCGCTCCTTGAGCTGCCGTAGTAAAGCGACGAATTCAGCCGCGCTACCCGCCTGGCGCGGGTCCCCCGTTACCGCAGTCATCCCCGCAATGCTTCTGGTCGACTGTGGTCGGCGTCAACCGCGGACCGCGGCGTCCTGTCCGGGCTGTCCGGGACCATCGCCGGACACGACCGTGACCAGGGGCTCCTGTCGCGCTGTGTCCGGGACGGCCGGCGTTCCTTGTGACCGCTCCAGTGCCACGCCGAAGCTGTCAATCAGATGATCGGCAAACGGGGGAGCGCCGGTGTGGGGTCACCGGAAAAGAATGGCCGCGTTCGGGGCGAAGGCGCTGTGTTCCTGCCCGGCGCGGAGATTCAGGCCTTTGGCACTGTCGCCGGCAGGCGCGGCCCACGACTGACGGGGTGAGGGAATCGGCGATGCAGGAAACGGTGTTCCGGAGTGAGGATCTCCCCGTGACGGACCGGTTCACGAGGTGGCGCGACATGGCCTGCCAGGCCCATGTGCCCACCATGGTCCGCAGTGAACACGAGAGGGACTTCCGGGCCACGCTGCGCGTGCTCCAGCTCGGCGCGATACAGATATCCTCGCTGACCCACCCGTCGTTGCGGGTGGAGCGAACCCGGAAAGGCATCCGGCAGTCCGATCCCGGCACGTACTGCCTGGCGCTTCCGCTCCGCGGCACAGTGCGATTCGCCCAGTCCGGCAGGGAAGCCGAATGCGGCCCGCAGGATCTGATGTTCTACGAGACCTCGCGGCCCTTCCACGGATGGATCGCCCCCCACGACGACGGCGACGTCTCACACATGGTCATCCAGATCCCCAGGGACGCGCTGCCACAGTCCTCCGCCGAGCTCGGCCGGCTCACCGCGGTCCGCCTGCCCGCCCGGGAGGGGATCGGCGCCCTGTTGTCGAACCACCTCCGTGAAACGGCCCGGCAGGCCGGCACTCTGACCCCGGCCGACACCGCTCGCCTGTCCTCTGTCACTCTGGACCTACTGGGCGCACTGTGCGCTCACCACCTCCATGCCGAGCCCGGCGCCGGCGTAGAGCCGGAGACGCGTCGGCAGGTTCTGCGCGCGCAGATTCACGACTTCATCCAGCGACGGCTCGGCGATTCCAGCCTCACGGCGGACGTCATCGCCTCCGCTCACCACATCTCGACCCGCTACCTCTACACACTCTTCGACGACCAGGACCTCGGCGTCGCCGGATGGGTACGCCGGCAGAGGCTGGAGCGCTGCCGGCGCGATCTCGGCGACCCCCACCTGCGCTCGCGTCCGATCCATTCGATAGCGGCCCGCTGGGGTTTCCCCGACAGAGCGCACTTCAGCCGGACCTTCCGCGCCGCCTACGGCAAGTCTCCCCGGGATTACCGGAATTCCGTCCAGTACGACGACGGCTGTGCATGAACCGACAAGAACCGCGCAGACAACGGCAACGACGCCTTGATGGCGAAATAGAACACTGACGCATGAACTCGGGCCTGTTCGCCCGGGTGAGGTATCGCGGTCGGCCGACCCCAACGCGGGCCTGGTGAAGCTCTCGCCACTGAGAGGGCGTCTGATTTGAACACCCGCGAGCCTGCGGTGCGGCATCAGCCATGCGTTCGGTGATCCAGCGGTCTGCCCACGAGCACCGAAACGCCCTCCAAGAGGAGTTCCGCGTGCGATCAACTGCGCGGACGCCATGCCCAACGAGTGCGGACCGGCCTCGCACAAGCGTTCATTGCAGAGGTAGTCAACTAGGGTGCGCAAATCGTCAACGACCTTTTGGTCGGTGTGGGGCATATTTAGAGAAGAGATCACCGAAGGGGTGATGTCAGTTGCATCTATCCTCGAAGGGGAAAAATGCCCAACAAGTTCGCAGTAAGTTTTCTCGTAAGCGCAGCACTTGCGGGATCACTCGCAGCGGCGGCTCCTGCTCTCGCCGAAGCGGCCGGCAACGCGAGCACCAGTAGGTCTGCATCGTGCGTTCAGCTTCTGGGCTGGTCGACCAACACAAACCTAGGAGTGCGATACGTAAAGGTCCACAATAACTGCGGATCCAAGAAGTGCTACCGCGTGGTTCAGTCGGGCGGCAACCCTCTGTTGAGCGTTGCCGCATACGCCACCGAGACGGACGGCTACTCCAGCACCGTTTTCCCTCAAGGAACTGGCATTTACGACGCTTCATGCACGGGGCTGGCCAGCCTGTCTCCTGAGTTCTAGAGCCCCCTGCTCAGGAGGCAGATCAGCCTTCAGTACTCCAGTCACACTTAGCGATCTTCGCGGTTGAGGTGGCATGGAACGGCCATCACGTGATCACTTGGAGTTTGTGAAGACATCTGGAGATCGCGTGATGGCCGTGGCCGCAGGGTGGACCCTGGCCGCCAGATCGTCACTCTCAACGACCTGATGACGCGGATCGCGCATCGGGTCAGCCGCATCGCGCCACGCGCGGGGCCGTACGCCGGTGACGGGTCACGGGGCGGCGGGCGGCCGGTCCAGTCCGGTCAGCCTGGCCAGGGTGGCGAAGCCGTCGTCGGTGCCGGGCCAGTGGCGGCGTACGGCGGGCAGACCGGCGCGACGCACGACCGAGCGCAGGACCGCGGTGACCACGATGGCGTCGTCGGCGTATCCGAGGACGGGGATGAAGTCGGGCACCAGGTCGATGGGGAAGGCCAGGTAGGCCAGCAGCAGTCCGAGCCGCACGCGCACACCGCGGGGCAGATCGGGGTCGGCGGCCAGACGGCGCACCAGACGCAGCACGTCGGGCAGCAGCCGCAGCGCCTCACGCAGCAGTCCCCCGCGCGGCCGGACGACCGCCAGCATGCCGATCAGAGCGATCCAGGTGACCAGCAGCGCGACTGCGACGCCGATGAGCAGATCCCACACCCACGATCCGGTCACGCCCACTCCCCCAGGTCACGGCCGGGCGGCCCGGCGGCCATCAGCGGTGGCAGCACGCGGCAGGCGGCGCGGGCCCATGCCGCCACGGCCGTAACCATACGCGGCATGGGCATGCGTCGTCAGCCGGTGCGGGACTCGCTCAGGCCCTCTTCGAGGGCGGGCTCCTTCGGGGGGTCCCGGGGGTCGACGTAGGGCTCCGCGGGGGACTCGCCGTCGGCGATCCTGCGCCCGCGCTGGAGCTCGGCGTCGAGCTGGGCCCCGGTCAGGATGACGATGTTCGACAGCCACAGCCAGATGAGGAAGACGACCACCGCCGCGAGCGTGCCGTACGTCTTGTTGTAGGACCCGAACCGCGCGACGTACAGCCCGAAGCCCGCGGAGACCACGACCCAGGCCACGACGGCCAGCAGGCTGCCCGGGCTGAGCCAGCGCACACCGGGCTGGCGCACGTTGGGCGCGGCGTAGTAGAGCAGCGTGATCATGCCCGCCGCGAGCAGCACCAGGACCGGCCACTTCACGATGCTCCAGACCGTGACCGCGGCGGGCCCGAGGCCGAGCATCCCCCCGGCGATCTCGGCGAGGCGGCCGGTGAAGGTCACGGCGAGCACGGAGGCCGCCATCAGGATCACCAGCAGGAGCGTCAGGCCGACCCGGAGCGGGGTGACCTTCCAGAACGGACGGCCCTCCCGGATGTCGAAGATGGCGTTGGTCGCCCGGATGAAGGCGCCCATGTAGCCGCTGGCGGCCCACAGCGCGAGCAGCAGACCGGTGATCGCGAACACCCCGGCGGTGCCCTGGTGCTGCTGAACGTTGGCGAGGCCGGTCTGCAGCAGTTCCTGGACCGGCCCCGGCGTCAGCGACTTGACGTTGTCGAGCAGCGGACCGATGGCGTCCTGGCCCAGCAGGCCGAGGATCGACACCAGCACGATCAGACCGGGAAAGATCGACAGGACGGCGTAGTAGGTCAGCGACGCCGCCCAGTCCTGGACGTTGTCCTCCTTGAACTCCTTGGCCGTGCGCTTGGCGACTCCGATCCAGTCGCGGCGCGACAGCCTCTCCAGCGGCCCCTGCTCGTCCTCGGGGTCGGTCATCGGTGGGCGAACCTCCGGGTGAACGTGTTGTGCTTCGCGGTCGCGAACACCCGGCCTCCGCGCATCGCGCGGGTCCCGCCGAACATGCCCTTGCCGAACGCGCTCTTTCCCGCCATGCCCTTGCCCGGCATGCTCTTCCCGAACATGCTCGCGCCGCCGAACTTGCCCTTTCCGCCGAACATGCCCTTGCCGAACGCGCTCCGGCCGGACATGGCCTTTCCGCCGAAGACACCCCCGCGGCCGAACATGCCCTTCCCGCCGAACATGCTCCTGCCGGGCATCCCCATGCGGGACATCGCCCGGCGGCCGCGCATGCCGGTCCTGCCGTACAGGCGGATCCGCGCGGGCAGGCCGGCCTTCGCGGAGAGGCTCCGCCTGCCCGTCACGCCCCGCTTGCCCAGCAGGCCCGGACCGCTCAGGAAGATCGGCACGCCGAGCCCGGTGGTCTTCGCCGTACGGCCCCTGCCCCCGGTCATCCGGCGCAGCAGCAGCACCGCGCCCCCGGCGGCGGCGACCGCGCCGGCGGCGGCCACGAGGCCCGGACCGGTTCTGACCTGCTCGCCGGCCCGGCCGGCCGCCTCACGCATGTGCGTCGGGGCGGCCTCACGCACCCGCCCGGCCACTCCGGTGGCCCTGGCCCGCGCCGCCGTCATGGTCGCGTGCATGCGCTCCTGCGCCCGGCCCTTGATGTCCGCCTTCGCGGCCAGGGCCTCGATCGTGTCCCCGAGATCGTCGCGGGTGCGCTCGATGTCCCGGCGCACCTCCGAGATCTCGTCGTGGCCCTTGTCGTGCTCGCCGCCTCTCCTCCCGGTCTCGGTCTCGGTGCCCCCCTTCGTGTCCCGCGCCGCGGCGACGGGCTCCGGGCCGGGCCTGGCCTGCCGTACGGCGTTGAGCGACTCGGTGTCGGTGACCGGCTCTGACACGTCCTGTCTGTGCACTCCCACGGTCCCGGCGTTGGGCCGGGCCGCACCGGGGTCGGTCTCGGTCATCTGCGCGCACTCTCCTTCATGACGTCGATGTCTGCCTTGAGGCTGCGCATCGCCTCGTCGGGAGTGGGCGGCGCCGCCCGGGACATCTGCTCCTTGCCCACCAGGGCGAGCAGCCCGGCGATCGCCAGCAGCGCGGCGCCCACGATCAACGCGGCGGCCCAGGCCGGCAGGATCAACGCGAGCGCCAGGATCGCCGTGGCCACGAGGGCACCCCCGCCGAGCAACGCGACGACGCCGGCGGCGCCGAGCAGGCCGGCGCCCATGCCGGCGCGCTTGCCCTTGCGAGTCATCTCCAGCCGCGCCAGTCGCAGTTCGTCGCGGATCAGCCGGGAGACGTCCTCGGACAGCCGGCGGACGAGATCGCCCGTGGACGGCGACTCCTTCTGGATGGTCATGGCCTGCCTCCCTTCCAGGTTGGGAAGCGCCTACCCGCAGCCAAGAGCCCTAACCACCACCGTCCCCGGGGTGAACAGAGAGACCGGAACAGATGAAAGTTTCAGTTCGGTACGCACACGTTTTTTGTCACAGGCGGGCAAAAGGCCAGCAAGGGGCCTCGGCTCACGGCACCGTACGGCCACGGGGTGAGGCTCCGGCAACGCGTCATTGACATACCGGGGGCCCAATCCACAATCCTGATGTGGGAGCGCTCCCATCGTATCGGTTCAGATCCACCCCTGCCCGCATCGGCTGTCGAATCCGCTACCTGGCACTTCTTCAGCCGATGCTTCCCACCCCTATTCTTTTTGGAGACCCCCCGCAAATGCGAACGAGAGCTCTTAGCACGGGAGCGCTCCCACGATCGCGGAGACGGATCGCCCTGCTGGCGGCCGCCACCGTGTCCGGTGGCCTCCTCGTCGGGCTGACGCAGACGCCTGCGTCCGCCGCCGTGGCCTGTGATGTCCAATACGCGCTCAACTCCTGGGGTTCGGGCTCCGGCGGTTTCACCGCCAGCCTGGACATCAAGAACCTTGGCGACCCGATCAGCAGCTGGACGCTGAAGTTCAACTTCCCGAACGGGCAGAAGCTGTCGAACGGCTGGTCGGCCAACTGGAGCCAGAGCGGCGCCACCGTCACGGCCACGAACATGTCGTGGAACGGCAACCTCGGATCCGGCGCGATGACCAACGTCGGGTTCCAGGGAACGTGGACCGGCAGCAACAACAAGCCCGCCTCGTTCTCCGTCAACGGGGTGACCTGCGGGGCCGTCGTGAGCCCGTCCCAGTCTCCGTCCCAGTCTCCGTCCCAGTCGCCCTCGCAGTCGCCGTCCCAGTCCCCGTCGCAGTCGCCCTCGCAGTCGCCGTCGCAGAGCCCCTCCGCGTCGCCGTCGACGAGCCCCAGCACCGGGCCGGACAACCAGTACGTCAAGAACTTCCTGACGATGTACAACAAGATCCACGACCCGGCCAACGGGTACTTCTCGCCGCAGGGCGTGCCGTACCACTCGGTCGAGACGCTGCTCGTGGAGGCGCCGGACCAGGGCCACGAGACGACGTCCGAGGCCTACAGCTACTACCTGTGGCTGGAGGCGATGTACGGCAAGGTCACCGGCGACTGGTCGAAGTTCAACACCGCGTGGCAGTCGATGGAGAAGTACATCATCCCGGCGCGCGCCGACCAGCCGACGAACGACAAGTACGACCCCAGCAAGCCGGCGACGTACGCGGGTGAGTGGAACGACATCTCGGGGTACCCGTCCAAGCTCGACAGCGGCGTCAGCGTCGGCACCGACCCGATCGCGAACGAGCTGAAGAGCGCGTACGGCACCTCCGACATCTACGGCATGCACTGGCTGCTGGACGTCGACAACACCTACGGCTTCGGCCGCTGCGGCGACGGCACCACCAAGCCGGCGTACATCAACACCTACCAGCGCGGCCCCGAGGAGTCGGTCTTCGAGACCATCCCGCAGCCGTCCTGCGACACCTTCAAGTTCGGCGGCCCCAACGGGTTCCTCGACCTGTTCACCGGTGACGCGTCGTACGCGAAGCAGTGGAAGTACACCAACGCGCCGGACGCCGACGCCCGCGCCGTCCAGGCCGCCTACTGGGCGCTGACCTGGGCGACCGAGCAGGGCAAGCAGTCGCAGATCTCCACCTCCGTCTCGAACGCGGCGAAGATGGGCGACTACCTGCGCTACTCGATGTACGACAAGTACTTCAAGCAGCCCAACTGCACCAGCACCTCCTGCCCGGCGGGCACCGGCAAGAACGCGTCGAACTACCTGCTGTCCTGGTACTACGCCTGGGGCGGCGCGACCGACACGTCGGCCGGATGGGCGTGGCGCATCGGCTCCAGCCACAACCACTCGGGTTACCAGAACCCGCTGGCGGCCTGGGCGCTGTCGAACGTCAACGCGCTGAAGCCCAAGGGCTCGACCGCGGTCACCGACTGGTCGACCAGCCTCACCCGGCAGCTGCAGTTCTACAAGTGGCTGCAGTCGGCCGAGGGCGGCATCGCCGGCGGCGCGACCAACAGCTGGGAGGGCCACTACGCCGCCCCGCCGTCCAGCCTGCCGAAGTTCTTCGGCATGGCCTACGACTGGCAGCCGGTCTACCACGACCCGCCGTCCAACCAGTGGTTCGGCTTCCAGGCCTGGAGCATGGAGCGCGTGGCGGAGCTCTACTACGCCAGCGGCAACACCGACGCCAAGGCCATCCTCGACAAGTGGGTCGCCTGGGCGCTGGCGGGCACCACGGTGAACTCCGACGGCACCTACCAGATCCCCTCGACGCTGGTGTGGACCGGTCAGCCGGACGCCAGCTTCAGCGGCACCGGGATGCCGCCGGCCAACACCGGCCTGCACGTGAGCATCCGGGACTACACCGACGACATCGGCGTGGCCGGTTCGTACGCCAAGGTCCTGATGTTCTACGCGGCCAAGTCGGGCAACGCCCAGGCCAAGGCCACGGCCAAGGCTCTCCTGGACGGCATCTGGAAGAACAACCAGGACGCCAAGGGCGTGTCGGTCAACGAGACCAAGACCGACTACAACCGCCTCGACGACCCGATCTACGTCCCGTCCGGCTGGAGCGGCAAGATGCCGAACGGTGACCCGATCAACAGCAACTCGACCTTCATCTCCATCCGGTCCTGGTACAAGAACGACCCGGACTGGCCGAAGGTCCAGTCGTACCTGAACGGCGGCTCCGCGCCGGTCTTCCGCTACCACCGCTTCTGGGCGCAGACCGACGTGGCCACCGCGCTCGGACAGTACGGCCTGCTCTTCCCGAATGGCTGAGCACGCCGTGTAGGCCGGGGTGCGGTGTCGCCTGACCCTTCACCGCACCCCCAGTAAGCCGGGGCGCGGCGGCGCCTGACCCGCCGCCGCGCCCTCGACCCCCCCACCTATGCGAGGCACACCTTCATGCGGCGTACGTTCCCGGCTCTGGCGGCGCTGATCATCTCCTCGGCGGTCGTCCCGGCCGCCGTCCCCTCCACCGCCGCGGCGGCCCCGGCGTACAACTACGCGGAGGCCCTGCAGAAGTCGCTCTTCTTCTACGAGGCCCAGCAGTCCGGCAAGCTGCCGTCCACGAACCGCGTCTCCTGGCGCGGCGACTCGGCCCTGAACGACGGCAAGGACGTCGGCCTCGACCTGACCGGTGGCTGGTTCGACGCGGGCGACCACGTCAAGTTCGGCCTGCCGATGGCGGCGAGCACGACGATGCTGGCGTGGGGCGCGGTCGAGTACCGCGACGCCTACACCTCGTCCGGGCAGATCTCCTACCTGCTCAACAACCTGCGCTTCGTCAACGACTACTTCGTCAAGGCCCACCCCTCCCCGAACGTCCTGTACGGGCAGGTCGGCAACGGCGGCGACGACCACAAGTGGTGGGGACCGGCCGAGGTGCTGCCGATGGCCCGGCCCGCCTACAAGATCGACTCCTCCTGTGGCGGCTCCGACCTGGCCGGCGAGACCGCCGCCGCGATGGCCGCCTCCTCGATGGTCTTCCGGCCCACCGACGCGACGTACGCCGACAAGCTGCTGACACACGCCAAGCAGCTCTACACCTTCGCCGACACCGTGCGGGGCAAGTACAGCGACTGCATCACCGACGCGGCCGGCTACTACAAGTCCTGGAGCGGGTACAACGACGAGCTGGTCTGGGGCGCCATCTGGCTCTACCGCGCCACCGGCGACTCCTCCTACCTCGCGAAGGCCGAGTCGTACTACGCCAACCTCGGCACCGAGCCGCAGTCGACGACCAAGTCGTACAAGTGGACGATCGCCTGGGACGACAAGTCGTACGGCTGCTACGCGCTGCTCGCGAAGCTGACCGGCAAGCAGCAGTACGCCGACGACGCCAACCGCTGGCTCGACTGGTGGACGGTCGGCGTCAACGGGCAGAAGGTCGCCTACTCCCCCGGCGGCCAGGCCGTGCTCGACCAGTGGGGGTCGCTGCGTTACGCGGCCAACACCGCCTTCGTCGCCCTCGTCTACAGCGACTGGCTGACCGACGCCACCCGCAAGGCGCGCTACCACGACTTCGCCGTCCGCCAGATCAACTACGCGCTCGGTGACAACCCACGCAAGTCATCGTTCGTGGTGGGCTTCGGCGCGAACCCGCCGCGCAACCCGCACCACCGGACCGCGCACGGCTCCTGGTCCGACAACCTCAGCGAGCCGGCGCAGAGCCGCCACATCCTGTACGGCGCGCTCGTCGGCGGCCCGACGTCGGCCAACGACGCCTACACCGACAGCCGCAGCGACTACACGATGAACGAGGTCGCCACCGACTACAACGCCGGCTTCACCAGCGCTCTGGTCCGGCTGGTCAAGGAGTACGGCGGCACTCCGCTGGCCGGCTTCCCCGGCACGGAGACCCCGGACGGACCGGAGATCTACCTCCAGGCGTCGGTCAACGCCACGGGCTCGACCTTCACCGAGATCAAGGCGCTCGTCGTCAACCACTCGGCCTGGCCGGCGCGGGCGCTGAGCGACGGGTCGTTCCGCTACTACTTCACCCTCGACGGCGACACCACACCCGGCCAGATCACGCTGAGCTCGGCCTACACCCAGTGCAAGCAGCCGACCGGCCCGACGCAGTTCTCCGGGAAGATCTACTACGTCACGATCGACTGCTCGGGCCAGGTCGTCGCGCCGCAGGGGCAGTCGCAGTCGCGGCGCGAGGTCCAGTTCCGGATCGCCAGCTCGGGCTCGTGGGACCCGTCGAACGACTGGTCGTACAAGGGCGTCGCGACGACGCCGGGGTCCACGCCGGTGACCGTGGAGAACATCACGCTCTACTCGGGCTCGAACAAGATCTGGGGCAACGCGCCCGGCACGGAGCAGTCCCCGTCGCCGAGCCCGTCCGCCAGCCCGTCCGGCAGCCCCTCCCCCTCGCCGAGCCCGTCGGTCTCCCCGTCCCCGTCGCCCAGCCCGACGCCGACCTGCCCGCCGTCGAACACCGGTGACTGCGAGCCGCCGTTGTCGCCGTCGCCGTCGCCCAGCCCGAGCCTGTACAAGGCGTGCGCCGCCACGTACAAGCTCACCAGCTCCTGGCAGGGCGGCTTCCAGGCCGACGTCACGGTGAAGAGCTCCGGCACCACGGCCATCTCCGGCTGGACGGTGACCTGGGCGTTCCCCAACGGCCAGACCATCTCCCAGTTGTGGAGCGGCACCGTCAGCCAGAGCGGTTCGATCGTCAACGTGAAGAACCTCTCCTGGAACGGAAACCTGGCCGCCGGCGCCACCACGAGCTTCGGCTTCACCGGCAACGGCACCGGCGTCGTCCCGTCCTCCGTCAACTGCTCAGCCGCGTAGCCCCTCCCACGGGCTCGCCCACAGTCGCCCGCCTTCCCCAGTCGGACCCCTCTCTGGGGAAGGCGGGCATCCACCTTTCTCCTGGCAAGTCGGCACCATCCATACGGACATGACCGAGGGAAGGAAAGCACGATGATCAGGACGACAATCGCCGCGGCGGCGCTGGCCCTGGCGTCCGTGGGGACCGCGGCGGCCACGGCCGCTCCGGCCGCCGCCGACTCGCTCGGCTGCACGGCGACCTACGTGATCAGCAGCGTGTGGGGTGGCTCGCAGAGCTACGGCGCGCTCGCGCAGGTGACCGTGCGCAACAGCGGGTCGTCGGCCATGAAGGGCTGGCGCGTGTCGGTGCGTTACACCGACGGCACCGTCGTCAACCGGGTCGGAGGAGCCGTGTCGCTCCCGGTGATCGGCCTGCCGGGCATCTACGCGTTCGGCAACGAGAGCTACAACGGCGCCCTCCCGGTGGGCGGCTCGACCGTCTTCAGCCTCCTGACCAGCGGGGGCGGAGGCGGCGCTCCCGCCGTCACCTGCACGCCCTCATGACCGGCGCCTGACGGCGGCAACCACACGACGATCCCCCCGGGGGGCCTCCTCCCGGGGGGATCGTCGTCATGCGCTGTGTCGTGTGACACGTCGGAAACGGTTCACCAAGCCACGTCCGCCGGCCCCGTCACCAGGCCTCCGGCGGCAGGTTCACGTCGCCGACACGGTCGTAGATCACGGTCTCGTCCGCAAGCCTGACGACCACCACACGGCGGGCCAGCCCCGCTCTCTCCAGCGCCTTCGCGGACTCCACCGCGTTCTTCGCGTAGTGGTAGCGGTCACGGCTACCGGTGTACGGGCTCTCCCTGTCGCACCTGACCTCGTAACGGTCGTCAGGCCACGGATGGGCGAGCCCGTCCAGGTTGCGGCGCTCGATAGCGGTCGCGGTCATTGCACACCTCTCTTATCGCGGGGACCCCCGCTCAGAAAGACCCCCCTGCCCCCCATTCATCCAAGTATTCCTCATATGCAACATATGTTTCATACGACCCCCTCGAATGGGGGTTCGAGGTCAGCAGGGTGTCACGCGGAGGGCAGGCTCACCCGGAAGACGGTGCGTCCGGGGCGGCTCTCGACGTCGACCGTCCCGCCATGGGCGGCCACGACCGCCCGGACGATCGCGAGCCCGAGGCCGCTGCCGCCGGAGGCGCGCGAGCGTCCCTTGTCCGCGCGGACGAACCGTTCGAAGACCTCGCCCTGGAGGTCCGCCGGGATGCCCGGGCCGTCGTCGGTCACGGTCAGCTCGACCCGTCCGGAACCGGGGCCGGACCCGCCCGGCGCCCCTTCACGTACCGCCCCTTCACGTACCGCCCCTTCACGTACCGCCCGATCAAGCAGCGCCACGGTGACGGTCGTGCCGGGCGGGGTGTGCGCGCGGGCATTGCCCAGGAGGTTGACGACCACCTGGTGCAGCCGGTCGGGGTCGCCGGGGACCGTCACGGGTTCCTCGGGCAGGTCCAGCCGCCAGTGGTGGCCGGGAGCGTAGACGCGGGCGTCACCGGTGGCGTCGATCACCATCCGGGTCAGGTCCACCTCCTCACGGGCGAGCGGCCGGCCAGCGTCGAGCCGGGTCAGCAGCAGCAGGTCGTCGACCAGCTTGCCCATGCGGGACGACTCCGCGTCGGCGCGCTCCAGGGCGTGGCGCACGCTCCCGGGCACCTCCGCGGGATCGCGCCGGGCGAGCTGGACGTGGGCGCGGACGGTCGCGAGCGGGGTGCGCAACTCGTGGCTGGCGTCGGCGGCGAAGGTGCGCATGCGTTCCTCGCTGGCGTGGCGGTGGGCCAGCGCCTGCCCGACGTGGCCGAGCATGCGGTTGAAGGCCAGCCCCACCTGGCCGATCTCCGTACGGGGGTCCTCGTCGGGCACCCGGTCGGGCAGCGCCACCTCGCCGTCCGACAGCGGCAGGCGGGCGACGCGCCGGGCGGTGGCCGCGACCCGGTCCAGCGGGCGCAGCGAGAGCCGCACCCACACGGCCCCGGCGACGCCGGTCACGAGCACGACGACGGCGAACACCGCGATCTCGGCCAGTTGCAGGCGGCGGACCGTGTCGTGCACGTCCGCCAGCGGCAGGCCGGTGAGGAGGATGTCCCCGCCGGAGCTCCGCACGGCCATCAGGCGATACCGCCCGAGCCGCGACAGGTCCAGGGTGTGCCCGGCGCCGTCGGGCGGCACGGAGGCCAGCGCCCTCTCGTCGGCCGCCGGCAGGGACGGGTCGGCCCGGCTCACCACGGCGGGCGTGCCCACCTGGCCGTTCACGACCCGGACGCCGAGCGTGCCGGGCGCCTGCCCCCGGGTGTCCCCGCGCTCGGCGAACGGGTTCCGCCCGTCGTACCCGTGGGGGTGCTCCTCGCGCTCCTCGTGCTCCAGGCTGGCCGCGTACCGGCCGGCCTGCATGCCGAGCTGCTGGTCCACCCGGTCCACCATGAACCGTTCGAGCAGCAGGGAGGACGCGGTGCCCGCCGCCGCGCAGGCCAGCACGAGCAGCACCAGCGTCCCGGCGACCAGCCGGGCCCGCAGTGTGCGCGGCGGCCCCACCCGTACTCTCACGGCTTGAGGACGTATCCGACGCCCCGCACGGTGTGGATCAGTGCGGGGCGCCCCGCGTCGATCTTCTTGCGCAGATAGCTGATGTACAGCTCGACCACGTGCGCCTGCCCGCCGAAGTCGTACGACCAGACCCGGTCGAGGATCTGCGCCTTGCTGAGCACCCGCCGGGGGTTGCGCATGAGGAAGCGCAGCAGCTCGAACTCGGTCGGGGTGAGCTCGACGAGCTCTCCACCCCGGGTCACCTCGCGGGCGTCCTCGTCCATCACGAGGTCGCCGACCGTGAGCCGGTCACCCTCGGCCGTACGCGCCATCCCGGCGCGGCGCAGCAGCCCGCGCAGCCGGGCTAGCACCTCCTCCAGGCTGAACGGCTTGGTCACGTAGTCGTCCCCGCCCGCGGTGATCCCCGCGATGCGGTCCTCGACGGAGTCACGGGCGGTGAGGAACAGCACGCAGACGTCCGGGGCCTCCGTCCGGAGGCGGCGCAGCACCTCCAGCCCGTCGAAGTCGGGCAGCATCACGTCCAGCAGCACCGCGTCCGGCTGGAACTCCCGGGCGGTGCGCACCGCCGACGCGCCGTCGCCGGCGGTGCGCACGTCCCACCCCTCGTATTTCAGGACAGCGCCCAGGACCTCGACGAGGTCGGGCTCGTCGTCGACCACGAGGACGCGCACGGGCGTCCCGTCGGGGCGGACCAGATCAGGCAGGCCGTTCGATGTCGTACGCATGATGATGCCAGGGTCCTCCCCACTGCTCCGGCGCTTCCTCTGAGAACGTTCTGAGAATCCTATGAAGGCTCCCGGCGTGCCCCTGTTCATAGGAAAACAAGAGGTTTGGTTGGCACCGTGAGTCGCGCACGAGGAAAGGGAGGCACCTTTGACCACGACCTTCGCCGGCCGGGCGGCGGCCACGGGCCACGCGCAGCCGCCGCCACGAGGGGTGCGCGCCCGCCCGGAGGCGGTCCTGGCGGTCGTCGCCGCGGGGACGGTCGCCGTGGCCGGCCTGTGGTGGGCGCACACACCCGCGGTCGCCGGCCTCGACGGCTGGCTGACCAACGCGGGCCGGGTCACCGGGCTGCTCGCCGGGTACGCGATCGCCGTCCTGCTGGCGTTGATGGCCCGCGTCCCGGCGCTGGAGCGCGGGGTCGGCGCCGACCGGCTCACCCGCTGGCACTCGATGGGCGGCCGCTACGTGGTCGGCCTGTCGGTCGCCCACATGCTCCTGATCACCTGGGGTTACGCCGTGACCGAGCACACCGACGTGGTGCGCGAGACGGTCACGCTCAACCTGACCTATCCGGACGTGCTCAAGGCCACGGTGGCGCTGCTGCTCCTGGTGGGCGTCGGCGTCGTCTCCGCCCGCCGGATCCGTCCGAAGCTGCGCTACGAGACGTGGTTCCACCTGCACTTCTACACCTATCTGGCCACCTGGCTGGCCTTCGGCCACCAACTGGCCACCGGCGAGGAGTTCATCGGCGACCGGCCCGCGCAGGTCGCGTGGTACGCCCTCTATCTGGGCGTCGCGGCGCTGCTGGTCTGGTACCGCTTCCTCACGCCCGTACGGCTGGCCCTGCGCCACCGGCTCAGGGTCGCGCGGGTGGTGCGGGAGGCGCCCGGCGTCGTCAGCGTCCACGTCACGGGACGGCGGCTCGACCGGCTGCGGGCCGAGCCGGGCCAGTTCTTCCGCTGGCGGTTCCTGACCCGGGACCTGTGGTGGTCCCCCAATCCCTACTCGCTGTCGGCCCCGCCGCGGAACGGCGAACTGCGGATCACCGTGAAGGACCTGGGCGACCAGAGCCGCTCTCTCGCCGGGCTGCGGCCGGGCACCCGCGTGCTCGCCGAGGGGCCGTACGGCGCCCTCACCGGGCGGGCGCGCCGCGCGCGCAAGGTCCTGCTCGTCGCGGGCGGCATCGGCATCACCCCGCTGCGCGCGCTGTTCGAGGCCCTGCCCGCCGCCCCCGGCGACCTGACCCTCCTCTACCGGGCCCGTGACGCGGGAGACCTCGTCCTCCGCGCCGAACTGGAGGAGATCGCGGCGACGCGGGGCGCGACCCTGCACTACTGCGTCGGCCCCCGCGCCCTCGTCGGCGACCCCTTCAGGCCCGAGACGCTGGCCGCGCTCGTGCCCGGCCTGCGCGACCACGAGGCGTACGTCTGCGGGCCCGACGGGATGACCACCACCGTCGTCGCCGCGCTGCGCGCCGCCGGAGTCCCCCGCCGCCGCGTCCACCACGAATCGTTCGAGTTCTGAACCATCCCCGGATTGGAAGTTCCATGCGCAGAGCCATTCTGGCCGTGCTCGCGACCGCCGTCGGCCTCGTGCTGCTGCTGTCGTTCAAGCCCCATGAGGTGATCTCGCCCGCCGCGCGCCCCGCCGCCGTGGCCGAGGGGACCGGCCCCGGCCCCGGCGACTCCGGTCCTGGGGCCGACGACGGCGACGGCGACGGGGGCGAGGACGGGGGCCGCTTCGGCCGGGGATTCCCGGACTCCTCCGGGCCCCGGGATGCGCAGACCCAGGAGACCCAGTCCCAGGAGACCCAGTCCCAGGAGACCCAGTCCCAGGAGACACAGTCCCAGGAGACACAGTCCCAGGAGACACAGGGCGGCTGGAGCGGGGCGGGAGCCACCGCCGGCGCCACCAGCGGGGAGAAGACCGTCACCGGTGACGCCGCCGACACCCGGTGGGGGCCGGTGCAGGTGGAGATCGTGATCTCCGCCGGGAGGATGGCCGGGATCAGGGTGCTGGTGGCCCCGCAGAACAACCACCGGGACATCGAGATCAACAACGAGGCGCTGCCGATCCTCGACGAGGAGGCGCTGTCGGCCCGGTCGGCCCAGATCGACGTGGTCTCCGGCGCCACCTACACCAGCGACGGCTACATCCGCTCGCTGCAGAGCGCCCTCGACAAGGCCGGCCTCTGATGCGTCACATCGAGCACGTCATGGGCACCGTCTTCTCCTTCGACATCCGCGACTCCGACGGGCGCCACTCCGACCCCGGGCCGTACGTCGCGGAGGCGGTGGCCTGGCTGCACCACGTGGACGAGGTCTTCTCGACGTACAAGCCGGACAGCGCGGTGAGCCGCCTGAGCCGGGGCGAGATCACCCTGACCGGCTGCCCGGCGGAGGTGGCGGACGTCCTGCGCCTCTGCGAGTCGGTCGTGCTGGTCTCCCACGGCTACTTCACCCTCCATCCCCGGGGCCGCCTCGATCCCTCCGCCCTCGTCAAGGGCTGGGCGGTCGAGCGCGCCTCGGCCATCCTTCGCGCGGCGGGCGCCGCCGACCACTGCGTGAACGGCGGCGGGGACGTCCGGCTGTCCGGCTCGCCCGCGCCCGGCCGGTCCTGGCGGGTCGGCGTCGCCCACCCGCTCCGGCCGGGCGAACTCGCCGCCGTGGTGTCGGGGACCGACCTCGCCGTGGCGACCTCGGGCACCGCCGAACGCGGCGCGCACGTCGTCGACCCGCACACGGGCCGACCGGCGGCCGGGCTGGCCTCGGTGACGGTGGTCGGGCCCGATCTCACCCTGGCCGACGCGTACGCCACGAGCGCCTTCGCCATGGGCGCCGCGGCCAGAGACTGGGTGGAGGGCCTGCACGGCTACGAGGCCTTCGCCGTCACCTCCTCCGGTGCCACCTGGCGCACCTCAGGCCTCCACCCCCGGAGCCGTGGCCTGACCACGACCTGACCTCGGTGCGCCGTCGCCGCACGCCCGCCGTCATCGACGGCGAGAAGGTACGCGAACTCAGGATGTCCGCGTCATCGGGCGAGGGCCTGCTTGAGGCGGGTGGCGGCGACCACGGCGGGCCACAGGCGGGTGGCGAGGTTGCGGGCGAGGATGCCGCCTCGCGTGGCGGGGGCCAGGAGCGCCGACGCCTGGCCGACGGCGCGCTGCCTGGGCTCGACCAGGCGCCGGTGGACGGCCTCGTACCGGCCGAAGGCCGCGCCGGGATCGCCGGGATGGGCGGCCAGCGCCTCGGCGAGGGTGAACGCCCCCGTCATCGCCAGCGTGGAGCCGTCGCCGAACAGCGACACGCAGGAGGCGGCGTCGCCGAGAAGCGCGACTCTGCCCTTCCACCAGCGGGGCAGGCGCACCTGGCTGACGGAGTCGAAATAGAGGTCGTCGGCCGTACGCACCCGTTCGAGCAGTTCCGGCGCCCGCCAGGACACGTCCGCGAAGGCGGCGGTCAGCATCCGCTTGTGCTGCCCGGTGTCGCGGTGGTCGAACCCGGGCTCCGCCGGGCTCCGGTAGAGGAAGAACGCGCCCGCGGACATGGGGCTGACGGCGACCGCCTTGCCGGGGGCGTTGTGCATGAGGATGTCCCGGCCGGACCCGGCCACCGCCTCGACGCCGAGCGGTGTCGTCGCGACGTACAGGCCCATGTGGCGCACGAAGCCGTTCTCCTGGCCGAACGTCAGGCGCCGCGTCACCGAGTGCAGGCCGTCGGCGCCGATCACCAGGTCGAAGCGGCGGGAGCCGGCGCGCTCGAAGGTGACGTCCACGCCGTGCTCGTCCTGGGCGAGCCCCGTGACGGAGTCGTCGAAGAGGAACTCGGCGTCGTCGCGGCTCGCCTTGTAAAGGATCGACGCGAGGTCGCCGCGCGGCACCTCGACCTCGCCCGGCCGCTGTACGGCGCGCATGTCCATCCGGGCGACCCGCCTGCCCGCCGCGTCGACGAAGCTGACCCCGGTCGTGCCGGTGGCGGCCTGGTGCAGCCGGGGCAGGACGCCCATCCGTTCGGCGACCGCGACGGCGGCTCCCCTGACGTCCACGGGGTTGCCGCTGGACCGCACCTCTCCCGCGCGTTCCACAACCGTGACCTTGAACCCGTTCCTGGCCAGCCAGTAGGCCAGCGTCGGCCCCGCGATCCCGGCCCCCGAGATGAGCACCGCGCTCATGGCACACCCCCTAACCGGAGGAATTTCCTCCGCATGATGACGGTATCCTAACCGGAGGAAAATCGTCCAGATCCTCTTGAGGTGACCGTGGAGAAAGGGCTGCGCGCCGACGCGCGCCGCAACCGGGATCTGATCGTCGCCGCGGCCCGTGAGCTGTTCCTGGAGCAGAACGTCGACGTGCCGTTGGAGGAGGTCGCCCGCCGGGCGGGCGTGGGCGTCGGCACGCTCTACCGCCGCTTCCCCGACCGGGACGCGCTGCTGCGCGCCGTCGGCGAGGAGAGCCTCCGCCGCCTGGCGGACCTGGCGGAGACCGCCGGGCGGGAGGAGCCGGACGCGTGGCACGCGCTGTGCCGCTTCCTGCGCGGCGCGGTCGCCCTGCGGCTGGGCGTGCTCGCCGCGAAGCTCGATCCCCTCCTGCACCAGCGGCTGCGCGTCGGCGCCGACCTGCGGGAGATCCGGCAGGGGGTCGCCGCCGCGGTCCTGCGGCTGACCGAGCGGGCGCAGGCGGACGGCGCCCTGCGCGCCGACATCGGTCCCGGCGACATCGCCCTGCTGATGACCCTGCACGTCTACACGCCACCGGCCGTGCTCGGCGAGGAGGCCATGGCGCGGATGGTGGAGATCATGCTGGACGGCCTGCGCGCCGACCGGAGATCACCCCTTCCCGGGGCGCCGCTCGACGCCGACGCCCTGCGCCGCTACACCACGGTCGACGGCACTCCCCCCGGTTGACGGCCGGCGCCAGCAGTACGACAAACCGTCCCAGATCATCAGTAATCAAGGAATTCCCGGTCGCCGGTCGTCGCTGGACGCTCAGGTTCCAGCGAACATACGGCGCCGGAGGCGCTGCTAGCGTTCCGGGGTGGCGGGAGGAGACGGTGTGCTCGTGCTGCACGCGGCCTGGGACGGCGGGCGGCTTGTGCTCTGGGCGGAGGAGACGGCCGGCGCGGAGCCGGTGACCTCCAGGGCCAAGGTCCGGCCCCATCCCTTCGCCGCCCCGGCGAGCGCCCTCGTCGCCGCGCTGCCGGGCTGGGGGGAGGCGGCGGCCGAGGCGGCCGGAAAGGCCGTGCCGGGTGAGGTGGTGCTGCTCCTGCCCGGTTCGGCGTCCGGTCCCCTGCCCTCACCGGAGACCGGGTTGCAGGTCCGCGCGCGCCGGGCCGGGATCAGGCCGTGGCGGGTGCCCGCCCTGCTGGTCGACGCCGGCGCGGCGATGCGCCTGCTGACCACGCTCGGCGAGGCGGCCCACGCACCGGCGGAGTCGCCGGAACCGGACGACCGCCTCGCCGACATGCTCCCCGGGCCGTCCCTGCGCTATCTCGCGGTCGTCGCGGCCCACGCCAGGGAGCTGGTGCGGCGGGGCAGGGTGCTGCCCCAGCTCGTCACCGAGCACGGCGGCTACGCGGCCCGCTGGCGGCCGGTGCTGACCGGCCCGCACGCCGACCGCTTCCGCGAGCTCGCCGCCGCGATGCCGCCGGTCTGCCGGGCCGTGGAGGAGGAGCGCCCGTCCGCCCACGTGCTGATGGAGGCGCTGGCGGGCCTCGCCGACGCCGCCGTACGGCAGGCGCTGCCGGAGCGCCTGCTGGGCGGGCACCGTCCGGGGCGGCGCGCCCCCCTGGCCGACCGGTGGACGGTGGCCCTCACCGGCGATGAGGCGGACCTGCCCGGGGCCGGCCGGGAGGAGGCGGAGGCGCTGGCCCGGCCGCTGCAGGAGTGGTTCCGGGCGGCCCACCAGCTCGACGGCCCGGTCAGGGTGTGCTTCCGCCTCGTCGAGCCCGAGCCCGAACCTGAGCACGAGCCCGAACCTGAGCACGAGCCCGAACCTGAGCACGAGCCCGAGCCGGAGCCGGAGTTCGAGCCGGAGCCCGAGCCCGTGTCCGGTCCCCGGCCCGGCTCCGCACCGGTCGCGGGCCCGGCCGTCGCCGCCGGGTACGCCGCGGCCCACACGGGCGCTGCGACCGGAACAGACACGGCGGCCCACGCGGACCGCGGCAGGTGGCGGGTGGAGTTCGCGCTCCAGTCGGCCGAGGACCCCAGCCTCTATCTGCCCGCTTCCCTCGTCTGGACGGGCGAGACCCTGCCCGGTCTGCCGGGCCTTCCCGGGCGGCCGGACGAGACGCTGCTCGCCGGCCTGGGCCGGGCGGCCCGCCTCTATCCGAGGATCGACGACGCGCTCCGGGAGGCCCGGCCGGCGCACGTCGACCTCGACGTCGAAGGCGCCTTCCACTTCCTGCGCCACGCCGCGCCGCTCCTCCAGTCGGCCGGGTTCGGCGTGCAGCTCCCCGCGTGGGCGGGCCGCGCCCGGCTGGGCCTGAAGCTGACGGCCCGGTCGCGCTCCGGGCCGGGCGCCGCCGCCGACCAGGGGTTCGGGCTGGCGCAGCTCGTCGACTTCCGGGCCGAACTGGCCGTCGGCGACGAGACGATCAGCGAGGCGGAGCTGGCCGAGCTGGCCCGGCTCAAGGTGCCGCTGGTCCGGCTGCGGGGGCAGTGGGTCGAGCTGGACGCCCGGCAGCTCGGGGCCGCGTTGAAGGCGGTGGAGCGGCGCGGATCGGGCCAGATGACGGTCGGCGAGGTCGTCCGCGAGGTGGTGCACGGCGGGGACGACGACCTCCCTCTGGTCGGGGTGGACGCCGACGGCCTGCTCGGCGACCTGCTCTCCGGCGAGGCCGACCGCCGTCTCGAACCCGTGGCGACCCCCGCCGCCTTCCACGGCACGCTCCGGCCGTACCAGGAGCGGGGTCTGGCCTGGCTCACCTTCATGTCCCAAATCGGACTCGGCGGCATTCTCGCGGACGATATGGGACTTGGTAAGACTCTTCAGACATTGTCCCTTCTTCTGCGCGAACGCGAGGAAGAAGGGCGGGCGGGGGCGACGCTGCTGGTGTGCCCGATGTCGTTGCTCAGCAACTGGCAGAAGGAGGCCGCCCGGTTCGCACCGTCGCTGGAGGTCTACCTCCACCACGGCTCAGGCCGCCTGCGCGGCGCGGAGCTGGCCGAGCGGGTCGCCGCGGCCGACATCGTCCTCACCACCTACGGCACGGCGTTGCGCGACCGCGACGTCCTCGCCGGGTTCACCTGGGCCCGGGTCGTCTGCGACGAGGCGCAGGCCGTCAAGAACTCGGCCGCCCGGCAGGCGCAGGCCGTACGCTCCCTCCCGGCGCGGACGAGGCTGGCGCTGACCGGCACGCCGGTCGAGAACCATCTGGCGGAGCTCTGGTCGATCATGGAGTTCTGCAACCCCGGCCTGCTCGGACCGGCGAGGGCCTTCCGCGACCGCTACCAGGAGCCGATCGAACGGCACGGCGACGAGACGGCGACCGCCGCGCTCAAGCGGGCCACAGGACCGTTCGTGCTCCGGCGCCTCAAGACCGACAAGACGATCATCTCCGACCTGCCGGACAAGATGGAGATGAAGGTCTGGTGCACGCTGACCCCGGAGCAGGCGAGCCTCTACCAGGCGGTGGTCGAGGACATGATGGGCCGGATCGCCGGCAGCGAGGGCATCGAACGGCGCGGGAACGTGCTGGCCGCGATGACCCGGCTCAAGCAGGTCTGCAACCACCCCGCCCACCTGCTCAAGGACGGCTCGCGGCTGGCCGGGCGGTCGGGGAAGCTCGCCCGGCTGGAGGAACTGGCCGAGGAGATCGTGAGCGAGGGAGACAAGGCGCTGGTCTTCACGCAGTACGCCGAGTTCGGCTCGATGCTGCAGCCCTACCTGGCGGCGCGGCTCGACCGCCCGGTGCTGTGGCTGCACGGCGGGCTGCCGAAGAAGACGCGTGACGCGCTGGTGGAGCGGTTCCAGACCGATGACGAGCCGATGATCTTCCTGCTCTCGCTCAAGGCGGCGGGCACCGGGCTCAACCTGACCGCCGCCAACCACGTCGTGCACGTGGACCGGTGGTGGAACCCGGCCGTGGAGAACCAGGCGACCGACCGGGCGTTCCGCATCGGGCAGACCCGGAACGTGCAGGTCAGGAAGTTCATCTGTGCGGGCACCCTGGAGGAGCGGATCGACGAGATGATCGAGCGCAAGCAGGCCCTGGCGGAGAGCGTCGTCGGGACGGGCGAGGACTGGATCGCCGGGCTGTCCACGGCGGAGCTGCGCGAGCTGTTCCGCCTGTCCCCCGAGGCGGTGAGCTGAGTGCCCGCCGGACGGGACGGCTGGTTCGAGGCCGCGCGGCCCATCAGGGTCGACGGCGGCATCAGGGCGCGCTCGAAGCGGGGGTCCATCGGCGAGCAGTGGTGGTCGCGGCGTTTCGTCGACGTCCTCGAACTCATCTGCGACGCGGGCAGGCTGAGCCGGGGGCGCGCGTACGCGCGGCGGGGTCAGGTGCTCGACCTCGACCTCGGTCCCGGCCTGGTGAAGGCCAGGGTGCAGGGCTCCCGCCCGGAGCCGTACGACGTGCGCGTGCGGATCACGGCGTACGGCGCGGACGATTGGGCGGAGCTGACCGGGGCGCTGGGCGCGCGGGCGGTGCACCGCGCCAAGCTGCTCGCCGGGGAGATGCCGCCGGAGATCGAGGACGTCTTCGAGCAGTGCGGGCTGCCGCTCTTCCCGGGCGAGCGCGGGCTGGACATGGAGTGCTCCTGCCCCGACTGGGGGTTCCCCTGCAAGCACCTGTCCGCGGTGCTCTACCTGCTGGCCGAGGCGTTCGACGCGGACCCGTTCCTGGTGCTGGCCTGGCGGGGCATGGCCAGGGACACGCTGCTCGACGCCCTCCGCCACACCGGCGGGCAGACCGGCGGGACGGGCATGACGGGCGGCGGGACGCCGGCGCCTCTCGACGTCACCGACGTCCCGTTCGCGGAGCGGGTCGGCGACTTCTACGATTCGGGCGTCTCGCCGGCCCGCCTCGGCCCGCCGGCCGATCCCGGCTCGCCCTCCGACCTGCTGCTGCGCGCGCTGGACCCGCCGCCGGTCAAGGCCAGGCACATCCCGCTGCTCGACCTGCTGCGGCCCGCCTACCGGGCCTTCGCCGCCGAGGAGGACGCGTAGCGGATCAGGTGTCCACGAAGTCCTGCGGGACCATCACCCGCAGTCCGTTGGGGATGCTCTTCAGCACCAGCGGGGTACGCAGCCGCACCTCGCCGTCGATGTCGGCGGCCAGCGGCGGGTCGGTCTCCAGCAGCATCTCCTGGCCGGTGACGAACGGGCCGCCCGCGAGGCTGGTCCATTTGCCGGTGGTCGCCCGTACGAGCGTCTCCCCGAGCAGCCGCAGCCGCTTGCCCGAGCCGAGCTGGTAGGCCACCAGCCTGCGGTTGTCGATGCTGACGTCCCTGGCGATCTGCCAGCCGCCGTGGAACCGCCCGTTGGCGATGTTGAGCTGGTGGGTCAGCAGCTCGTGGCGTTTGCCGTCAACGGTGATGTACGCGCGGAACGGCCGGTGCCCCGGCAGGATCGTGAGCGCGGTCAGCGGGTAGGCGGCCCGGCCGAGCATACGCTTGACCCATGGCCTGACGGTGCCGGCCACCTCGACCGACACGCCGAAGCTCGCGAGGTTGGCGAACGGCCGGTCGCCGCACATCCCGAGGTCGATGTCGGCCACCTTGCCTCCGCTGAACACGCCGATCGCCCCGGCGAGATCGAGCGGCAGCCCGAGGCTGCGGGCGAAGTTGTTGGTGGTGCCGAGGGGCAGCACGCCGAGGGCGACGTCGCGGCCGGCCACGTGCCTGACCGAGCTGCTCAGCGTGCCGTCTCCGCCGCCGACCACGAGGAGGTCGGGCCCGGCGTCGAGCGCGCGGGTGAGCACGTCGCGCAGCCGGGAGGGGTCGGTCACCGGATGGACGCCGGTGAGCCGGAAGTCCCCGTCCTTCAGCAGCCGCAGCACCTCCGCGTAACGGCGGCGGCCTCGCCTGGACCTGGTGTTCACGACGACGGCGGCCTTCCGGTCCCGGTGGATGGCCGCGGTGTGATCCGCCTTGCTCCGCACGCTGACATGCTAGGGGCCGCCGGGCGCGGGCGCGCATCGCCGCCGGCCGTTCCCGGCCCCGGATCGGGACGCCGGGCCGCCCCCCGGCACGGACGTGCCCGGCACGCCGTCCATGAGCGGACGGCGGCCGGGCACCGTGACCATGCACTGTGACCATGCACTGTGGCCACACCACGGGCTGCCGGGTGGCGTCACGCCACCCGGTGGCCGTTACTTCTTGGCGGGAGTGATCTGGACGACCGCACCCAGGTTGAGCGGAAGCGGGCTGACCAGCTTGATCTGCACACCGAGCTGCTTGCCCTCGTCACCGGGGTTGCCGCTGCCGAGGATCGCGCCGCCGATGTCGGTGCCGTAGAGGTCGGTCGCCGGCGTGCCGTCGGGGTTGACGATCCTGGTCGAGTACGGCTGGTTGTCCTTGGACGGGATGACCACGGAGGCGTCGCGGTGGCGGTAGTACAGGCTGCCGTCGCGAAGCTCCAGGCCGGGGTACCAGCCCTTGGCGTCCGTGAACTCCTTCACCGCGGGCTGCTTGCCGAACGAGGTGCAGTACTCCGTGAACGGCTCGCCCTCGACGCACTCCTTGAACGGGTACGTTCCGGCGAAGTTGAACGCGGCGTTCGACGACTGCGGGCGCGACGGGAGGTTCTTCAGCGTGCTCGGGTCGTGCGCCGCCGCCTCGCCCGTACGGCGCAACGGCTCGTAGTGCGAGTCGACGAGGAGCAGCTGGCCCTTCGGGCCCACCGACGGCAGGTCGAACGTCGTGTCGGACACGTTGTTGTTGCCCTGCGAGGTGTCGCGGTACCAGACGAGCAGGCCCGGGGCGTTGTAGGCGATCTTCTCGACCTTCCACGCGCCGTCGCGCAGCCAGGTCGTGTCGTACGCGTACTTCAGGCCCTGGTCGAACCCGTCGAAGTTGCGCCACTCGGCGAGGTAGTACTGCGCCGCCTGCACCCGGCCGGGGTGGATGATCCAGCCGCCGCCGGTGGTGTCGGTGAACGTGCCCTTGACGGTCGTCCAGCCGTTGGCGCCGCCCTCGACGTCGTCGGTCCAGACCGCCGTGGCGCCGTTGGTGACCGAGAAGTCGTCGTTGAACCAGCCGCGCTCCACGGAGGCCGCGTCCGTGTTGTACCGGAAGCGGATCTGCACGGTCTTGCCGGCGAACGGCGCGAGGTCGGCGTACAGGTGGTGCCAGCCGCCGCTCTCGCCGGTCAGGCCGTACTTCTTGCCGCCGTAGTCCTTCATGCGGCCGTTGGGGTCGGTGTAGTCGTCACCGGTGCTGACGAGCGTGCCGTCCTCGTCGAAGATCTTCTGCTCGGCCCAGGTGGCGCCGCCGTCGGCGGAGACCTCGAAGAAGCCGTAGTCCCAGTCGGCCTCGATGCCCCAGTCGCTCCACCAGCGGAACTTCACGTCCGAGCCGGCCGGCACGGCGACGGTACGGACGAGCTTCTGGTCGGCCCAGTTCTGGTCGCTGTTGGACCACCACATGTTCGACCCGCTGTGCGGGGTGGACATGATGTTCAGCTTGTCCGGCAGGTTGATCCGCACGCCGTCCTCGGTGCCCTTCGGCGTCCGGGAGGCCTGCCCGATCACGGCGAGCTGCTTGGCCGCACCCGGCTCGATGATCTTCGGGTTGGCCCAGCCGAGCACCCACTTGTCCCAGATGCTCATGTGCGTCGGCAGGGACTGGAAGATCGGCCCGGAGTGCGAGCCGCTCGACATCAGGTCCCAGAAGTCGACGTCGGAGTCGCCCGCGCCGGTGGTGTCGTACAGGTCCGGCAGACCGAGGTCGTGGCCGTACTCGTGGGCGAACACGCCCACGCCGGAGTCCTCGGGCTGGAGGATGTAGTTGGAGATCTTCTTGCTCGTGCCGGGGATCGTGTAGCCGCCCGCCACGTCGCTGGAGTGGGCCCACAGGGCGAACGTGCCCTCGTTGCCGCCGCCGCCGGACTTGTCCTCGCCCGCGTGGATCAGCACAAGGTGGTCGATGACGCCGTCGGGCTCGTCGAAGTTCCCGTCGCCGTCGGCGTCGGAGACGTCCTCGACGTCGTAGTCGGCCCAGGGGAACGAGGGGTTCGTCTTCACCAGGGTGTCGACCGCGTCGACCGCGAGCTGGGCGGCGCCGCGCGGGTTGTCCGGGTGGCCGGTCATGTCCTGGGGGTAGGTGCCGCACTTGCCGGCGCCGTACCACGCCTCGGAGTGCGGGACCTTCAGCCAGCCGACGGCCTCGCCGGTGACGGTGTAGGCGCCCTTCGACAGCTCCTCGTACATGTTCTTCATGGTGGAGCCGGAGATGTCGATGCCCTTCTTGCCGTCCCGGGGGTCCTTCAGGTCCGGCCGGACCCGGGTCGTGATCCCCTTGGAGGTGTAGAGCATGTTGTTGTAGTGGGCGGTGTTGAAGTCCGCCACCCACATCGAGTTGTTGTCCTTGCCCCCGCCACCGGCCGTCGCCGGGTTGGGGATGTGGTTGTGGAGCGGGCCGTTCAGCTTGGTGCCGGCCGGCTCGGTCACGCAGTCGTTGACGTCGTCGGTCGTCTTCGGGTGCGACCAGCCGGAGAAGTCGTCGTTGGCCTGGTCGTTGAACTCGACCAGCAGCGTGAGCAGCTTGGCGGTGCGGGTCGTCTTCGCCTTCTTGTAGATGAAGTCGAAGGGGTTCTTGCCGGTCCTGATCGCCTGCTTCTCGTGCTGCGCCAGCACGCGCGCCGCGACAGGGTTGCCGGCCGCGAACTTGTGGTCGATCGCCGCGGCGAGGGCGGCGGTGCGCTTGGCCCCCTTCGGCGGGACCTTCTCCTCGGTGGTGGTGAAGTCGCCCTGCACACGCGGCGGTGCGTAGTTGATGTAATGGTCGGTGGCCGACGGCTGGTAGCCCGCCGTAGGCGCCGCCGCCGCACCGGCCGCGGCCAGACCTCCTGCCGCCAGCCCGAGCGCGGGCACGATCGCGGCGAGACGCCGGATTCTCTTGGACAACGAGATCCCTTCCCGTCCGGGTTCCCCGGACACCATGCACAGCGCGCCGGGATGAGCGCGCATGCGGGACCTTAGACGAGGGGGTAAAGGGATCGTAAAGAGCCGCCATGCATGGTTGTCAAAATGTGATGTGTACCAATATCCGTTAGTAATTCCGGTTGCGACCCGATATCGGGTCATGTCGTACAGTCCAGACGTGACCGAAGCGACCTCCGCGCCGGCCTCCGGGCTGGCCTCCGCGCTGCCGGACGGGCGAGTCCTCACCGACCCCGACGTCATGGACGCGTACGCGCGGGACCGCACGTTCGCACCGCCGGGCAAGCCGCTCGGCGTGGTGCTCGCGCAGTCGCGCGACGACGTCGTGGCCACGCTGCGCTGGGCGAGCGCGCACCGGGTGCCGGTGGTCCCGCGCGGCGCCGGCACCGGCCTGGCGGGCGGGGCGACGGCCGTGGACGGCTGCGTGGTCCTCTCCCTCGCGCGGATGACCGCGATCCGGGAGCTGTCGCCGCAGGACGAGATCGCCGTCGTGGAGCCCGGGGTCATCACCGCCGACCTCGACCGGGCGGCCCGCGCGCACGGGCTGATGTACGCCCCTGACCCCTCGTCGTACGAGATCTCCACGATCGGCGGCAACCTGGCGACCAACGCGGGCGGCCTGCGCTGCGTCAAGTACGGCGTGACCCGCGACTCGGCGCTCGGGCTGGAGGTGGTGCTGGCCGACGGGCGGGTGCTGAACACCGGCCGCCGCACCATGAAGGGGGTCACCGGTTACGACCTGACCGGCCTGTTCGTCGGCTCGGAGGGCACACTCGGCGTGATCACCGCCGCCACGCTGCGGCTGCGGCGGGCGCCGCGCGAGCTGTCCACCGTCGCGGCCGAGTTCACCTCGCTGCGCGACGCCGCCGCGGCCGTCGCCGCGATCATCGCCGAGGGCTGCCAGCCGTCGATGCTCGAACTGCTCGACCGTACGACCCTGCGGGCCATCGACGACTGGAAGAACATCGGGCTGGAGCCGTCCACCAGGGCCATGCTCATCGCGCAGGCGGAGGGCCCGGCCGACGAGTCCGCCGCCCGGATGGCGGAGCTGTGCGCCGCGGCGTCGTTCGTCGCGGTGTCGTCCACGCCGGAGGAGGCCGCCGAGCTCGTCGGCGTCCGGCGCCTCGCCTACCCGGCCAAGGAGCGCCTGGGCCAGTGCCTGGTGGAGGACGTGTGCGTGCCCCGGTCGGCGCTGCCCGAGATGATCACCGCGATCGAGGAGACCGCCGCCCGGCACGGCGTCCTGATCTCGACGGTCGCCCACGCGGGGGACGGCAACGTGCACCCGGTGTTCGTGTTCGACCGCGGCCTGGCCGAGCCGCCGCCCGAGGTCTGGGCCGCGGCCGACGAGGTGTTCCGCGCCGCGCTCGCCCTCGGGGGGACGCTGACCGGCGAGCACGGCGTCGGGCTGCTGAAGAAGCGCTGGCTCGGCCTGGAGACCGGCCCGGTGGCCGCCGAACTGCACCAGGGCATCAAGCAGGTCTTCGACCCGCTGAACATCCTCAACCCCGGCAAGGCCATCTGACGGCCGTTCCCGATCCGGTAGCGTTTGGCACCGTTGGTGGGGTTAACGGGGTAATCGGGGGCGATGGTGGCGTTGGAGGCTGGGGACCCGGCCCGCCTGGGCCCGTTCACGCTCGTCGACCGGCTCGGGGAGGGCGGCCAGGGGGTCGTCTTCCTGGGCCACGGCCCGCAGGGCGAACAGGTCGCGGTGAAGCTGCTGCACACGCGGCTGACGGCGGATCCCGAGGCGCGGGAGCGCTTCCTGCGCGAGGTGGCGCTGGCGCAGCGGGTCGCGCCGTTCTGCACCGCCCCCGTGCTGCACGCCGACCTCGCCGGCAACCAGCCGTACATCGTCAGCGAGTTCGTGCCGGGCCCGTCGCTCCGGCAACTGGTGGACCGGGAGGGCCCGCGCCGGGGAGCGGCGCTGGAACGGCTCGCCATCAGCACGGCGACGGCGCTGGCCGCCATCCACCGCGCGGGCATCACCCACCGCGACTTCAAGCCGGCCAACGTGCTGATGGGCCCGGAGGGGCCGGTCGTGATCGACTTCGGGGTGGCCAGGGCGTTCGACTCGCCGCAGGCCACCGCGACCGGCGCGTCCATCGGCACTCCCGCCTACCTGGCCCCCGAGGTGCTGTCGGGCGGCACGGCGGGCGCCCCGGCCGACATGTTCGCCTGGGGCGTCACGATGGTGTTCGCCGCCACCGGCAGGCCCGCCTTCGGCGCGGACTCGATCCCCTCGGTCATCACCCGCATCCTGCGCGACGAGCCCGACCTCGGCGACCTCGCGGCACCCCTGCGCGACATCGTCGCCGCCTGCCTGTCGAAGGACCCCGCGCCGCGGCCCTCCGCCCAGGACGTCGTCTCGCGCCTCACCGGGCAGGCCCACCTCACTCCCCCGCCGCCCCCGCTGCCCCCTGCGCGGGCCGCGGCTCCCCCCGGGCACGTCACCGTGCCCGCGGCGGCGAGGAGACCCCGGCGTACGGTGCTGACCTGGACGGCGGCCGGGATCGGGGTGCCCGCTCTGGTGGCCGCGGCCTTCCTGGCGCCGTCCTGGGTCTCCCTGCGGGCGGCCGGGAGCGAGACCACCGCGACGGAGGCGCCCGGCCAGGCGGCGTCCGCGCCCGCCGAACCGCCGATCCCGCCGCCGTCCGACCTGGCGACTCCCTCGGGACACCGGACCGGGAGTCCGTCGCCGGGTTCCGCGACCCTGAGGCCCGGTTCGAGACCCGATGCGAGACCCGGTGCGACCGCGAAGCCCGCCGCCTCGCCCGCGCACGGCCGCCGGGCGCGGCCGTCGCCCACGGCGACCGGACCGGCGGCGCAGCCCACGGAGGCCCCTCCGACGGCGAAGGCCAGTCCGGCCCCGACGAAGGCCACCGCGACGCCCAAACCCAGCCCGACGGCGAAAGCGACTCCCACGAAGACCGCCGCGCCCAAACCCAACCCGTACACGGCCAAGGGCGTGTGCGGGACCGGCTTCGCCGTCGTCGACTCCCACTCGTACGGCGGGCAGGCGACGACGTACCTGCTCTACAACGCCTCCACCGGCCGCAACTGTGTGATCACGCTCTCTCGCTACACGATGCCCGCTAAGATCAGAATGAGCGTGGTGCTGAAGGTGAAGGGGGGCGCGTCGGCCGCCGACGCCGGCGCCTACACCGTGTACGCGGGGCCGCTCCGGCTGCCCGCCAAGGGCAGGTGCGTCATCTGGGGCGGCGGGTACGGGGGCGCCTCCTGGAGCAGCGCGTGGTCCCACTGCGGCTGACCCCGCGGAACCGCGGCTGAACCACGGCCGAACCACGGCCGGCCAGGAGTGTGCGGCACGAATGTCACCGCCCGGTGGCAGACTCGGCTCGTTGACGTGATCGCGGACCAACCGGAGGTTCTCACCGTGACACAAGTCGGTTCGGTGGCGCCATGACCGTGCTCGTGAGCCGGCTGGACCCCTCCGGCGCCGAGTACGGCGCGCGGCGCGAGGCCATGCTGGCGAAGCTCGCCGAACTGGAGGCCGAGCAGGCGAAGGCCGTCGCGGGCGGCGGGCCGAAGTACGTCAAGCGGCACCGCGAGCGCGGCGGGCTGCTCCCCCGGGAGCGGATCGAGTTGCTGGTCGACCCCGACGCGCCGTTCCTCGAACTGTCCCCGCTGGCCGCCTGGGGCACCGAGTTCCCCGTCGGCGCGAGCGTGGTGACCGGGATCGGGGTCGTCGAGGGCGTCGAGTGCGTGATCACGGCCAGCGACCCGACCGTGCGCGGCGGCGCGTCGAATCCCTGGACGCTGCGCAAGACGCTGCGGGCCGCCGAGATCGCGCTGCGCAACCGCATGCCGTACGTGAACCTGGTGGAGTCGGGCGGCGCGGACCTGCCGACGCAGAAGGAGATCTTCATCCCCGGGGGGCAGGTGTTCCGCGACCTGACCCGGCTGTCGGCCGCCGGGATTCCGACGATCGCGCTCGTCTTCGGCAACGCGACCGCCGGCGGGGCCTACGTCCCCGGCCTGAGCGACCACGTCGTGATGGTGCGGGAGCGGGCCAAGGTTTTCCTCGGCGGCCCGCCGCTGGTGAAGATGGCGACCGGCGAGGAGTCCGACGACGAGTCGCTGGGCGGGGCGGAGATGCACGCCCGCGCCTCCGGCCTGGCCGACCACCTCGCGGCCGACGAGCACGACGCGCTCCGGATCGGCCGGCAGATCGTGCGGCGGATCGGCCGGCGTAAGGCCGGGCACGCCGCCGCCCGCGACTACCCGGCTCCCCTGTTCGACGAGGACGAACTGCTGGGCATCGTGCCGGAGGACCTGAAGGTCCCCTTCGACCCCCGCGAGGTCCTGGCCCGGGTGGTGGACGGCAGCGACTTCGACGAGTTCAAGCCGCTCTACGGGCCGAGCCTGGTCACCGGCTGGGCGAGCGTCCACGGTCACCCGGTCGGGATCCTCGCCAACGCCCAGGGGGTGCTGTTCGGCGCCGAGTCGCAGAAGGCCGCGCAGTTCATCCAGCTCGCGAACCAGACCCGCACACCGCTCGTCTTCCTGCAGAACACGACGGGCTACATGGTCGGCAGGGAGTACGAGCAGAGCGGCATCGTCAAGCACGGCTCGCTGATGATCAACGCGGTGGCCAACTCGACCGTGCCCCACATCACGATCGTGATGGGGGCCTCCTACGGCGCGGGCAACTACGGCATGTGCGGGCGGGCCTACGACCCCCGTTTCCTGTTCAGCTGGCCGAGCGCGAAGTCGGCCGTGATGGGCCCGGCCCAGCTCGCCGGGGTGATGTCGATCGTCGGCCGGGCCGCGGCCGAGGCGCGCGGGCAGGTCTACGACGAGGAGGCCGACGCGGCGATGCGCGCGGCGGTCGAGACGCAGATCGAGGCGGAGTCGGCGGCCTTCTTCCTGTCCGGCCGCCTCTACGACGACGGGGTCATCGACCCGCGCGACACCCGCACGGTGCTCGGGATGTGCCTGTCGGCGGTCGCGGGGGCTCCTGACCCCGGGCGGGCCGGCTACGGCGTCTTCCGGATGTGACGGGCATGCTCTTCGGCTTCCATGGGGGTGGGTCATGATCGGGCGGCTGCTGGTGGCGAACCGCGGGGAGATCGCCCGCAGGGTGTTCCGCACCTGCCGTGAGCTGGGTGTGGAGACCGTCGCGGTCTTCTCCGACGCCGACGCGGACGCGCCGCACGTGGCCGAGGCCGACCAGGCCGTACGGCTCGGCGCCCCGCTGGCGTACCTCGACCCGGACCGCGTGATCGAGGCGGCCCGCCGCTCGGGGGCCGACGCGGTGCATCCCGGGTACGGCTTCCTGTCCGAGCACGCCGGCTTCGCCCGCGCCGTGCTCGACGCCGGTCTGACCTGGATCGGCCCGTCACCCGAGGCCGTCGCCGCGATGGGCACGAAGATCGAGGCCAAGGCGCTGATGGCCGAGGCCGGGGTGCCGGTCCTGCCGACCATCCCGCTGTCCCCGGACGCCCCGCCTCAGCTCACGTTTCCCGTGCTGGTCAAGGCGTCGGCGGGCGGCGGCGGGCGGGGCATGCGGGTGGTGCGCGACCAGGCCGGGCTCGCCGAGGCGGTCGCGTCGGCCCGCCGCGAGGCCCTGTCGGCCTTCGGCGACGGCACGCTGTTCGCCGAGCCGCTGCAGGAGGGCGCCCGCCACATCGAGGTGCAGATCCTCGCCGACGAGCACGGCACGGTCTGGGCCCTCGGCGAGCGGGAGTGCTCCATCCAGCGCCGTCACCAGAAGGTGATCGAGGAGGCCCCCTCCCCCGCCGTCACCCCCGAACTGCGCCGGGAGCTGAGCGACGCCGCGATCCGGGCCGCCCGCGCGATCGGCTACACCGGCGCGGGCACCGTCGAGTTCCTCGTGTCGGACGAGGGCTTCTTCTTCCTGGAGATGAACACCCGCCTGCAGGTGGAGCACCCGGTGACCGAGTGCGTCTACGGGGTCGACCTGGTCCGGCTGCAGATCGAGGTGGCCGAGGGCGCGCGGCTCGCCGCGCTGCCGCCGAGCCCGGTGGGCCACGCGATCGAGGCCCGCCTGTACGCGGAGGACGCCGAGGGACGCCCCCAGAGCGGCGTGCTGCACCGCTTCGAGATCCCCGGCGTGGACGGGGAGTTCGGCCTCGGCGCCCGGCTGCGGCTCGACTCCGGCGTGGTCTCCGGCGGCGAGGTGGGCGTCCACTACGACCCGATGCTCGCCAAGGTCGTCTCGTACGGCGGGGACCGGGCGGAGGCGGCCCGGCGGCTGGCGCACGCGCTCGCGCGGGCCCGCATCCACGGGCTGACGACCAACCGCGACATCCTCGTGGGCGTGCTGCGGCATCCGGACTTCCTGTCCGGCGCGCTCGACACCGGGTTCCTCGACCGGCGGCCCGTTCCGGCGTCGCTCGCCGGGCCCGGGGCCGTACGGCTGTCGGCCCTCGCGGCGGCGCTCGCCGGGGCGGCGGCGAACCGGGCGGAAGCGCGGCGCGACGGGGTGCTCGGCGGATTGCCGAGCGGCTGGCGCAACGTGCCCTCCCAGCCCCGGCGCACGGCGTACGACACGGAGGACGGCGGCCGCCTGGAGATCACCTACCGGCTGAGCAGGGACGGGCTGCGGGCCGAGGGCTTCGAGGACGTCGCCCTGGTGTCCGCCGACCCCGGCCGGGTGGTGCTGGAGACGGGAGGCCTGCGGCACGCGTTCGAGGTGGCGGTCTATCCGGGCGTGGTGCACGTCGACTCGTCTCTCGGGCCGGTCCGGCTCACCCCGGTGGAGCGGCTGCCCGAGCCCGCGGCGCGGGTGTCGCCGGGAGCACTGCCCGCCCCGATGCCGGGTACGGTCCTGCGTGTCGAGGTGAAGCCCGGCGACGTGGTCGAGGCCGGGCAGCCGGTGGTCGTGCTGGAGGCGATGAAGATGGAGCACCTGATCGTGGCCCCCGCCTCCGGCACCGTGGCCGCCCTGCACGTGGTGCCCGGCGCGCGGGTCGAGGCGGGCGTGCCCCTCGCCGACATCGAACCCGCACCCGAGACCAAGCCCGATGTCAGCCCCGAGACCAGGCCCGATGTCGAGGCCCGCGAGGGAGCCCCCGCCGAGGCCCGCAACGAGGATCACAACTCGGCCGGCGTCGAGCCGTGGGATGCATTTGCGGACACTACGGGCGCCCCGGCCCCCGGCCAGACACCTGTGGCCGCCACCGACCCGGCGGGCGGCCTGGCGGCGGGCCGCGACGGCACCGGGGAGAACGCCCAGACGGACACGTGGGGCGACCTCCCGCCGGACGCCGGCGGCCCGGAGCCGGGCACGGGCACGGGCACGGCTCCGAGCGGCGCGGCTCCGGTCGCGGACCCAAGCGCGAACTCGGGCACGGCTCCGAGCGGCGCGGCTCTGAGCGGCACGGTTCCGGGCGTGGACCCGGGCACGGCCGCGGGTGGCGGTGCGGTCGTGGCTCCCGGCCCGGACTCGGGCTCAGATCCTGGCGTGGCTCCACGGGGGGAGGCGGAGCAGCGATGAACGCGACCGGCGAGCCGTCGCGACACCCGCAGATCGCAGCGGGTGCGCCCACGGGCGCGCGGCCCCCGGAGGGGATGGAGGCGACAGCGGATGCGGCGGCCCCCGCGAGCACGGAGTCGTCGGCAGGGGCGTCGGCGAGTGCGGGGGCGCCGGGGGATCTCGTGCGGTGGGAGCAGGCGGGTGGCGTGGCCACGATCACGCTCGACTCGCCGCACAACCGCAACGCCCTGTCGTCCCGGCTGCTCGCGCAGCTCGACGAGGCCCTGTCCCGGGCGCTGGACGAGCCCGCCGTACGGGTGATCGTGCTGACCGGCGCCGGGCCGGTGTTCTGCGCCGGGGCGGACCTGAAGGAGCAGCGCGCGGGCGGGGCGCCGGTGACCACGTCGTTCCCCGGCGTCATGCTGCGGATCTGGGAGAGCCCGAAGCCGGTCGTGTGCCGCCTCAACGGCACGGCCAGGGCGGGCGGCCTCGGCCTGGTGGCGGCGTGCGACTTCGCGATCGCCCCGGCGAGCGCGTCGTTCGCGTTCACCGAGGTGCGGCTCGGGGTGGTCCCCGCGATGATCGCGGCCACCTGCCTGCGCCGCCTGGAGCCCCGGGCCGCGGCCGAGTACCTCCTCACCGGCGAGGTCTTCACCGCCGCGCGCGCGGTGGAGATCGGGCTGCTCACCCGGGCCGTACCCGAGGAGGACCTCGACGCGACGGTGGCGCACTACACGGGCATGCTGCTGCGCGGAGGCCCCGAGGCGCTGGCGATCACCAAGCGGCTCGTCCGCGAGGTGCCGCTGATGCCGATCGAGGAGGGCCTGCGGGAGATGGCCGCGCTGTCGGCCGAGCGGTTCACCTCGGAGGAGGGGCGGGAGGGCATCCGGGCCTTCGCCGAGAAACGCCCCGCCGCCTGGGTCCCCTCCGATATCGCGGGCGCGGAAGCCGCGCGATGACGGCCGGGGCCGGGCGACCGGGACCGCTGCGGATCGCTAACTGCGGCGGCTTCTACGGCGACCGGCTCTCGGCGGCGCGGGAGATGGTCGAGGGCGGGCCGATCGACGTCCTGACCGGCGACTGGCTCGCCGAGCTCACCATGTCGATCCTCGCCGGCAACCGGCTCAAGGGTCGCCCCGGCTACGCCCGCACCTTCCTCACCCAGATGGAGCAGGTCCTCGGCACCTGCCTCGACCGGGGCATCAGGGTGGTCTCCAACGCGGGCGGCCTCGATCCGGCCGGCTGCGCGGAGGCGGTGTCCGCCCTGGCCGACCGGCTGGGGCTGCGCGCGAGCGTCGCCCACGTCACCGGCGACGATCTCATGCCGCTCGCCGGGCCGCCGGTCAACGCCGGCACCGGCGAGATCCTGCGGGAGACTCCGCTGACCGCGAACGCCTACCTGGGCGGACGGCCGATCGCGGTGGCGCTGGAGCACGGCGCCGACGTCGTCGTCACCGGGCGGGTCACCGACGCGGCGCTGGTCACCGGGCCCGGCATGTGGTGGTTCGGCTGGCGGCCCGGCGACCTCGGCCCGCTGGCCGGTTCCGTCGTCGCCGGGCACGTCATCGAGTGCGGCTGCCAGGCGACCGGCGGCAACTACGCCTTCTTCGAGGAGGTGCCCGGCCTCCCCGACTGCGGCTTCCCCATCGCCGAGGTGTACGCGGACGGGTCGAGCGTCATCACCAAGCACCCGGGCACCGGCGGGCTGGTCTCGACCGGCACCGTGACCGCGCAACTGCTCTACGAGATCGCCTCGCCCCGCTACCTCGGCCCCGACGTGACGGCCCGGTTCGACACCGTCCACCTGGAGCAGGAGGGGCCCGACCGGGTCAGGATCACGGGCGTACGCGGTGAGGCCCCGCCGGAGACGCTGAAGGTGGCGGTCACCTACGTCGGCGGCTACCGCAACACGATGACGCTGGTGCTGACCGGCCTCGACATCGCCGCGAAGGCCCAGGCCGCGCAGGAGGCGATCTGGGCCCGCGTGCCCCGGGACTCCTTCGACCAGGTCCACGTGGAGTTGACCCCCCTCGGCCCGCACGCGTACGAGCCGGGCACGGCCGCGGACACAGGTGGGACCGCGTTGCTGCGGATCACGGTCATGGACTCCGACGCCCGCAAGGCGGGACGGGCGTTCTCCTCGGCGGTGGTGGAGACCGGCCTGGCGAGCTACCCCGGCTTCTTCGGGCTGACGCCGCCCGCCGACGCCTCCCCCTACGGCGTCTACTGGCCTTCCTCGGTCGACGCCCGTGCCGTGCTCCCGGTCGTGACCGTCGGCGGGGTCCGCATCGAGGTGCCGTACGCGCCGCCCGGGCCGCTGGTCTCCCCTGACGCGTACGGCCCGACCGGCGGCGTCACGGATCACCAGGCGGCACCGCCGTACGCGGGTGATCTCACGGCCGGGCCGGTCCGGCCGCTGGGCCGGGTCGTGGGCGCGCGGTCGGGCGACAAGGGCGGTGACGCCAATCTCGGCGTCTGGGTGCGCGACCCCGCCCGCTACCCGTGGCTCGCGGCGTTCCTGACCGTGGAGCGGCTCAGGGAACTGCTGCCGGAGATCGGCGGGCTGCCGGTGGAGCGGTTCGCGCTGCCCAACCTGCACGCGCTCAACTTCGTGATCCACGGCCTGCTGGGCAGGGGCGTGGCCGCGAGCCCGCTCCTCGACGCGCAGGCCAAGGCGCTCGGGGAACGCCTGCGCGCGGTCCGCGTGCCGGTCCCGCCCTGAACTGCCTCGTGCCGCTCCCGCACTAGGATTGCGCAATCGCAGGACCGCCCGCATGCGGAGGTGGAAGTGAGCGGTTTCCATCAAGCCCGCATGGACCTGGGGGTCCGGCTGCGCCGGCTGCGGGAGAACGCCCGCCTGTCCGGGAAGGACCTCGCCGAGCGGCTCCACTGGCAGCCGTCGAAGGTCTCGCGCATCGAGAACGCCCGCCAGACCGCCTCCGAGGACGACGTGGCCGCGTGGGGGAAGGCCGTGGAGGCCGACCCGCAGACGATCGACGCGCTGGTCAGGCAGGTGGCCGGGCTCCAGGAGCGGCAGGACTCCTGGCGGCAGCGGCACCGGAACGGCCTGGCCGCCCTGCAGGAGGACATCCGCGACCTGGAGACGCGCACCCTCCTGTTCCGGGCCTTCGAGCCCGGGGCGGTGATCGGGCTGCTGCAGACCACCGAGTACGCCCGGCACGTCTTCGGGAAGCTCAGGCGGCTGTACAAGTCGACCGCCGACGTGGACGACGCGATCCGGGTCCGCATGCGGCGTCAGGAGATCCTGTACGACCCGGCGCGGCGGTTCCGGTTCGTCATGCCCGAGTCGGTGCTGCGCTACCGGCTGGCGCCGCCCGACGTGATGCGCGGCCAGCTCGACCGGCTGATCGCGGTGACGACGCTGCCGAACGTGGAGTTCGGCCTGCTGCCGTTCGAGGCGCCGCTGCCGTCCGCGCTGACGAACTCGTTCTGGATCTACGACAACGCCCTGGTGGGGGTGGCCACCGGCACCAGGGACCTGCTGCTGCGCGACGCCGGCGAGGTGGATTTCTACGCCCGGGCGTTCGAGGAGTTCTGGGAGGCGGCGGCCTTCAGGGACGACGCGAGGGCGCTGATCGTCCGCGCCCTCGACGACTACACCCTCCACCAGCCGCGCTGACCCACACTCCACGCCACCCGCCCGCCGCGCGGACCCACGCATCGCGTTCCCGCCCGCCGGGCCGCGCGCCCCGTGGCGCCGCGTCAGGCGCCCGGAGCCCTTCAGAGCTGAGTGGCGAGCGAGCGAAGCCCGGCGATCACCTCCGCGCCGCCGGGCGCGTGATCCGGATCCACCAGCCACTGCAGCATCAGACCGCTCAACAGGGCGAGCGGCACCGATCCGCCGAGCCCCTCGCGTCCTTCCCGCTGCCCCCTGGCGAGGTGTTCGCGTACCTCCGGTGACCGCTCGGCCCGCACCGCGGCCTCGAGCTGGGCCACCCACAGCGCACGGTGCGTGGTGAAGCTGTCGATCAGCGCCTGCCAGCGCTGTTCGGGCCTGTCGGACGGAGTGCGAGAGGCCAGCTCCTCGGAGAGCTCGTCGACCGCCTCCACCAGAGCCTGCGTGAGCAGGGCGTCCTTGGAGCCGAAGTGGTAGCCGATGGCGGCGTGACTGACTCCGGCGGCCGAGGCGATGTCCCGGACCGTCGTGTGCGCCCAGCCGCGTTCGACAAGGCACCGCTTGGCGCCGGCCAGCAGATCCTCTCGGTTTCCCATGCCGAGCAGCATACGGGATCGATTGCCCATTTGGCTTATCCAAATGGTTTGACCAAATGGACAAGACCCGGCTACGGTCGTGCCATGACAGCGACGAAGGTTCTGATCTCCGGAGCGAGCGTGGCCGGACCCGCCCTCGCCTATTTCCTGCGGCGCGACGGCTACGAGGTGACCGTGGTCGAGCGCGCACCGGACCTCCGCGACAGCGGGTACGCCGTGGACTTCCGGGGCGCGGCGTTCGAGGTTCTCGACGAGATGGGCATCCTGTCCGAGCTCCGCGAACACGACACCAGGATGAGCGGCACCCTCCTCGTCGACGAGGAGGGCACCGAGATCGGGCGGCTGCCCGCCGAGGCCTTCGCCGGCGAGCTGGAGGTGCCCAAGAGGAAGCTGACCCGGATCCTGCACCGCGTCACGGCGGGCGACGTGACGTACGTGTTCGACGACTCGATCAGCGCGCTGACCGAGCGCGAGTCCGGGATCACGGCCGAGTTCGAACGCGGTGCCACCCGCGAGTTCGACCTCGTGTTCGGCGCCGACGGCGTGCACTCGAAGGTCAGACGGCTGGCCTTCGGCTCGCCCCCCGGCGCCCTGCGGCACCTGGGCCTCTCCGGTGCCGGCTTCAGCACCGTCAACCACCTCGGACTCCGCCGGAGCGGGATACTGCAGCACGGCGCGGACCGGGCGATCTTCCTGCTGAGCACGGGCGACGCCGACCGGCTCACGGTCAGCCTCTCCTTCTCCACCGCCTCTCCCGCGCTCGACCGGCGGCCCCGGCACGAGCAGGAGCAGGCGGTGCGCGCCGCCTTCGCCGGGCGCGGCTGGGAGGTGCCCCGGCTGCTGGAGGCGATGAGCGAGGCCGACGACTTCTATTTCTCCTCGACCTGCCAGGTCCATCTGGACCACTGGTCGGCGGGCCGGGTCGCGCTGGTCGGCGACGCGGGGTACTGCGCCGCGCCGACCAGCGGCATGGGCACCTCACAAGCGCTGATCGGTGCCCGGACCCTGGCGCGCGCCCTCGCCTCGGCCGGCGGCGATCACACGACCGCGTTCGCCGCGTACGAGGAGGAACTGCGGCCCTACGTCGCGGAGAACCAGGCGACAGGCCGGGAGACCGCGGTCACGATGTTCGGCGGAGGGGCCGCCCCTGCGGATGCGCACGCCTCGTGACCCCTCGCCGAGGCACCGCCGCCCTGGCGGACGCGCCGGACGCACGGGCGACGCGACCCGTCCCGGCCGCGAGCCCGCGCGCCTCATCCGCCGGTATGCCGTCCGTCACTCGCCCAGCACGGTCTGCAGGTCCATGACGTGGTCCTGCGTCTGCTGCAGCAGCGGGCGCAGCGCCTCGGCGACGTCGCTCAGGCCGAGCTGCTGGGCCTGCTCCACCCGCTCGCGGTAGCGGCGCAGCTGCTCCTGCTCCAGTTCGAGGTCGAGCCGCAACGCCTGGGCGCTGTCGGTCGCGACCGGGATCTCGGGAACGCGGACGCTCGGCACGCCGCCGAGGAAGTCGATCTGCTCGGCCAGCGTGCTCGCGTGGTTGAGCTCCTGGCCGAGGTGCTGCTTGAGCTCCTCGATGATCGACAGGTACTGCGCGCCCTTGATCGTCGCCGCGTGCTGGACGTACTGCACGATCGAGCGGTACTCGCTCTCCAGGTCCTCGTTCAGGAGGGCGATGAAGGCCTCCGTGTCCATGGGTGATCGTCCTTTCGTCATCGAGAGGCCCTTCCCGTACCCGCGAAGGTGGCGGCCGAACGCGTCCGGTCCCGATATCGGCCCTGGGTATCGGTGCTCGTACGCGCTCAGCTCAGGCGGTAGAGGGTGCTTGTCCCGGTTCCGCCGTATTCGGACGCCGGGACGAGGGTCGCGTTGGCCTTCACCCAGGCGGTGACGGACGAGTCGGCCCCGCCGCCGGGTCCGCGTCCTTCGCCGAGCAGGACGTACCGCAGGCTGCCGTCCGCGGCGTACCTCTTCAGCAGGTCCACGGTCATCGCGGGATCGGAGCCGGTGAAGCCGCCCATCGCGATGACCGGCTCTCCGGCCGACAGGATGAGCGAGGAGGCGCTCTGCGCGCTCCCCACGGCGACCAGCCAGGTGGCACCGCCCTTGTTCCGCTTCAGGTAGGCGGCCATCTCGGCGTCCACGGCCCCGCCCATCCCTCCAGGTCCGCCCATCCGCCCGTCCAGCCGTCCGTCCGTCCCGTCCTCCGGCCGCCCGGGCGGTGTGCCCTGGCCGGGAAGACCACCGGGGAGGCCAGCGCGCCCGCCGAAGGGACCCCCGCCGCTCCCGGTCGCGGGGCCTGCGGTGGGGTTGGTGCCGTTCACCGCCGTGCCGAGCGGCGTCACGGCGTACGCCGCCGGTCCGGCGAGCCCAGCCGCGACCGCCGCGGCCGATGCGAGCGCCGTGACCCGTGCGAGTGCCGTGACCCGCGTGGCCGCACGGCGTCCGCGCCCGGCGTCGGGGTCCGCGTCTCGCCTCACGGGGACGAACGCCGAGGCCACCAGGGCGAGCACGGCCACCGCCGTCACGCCCGCGATCGTCCAGGCGAGCCAGGGCACGAACTCCGGCGTACGGCGCAGCACGGCGAACGACCAGGCGCCCGTCGCGGCGACGGCCGCCGCCAGGACCGGTCGCCAGGCCCGGGACGTACGGGCCGCCCGCCACATCAGCACGCCGCCGGCGCCGGTCAGCGCGGCGATCGCGGGAGTCATCGCGGTCGTGTAGTAGGGGTGGAAGGTGCCGCTGGAGAAGCTGAAGACGGCGTAGTGGACCAGCAGCCAGCCGCCCCAGAGCAGCAGCGCGGCGCGGACGGGCCGGGTCGCGGGCCCGTACGTGTGCCGGGCGGCCAGGAGCAGGCCGCAGACGAGCGCCCCCGCGGCGAACGGGAGCAGCCAGGAGATCTGCCCGGCCATGACGTCGTTGAACAGCCGCCCGGCGCCCGCCGTGCCGCCGAACCCGCCTCCCGGGCCACCTCCCGGGCCACCGCCGAAGGCCCGGGTGAGGCCCTCGGGCAGGTCGCCGGACGCCGCCACGGGGAGCCGGGCCGGCCCGCCGTTGCCCGCGCCGCCGAAGACGCGGCCGAGGCCGTTGTAGCCGATCACCAGGTCCCACACGCTGTTGTCGGTGCTGCCCCCGATGTACGGCCGGGAGGAGGCCGGGGTCAGGTCGACCAGGACCATCCACCATCCGCTGGAGACGACGAGCACCGCTCCGGCGGCGAGCAGGCGCCCGATCCGCCGTACGAGCCGCCCCGGCGCCGCGTACAGGTAGGCGAGCGCGCACGCGGGCAGCACCAGGTAGGCCTGCAGCATCTTGGTGTTGAAGGCGAGGCCCACCAGCACGGCGACCATCAGCAGCGTGCGCAGGCGCCCGGTGCGGGTCGCCTCCAGGCAGAACCACCCGGCCGCCACCAGCAGGAGCACCAGGATCGTGTCGGGGTTGTTGTCCCGGTTGATGGCGACGGTGATCGGCGTCAGCGTCATCACCAGCGCCGCCAGCAGGGCCGCCACCCCGGCCGCGCGCTCGCCGAGCCCGCGCAGCGACCGCCGTACGGCCGAGCCGACCAGGGCCACCGACCCGACTCCGGCCGCGGCCTGCGGCAGCAGCATGCTCCACGTGCCGAAGCCGAAGATCCGGGCCGACAGGCCCATGACCCACAGCGCGAACGGCGGCTTGTCGACGGTGATGAACGACCCGGAGTCCAGCGCGCCGTAGAAGAACGCCTTCCAGCTTCGGGTGCCGGAGTAGATCGCGGCCGCGTAGTAGTCGTTGGCGTACCCGTTGCGGCCGAGCGCCCAGGTGTGGAGGACGGCCGCGAGGACGAGGACGGCCCACCTGCCCCAGCGCAGGAACGGAGTGGCAGGGGCTCGCCGGCCGATCGGGGTCATGGTGGCGAGCACGGTCATCGGGAGTCCTTGCCGGGCGCGAAGACCCAGGATCGCAGGAGCAGGAAGCGCAGCAGCGTGGCGAGGCCGTTCGCGACGATCACGGCGGCCAGTTCGGCCGCCCGCGGCGCCCCGGCGGGCAGCGCGGCCAGGCCCGCGCTGGTCAGCGCGAGCCCCGCGACGAAGGCGACGAGCCCGCCCAGGTGGTGCCGCAGGGCCCCCGCCCGGCCGCGTACGCCGAAGGTGAAGCGCCGGTTGGCGGCGGTGTTGGCCACCGCGGTCACCAGCAACGCGACCGCGTTGGCGATAACGGCCGGCAGGACGGCGCGCAGCGTCCAGAACAGCGCGAGGTGGGCGGCCGTGCTGATCATGCCGATGACCGCGAACGCCGGGATCTGCCTCCTGATGGACGTGGTGACCGGGCGGGCCGGCGGACGGCGCAGGCTCGCGCGGGCGACCCGCCACATGCCGCGCAGGTCGCCGACCGCCGTCCTGACGATGTCCACCCGGCTGTCGGGGTCGTCCACCCAGTCGACCGGCACCTCGTGGATGCGCAGGCCGTGCTGCTCCGCGAGCAGCAGCAACTCGGTGTCGAAGAACCACTCCTCGTCGCGCACCGCGGGCAGCAGCGCCTGCGCCACCTCCGTGCGTACGGCCTTGAAGCCGCACTGCGCGTCGGAGAAGCGCACGCCCATCAGCGACCGCAGGAGCAGGTTGTAGGCCCGCGAGATGATCTCGCGCTTCGGGCCGCGCACCACGTTGGCCCAGGGAGAAAGGCGGGTGCCGATCGCCAGGTCGCTGTGCCCGCTCAGCAGCGGCGCGACGAGCGGCAGGAACGCGTCCAGGTCGGTCGACAGGTCGACGTCCATGTACGCGACGACGTCGGCCTCGCTGGCCTCCCACACCCTCCGCAGGGCCCGGCCCCGGCCCTTGCGGTCCAGGTGCACGGCCCGCACCCCGGGCAGCTCGCCCGCCAGCCGCCCGGCGATCCGCCACGTGGCGTCGGTGCTCGCGTTGTCCGCGATCGTCACGCGGAAGCCGTACGGGAACTCGCGGGCGAGGTAGCCGTGCAGCCGCCGCACACTCGCGGCCAGCACACGCTCCTCGTTGTGGACGGGGACGACCACCTCGACCAGCCGGGTCCGGCGGGACGCCCCCGCCTCCGGCCCGGACACCATCGTTACGCTCATGGCCCCACGCTCGCGACCCCTGATGGGACCGCCCTGAGCCCTCGATTAACGCCGCATGAGAACCCACCCTTGATGTCCATGACGCTCCGGAACCGCGCTCACGGCCCGCCGGCAGTGCCGCGACCAGCAGAAAACAAGCGGAGTCAGGTAGGGGCAAGTGATATCACTACTGCGACCATTATTGATAGCATCGAAGGGTGAAACAACTACTGCTTCGGATCGATGACGACCTTCATCGGCGTATCACGCGCCGAGCTCACCGCACCGGCCGATCCATCAACGCGACCGCCGCAGAGATCCTCGCGAAGGGCGTCGCCGATGAGACGCTCGACGCACGGGCGGAACTGCGCGCCCGGGCCCGCCGCCTGGGCGTCCTCGCGGAAGGTTGTGTTCCTGAGACGCAACGGGTGACCAGCGCTGACCGCGAGCGCGCTCTGGAGACGACCGAGGGTATCGGCCCCATACTCGACCGGCTCTGGGCCGAAGGTCGCTGACCGCCACCATGCTCACCTACGTCGACTCCTCCGTCCTCGCCTGCGCCTACCTTCGTGACGAGCCTGGTCATGGCCGGGCTCGTGAGCTTCTGGACGATCCTGATCATCTATTGGTGACAGGAACGCTGACGGTGGTTGAAGTGACCGGCGTTCTGGTGCGCGCGGCACGCACGCAACGGCTGATGGACCTGGACGGAACTCTCGCGGTTCTGTCGTCCGACCTTGGCGAAGACGGTCCTGTCACGCTGCTCGCCGCTCCACGTGAGGCGGTCGAACAGCGCGCCACCGAGATCGTCTATGCCCATGCGTTGCGTGCGCTCGACGCGATTCACCTCGCCATGGCCGAGATCGCGGCGATTCCTCTTCTGGAGGAAGAGGGAGACAAGCTCGGCTTCGCCAGCCGCGATCGCTTTCAGGCGCAGGCCGCCGAAGCACTCGGATTCGCTCTCGTGTGAACACGCGGCTGTGCCGGTGTGTCAGGTGGTGACGGTGGCGACGGGGTCGAGGCCGTAGGTGCGGGCGTAGCCGTTCTCCACGCCGACGAGGAGGTCGACGACCTCGAAGTAGCGGTCCCAGAAGGGTGTTTCGCGCAGCGCGTCGATGAGGAGCTGATAGGCGTGGTGGTCGTCCGCCTCCCAGACCCAGACGTCGGTGACGCGCGCGGAGTAGAACTCCGTGTCGTAGAAGCGTGACCGGACGCCGGTGGTCCTGGCCTCGATCGCGGGGACGACCTGGGTGGCGAAGGCGTCCGCCCGTTCCCGGACGGTCATGGCGAGCCATTCAGGGGTGGTCTTGACGAGCATGAACGCGGTGATCGGCGGTTCGGTCGTCTCAGCGGGCATGATGTGCTCCCTTTGTGGTGGCAGGTGGTCTCGGTCTGGTGGACGTCACGGATGCGCCGGCAGGCGTCAGGCGAGGACGGCGGGCTTGAGGGTCCGGGCGCACCACTGCTCGAAGGTGGTGGGGGAGGCGGTGTCCGGCGTACGGGTGACACCGGCGTCGAGGCCGTCGTCCTTGGCCCGCTTCATGTCGACGACGCCCTGGACGAACGCCTCGTTGAGGCCGTATCCGGCGAGGGTGGCGTGCAGGTCGTCGAGGGACTGGCGTTCGTAACGGACGGGACGGCCGAACTGCTCGGTCATGATGCGGGCCAGGTCGTTCGGGGAAAGGTCCCGCGGCCCGAGGACGGGGACGCTGCCGGTGCCGGTCCAGGAGCGGTCCAGCAGCAGACGGGCGGCGACGGCCGCGATGTCGGCGACGGCGACGAGGGGGGCCCTGCGGTCGGCGGCGACGACGTCGGTGAAGACGCCCTTCTGGCGGATCGAGCCGGCCTCCTCCAGAAGGTTCTCGAAGAAGGAGGGGCAGGCCAGGGCCCGGTAGGCGACGCCGGTGCCCGCGATGAGGTCGTCCATGTCGAGTGACGCAGTGACGAGTCCGGCGCGCCCGGCGACCGGGGTGCCGCGGCCGAGCGCGGAGACGCCGACGACATGGCCGACACCGTGGGCGGCGAGCGCCTTCGCGGCGGGGCGGGTGAAGCCGCAGTAGGCGTCCGCGGGGGTCAGGGAGGCGTCCGGGGGGACGAGCCAGAAGACGGCGTCGGCGCCCTCGAAGGCCCGGTCGACGACCTCGGCATCGCCGTGCGAGCCGGTGACCACCTCGACGCGTTCGCGTACCGGGCCGGGGAGCCTGGCGGGGTCGCGCACGACCACGCGCAGTTCTTCACCACGGGCGGGGGCGGACTCCAGGAGCAGGGACAGCAGCCGGCGGCCGATGTTCCCGGTCGGAGCAGTAATGACGATCATGAGAACCTCGTGGGTCGCGTCGGATCGGAACGCCTCCAATCCTGCGGAGGGCCGCAGTGTTGCCACAATGGGAACTTCAGCATGGAATCATTGCCTGAAATGGAATTACGCTGGTGAACAGCTCAGAGCCGATCATCGACGCCAATCTCGCCGTCGCGCTGGACGCCCTGCTGGCCGAGCAGAGCGTCACCCGCGCCGCCGCCCGCCTGCGCACCTCCCCCGCCGCCATGAGCCGCACCCTGGCCCGCCTCCGCCGCATCCTCCAGGACCCGCTCCTGGTCCGGGCCGGGCAGGCCATGGTCCCCACCCCCCGCGCCCAGGCCCTGCGCGACGAAGCCGCCGCGGTGGTGCGCCGCCTCGAAGCACTGCTCACCCCCGGCGCCGACGTCGATCCCGCCACCCTGCGCGGCACCTTCACCCTGCAGACCGCCGACCTCGTCGGCGCGGCGCTGGCTCCGGGACTGCTGCGACGGGCCCGGCAGGAGGCGCCAGGGGTCTCGTTGCGGTTCCGGGCCGAAGAGCTGGAGGCCGGGCCGGCCCTCCGCGACGGCCGCATCGACCTGGAGATCGGATCCATCGACCACGTCGACCCCGAAACCCGGGTGGAAGAGCTGGTCACCCTCCGGATGGCGGCGGCCGTCCGGCCCGGTCATCCCCTCACCGAAGGAACCCTGACCCCGGCCCGGCTCGCCGCCGCCGAGCACGTCGCGGTCAGCCGCCGCGGCCGGTTCACCGGCCCCCTCGACACCGCCCTGGCCGAGCGGAACCTCCACCGGCGGGTCGTCGCCGTCCTTCCCGGCCACCTGGCGGCGATGACCCTCGCCGCCCGTAGCGACGTCGTCTGCCTCATCCCCACCGCACCCCCCGGCGCCGGCCCCTCGCCCCTCACCGACCCCGCCGGCGCCCTCGGCCTCCGCCTCCTCGACATTCCCCTCCCGCTGCCGCCGTTGACCATCGGCATGGCCTGGCACCCCCGTCACGCCGCCGACGGAGCCCACCGCTGGCTCCGCGACGCCGTCCGCCGGACTCTTGGCGCACCCGCGATCACCTGAGGTGTCGTCAGCGGCGCGGGCCTGCCCCGGAGTCCGCGGCCTCGCCGGGGGCGAGGTCGGCCGGTGACGCCGGACGGCCCTCGCAGCGGGAGTCGGGCGGGATCGGCACAGGCGCGGGAGCCAGCCAGGAAAGGGCGCTCCGCTCGACGTTCCACTGGTGGAGGTCGACGGTGGTGTGCGGGACCGCGCCCGGCTCCGGGCAGAGCACCTGGGAGACCAGCAGGTCGTTGCGTACGAAACGGACCGCGCCGGAGCGTTCGAGGATGGTGACGAGCCGGTCGTCGCTGGCGATCACGTAGCCGATCGTGACCTGTTCGGCCCCGCCGTTCGGCTTGGTGGCGATCTCCATGGCCGTGAGCGGCAGGATCGGCGACCGAAGCACCACCACTCCGGCGACCAGTGGAAAGAGCACGGCGAGCGTCCAGGTCAGGCCGTGCACCACCAACGGCGCGGCGGATGCGGGGACCGGCCCGGTGACCAGCGGGGCGAGCACGGGCGGCGCGGTGAGCAGGATCAGCGTGGCGACGTCACGCTGCGCCAGCGCCTGCATGATCGCCGGGCGGAACAGCAGGAGGACGAGGACGCCGGAGACCACCGGCACCACCAGGCAGACGGCCCGGATCCACGTCCGGTCCAGCGGACGGCGTTCCCGCACGGTCAGCCCGGCCACCGCGAGCGTGAGCATGAGCAGGGTCGGCAGGAAACGGAGCTGCCAGCCGAGCAGCCCGACGCCCACGGCCACCGCGGCCACCCAGTCGGGCACCCGGTCGGCGGCCCGCGCCACCCAGAAGGAGCGCCGGGTGCTGAGCCGATAGAGCGGCCCGAGCACCCGGCCGGCCAGCACCACGGCGGGCAGCACCCACACGAGCGTCAGCAGCACCGTGGTGAGCAGGCCGAGCGGGCTGACGTACTGCACGAGCAGCAGCAGGGTCTGCGTGTCCTGCCTGCTGGCGTACCAGAGCCGCATCACCAGCAGCACCAGCGGGAAGGCGGGCAGGAGCGTCAGCACCCACTCCTGGTTGCGCTGCGGCGCGCGGACCCGCTGCGTCTCCCCGGCCTCAGCAGCCATCGGCGGAAAGGGCTCGCTCCCACGGCCACCGGCGCACCTGCGGTGCTTTCAGGCACGGCTGGGTGCTCTGGGCCACGTTCACCCCGGGATTGGCCGCCAGCATCGGACGGATGTGCCGGTCGTAGGCCTCCTCCCACATCCTGTTCTGCGGGTCGGCGTACGAGCGGTACAACGCCAGCTCGACCAGGGTGCGCAGGGCGGTGTTGGTGCCCGTGTTCACCGCCCACATCTCGGTCGTCTCCAGCCCGATGTCGTGGTGTCTCAGCTTCCCGCCCGACTTGGCGACGAATCCCGCCATGATCGCGGCGTCCGTGCTGACGGCGTCGTACAGGTGAGCCTCCAGCCCCTCGAAGCAGGCACTGATCTTGTTCTCCGCCGTGACCCTGGCGCCGCTCTCGGCCAGCGGGCCCTCCGAGGTCGAGGTGCCGAGCGTGCAGACCTTCTCACCGGCGAGCTGACCGAGGGAGGTCACCCGGGCGTGGTCGGCCCGTGTCACCACCGACTGCTCGGTGAACAGGTAAGGGCTGGAGAGACCGACCGACGGATCCTGCAGCCGTTTGGCGGTGATGCTGAAGGTCGCCACGACGAGGTCGACGGTGACGAAGTTCCCGTCGGCGTCGGTGGCCTGGCGGCGGGCCCGGTCCTCGGTCTCGATGGACAGGAACTCCACCTGGTCGGGCCGGAAACCGAGCTCCCCGGCGATCATGTAGGCGATGTCGATGTCGAAGCCGGAGAAGGCGCCGGTCCTGTCGCGCAGGGCGATGCCCGGGGTGTCGTCCTTCACCCCGATCAGGAGCTTCTTCTTCCCCGTCAGCCGGGCCTGCTCGCGTAACTCGGCCTCGGTCGGCGGCCCGGCGGCGAAGAGGATCCAGCCACCGACGAGAACCGCGGCCATGATGGCGGCCAGCCAGCCGTACAGCCGCAGCCAGTCTCCCCGGCGGCGAGGCGGTCCGGCCTCCTGGGCCGGGGGCACCGGCGGAGGCGGAGGCGGAGAGCTCGGCGCGGCGGGTTCCGCCTCCGGCCGCACCCGCCGCTGCCGCCGTCCGAACCGCTTCCCTGACTCCACCCGAACAGCCTCCGTCGCAATGTCGAGCCCACCATATTCACGGAGATCATCCCGGAAAAGGGGTGTTCGCTTTCAGCGGGTGGCTCCGGAGAACGAGAACGCCCCCCGAGCAAGCCGGTGCGCGGTGAGCCGCCAGGGCCGGTTCCGCGGAAATAAGGCGGCCCGTCAGGCGCCCGGCGCGGCCCCGGGCAGCACGATGGTGGCGAGGGTCCCGCCGCCGGGGGCGTTCTCCACGGTGACCTGTCCCCCGGCATCCCGTACGGCCTGGCTCACGATGGCGAGGCCCAGGCCGGAGCCGGGCAGGCCGCGCGCCGACGGCGAACGCCAGAAGCGCTCGAAGACGTGCGGCAGTTCGTCCTCGGCGATGCCCGGCCCCTCGTCGCGCACGGTCAGCACGCCCTTGCCGAGCCGCACCGTGACGAGGCCGCCGGGCGGGCTGAACTTCACCGCGTTGTCGAGCACGTTCACCGCCGCGCGTTGCAGGCCGCGGGCGTCGCCGTGGACCTGCCAGGGATCGAGGCCGACGTTGAAGCGCAGCCCCGGGCCGCGCCGCCGGGCCCGCTCGACCGCCGCCCCAACCACCTCGTGGAAGTCGATCTCGGCCGACGACTCGCCGCTCTCCGCCTCGCGCGACAGCTCCAGCAGGTCGCCGACGAGGCTCGACATCTCCTCGAACTGCTCCTTGACGTTCGCCAGCAGCCGCCGCTTGGCCGCGGGCTCGATGGCGCGGCCCGTGACTTCGCTGCGCAGCAGCAGGTCGATGTTGGTACGCAGGCTCGTGAGCGGGGTGCGCAGTTCGTGCCCTGCGTCGGAGACGAGCAGGCGCTGGCGCTCCTGGGAGCTCGACAGGGCGGCGGTCATCGTGTTGAACGACCGGCCGAGGCGGGCGATCTCGTCCTCCCCCTCGACGGGGATCGTGACGGTGAGGTCCTCCGTCCGCGCCACGTGCTCGACCGCGCGGGTCAGCCGCGCCACGGGCCGCAGGGCCGTACGGGCGAGCCAGAGGCCCGCCACGGCGGCGCCGGCCACACCGAGCACGCTGACCGACCCGAAGACCACGGCGAGGATGCCCAGCGTCTGGTCCATCTCGGCGGTGGAGCGGAACACGCTGATCGTCACCGGCGCGGGCGGCAGGGCGAGCTCCGGGAACCGGCCCGGCGGTCCGGGCGTCCGGGGCACGTAGCGGGTCGTGTGGACGAGCACGGAGGTCCCGTCGGTGGTGACCGCGTCCCGCAGGATCGAGCCGGAGGTCAGCGCGCGTTCCGCCGCGGACGGCCGTACGTAGGCCGAGCCGGCCCAGACGCAGACCGTGCCGTCGGGCGCGACGATCTGCCAGCTCCGCCCCGAGGGGTCCCAGTCGGGGCGGGGCCCGCGGCGCTGCGTCTCGTCGCCGCGGCAGTCGCGCAGCGCGATCGCGATCTGGTCGGCCGCCGGTCTCAGCCGGGTCAGCGACCGGGCGATCTGGTCGCGCAGCTCGGCGCGGGCGAGCAGCCAGCAGGCCGCCGCCGACACCGCGACGGCCAGCGCGACCGCCGCCGCGATCAGCAGAGTGAGCCGGGACCGGAGCGAGCGGCGCCTCACGGCGACGACCGCAGCACGTAGCCCACCCCGCGCACGGTGTGGATGAGGCGGGGCAGCCCGCCCGCCTCCGTCTTGCGGCGCAGGTACATGACGTACACGTCGAGCGAGTTCGACGTCGGCTCGAAGTCGAAGCCCCACACCTCACTGAGGATCTGCTCCCGGGTGAGCACCTGGCGCGGGTGGGTCAGGAACAGCTCCAGCAGCAGGTGCTCGGTGCGGGTCAGCTCCAGCCGGTGACCGGCGCGGGTGACCTCCCAGCTCGCGGCGTCCATGCGCAGGTCGCCGAAGGCGAGCACGTCGCCGTCGCCGCTCTGGGCGGCGTACTGCCCGCCGCGCCGCAGCAGGGCCCGCACCCGGGCGAGCAGTTCGTCGAGCTCGAACGGCTTGACGAGATAGTCGTCGGCCCCCGCGTCCAGCCCGGACACACGGTCGCCGACGGCGTCACGCGCGGTCAGCATGAGCACGGGGACGCGGCTGCCCGCCGACCGCAGCCGCCGGCAGGTGGTCAGCCCGTCGAGCCGCGGCATCATGACGTCGAGGAGCATCGCGTCGTACGCCTCGCGGTTCCGCGCGGCGTCGTCGAGGAGGCCGAGCGCGGCCAGCCCGTCGCCGGCCGTCTCGACCCGGTAGCCCTCGAACTCCAGGCTGCTGCGCAGCGCCTCCCGCAGGGCGGGTTCGTCGTCCACCACCAGCAGCTTCGCGGCTTCCTCACGCACCGCCCCAAGTTATGCGAGCGTCATGAGAATCCGGTTAAGGGCGGTTTGTCCTACTGAGTCGCACCCGCCCGGCCGGTAATCCGGGTGCGAAAGCCGGACCGCGTTCATCCCGCCGAGTCACGCGTGGCCGAGGACGGCCATCGCGGCGTTGTGGCCCGGGATGCCGCTCACGCCGCCGCCGCGCCGCGCGCCCGCGCCGCACAGCAGCACCCGCTCGTGCGCCGTCTCCACGCCCCACGGGCCGCCGTGACCGCCCGGTCCGTCCTCCTCGCCGTACGGCCAGGACAGGTCGCGGTGGAAGATGTGCCCGCCGGGCAGGCCCGCGTCCCGTTCCAGGTCGAGCGGCGTCTTGGCCTCCAGGCACGGTTCACCGGAGGGAGCGCGCAGCAGGCAGTCGCCGATGGGCTCGGCGAGCACGGAGTCGATCGAGGCGAGCGTGCGGGCCAGCGCCTCCCGCTTGGCGGCCGGGTCGGCGAACAGCCGGGCGGGCATGTGCAGGCCGAACAGCGTCATCGTGTGCGCCCCCGCCGCGCGCAGCTCGGGCCCGAGGATCGAGGGATCGGTGAGCGAGTGGCAGTAGACCTCCGCGGGCGGCAGGTCCGGCACCCGCCCCGCCGCCGCCTGCGCGTACGCCGCGGCGAGCTGGTCGCGGCTCTCGTTGATGTGGAACGTGCCGCTGAACGCCTCGGCGGGCGTCACGGCGGGGTCGCGCAGCCGGGGCAGCCGCGACAGCACCATGTTGATCTTCAGCTGGGCGCCCTCGGGCGTCTCGGGTGTCTCCCCGAGCAGCCGCGCGAGCACGGCGGGCGGCAGGTTCGCCAGCACCTTCCCGCCGGTCACCACCTGCTCGGCGCCGTCGTCCTGGCCGCCCGGGGAGACGTCCCGGAAGGTGACCTCCCCCGTGCCGGGGTCGACGGCCAGCACCTCGGCCCCCGTACGGATCTCGGCGCCGCGCCGCCGCGCGACGTCGGCGAGCTCGGCGGTGACCGCGCCCATGCCGCCGACCGGGACGTTCCAGTCGCCCGTGCCGTCGCCGATGACGTGGTAGAGGAAGCACCGGTTGGCCAGCAGGTCGGCGGCGGGGTCGGCGAAGGTGCCGATCAGGGCGTCGGTGAGGACCACCCCGCGCACCGTGTCGTCGGCGAACCGCTCGTCCACGACCTGCCCGATGGGCCGCTCGAACAGGTCCCGCCACGCCTCTTCGTCGCCCACGATCCCGCGCAGGTCCGCACGGCCCGGCAGCGGGTCGAGCAGCGTGGGCGCGACCCGCCGGGCGACGTGGGCGGTCATCGCGTAGAACCGTTCCCAGGCGTCGAGGTCGCGCCGCCCCCCGGTGACGGCTTCGAACGAGGCGGCGGTGCGGGCGGCGTCCTCGTTGTCCACGAGCAGCCCGGTGCCGCCGGCCGGGGTGTAGGAGGAGAAGCGGCGGCGGCGCAGGTCGAGCCGGAGCCCCAGCTCTTTGACGATCTTCGACGGCAGCAGGCTGACCAGGTAGGAGTAGCGCGACAGCCGCGCGTCCACACCGGGAAACGCCCGCGCCGACACGGCGAGACCGCCCACGTGGCCGAGCCGTTCCAGGACCAGCACCCGGCGTCCGGCCCCGGCGAGGTAGGCGGCGGCCACGAGGCCGTTGTGCCCGGCACCGGCGATGACGACGTCGTAGTGCGAACGTGGCATGGAGCGTTCTCCCGGGTCTACGAGGCGCGGTGCCCGAAAGGTATCGCAAGATTGCCCCCTGGACCCGGGCAGAATATGACGAAGCCGGACAATTTTCCGCCAACACGAACAGGAGCACCATGCGCGTTTCCGATGAGGTCGCCGAGGCGCTGGCCGCCGGCCGGCCGGTCGTCGCCCTGGAGTCCACGATCATCTCCCACGGGCTTCCCCAGCCCCGGAACCTCCAGGTCGCCCTCGAACTGGAGGAGATCGTCCGGGAGGCGGGGGCGGTGCCCGCGACGGTCGCGGTGCTCGACGGCGTCCCCCGGGTGGGCCTCGACAAGGACGGGCTGGACCGCATCGCGACCGAGCCGGGCCTGCGCAAGCTCGGCTACCGCGACCTCGCCCCGGCCGCCGCGCTCGGGCTCAGCGGCGCCACGACCGTCTCCGGCACGTCGTTCCTCGCGGCCCGGGCGGGCGTGCGGGTGTTCGCCACCGGAGGGCTCGGCGGCGTGCACCGCGGCTGGACGTCGGTGCAGGACGAGTCGGCGGACATCGACACGCTCAGCCGGACCAAGATCACGGTTGTGTGCGCCGGCGTCAAGTCGATCCTCGACGTGCCCGCGACCCTGCAGCGGCTGGAGACGAAGCAGGTCAGCGTGGTCGGCTACCGTACCGACGAGTTCCCCGGCTTCTACCTGCACAGCTCGGGCGAGCCGGTGGACTGGCGGGTCGAGACGCCGGAGGAGGCCGCCGGGATCATGCGGGCCCAGGACGCCCTCGGCGGGCTGGAGACCGCGCTCATCGTGGCCAACCCGGTGCCGGCCGACCTCCAGCTCGACCCGGACCTGCACGACCGGGTGCTCGCCGAGGGCCTGCGCGCCGCCGAGGAGCGCGGCGTCACCGGGCAGGCCATCACCCCCTTCCTGCTGGAGTACCTCGTCGAGGGCACGGGCGGGGCGTCGCTGGAGGCCAACCTCGCCGCCGTACGCGGGAACACCGCCCTCGCCGGTCGGATCGCCGCCGCCTGGGCGGCCGGGTGAGCGCTCCGCCGGCGACCGGCCTGCTGGTGATCGGCGACGTGGTGACGGACGTCGTCGCGCTGCACGACGGGCCCCCGGCCACCGGCACCGACACACCCGCCGACATCACGCTGCGGCCGGGCGGCTCGGGGGCGAACACCGCCTCCTGGGCCGCCCGCCTCGGCGCCGACACCCGCCTCCTGGCGCGGGCCGGGTACGACACCGGCGAGTGGCACGCGGCGGAGCTGACGAAGGCCGGCGTACGGCCGCACCTGCGGATCGACCCCGGCCGTCCGTCGGCCGTCGTCATCGCGATGGTCGACGCGAGCGGGGAGCGGTCCATGCTCACCAACCGGAGCGCGAGCGGTCACATCGGCGTGGACGACTGGGCGCCCGATCTCCTCGACGGGGTCGGCCGGCTGCACCTGTCGGCGTACACGATGTTCGCCGGGCCGGGCCTGGAACTGGTCCGGCTGGCCATGCGCGAGGCGGCCGGGCGGGGCATCCCGGTCAGTGTCGACCCGGCCTCCTGCGGGCCGCTGCGGGAGTTCGGCCGTGAACGTTTCCTCCGCGAGACCGCCCCGGCGGCCACCGTGATCCCCAACCGGGAGGAGGCGCTGCTGCTCTCCGGGGCGTCCGACCCGGACACGGCCGGGCGGGTGCTGAGCGCCCGCTACGGCACGGCGGTCGTCAAGCTCGGGGCCGACGGCGCGCTGCTGGCCCGTGAGGGCCGTATAGTCGCCAGGGCGCCCGCTCCCCCGGCGGCGGTGGTCGACTCGACGGGTGCCGGAGACGCCTTCGCGGCGGGATTCCTGGCCGCCACGCTGGCGGGCGGAACCCCCGAGGAGGCGCTGCGGACGGGGTGCGAGGCGGGGGCGATGGCGGTCGCGCAGGTGGGCGGCCGTCCGAAGTCTGGGAACTTTACCCTATTGACACCAATTGCTGGTTTGCGGCGTAAGCTGCACCATTAGCAACATGCGTCACTCTCGGGAGGGTGCGGTCATACCGATGGACGCCGAGTCAACGATCTGCCTGAGCGACCTGGTCCCGGCCCTGCGCTGGAGCCGTCCTCAGCAGGTGGCCGAGATGCTGGCCGACCCGCGCCTGCCCGGCGGGTGGTGGGCATCCGTCACGATCGGGCACGCGGTGCGGGCGACCGGCGTCGACTGGCTCTGCGAACGGCTCGCCCGGCTGGCCGTCGGCCGCTGGGACCATCTGCCTCTCACCGACCTGCTCCCCGCGCTCCAGGTCCACACCGTGGACCCGGCCATGACCGGGTGGCCCGAGCCGGTCCGTACGGTGGTCACCCACCTGGGCGGGTGGTACCGGCTGCGCCGCATGACGCCCGTCGACCTGCGGACGCCCAACGGCTCGGCCTCGCCGGAGGCCCTCCTCACCACGATCTTCCGAGAGGTGTTCGGGCACCTGGGGGAATCGGGCGGCGAACAGGCGCCCACCCCGGCCGCACAGGCGCTCCCGGGCACACAGCCGGCTCCCGGCGCACCCCCTGTTCCGGGCGCACAGCCTGTTCCGGGCACACCAGGCGCTTTGGCTGCACCGGGTGCCCTGGCGGCACCGGGCGTTCCGGCTACACAGGGCGCTTCGGGCGCGCAGGCGGTCCCGGGCGCCCCCACGGTCCAGCCCGCCGCCGGCCCCGTCTCCGGGCCGTTCCCGCAGGTCCCTCAGGTGACCACGCCGCCGGGAACCGCGGCACAGGGAAGCACGGCGCAGCAGTTCACCCAGCATCCCGCCGCGGCCGCGCAAGGGTTCCCGGGCACCCCGGGCCCGACCTCCCAGCCGTTCCCCGCCGCCGCCCAGGGACCCGCCGCTCACGGACCCGCCTCGCAGGCACCTCCACAGGCCGACGGAGCCCCCTCCCAGCCGTTCCCCGCCGTTCCGGGCGCCCCCTCCCAGCCGTTCCCCGCCGTTCCGGGCACGGCCTCCCAGCCCTTCCCCGTGGCCGGCCAGGGACCCACGGCACAGGGACCCGGCTCCCCGCCGCCCCCGCGGGTCAACGGAGCCCCTTCGCAGCCCTTCGCGCGGCCGGACGCCGTGCCTCCCGGCCAGGCGGAGCAGGCGGCCGTACAGCCGGGAACGGCCCCGCCGCCCGCGAGCCTGCCGCCGGCGGGTGCGCCTCCCGGCCAGCAGGCCAGGCCCGCCACCCAGCCCTTCGCCCGGCAGCCCGGCGCCGCGCTCCCCCAGCCCCCGGCCCAGCCCCCGGCTCAACCCACGGCTCAACCCACGGCACAGTCCCGTACGGAGCCTCGTGGCGAGGCGCGGCCGGAGGCTCCGGCGGCGCCGGAGCGGCAGCCGGCCGACCTGTCCGCGCACCCGATGGTCGGGGTCGTCGAGGGACTGTTCCGCGACTGGGACCCGCTCGCCCGGGCCGTGGCCGCCGAGCGGCTGTTCGCCGCGGAACCGGTGAGCCTGCGCGCGCTCGCGCACACCCTCGGCGTCGACCGCGAACTGCTCTCCCAGGCGCAGCGCACGGCCGAGGAGCGGGTGCTGCTGTGGCTGCGTTCCCCCGACACGGCACCGCTCACCGGGCATCTGTTCGGACTGACCGAATGGCTCGGCGCGGCGGCCACCCAGGAGCAGCTCATCGCGGCCGACCCGTCCCACCCGGTCGAGGTCCCGGCCCTCGGCACGCCGCTGTGGCGGGTGCTGGTCACGCTGATGCCCGACCGCCGCCTGCAGGACGGCTGGCTCGTGGTCGGCGACCTGGCCGGGCTGCGCGAGAAGACCCGCCACCTCCTGGCGAGCAAGCCCGCGGACGCCGATGTGGTGGAGCTGCTCGGCCAGCTCGGCATCCGCGCCCACTCGGCGAAGGCGTGGCTGGACTCGATGCCCCAGGCGGGCGCGCCGTCCGCGGCGGACGCGCTGCCGACGCGGCGCGGTCCGGCGGGCAAGCCGGCGCCGCTGCCGCGCCGCACTCCGGGGGCGAACGGCCACCACCACGGCCGCGGCGGCATCCCG
>QFZU02000173.1 GCA_003260025.2 Microbispora triticiradicis | reverse complement strand
CCCCTGGGGCGCTGACCGGCCCGCTCACCGGCCGCCCGCCCGGTGTCCCGGGCCGGGCGGCTCCGGCCCCGGCGGCTTCCGGCCGGGCGGATCAGGCGGGCAGCGGCGGCAGCTCGCCGGTCGTCTCGTACTCGGCGAGCTGGCGGATCCGCCGGGCGTGCCGCTCCGCGCCCGAGAACGCCGTGCCGAGGAAGACCTCGACGAACCGGGCGGCCTCCTCCGGCGTGTGCATCCGCGCGCCGATGCTGATGACGTTGGCGTCGTTGTGCTCGCGGGCGAGCCGGGCCGTGTCCTCGTTCCAGGCGAGGGCGGCGCGCACCCCGCGCACCTTGTTGGCGGCGATCTGCTCGCCGTTCCCCGAGCCGCCGATCACCACCCCGAGGCTGCCCTCGGCGGCGACCACGCCCTGCGCGGCGCGCAGCACGAACGGCGGGTAGTCGTCCTCCGCGTCGTAGACGTGGGGGCCGCAGTCCTCCACGTCGTGGCCCTGCTCCTTAAGCCAGGAGACCAGGTGGTTCTTGAGCTCGTAGCCGGCATGGTCGGCACCGATGTAGACACGCACGGGACAAGTTTCCCAGACGAGTTCTGGCGGAGGTCACCCCGGCCTCCACTAAGGTAATAGACGAAAACCGCCAGTGGCTCTTACACCACCTCATGCCGGAGCAGGAGTGTCATGCGCGAGATCCGCTACGTCGGCGACCCCGTCCTGCGTACCCCCGCGGAGCCCGTGACGGACTTCGACAGGGAGCTGCGCCGCCTGATCGACGAGATGTTCGCGGTGATGTACCAGGCCGACGGCGTGGGACTGGCCGGGCCGCAGATCGGGGTGGGCCGGCGGCTGTTCGTCTACGACATCAGCAACCGCAAGGGCCACGTGGTCAACCCGGAGCTGACGATCGACGACCCCGGGGAGGTCGTCGAGGAGGAGGGCTGCCTGTCGGTGCCGGGCAAGGAGACCGGCAAGCCGCTGTACGCCCCGACCGTCCGCGCCGCCGGAGTCACGCTGCGCGGGGTCGACAAGCTCGGCCGGCCCGTGGCCGTGAAGGCCCGGGGCATGCTCGCCCGGTGCTTCCAGCACGAGTTCGACCACCTCGAGGGCACGCTGTACGTCGACCGGCTGGGCAAGGACGAGCGCCGCAAGATCCTCCTCCAGGCGCCCTGAGACCGCCGCCCCTTACAGCTGGATCGCCTTGGTCTCCAGGAACTCCTCCAGGCCGAACTCCCCCATCTCGCGCCCGACGCCCGACTGCTTGTAGCCGCCGAAGGGCGCCATGGGGTTGAACCGGCCCCCGTTGACCGCCACCTGGCCCGTGCGCAGGCGGCGGGCGACCGCGAGCCCCTCCTCCTCGGTGCCCGCCCAGACCGCCCCCGACAGTCCGTACGGCGTGCCGTTGGCGATCTCGACGGCCTCGTCCTCCGTGCCGAAGGGGATGATCGACAGCACCGGGCCGAAGATCTCCTCCTGCTCGACGGCCATGCCGGGCGACACCCCGGCGAAGACCGCGGGCTCGACGTAGTAGCCGCGGCCCATGGGGTTGCCGGTCCCGCCGAGCACGAGGCGGGCCCCCTCCTCCTGGCCCCGGTTGAGGTATCCGACCACCCGGTCGCGCTGGGCCGCGGACACCAGCGGGCCGAGGCGGGTGCCCTCGGCGAACGGGTCGCCCGGGACGTATTTCGCCGCCGCCTTCACGGCCAGCCGGACCGCCTCGTCGTACTGGTCCCAGTGGACGAGCATCCGGGTCAGCGCCGAGCAGGTCTGGCCGGAGTTCAGGTAGGCCCCGGCGACCCCGTTCTTCACCGCCTTCTCCAGGTCGGCGCCGGGGAGGACGATGTTCGCCGACTTGCCGCCCAGCTCCAGGGCCACCCGCTTGACCGTCCCGGCCGCGAGGGCGGCGACCCTGCGCCCGGCCCTGGTCGAGCCGGTGAAGGAGACCATGTCCACGCCGGGGTGGGCGGCGACGGCCTCTCCGACCACCGGGCCGTGCCCGCTGACCATGTTGAACACGCCGGGCGGCAGGCCCACCTCGTGGAGGATGTCCGCGAACGCGTACGCCGCGAGCGGCGCGACCTCGCTCGGCTTGAGCACCACCGTGCAGCCGGCCGCCAGGGCCGGGGCCACCTTGCAGACGACCTGGTGGAGCGGGTAGTTCCACGGTGTGATCGCGCCGACCACCCCGACCGGCTCGCGGACGATCAGCGAGTTGCCCACCCGCCCGCCGTCGAAGTCGTACCGCTTGGCGAGGTCGGCGTAGGAGGCCAGCACCTCGGCGGGCATCAGCGTCTGCACCTTCAGCGCGAGCGGCAGCGGCGCGCCCATGTCGGTGGCGATCGTCGCGGCGATCTCCCGGGCGCGGTCCCTGAGCAGCCCGGCCGCCGTCCCGAGGAGCGCGGCGCGCTCGGCGGGCTCCGCCGCCGCCCAGGACGGGAAGGCGGCACGGGCGGCGGCGACCGCGGTCTCCACGTCGGCGGCCGACCCCGCGGGCACCCGGTCCACGATTTCCTCGGTCGCCGGGTTGACGACCTCGACGGCCTCGCGCGAGGAGGACGGCGTCCAGCCGCCGCCGACGTAGATCTGACGCATGTTCCTCATACTCGCGCCTTGACTGTCAGAACGCGAGCCCCGGCCGGAAGGCCCCTGTCAAGAGGGCCGTCGGACAACTTCCTATTCCAGGTAGGGGCGATGTCGAATCCGTCCTGTGACCGTGACGTGGCAGGATTCATCCATCCCTGTACGCGAAGGGGCGACGGGGAACCGGGGGATTGATCATGCGATGAGGAGTGGGTGTGGCAGGGAATCTGACACGTGACGAGGCTCGGGAGCGTGCTCGGCTGCTCACGGTCCAGTCCTACCAGGTCGAACTCGACCTGACGGAGGGCGAGGAGCGGTTCGAGAGCATCACGACGGTCCATTTCACGTCCGACCGGCCGGGGGCGGGCACGTTCATCGACCTGCACGGGGCCCATGTGCGGAAGGTGGTGCTGAACGGCCGGGATCTCGACGTTCGGACCTACGACGCGGACAAGGGCCGATTCCCGCTGCCGGACCTGGCCGAACGCAACGAACTGCGCGTCGACGCCGACTGCTCGTACATGCGCACGGGCGAGGGGCTGCACCGTTTCGTCGACCCGGTCGACCAGCAGATCTACCTGCACAGCCAGTTCGAGACGGCGGACGCGCACCGCATGTACGCCTGCTTCGACCAGCCCGATCTCAAGGCGACCTTCGAGCTCACCGTCCTCGCGCCCGCCGAGTGGGAGGTCGTGTCGAACGGCGCCCCCGACTCCGCCGAGGACCTGGAGGAGCACCGCGGGCGGCACGGCACGCTGCAGGCCGCCAAGCGCTGGCACTTCCCGCCGACGCCTCCCATGTCGACGTACATCACGGCCCTCATCGCGGGGCCGTACGCGGTGGTGCGGGACGAGCACGACGGCATCCCGCTCGGCGTCTACGTGCGGCGCTCGCTGGCCGAGCACCTCGACCCGGAGAACATCTTCGAGGTCACCAAGCAGGGCTTCGACTTCTTCCACCGCGTCTTCGGCCTGCGCTACCCGTTCGGCAAGTACGACCAGCTCTTCGTGCCGGAGTTCAACGCGGGCGCGATGGAGAACGCCGGCGCGGTGACGTTCCTGGAGGACTACGTCTTCCGCTCGCGGGTCACCGACGCGATCATCGAGCGCCGGGCCGAGACGATCCTGCACGAGATGGCCCACATGTGGTTCGGCGACCTCGTCACCATGCGGTGGTGGGACGACCTGTGGCTGAACGAGTCGTTCGCCACCTACATGTCGGTGCTGTGCCAGGCCGAGGCCACCCGCTGGGGCCAGGGCGCGTGGACGACGTTCGCCAACGTGGAGAAGTCCTGGGCCTACCGGCAGGACCAGCTCCCCTCCACCCACCCCATCGCGGCCGACATCCCGGACATGCAGGCCGTCGAGGTCAACTTCGACGGCATCACGTACGCCAAGGGCGCCTCGGTGCTCAAGCAGCTTGTCGCCTACGTCGGGCTGGACAACTTCCTCGCCGGCGTGCGCGACTACTTCAACGAGCACGCCTGGAAGAACACCACCCTGCAGGACCTGCTGTCGGCGCTGGAGCGCACCTCGGGCCGCGACCTGTCGTCCTGGTCGAAGGAGTGGCTGGAGACCTCCGGCGTCAACACCCTGCGGCCGTCGTTCACCACCGACGACGAGGGCAGGTTCCTCGGCTTCGAGGTCCTGCAGGAGGCCACGCCGGAGCACCCGACGCTGCGCTCGCACCGCGTCGCCATCGGCCTGTACTCCCTGCGGGACGGCGTGCTCGCCAGGACCAGGCGGGTCGAGCTCGACATCGTCGGGGCGCGCACGGCCGTGCCCGAGCTGGTCGGCGAGACGCGGCCCGACCTCGTGCTGATCAACGACGACGACCTCACGTACGCGAAGATCCGGCTCGACGAGCGGTCGCTGCAGACGCTCGTGAACGGCGGGATCACCGCGTTCACCGAGTCGCTGCCGCGCGCGCTGTGCTGGTCGGCCGCCTGGGACATGACCCGGGACGCCGAGATGGCCACCCGCGACTACGTCCGGCTGGTCGTGTCCGGCATCGACTCGGTGCGCGACATCACCGTGGTGCAGACGGTGCTGCGCCAGGCCCGCCAGGCCGTGCAGCAGTACGCCGACCCGGCGTGGCGGGCGACCGGCATGGGCGAGCTCTCCGCCGCGCTGCGCCGTCTCGTCACCTCGGCGGAGCCGGGCTCGGACCACCAGCTCGCCTACGTCAACGCCCTGGCCGCCACCGCGACCTCCGAGGAGGACCTGGCGTTCCTCAAGGGCGTGCTGGACGGCACCGAGGTGCCCGAGGGCCTGGCCGTCGACGCCGACCTGCGCTGGACGCTCATCCACGGGCTGGTGTCCCGCGGAGTCATCGGCGCCGCCGACATCGACGCCGAGCTGGTCCGCGACGCCACCGCGACCGGCGAGCGCTCGGCCGCCAACGCCCGGGCGGCGATCCCGGACGCGGAGGCCAAGGCCCGGTCCTGGGCGGCCATCGTCGGGGGCGAGCTGAGCGGCGCCCTGCTGCGCTCCACGATCCTCGGCTTCGTGGACCCGCACCACCCCGAGCTGCTGGAGCCGTACGGCGACCGGTACTTCGAGGAGGTCGGGCGGATCTGGAGCGAGTGGACCTCCGACATGGCACAGAACTTCGCGGTCGGGTGCTACCCGGCCCTGCTGATCCGCCCGGAGACCGTGGCGAGGACGCAGGACCTCATCAGCGCCCAGCAGCCGCCGCACGCGCTGCGGCGCCTGCTCCTGGAGGGCGCCGACGGCGTCAGCCGGGCGCTGCGGGCCCAGGCCCGCGACGCCTCCGCGTGACCGGGCGGCCCGCCCGCCTTCCTTCCTGATCCGGTCGCCCGGCGGGTGTGCCGGGTGAAAGCGGGGCGCAAGCCCCGTGCAAGACCACCGGGGTGACATGAGGGGGCCGGGCCGTTCACCCGGCACGGGCGCGGCGGGCCCCCTCCGCCGCGCCCCGCCGCTCCGCCCGTACGGCGTGCCCCCACCGGCACGCGTACGGCCGGCGGCGGGCGTTCACCGGGTGAGCGGCCACGGATCGTCGTCCGTGCAGGAGGCTCCCGTGATCCCCGTGATCGTCACCCTCGCCGTCGTGGCCGTCCTCGTCGCCACGCTCGTCTCCCTCTACAACCGCCTCGTGCGTGGCCGGGGCGCCGTCGACAACGCCTGGGCGCAGATCGACGTGCAGCTCAAGCGCCGCCACGACCTCGTCCCCAACCTCGTGGAGACCGTCAAGGGCTACGCCGCCCACGAGCGGGCCACGCTGGAGGCCGTGGTCACGGCCCGCTCCCGGGCGATCGGCGCCCAGGGCCCCGCGGAGCAGGCGGCGGCCGAGAACATGCTGTCCGGCGCGCTGAAGAGCCTGTTCGCCGTGGCGGAGGCCCACCCCGCCCTCAAGGCGAGCGGCAACTTCGCGGAACTGCAGCAGGAGCTCGCCACCACCGAGAACCGGATCGCCTACTCGCGGCAGTACTACAACGACACCGTGCTGACCTACAACAACGCGATCCAGACGGTCCCCGCCAACATCGTGGCGGGGATGACCGGCTTCACGCCCCGCGAGTACTTCCGGGCTCCCGGCGAGGAGCGCGGGCCCGTACAGGTCGGGTTCTGACCATGGCCGCCGCCTGGACGGCCGCCGCGGCGGTGACCGGCCTGTGGCTGCTGCTCCTGCTCGCACTCGCCGCGGCGACGAGGAACCCGGACGTCGAGGCGGGACCGGCCACCGCGAATCTCGCCCCCCAGTCCCCCGCGGTGGTCGACCTGATCACCGGCGGCTGGCGACTGTGCGACGAGGCGGCCTCGGCGACCCTGCTGGACCTCGCCGCGAGGGGCGTCGTCGGCGTCGAGGAGATCGGGCCGGAGCTGTCGCTCGTCCGGACGCGGGGCGAACCGGGCGGCCTGCGCCCGTACGAGCGGCTCGTCTACGACCACGTCCGCGCGCTGGCCGTCGACGGGGTGGTGGCCACGGGCGCGCTGGCCGAGGGCTCGCGCGACCTCGGCCGGTGGTGGAAGAGCTTCCGCCGGAAGGTGATCGCCGAGGCCCGGGAGCAGGGCCTGTCCCGGGCGCGCTGGAGCAGGGCGCACGCGGCGCTCCTCACCGTCGCGGCGGCGCTGCCGGCGGCGGCGATCGGCGTCGCGGCGAACATCTCCGACAAGGACCACGAGGCCGGGATCGGCGCGGCGGTCGTCTCCTTCGCCGGTCTCCTGGCGCTCATGGGCCGGCTCAACGGCGAGCGCGGCACGGCCGAGGGGGCCAGGGCCGCCGCCCACTGGCTCGGCGTCCGCGCGCACCTGGGGACGACCGGGCGGTTCGCCGAGCAGCCCGCCGCCTCCGTCACGATCTGGGGCCGCCACCTCGCGTACGCCGCCGCCCTCGGGCTGGCACCGCGGGCCGTCACGAGCCTGCCGGTCAGCACCCCCGCCGACGACAGCCGGGCGTGGTCCGACTACGGCGGCATGTGGCACGTCGTCGACGTCCGCTATCCGTCCCGTCTGCTGTGGGGCCGGCCGCCGGGCTCTGTCGTCGTGCGGGTCCTCGCGGCCGGCTGGTTCGCGGGCTTCTTCGCCTGGATGCTCCTGGTGGCCGCCTCCGCCTTCGACGTGTGGCCGCGCGGACTCGTCGTGCCCGCCGCCCTCCTCGCGGGCCTGGCGGTGGCCGGGCCGCCGATCCTGTTCGCGCTCTCCGACCTGACCGGCCCGGTCACCGTGGAGGGCCAGATCGTACGGTTGCGGCGCTTCCGGGACGGCGGCAAGGGCGGCGACAACGCCAGGTGGACCTACTGGTGCGCGATCGACGAAGGGCGTGCCCCCGAGGTCAGGGCCCGCGAGGTCAGGGCTATGTGCCTGGGCGGGGACATGTGGGAGCCTCTGCGCGAGGGCGACCGGGTGCGGGCCGAGGCGGGCCGCAGGACCGGCTGGATCAGGCGGATCGAGGTGATCGAGGGCTCGCGCCTCCGGAACGCCGCCTCCTACGACGACACCGGCGAGCACCTGGTGGACGCGCCGGAGAACCTGGGCGAGGTGCCGGTCCTGCCCGATCCCGCGCCCCTGCGGTCCACTGATCAGACCCGCCCATACCGCCACCGGCGTCATGAGTAGGGTCGTCGGGTGCACTCAGCCCGAGACCTGTTGATCGCCCTGGCCCGGAGGTACTCGTTCGGCGACGTCGGCGCGCTCGCGCCGGCCGTGCTCGGGGAGAACGAGCGGGCGGCCCGGGTGGCGTCGGTCTGCGAGTTCGGCCAGCGGCTGCTCACGCTCGACGCCGAGGACTTCGCGGCCGAGATCGACGCCCAGACCGTGCCCGCCGACCTGCGCCGCCGTGCCCGCGCCTGCCACATGCCGCAGACGCCGAGGGAGCAGCCGCGGGGCGCGCTCGACTCGCTGCGTCCGGCGTACGCGCTGCTCCTGGAGGTGATCGAGGCCCGCTGGCGGCGGCGCGAGCTGAGCTCGATGATCGCGGCCGTGCACATCTGCGGCGAGTATCTCCCGCTGCTGGCCTTCGAGCCCGCGCTCGGGCACGCGGGCGACCCCGCCCGCTGGCCGGAGGGCCTGCGCGCCCCCGGCAGCAGGTTCGGGGCCATGGCCGACCGCGAGTGCGACCACACCAGGGCCGAGCGGTCGGCGGCCGAGCGGACGCTGCGGGTGGCGGTGGAGCCGCCCACGGGCTGGCGGGCCTACTTCGACCGGCAGCACAGCCAGGTGGCCGGGGCGCTCGGCACCTGCGCGGGCCGGTGCCGCACCCCCTGCCGGGCCCTCGACTGGGTGCCGGACCCCGGCGACCTGGCGGCGCGCTGCCGCGTCGCGCTGGCCTTCGCCGACACCCCGCTCGTACGGCTGCGCCACGCCGCCCCGGTCGGCCACGGGTTCGGCGTGCCGTCGCCGGAGGAGACGCTGGAGGCGTGGGACCGCAGCCGGGCCGCGCTGGCCAAGCACGACGCGGCGCACGCGGTCACCACGGACGACGGCTTCCCGCTGCCGGGGCTGCCCGCCCTGATCTCCGCCGTGGCGGCGGCGCCGGTGCGCCCCGCCACGCTGCTCGCCGACGTCTCCGCGCACGTGGTGGAGCTGCTGCGTTAGGTCGTCACCACATGGCCGGCCTGCGGTCGCCCCAGAAACCGCCGACGGACGCCTCCACCTGCGACGACAGCGAGATGAGGGTGCCCTCGTCGCCGTACCTGCCGGCCAGCATGACGCCGATGGGCAGGCCGTCGGGCGTCCAGTGGAGCGGCAGGTTGACCGCGGGCTGGCCGCTCACGTTGTAGATGGCGGCGAACGGCGCGAACCGCTTCATCCGCTCGAACGTCTCCTCCGGGGAGTCGACGTCCTCGAACCAGCCCACCGGCGCGGGCGGCTGGGTCACGGTCGGCGACAGCACCGCGTCGTAGGTGTCGGTGACGAGCATCGCGAAGCGGGTGGCGAGCTGGAGCGCCGACTGCGCGTGCAGGAACTCGGGCGCCGAGAGCGCGTGGCCCCGCTCGCGCAGCCAGGCGGTGAGCGGGCGCAGCTTCGGTTCGAGCTCCTTCGAGACGGGGTGGATGCACGAGAAGCTGAACCACAGCTTGACGAACTCGGGCACGATGTCCGGGCCGAACGGCGGCGCGATCTCCTCCACCTCGTGGCCGAGCGCCTCCAGCGCCGCCGAGGCGCTCTCGTACGCGGCGAGCACGTCGGGGTGGACCTCCGCGCCGGGCACGGCGGGCTCGGCGAACCTGGCGATCCGCAGCCGGCCCGGGTCGCGCCCCACGTAGGCCGAGAACGACCCGAGTGCGGGCGGCGGCGCGTGGTAGAGGTCGCCCGGGTTGTGGTGGGCCATCGCGTCGAGAAGCGCCGCGGCGTCGGCGACGTTCCGGGCCAGCGGCCCGTTGGTGGACAGCCCCGCCAGGTCAGGGACGATCGGGGCGAAGGAGATCCGGCCCCGGCTGGGCTTGATGCCGTACAGGCCGCAGACGGAGGCGGGGATGCGGATCGACCCCGCGCCGTCGCTGCCGTGGGCGACGGGCGCGAGACCGGCCGCTACGGCGGCCGCGGCGCCTCCGCTCGACCCGCCCGCGGAGCGCCCGGTGTCCCACGGGGTGCGGGCGGGCTCGCTCACGTAGGTCTCGGTGTAGCAGGGCAGGCCGAACTCCGGGGTGCTGGTCTTGCCCAGCATGACCGTCCCGGCCTCCCGCAGCCGCTCGACCACGCTGTCGTCCACCGGAGAGACGAACCCCTCGTAGGTGGCCGATCCGAAGTAGAGCGGCACGTCCTTGACGAAGTTGAGGTCCTTGATCGGAACGGGCACGCCCAGCAGCGGCGGGTGGTCGCCGGCGTCCCCCGCGGCGATCCGGGCCTCCTGGTCGCGGGCCTGGTCGAGGGCCCGCTGGGCGGTCACCGTGACGAACGCCCCCACCCCGGGGTCGAGCCGTTCGATCCGCTCCAGGTAGTGCTCGACGATCTCGACGGGGGAGAGTTCACCCGTTCGTACGGCTGCCGCCTGCTCAAGGGCGGTAAGGTCGTGAATGTGCGCCACGCTTCCGAACCGTAGGCCGCCCGGCCGGGGATATCTAGAGAAGATACCCGGCCTTCTGAGCTTCAAATCAGCTCATGCAGGCAACAAAAGTATGAACCATTCAACACTAGGCAAGCTGTAGACGACTCAACTACCGTGAGTGATGTGGATACCGGTCTAAGGCCAGAAGACGGTCACGATACGTCACCCATCTGGGTCGGTGACCAATCGTCGGAGCAGGCGGAACGCCCTTCGGCGCCGCCCGAGGCGGCTGCGCCCCCCGAATACGCTCCGGTGGAGCGGGCGTCGCTCCGCGGCCTGCTGCAGGACCCGAGATACCGGCACCTGCGCCGGCGCGCCCTGATCGCGGCCGCCGCGGGGGTGGTGTTCGGCGTTCTGCTGGGCGGCTGGCGGATCGGGCTCACCGCGGCCATCCTCGCGTGGGCGGCCGACGCCGTCTACCGCGCGCGCACCATGTCCACGGTTCCCGCCTGGCGGCGGGCCTCGGCGGCGGAGCGCCGCACCGAGGCCCAGCTCAAGAAGCTGGAGCGGAACGGCTACCTGACGCTGCACGCCCGGGCCATCCCCGGCAGCGAGGCGCAGATCGACCATCTCGTCGTCGGGCCCACCGGCGTGTACGCGGTGGACTCGGAGAAGTGGGACAAGCGGCTGCCCGTACGGGTCCAGACGCACCGCAAGCTCTTCCACGGGCCCTTCAACCGCAAGCCCCGCCTCGACGAGGCCCGGTGGGAGGCGGCCCAGGCCAGCGACCTGATCAGCAAGGCGCTCGGCCGGGAGATCACCGTGGTGCCGTCCCTGGCCATCTACGGGCCGGCGATCCCCTGGCGGATCCTCAACATCCGGGACGTCGACGTCTTCTCCGGCGGGCTGGTCCGCAAGTGGATCACCAAGCGGGAGAGGTCGCTCACCACCGCCGAGATCGACGCGATCTACCGCGCCGCCGAGCGCGTGCTGCCCGCGCGTTACCCGGAGTAGGACGGCGCGCCGTCCCGGGAGGTGGACACCGGGTCTCGGCAGCCGGGCACTGGCCGTACCATTTGAAGACTCAGACGTCTCCGGATGGGGGTCCCTCGATGCCCGCTCTCAGGTCCCGCACTGTCACCCACGGCAGGAACATGGCCGGCGCCCGCGCGCTGCTCAGGGCCACGGGCGTAGCGGGCAGCGACCTCGGCAAGCCGATCGTCGCCGTCGCCAACAGCTTCACCCAGTTCGTGCCCGGCCACGTGCACCTGCGCGAGGTCGCCGAGGTGGTGGCGGGCGCGGTCCGCGAGGCGGGCGCGATCCCGCGCGAGTTCAACACGATCGCCGTGGACGACGGCATCGCGATGGGCCACGGCGGCATGCTCTACTCGCTGCCGTCCCGCGAGCTCATCGCCGACGCGGTGGAGTACATGGTCAACGCCCACTGCGCCGACGCGCTGGTCTGCGTCTCCAACTGCGACAAGATCACTCCCGGGATGCTGCTCGCCGCCTTCCGGCTCAACATCCCCACGATCTTCGTGTCCGGCGGCCCGATGGAGGCCGGCAAGGTCCCGGGCCGCAAGCTCGACCTGATCGACCCGATGATCGCCTCCGCCGACACGAGCGTGTCGGACGCCGACCTGCTGGAGATGGAGGAGAACGCCTGCCCGACCTGCGGGTCCTGCAGCGGCATGTTCACCGCCAACTCGATGAACTGCCTCGCCGAGGCGATCGGCCTGGCCCTGCCCGGCAACGGCACCACGCTGGCGACCCACACGGCCCGCAAGACCCTGTTCGAGAACGCCGGCCGGGGGATCGTCGACCTCGCCCGGCGCTACTACGAGGAGGACGACGAGTCGGTCCTCCCCCGCAGCATCGCCACCCGCGAGGCGTTCGAGAACGCGATGGCGCTCGACGTCGCCATGGGCGGATCGACCAACACGATCCTCCACATCCTGGCCGCCGCGCGTGAAGCGGGCGTCGACTTCGGGCTCAAGGAGATCAACGAGCTGTCGCTGCGGGTGCCGTGCCTGTGCAAGGTCGCCCCCGCGACGGCCAAGTACCACGTCGAGGACGTGCACCGGGCGGGCGGCATTCCCGGCATCCTCGGCGAACTGGACCGGGCCGGCCTGATCCACCGCGACCTGCCGACCGTGTCCTCCTCCTCCATGGCCGAGTACATCGCCAAGTGGGACCCGAAGTCTCCAGAGGTCACCGAGGAGGCCCTGGAGCTGTGGCACGCGGCGCCCGGCAACGTGCGGACGGTCAAGGCCTACTCCCAGAGCGCCCGCTGGGACTCCCTCGACCTCGACCGCGCCGAGGGCTGCATCCGCGACCTCGACCACGCCTACACCCGGGACGGCGGGCTCGCCGTGCTGTACGGGAACCTCGCCCAGGACGGCTGCGTCGTCAAGACGGCCGGAGTCGACGAGTCGATCTGGCGCTTCTCCGGCCCCGCCGTCGTGTTCGAGTCGCAGGAGGACGCCGTCGAGGGCATCCTCGGCAACCGGGTGAAGCCCGGTGACGTGGTCGTCATCCGCTACGAGGGCCCCAAGGGCGGCCCCGGGATGCAGGAGATGCTCTACCCGACGAGCTTCCTCAAGGGCCGCGGCCTGGGCAAGGCGTGTGCCCTGGTCACCGACGGCCGCTTCTCCGGCGGCACGTCCGGCCTGTCCATCGGCCACGCCTCCCCCGAGGCGGCCGAGGGCGGCACGATGGCCCTGGTCGAGGACGGCGACGTCATCGAGATCGACATCCCGGGCCGCTCGATCGAGCTCAAGGTGGCCGAGGACGTGCTGGCCGCCCGCCGCGAGCGGCTGCTGGCCGACCTCGGCGGCTACCGGCCGCGCGACCGGCAGCGGACGGTCTCGGCCGCGCTGCAGGCGTACGCGGCGCTCACCACCTCCGCCTCGACCGGCGCGTCCCGCGACCTGACCCAGTTGTCGCGCTGACCGCGACACCGTTCACCGGGCCCGGCGCCGGTCGTCAGCCGGGCGGCGCGGCTCCGAATCGGTCCAGCGCCGCCCGGATCTCCCGGCGCATCGCGTCGCTGCCGGTGTGGCCCGAGTCGTCCACCACGACGAGACGCGCGTCCGGCCAGGCCCGGGCGAGTTGCCAGGCGGTCTCCAGCGGACCGCCGAGGTCGAGGCGGCCGTGGACGAGCACTCCGGGGATGCCCGCCAGCCGGTGCGCGTCGCGGAGCAGGACACCCTCCTCCAGCCAGGCGGCGTTGGAGAAGTAGTGTGCGCAGATCCTGGCGAAGGCCTGCAGAGCGGGGGAAGGCCGGTCGCTGTAGGCGTTCGGCGCGCCGTTGACCTCGTGCGCGATCACCGCGTCCTCCCACGCCGTCCAGGCGTGCGCCGCCCTGGCCCGTACGTCCGGGTCGGGATCGGACAACAGCCGCGCGTAGGCGGCGAGCAGGTCGCCGTCGCGCCGGTCCTCGGGGACGCCGGCCCGGAAGCGCTGCCACTGCTCGGGGAGGAAGCGGCGGACGCCCCGGTACAACCAGTCGATCTCGGAGCGGCGGGTCATGGTGACACCGGCGAGGACGATCTCCGACACCCGCTCCGGGTGGGCCTCGGCGTAGGCGAGGATGAGCGTGGAACCCCAGGACCCGCCGTAGAGCAGCCACCGGTCGACGCCGAGGTGCTCGCGCAGTCGCTCCATGTCGGCGACGAGGTGGTGGGTGGTGTTCGTCGTGAGGTCGGTCGCCGGGTCGCTCGCGTGGGGCAGGCTCCGGCCGCAGTTGCGCTGGTCGAAGAGAACGATCCGGTAGCGTCCGGGGTCGAAGGCCCGCCGCTGGCGGGGCGTGCAGCCCGAGCCGGGGCCGCCGTGGACGACGAGCGCGGGCTTGCCCTCGGGGTTCCCGCAGACCTCCCAGTAGACGAGGTGGCCGTCGCCGGTGTCCAGGTGCCCGTGGTCGTAGGGCTCGATCGGAGGATGCACGACGGAGAAACTACAGCCGGCGGCCCGGACCGGAAAGCGGTTAAGGCGGTCGCGGCGGCATGCGGCAGGGTCAGGAGAAGGTGGCCGCGAGGTCAGGTGAACCTGTCCGCTGTTCCGAGCATCCGTTCGGGAAAATGTCGGTGCTGATGATTATTGTCGAAGTATGGCCAACGTCATTCGGCACACGCTGACCGCCGAGGAACTCGCCGCCCTCGCCCTTTCCCTCGCTCACCTCGGAGCCGGCCCCCAGTCGGTCACCGCCCGGCGCGGCCTGCGCCACGCGTTCCAGCACCTCGAACTGGACGACGACGTCATCGCCACGACCCTCACCACACTGACGACCCCGCTCCCCACCGACGTCGCCCGCCGGATGCGGGCGGTGGCCAACGCGATCACCGCACGCCTGGTGATCCGCATCCAGTACCACGACGCCGGGGGCCGGCTGTCGGTCCGCGACGTCGAGCCGGTGACCTGCATGGTCCACGGCGAGTTCTGGTACCTGGTCGGCTGGTGCCGCCTCAGGCGGTCGATCAGGGCGTTCCGCTTCGACCGGATCCTGGCGGTCGAGCCCACCGACTTGCCGGCCCGCGCGCACCTGCCGCAGCGTTACCTGCCGTTCCAACGCCGGCCGCGGGTGAGGCGCCCGACGGCCGCCTGACCCGCTCCTTCCCCCGATGCGGTAGCGGACCGATGCCGTAGCGGACGGGTCCGCAGGCGTGGGCGGCACGCCTGCGGAACCGTCCGGCTACTCGCTTCCGAACCGTGTCCCGTTCCGTGTCTCCGGCCTGCGGCGAGCCGCTACGGCGGGAGACCGCGGCCTAGTGCCGCTGGTCCAGCTTCCGGGCCTCGGTGAGGAGGTCGACGAGCGCCTGGGTCACCCGCAGCACGCCGTCCCGCGCCGCGGCGTCCTCGATCTGCTTGCCCGCCCGATCGGCGAGCTGTCGCAGGTGGGCGATCGCGGGGGGCTCGTCGCCCGCGAGGCCGGCCCGCTCGGCGTGCCGGAGACGGTCCTCCAGGCTCGCCCCGACCGCCTCGGTGATGGCGCCGGAGGCGACGTACTCGCCGACGAGGTCGCGGATCTCGGAGTACCAGGCGGGATCGCGGGTGAACGACCGCGAGATGTAGCCGGCTGCGACATCGGCGAGCGTGGTCGCCACCACCTTGTCGGCGTACGACCGCGTGGCCGGGTAGAGCTGCGCGAGTTGCGCGCCGGTCAGCGGCAGGGAGCTGCCGTCGAGGAAGCAGAAGCCCGGGCCGGTGTTGGTGCCGGTGTTGATCCGCAGCGGCGCCTCCTGCTGCGCGAGGCGGATGCCGCCGAGCGCGAGGCCGAGGGAGTCCCGTGCGATCGCCGGCGGAGCCGTTTCCGTCATCTGGATCTTGGGTGCCGCCGGAGGCTGCACGCCGTAGGCGATCCAGGCGAGGGTGTGGTCGTACACGGCGTTCTGCACCATGTGCTGGGGGATGCGGGACAGCGAGGGCAGTGCGCACGTCTGCGGCTCGCCCGGGTAACCACCGGGATAGCTGCCGATGTCCCGCTTGCGCAGCGGACCATAGTCCCGGATGAGCTTCCAGTCGCCGTGCGACGCCCCGGCCACCTCCCAGCTGCGCAGGATCGCCGAGTCGGCCTGGGCGCGGGCGGCCGCCGGCAGGATGCCGCCGCTCACGTCGCCCTCGGAGTTGACGCGGAACACCGGCGTCGGCAGGTCGGTGCGCAGCACGCCCCCGCCTCCGTGCAGCACGACCGCGTCGAGGACGTTCGCGAGCGGCTGGACGGCGTTGTAGTAGTTCGCCAGACGGCCGGCCGACTGCGAGTGGCCGGTCGCGATCACGTATCGCGGCCGGGGAAGCTCGCCGAGCGGGCCCTTCTTGCCCGTGGGGCTGCGGACCGCCTTCACGGCCTGGCTGAAGATGTCGTAGGACAGGCTGTCGTCGCCGACCGTCCCGCCCGCGGTCACGTCCAGCGTTCCGTAACGGGCCGGGCTCCACGCCTTGAGCCCGGTCGCGGAGTGCACTCCGGCGCGCTGCGCGGAGACGCCGACCCAGGCGTACCCCTCCCGGATCAGGTGCTCGTGGGACTGGAACCAGTCGACCTCCTGGTCCCACTGGTTGCTGACGTTGTACCACTCGGCGATCACGACGCCGTTGAACGCGCGGGCGTCAGCCGGGCGGCGCACGACGATGCGGGTGCGGTACGGGTTGCCGGTGCTGACCACGGTCGCGGTGCCGGTGCCGCGTGTCGCGTAGCTCGTCGCCGTGCCCGAGACGAAGAACTCCTGCTCGACGTAGCCCGCCGACCTGAGGTCGACGTCGGTGGCGAGGAACGGATACCCGTGCTGGGGGCTCCCGACCGGGGAGGTGTTCGCGATCGGTCCCGTGAGCACCGGGTTCGCGACGCTCTCGCCGGTCGCCGTGGACGGGCGGGGCGCGGCGGGGCCGCCCGCGGGTGGTCCGCCGGGCGTCCCGCCGGGGCCTGTCGCGCTCGCCGGAGCGCAGAGGGGGATGGTCAGGGCGCCGGCCAGGCCCAGCGCGATCAGGCTTCTGCGGACGTTCCGAAGAGGAGGAAGGAGGGCAGGCAAGAACGTCACCTCGCTGAGAGAGAGGCTGCGCGGGCGGAGCGCCCGCGCCGGGGGTGTCTCTGAGGCAGAGACTAACTTCCAAGAAAGTCGAAAGATAGTCTTGAATAACACAGACTTTATGTTTGAGAGTCAAAAGTTCGTCTCTACATGGACAAAGCAGAGGTGACAGCAGAGCCCGCTCACCGCTCAGCCGTGGAACGCGGACGGCCCGCGGGCGTGTCCTCCACACG
>QFZU02000172.1 GCA_003260025.2 Microbispora triticiradicis | reverse complement strand
GTCCAGCCCCGGCTGCCGGGGCGACGCCGCGCGGATCCCGGCCAGCGCAGCGGGGGCGGACGCCAGCCGCGCGGGGTCGGCGGGCGCGAGCGCGGGAGCGGGATCCCACCAGCGGCGGACGCCGACGCACAGGCCGCCGATCTCGATGGAGCCGTCGCCGACCCAGCCGTCGTCGCCGGCCGACACCCCGTCGAGGGACTCGGCGAGCACCACCGCGTTGGGCAGGCGGACGCCCTCACCCGTGACCACGGCGATGACGTGCGGCTCGCACTCGCTCCTGACCTCCAGGTAGAGCGCGAGCGGGAAGGCCGCGAGCACCCGTGCCGGGCGGCGGGGGGACTCCAGGGCCGGCCGTACGGCGACGCTCGCCGCGCCGCTCACGTAGGCCGGGGCCGCCGGGGGGCGAGGGGCGGGCGCCGCCGCCCGCCGCCCTTTCTGGCGCGTGCCAACACTCACCGGGACCTCCCTCGCCAGTCGTTGCCGACGCTAAGGCCCGCCTTCCCCCCTCCGTACGGAGAAAGATGCCAACAGTCGGCCGAATGCTTGGCTCTTCCTGACAGGACCGGCGTCGGGCAGAATCTCGGTGAGACGTCCCGAGTACGTCGACACTCCCCGGAGAGGCCCTTGCGCAACGACCCGGCTCCGCCCGCGATGCGGCTGGCCAGCACCGGCACGATCCTGCACGGGGTGTCGGTGGGCGAGGTGCTCGGCGTGTCCACGCTCGCGGACGCCCGCCTGATCGCCGGCGGGGACGGGCTCGGCCGCATCGTGCAGCGCCTCAACGTGATGGAGGTCCCCGACATCCTCGCCTGGGTGAAGCCGCACGAACTGCTGCTCACCACCGGCTACCCGCTGCGCAACACCCCGCAGTCGCTCGACCGGCTCGTGACCGACCTGGACGAGCGGGGCCTCGCCGCCCTGGCGATCAAACTCGGGCGCTACCTGGACGAACTGCCGGGGGAGATGGTCGAGCAGGCCGACCGGCTGGGCTTCCCGCTGATCCTGCTCCCCAACGACGTGGGGTTCGACGACATCCTCAACCAGGTGCTCACCGACATCCTCAACCGGCAGGCCGCGATCCTCGCCAGGACGGAGGAGGCCCACCGGGCGCTCGTGCAGATCGTGCTGGCCGGGGGCGGGATGCGGGAGGTCACCGCGGAGGTGGCCGGGCTGCTCCGGGTGGCGGTGGGCGCGATCGACGCGTCCGGGCACTTCCTCGCGGCGGCCGGGGAGGCGGCGCAGGTGGCGCGGCTGCGGGAGATCGACGCGGCCCCCGTGCGGACGCCCGCCGGTGCGGGACGGACGCCGGGGAAGGCCGCCGGGAACGGGCACCACGCGAGCGTGCCGATCGTCGCGGGCGGCCACCACCACGGGAGGATCGCCGCCTACAGCGCCCACGGCACGCTCACCCCGAGCGACGTCGGCATCCTGGAGCGGGCCGCGACCGTGGCCGCGCTGGTGATCACCAAGCAGGAGGCGGTCACCGCCGTCGAGAGCAAGTACCGGGCCGACTTCCTGCGGGACGTGCTGACCGGCCGGGGCGGGCTGCGGGTGGCCGAGCGCGCCCGGGCGTTCGGCTGGGACCTGGAGCGCCCGGTGAGCGTGATGGTGGCGGAGATCGACCCGGACGCCGAGGAGCGGCCCCTCCAGGACCGCATGTGCGCGGCCTGGCAGGCGTCGGTGCGCAAGCACGACCCGCGCGGCGCGGTGGCGGGTTTCTCGCACGAGGTGGTGGCGATCGTCGGGGCGTCCGCGGACCCCGCGCGGGTGGCGCGGGACGCGCTCGCGGGGATCTCCGACGGCACGTTCTCCACCGGGCTCAGCCGGGTCGCCTCCGGGGTGGACGCCCTGCCCGGCGCGTACAACCAGGCGCTGAAGGCCGCCCGGGTGGGCCGCCAGCTGCACGGGGCGGGCGCGGTCGCCCACTTCGACGAGCTGGGGGTCTACCGGCTGCTGTCGCTCGTCAGCGACACCGACGAGCTGCACTCCTTCGTACGGGAGACTCTGGGCCCGCTCGCGGGGGACGACGACGCCGAGAACGCCGACCTGCGCCGCACCCTGCAGGCGCTGCTGGAGACCAACCTCAACGTCGCCGAGACCGCGAGGCGGCTGCACTTCCACTACAACACTCTGCGCTACCGCATCGGCAAGCTGGAGCGCCTGCTCGGCAACTTCACCGAGGACGCGCACCTGCGGCTCAACCTCACCCTCGCCCTGCACGTGCTGCGCATGCGGGGCATCTGACTCTTTAAGCTGGCGCCGTGAACGAGGCCATAACCTTCGAGCTCGACGGCGACCACATCCCGCTCTGCGATCTCCTCAAGTTCTGCCAGATCGCCGACAGCGGCGGCGCGGCCAAACACCTCGTCGCCGAGGGCCTGGTCCGCGTCGACGGGCAGGTGGAACTGCGCAAGGCCTGCAAAATCAGGGCGGGCCAGGTCGTCACCGGCGACGACTACACGATCCGCGTGGTGTAGACGCCCCGGTGGTCGTCGTTTTGGCAGATCATGCCCATGTCTGTCGCGCACGCCGGTCCTAAAGTGCCCCAAACGGTCAAGGAAGTACGCGGGACGCCTGCGGGGTGGCCGAGCCCACGGCCCAGCTGGAGGGACGTACATGGCTTTCAGATGGACGGTGCACGGAGACGGCAGAGGGCTGGCACCCGGCGAGGTCGTCAAACCCGATGAGAGGCTGAGCTGGCCGCGGATGGCCGGCATCGGCGCGCAGCACGTGATCGCCATGTTCGGCGCGACCTTCGTGTTCCCCCTCGTGATGGGGCTCGACCCGAACACCGCGGTGATGATGTCCGGCGTCGCGACGATCCTGTTCCTGCTGATCACCCGCGGCAGGGTGCCCAGCTATCTCGGCACCTCGGCGTCGTTCGTCGGCGGCGTTGTGGCGGTGCGCGCGGCGTTCGGCGGCGACACCCCGGGGGCCGACCGGGTCGTCACCGGGGCGATCCTCGTCGCGGGTCTCGTGCTCGCGGTGTGCGGCGTCGTCGTCCACGTCCTCGGCGTGCGGGTCATCCACCGGATCTTCCCGCCGGTCGTGACCGGAGCGGTGGTCATGCTGATCGGGTTCGGCCTGGCGTACGTCGTGGCCGACGTGTACTGGCCGCAGGACCCGTGGATCGCGCTGATCACCATGATCGCGACGTTCGTGTTCATCGTGCTGTTCCGCGGCTTCCTCGGCCGGATCGGCGTGCTGCTGGGGCTGGTCTTCGGGTTCGTCCTGTCCTGGCTCGCCGACAGGGCGTTCGGGAACATCACCGCCTACAACGCGGGCACCGGGGCGGTCGACACCCATCCCCGGGTGAGCTTCCAGGCCGTCGCCGACGCCGGCTGGATCGGGCTGCCGCACTTCCACGCGCCGTCGTTCCAGGCGTCGGCCGTGCTGGTCGTGCTGCCCGCCGTGATCGCCCTGATCGCGGAGAACGTCGGCCACGTCAAGGCGGTCGGCCAGATGACCGGCGCCGACGTCGACCCCCTGATGGGCCGGGCGATCGTCGCCGACGGCGTCGGCACCGCGGTCGCGACCGCCGTCGGCGGCTCGCCCACCACGACGTACGCGGAGAACATCGGCGTCATGGCGGCCACCAGGGTCTACTCGACGGCCGCGTACTACATCGCCGCGGTCATCGCGATCCTGTTCGGCCTGTGCCCCAAGTTCGGCGCGCTGGTCGCCGCCACGCCCGGCGGCGTGCTCGGCGGCGTCACGGTCATCCTGTACGGCATGATCGGGCTGCTCGGCGCGAAGATCTGGGTGGAGAACCGGGTGGACTTCGCCGATCCGGTCAACATGGTGCCGATCGGCGCGGGGATCATCCTCGCGATCGGGCCGGTCACCCACCAGATCACCGGGGACTTCTCGCTCGCCGGGATCGCGCTGGGCACGATCGTGGTACTCGCCGGCTATCACCTGCTCCGCGCCATCGCGGGCAGGCCCGCGAAGGAGGTCACAGGTGGGGAGATCGGGCTCGAACGCGACCCGGCCGTCTGATCGGCGCGTGTCCCGGACGACGCGGTGAAGCCGCCTCCGTTCGACTACCGCCGCCCGGCCACCCTCGGCGAGGCGCTCGGCCTCCTCGCCGAGGCGGGCTCCGGCGGGAAGGTCCTGGCGGGCGGCCAGAGCCTGATCCCGCTGCTCAACATGCGCCTCGCCGCGCCCGCCCGCGTGGTGGACGTCAACCGCGTGCCCGGCCTGGACGGGATCGAGGCCGGGCCGTCCGGCGTGCGCGTCGGGGCCCTCGCCCGCCACGCCGCCGTCGAGCGCTCGCCCGGGGCCGCGGCGGCCCAGCCGCTGCTGCGGCAGGCGCTGCGCCTGGTGGCCCACCCCGTGATCCGCAACCGGGGCACCGTGGTGGGCAGCCTCGTCCACGCCGACCCCGCCGCCGAGATGCCCGCCGTCCTCGCCCTGCTCGGCGGGTCCGTACGGCTGGCGAGCCGGGGCGGGGAGCGGGAGGTGCCGGCCGCGGCGTTCTTCACCGGCCCGATGGAGTCGGCGGTGCGGCCCGGCGAGCTGGCCGTGTCGGCGTTCTTCCCGGCGCTGCCGGCGCGGTCGGGCACGGCCTTCCACGAGGTGGCCCGGCGGCACGGCGACTACGCGGTGGCCGGGGTCGCCGCCGCCGTCACCCTGGACGAGGACCTCCGGATCGCCGCCGCCCGCGTCGCCTGCGTGAGCGTGGGACCGGTTCCGGTGGTCGCGGACGTGACCGCCGCCTGCGGCCCGCGCCCGGCGGCCTCGGTGGCCTGGGACGCGGTGGCGGCGGCCGTACGGGACCTGGTCGAGCCGGAGGGCGACATCCACGCGACGGCGGACTACCGCCGTCACCTCACGGGCGTGCTCGCCGTACGGGCGCTGCGGGACGCCGCTTCCGCGGCCCACGGGGAGGAATCGTGAACGAGACACACCATCACGTGACGCTGACGGTCAACGGGGTCGTGCGGGAGGCGACGGTGCCCGGGCGGCGGCTGCTGTCCGACTGCCTGCGCCACGATCTCGGCCTCACCGGCACCCACGTGGGCTGCGAGCACGGCGTCTGCGGCGCGTGCACGGTGCTGCTGGACGGCGAGCCGGTGCGGTCGTGCCTGACGTTCGCCGTCACGGTGGACGGTCAGGAGATCACGACGGTGGAGGGGCTGGCCCGCGACGGCGCGCTGTCCCCGGTCCAGCGGGCCTTCACCGAGTGCCACGCCCTGCAGTGCGGGTTCTGCACGCCGGGGTTCCTGTGCACGGTCACCGCGTTCCTGCGGGACAACCCCGCGCCGACGGAGGAGGAGGCGCTGGAGGCCGTGGCGGGCAACCTGTGCCGGTGCACCGGCTACCAGAACATCCTCAAGGCGGTCCACCGAGCCGCCCAGATGCAGGCGACACAGATCCAGGCGGAAGAGGGCGGGGCATGACGACCAGGCTGTTCGGCGAGCCGGTCCGGCGGCGCGAGGACCCCCGGCTGATAACCGGTCAGGGGCGCTACCTCGACGACCTGGGCGCGGGCGCGCTGGCCGCCGCCTTCGTCAGGTCGCCGCACGCCCACGCGCGGATCCTCGACGTCGACGTGTCCGGCGCGCTCGACGTGGACGGCCTGGTCGCGATCTACACCTGGGAGGATCTGCCGGGCGCGCTGGCCGAGCCGCTGCCGCTGCTGATCCCGCACCCGGCCCTCACCCACGGCCGCACGGCGTACGCGCTGGCCCGGGAGGTCGTGCGGCACGTGGGGGAGCCGGTCGTGATGGTCGTCGCCCGCGACCGCTACCTCGCCGAGGACGCGTGCGCGCTGATCCGGGTGGACTACGAGATCCTGAAGCCGGTCGTGGGCCTGGAGGAGGCCGCCGGAGGCGCGCACCTGGTGCACGAGGACGTGCCGGGCAACATCGGCGCGCACCTCGTGCAGGAGGTGCCCGGCCCCGGCGGCGTGACGGCGCGGGAGGCGGTCGATGCGGCCCCCCACCGGCTGGAGTTCCGCCTCGACGTCGAGCGCAGCGCCTGCACGCCGCTGGAGGGGAAGGGCGTGTACGCCCGCTGGGACGCCGACGACGAGTCGCTGCGCGTCTACTCCTCCACGCAGACCTCCACCAGCGTGCGGATGGCGATCGCGGCCAAGCTGGGGCTGCCGCTGCCCAAGGTGGAGGTCGTCGCGCCCGACGTCGGCGGCGGCTTCGGCGTCAAGATCGTCCATCCCTGGCCCGAGGAGATCCTCGTCCCGTGGGCGGCCCGGCTGCTGAACCGGGAGGTGAAGTGGACCGAGGACCGGCGCGAGCACTTCGTCTCCTCCTCCCACGAGCGCGGGCAGGTGCAGCACGTCCGGGCCGGCTTCGACGACGACGGCCGCCTCCTCGGGCTGGAAGTGGAGATCCTGCACGACCACGGCGCGTACACGCCGTACGGGATCATCGTGCCGATCATCACCTCGACCCAGCTGCTCGGGCCGTACCGGGTGGGCGCCTACCGCGTCGAGTTCTCCTCGGTCTACACCAACACCGTGCAGGTCACGCCGTACCGGGGCGCGGGCCGCCCGCAGGGCGTCTTCTGCATGGAGCGCACCATGGACAAGATCGCCGCCTACCTCGGCCGGGACCGTACGGAGGTCAGGGCGGCCAACTTCATCCAGCCGGACGAGTTCCCCTACGACCAGGGCCTGACGTTCCAGGACGGGCGCCCGCTGATCTACGACAGCGGCGACTACCCGGAGGCCCTGCGCATGCTCAAGGAGCTGATCGGCTGGGACGCCTTCCCGGAGGAGAAGGCGCGGGCGGCGGCCGAGGGCCGCAGGATCGGCATCGGCGTCGGCTGCTACGTCGAGGGCACCGGCGTCGGGCCGTACGAGGGCGGTCACGTGCAGATCACCTCCGACGGCCGGGTGCACGTGTCGACCGGCCTCACCTCCCAGGGGCAGGGCCACGAGACGGTGTTCGCGCAGATCGCGGCGACCGAGCTCGGCGTGCCGATCGAGAAGGTGTCGGTCGTCACCGGCGACACCCGGCGCTTCGGCTACGCCGTGGGCACCTTCGCCTCACGCGCGGCCGTGATGAGCGGCAACGCGATCGCGCTGGCCTGCCGCAAGGTCAGGGAGAAGGCGCTGCGGATCGCGGCCGAGGCGCTGGAGGCCGACCCGCGCGACCTGGAGATCACCGACGGGATGGTCCACGTGGCGGGCGCGCCGTCGGCGTCGATCCCGCTGGCGACCGTCGCCGTGCTGTCCAACCCGCTGCGGTACGCCTTCGACGAGGAGGCCAAGCGGGCCACCCAGTTCGCCGGGCCCGCCTCGGACGACCGGCCGCCGGTGGCGGAGGGGGAGGAGCCCGGCCTGGAGGGCCGCGACTACTACTCGCCGGTCAGGTCGACCTTCGCGGCCGGCATGCACGCCGCGATCGTGGAGACCGACCCGGACACCGCCGAGATCCAGATCCTGCGGTACGCCGTCGTGCACGACTGCGGCAGGCTGATCAACCCGATGATCGTCGAGGGGCAGATCCACGGCGGGGTCGCCCAGGGCGTCGGCGGCGCGCTGTACGAGAAGATGGTCTACGACGAGCACGGCCAGTTGCTGAACGCCTCGTTCATGGATTTCCTCATGCCGTACGCCACGGAGGTGCCGCGCATCGAGACGGCCCACCTGGAGACCCCCTCGCCGCTCAACCCCCTGGGGATCAAGGGCGCCGGGGAGGCCGGGGTCATCCCGGTCTCCGCCGTCGTCGCCGCCGCGATCGAGGACGCCGAGGGCATCCCGATCGACCGGATGCCCATTTCCCCCTCCGACCTCCACACCCTGCGCCTCACGCGCTGAGGGAGACCTCGGCGGTGAGGCGCTTGCGGAACACCCAGTAGGTCCACGCCTGGTAGGCGAGGACGCCCGGCAGGGCGATCAGGCCGATCCAGGTGAGGAGCGTCAGCGTGTACGGCGCGGAGGCCGCCTCGGCCAGGGTCAGGCCGGGCAGCGGCGCCGCCGACAGCACGCCGAAGACGGTGGCGGTCGTCGCGGTGATCGCCGTGGCGGTCGCCGCGAAGGCCCAGCCCTCCCGGCGGCCCCACACCAGCGTGACCCCGGCCGCGAGCGCGGCGGCGGCGAGCAGGGCCGTCCCCAGCGTCCACAGCGGCCCTCTGCCGGGCACGGAGGGCAGCGTGCTGAGCGCGACCGGCATCGCGCCGACCGCCGCCAGCAGGGCGGCGCGGCGGGCGCGGGCCCGCACCCCGCCGGTCGTCTTGAGCGCCACGAACACCGCGCCGTGCAGCACGGCCACCGACAGCGACAGGGCCCCGCCGAGCACGGTCGCCAGGGCCGTGCCGAACAGCAGGTTGCCGAAGATCGCGCCCCACAGGAACGCGGGCAGCACGCTGCCGGTGACGATCCCGGCGTCGCACAGGGCGACCTCGCGCCGGGAGTGGACCTTGCCGCGCCACTCCAGGCCGACGCCGCGCACGATCAGGCCGGTGATCACCAGGAAGACCGGCAGGTAGAAGCCGCTCAGCAGGCCGGAGTACCACGCGGGGAAGGCGGCGAACATCGCCCCGATCGCGGTGATCAGCCAGACCTCGTTGCCGTCCCACACCGGGCCGATGGTGCCGAGCACCTGCCTGCGGTCCGCCTCCGAGCGCGACAGCAGCGGCAGCAGCGCGCCCACGCCGAAGTCGAACCCCTCCAGGACGAAGTAGCCCGTCCAGAGGAAGGCGATCACGATGAACCAGAAGGTCGTCATCTCGTGGCTCCTCAGTACATGAGGGTCGGGGTGAGCCGGGTCTCCTCCGCCCGCGCCGGCGGAACCGCGGCGGCGGGCCCGGGGGCCGGGGCGGGCAGTTCGGGGCCGGCCTTGACGTGCCGCAGCAGCAGGGCGCCCTCGGCCAGCGCGAGCACGCCGTACAGGACCGTGAAGACGGCCAGCGTGATCGCGACCTCGGTGAGCGAGACGCCGGGCGACACGCTCGCGGCCGTCATGAGCTCGCCCTGCACGGTCCACGGCTGGCGGCCGATCTCGCTGAGCAGCCAGCCGGTGATAATCGCGGTGGCCGGGAGCGGGAGCGCCAGCACGCAGAGGCGCGCGAACCAGGCGGGCACGGGCTCGCCCTGCCCGGCGTGCTGGCCGGCCCGCCGCCCGCGGCGCTTCCTGGTCAGCCAGAGGCCGAGCACGGAGAGGCCCAGCGTGGCCATGCCGAAGTTGATCATCACGCGGAACGACCAGAAGACGACCGGCAGGTTCGGGGTGTAGTCGGCCGGGCCGAAGGCCTTCTCGTACCTCGCCTGGATGTCGTCCACGCCCTGGACCGTCGCGGCGGGGTCGTGCGCGGCGAGCAGGCTGAGCAGGCCGGGCACCTCGACGCCGGGCGCGATCGAGAACGGCGCGCCGGCCGTGTCGTGACGCAGGCCCTCGGCCGCGGCCAGCTTCATCGGCTGCTGCTCGTGCAGGAGCCGGCCGGACAGGTCGCCGGTGCCCGCGACCACGGCTCCCGCGATCGCGGTCATCACGAGGGCGGCGCGCAGGGCGGTCCGCCACATGTCCGGGAGGCGGCGCATCGGCGTCGTGGCGTCCTCCGCGGTGACCGTGCGGGCCCGGCGGCCGGGCAGCACGCCGAGGCCGCGCTCACGCAGGACGCGGTAGCCGATGACGGCGAGGACGAACCCGCCGGCCACGACGAACGAGGCGGCCACGACGTGCGGCACCTGGGCGAGCGCGGTCGAGTTGGTCAGCACGGCCCACAGGTCGGTCATCCGGGCCCGGCCGTCCACGACCTCGTAGCCGACCGGGTGCTTCATCCAGGCGTTGGCCGCGAGGATGAAGTAGGCCGACAGGTTGGAGCCGATGACCGCCGCCCACAGGCAGGCGAGGTGGACCCGCTTGGGCAGCCGGTCCCAGCCGAAGATCCACAGGCCGAGGAACGTCGACTCCAGGAAGAAGGCGAGCAGCGCCTCCAGCGCCAGCGGCGCGCCGAACACGTCGCCGACGAAGGTCGAGTACTCGCTCCAGTTCATCCCGAACTGGAACTCCTGCACGATGCCGGTGACCACGCCCATGGCGAAGTTGATCAGAAAGAGCTTGCCGAAGAACCTGGTGAGCCGCAGGTAGTGCTCCCGGCCCGTACGGTGCCAGGCGGTCTGCAGGCCGGCCACGTAGACGCCGAGCCCGATCGTCAGGGGCACGAAGAGAAAGTGGTAGACGGTGGTCACCCCGAACTGCCACCGTGCCAGGTCAAGCGCGTCCATGTCTTCCTCACGCCGAGCTCTACGACTTGTAGTTCTATATTCAGTAGTACTACAAGCTGTAGAGCATTAGGGCCCCGCGAGGTGCGATCTTCGTCACAGCCGTGAGGCACGCCGAAGCGGCCCGGTTCGCGGTGCCGGATCCCCGTTCCTTGCAGTACGGACGATGCCGGTCGGACGGTCCCGGGGAACAGGGACAGGTGTCCCGTCCCGCCGGGCGTGCCCGGTTCGGGCACATGACCAAGAGTGGCCCGACGGCGGCACGGGCGGCGTCCGCCGTGCGGCTGATTCCCCCGTACGCCGCGCGGTTGACGTCGCGCGCCCTCCGGCCGTCGCGGAGACGCGCGTGGGAACGGCGAGGACCTCCGGTTCCGCGAACCGGAGGTCCTCGCCTGGTCTTCTGTGGTCCTTGCCGCGCTCCTTCCGGGGCTTTCCCTGCGGTCAGGCGACGGCGGGGTGGAGGGCCAGGGTGGGGTAGTCGGTGTAGCCGCGGTGGTCGCCGCCGAAGGCTGTGCTCAGGTCCGCCTCGTTCAACGGCGCGCCGACGCGCAGGCGCACCGGCAGGTCGGGGTTGGCCAGGAAGGACTTGCCCAGCGCGACGAGATGGGCGCCCCAGCGCAGCCGTTCCTCGGCGGAGGCCGCCGGGTCGGTCGCCGTGGGGTCGTTGACGATCAGGGTGTTCGGCCACAGGTCCCGGATGCGCGCGTCCAGCTCGGCGCCGCCGGTCGCCAGCAGGTGCAGGTAGACCAGGTCGAGACCGGCGAGCTCGGACACCAGCGCGGGATAGACCTCGTGGGCGTCCTCCTCCACCAGTCCCTGGGCGCCGTTCCGGGGGGACAGCCGGATCCCCACCCGGGAGGGGCCGATCTCGTCCGCGACGGCCTTCGCCGTCTCGACGGCGAACCGGATCCGGCCCTCCACCGACCCGCCGTACCGGTCGTCGCGGAGGTTGGCGTTCTGCGACAGGAACTGGTGGATCAGGTAGCCGTTGGCGCCGTGCAGCTCGACGCCGTCGAACCCGGCGTCCACCGCGCGCCGGGCGGCGGCGGCGAAGTCGCCGACCGTGGCCTCCACCTCGGTGGTGGACAGCTCCACGGCCACCGGCGTGTCCTGAAGGCCCGCGGGCGTGAAGATCTGCTCGCCGAGCCGTACGGCGGAGGGGGCGACCGGTAGGTGGCCCGTGTTGTCGGGGTGGCCCACCCCGCCCGCGTGCATGATCTGGGCCACGATCCGGCCGCCCGCCGCGTGGACGGCGTCGGTCACCTCCCGCCACCCGGCGACCTGCTCGTCGGTGTGCAGCCCCGGGGTGTTCATGTAGCCCTGTCCCACCGCGCTGGGCTGGACGCCCTCCGTGACGATCAGGCCGGCCGAGGCGCGCTGGGCGTAGTAGAGCGCGGTCAACGGCGAGGGGATCCCCGCGACGTACGCACGTGACCGCGTCATGGGTGCCATGACGAGACGGTTCGGCAGGCGAAGGGAGCCCAGGGTGTGGGGTGTGAACAGCATGGTCAAGACCTCCCGAATTTACTTGGTCGGCCAACTTGGTCGGCCATAGATACTCATACAACTTGGCTGACCAATATGCAAGCGGTAGGCTCATCGCAGAGGAGGCGGCGTGATGACGGAAGCACGGACGGACGGCGTGGAGGCGTGCGGGACGACGTCCGCGGCCGGGGCGGGGTGCGGAGGGGCGCCCGGAGAGGACCCCGACAGCCTGAGCTGCCTGATGGCCCAGGCGGCCCTGGGGCACCGCGTCCTGCTCGCCGCGTTGCTCGCGGAGATCGGCCTCTATCCCGGTCAGGACCGGGTGCTCAACGCGCTGTGGGCCAATGGGCCCATGTCCCAGAACAGGCTCGCGGCGGCGGTGGGCATCGACATGTCGACGATGACCAAGAGCCTGCAACGGCTGGAGCGCAGCGGGTTCGTGAGTCGCGCTCCGTCCCCCCGCAACCGGCGGATCAGCGTGGTGAGCACGACGCCGAAGGGCGACACGCTGCGTGCGGAGGTCCGCCGGGTGGAGGAGGAGCTTCACCGGCGGCTGTCCGACGGCCTGACGCCGGAGCAGGTCGAGACCCTCCGCTCCCTGCTGGGGGTGGTCCGCCGCAACGTCTGCCGCGAGACCGCGCCGTCCCCGCTTCCCGCGGCGGAGCTACCCGGGACGGAGCTTCGTGAAGCGGATCCTCCCGCCACGGTCGCGGCCTCCCGGTAGCCCGGCCGTACCGCCGCGCCGCGGCCGGGCATGTCTTGCCGTTCCCGCCGTACGGGTGATTCTCTAGGGTGCTCGGCATCGGAGGTGGCCATGAAGGTCTCGGGCAGCGCGGTGGTCGCGGCGGAGCGCAAGCGGGTCTGGGACGCCCTCCAGGACCCCGGCGTCCTGGTGCGGACGATCCCCGGCTGCGAGCGCCTGGAGACGGTCGGCGAGAACGTGTACGCGATGACGGTCACGGCGGGGGTCGCCTCGGTCAGGGGCGTCTACCAGGGTGAGGTGGCCCTGCGCGACCAGGAGGAGCCGGACCGGTTCACGCTCGGCGCACGCGGCCAGGGCGCCCCCGGCACCGTCGAGGCCACCGTGGCCGTACGGCTGAGCGACGCCGAGGGCGGCACCCGGGTCGACTTCGACGCCGAGGCCGTGGTCGGCGGCATGATCGGCGGCGTGGGGCAGCGGATGCTCGCCTCGGTGGCCAAGAAGACCGCCGGGGAGTTCTTCTCCGCCGTCGAGCGGCACCTGCTGTCCGCCTCCGCTGTTCCCGCCGCCGTGTCCGGAACCGCTCCCGGCGTGTCCGAGGCCGTGCCGGCGGCGACGGCCGCGGCCGGGGAGACGGCGCCGCGCGTGTTCACCCGCGAGGCTCCGGCCGCGCCCCGCCAGGGCGTGCCGGCCTGGACGATGCTCGCGGCCTTCGGCACGGGCGCCGGGGTGGCCCTCGGCAGCGCCGTCATCGGCTGGCTCCTCGGCCGCAACTCCCGCCGCCGTTAGGCACCTTCTCCTGGCACCTGCTCCTGGTTCCGGGGGAATCGGCCGGAGGGCGCGCCGGTTGGGACATGTCGTGAAAGTCGAGATCTTCTCTGATGTCGTGTGTCCCTGGTGCTACATCGGGCACCACCGGCTCCAGCAGGCCGTACGCCTCTTCGAGGGGGACGTCGAGGTGGCGCACCGCCCCTTCCAGCTCGACCCGGACGGCGTCTCCACCGGTGAGCCGCTGCTGCGCGCGCTGGAGCGCAAGTTCGGCGGCGCCGGGCAGGTGGCGCAGATGACCGCCCGCGTCGCGGGCGTGGCCGCGGAGGACGGGCTGGACCTCCGCTTCGACCGGGCGCTGCAGGCCGGCACCTTCGAGGCGCACCGGCTGATCTCGCTGGCCGGTCGGGCCGGACGCGGAGCGGCGATGGCCGAGCGGCTGTTCCGGGCCCACTTCACCGACGGCCTCGACGTGGGGGACCCCGGCACGCTGGCCGGGCTCGCCGCCGAGACCGGAGTCGAGGACACGGGAGAGGGCGCGGAGCAGGTGCGCGCTGATCTGGCCCGCGCCCACGCGCTGGGCGTGCGCTCCGTCCCGCTGTTCCTGTTCGAGGAGAAGTACGCCGTCTCGGGCGCGCAGCCCGTCGAGACGCTCGTGGCCGCGCTGCGGGAGGTCGAGGCCCGTACGGCTCAGGAGAAGGCGGCCCAGGAGAAGGCGACACAGGAGAAGGCGGGCGAAGGCTGCGACGGTGACGCATGCGCGGTCTGATCCCGTAGGCGGTCCGGGTAGGCAGGGTGTGACGAGGGTGTCCTGATTCTTCGGCAGAGTGCGCCGGTTCTTCCCGGTGGCGGCGCTCGATAGACACTGAGCATGTCCATCCGCATCGGGGTAGACACCGGCGGCACCTTCACCGACGTCGTTCTCGTCGACGAGGAGTCCGGCCGCGTCGTCACGACCAAGACTCCCTCCACTCCTGCCAACCCGGCCGATGGTTTCATGGCAGGCGTGCACAAGGTGCTGGAGACCCATGGGGGGTCCCGCGACCTCGATGCCGTCGCCGCCCTCGTCCACGGCACGACCGTCGCCACCAACCAGTTGCTGGAGGACCGCCCGGACGGCACCGCCCATCTGGGGTTCGTCACCACCGAGGGCTTCGAGTCCGTACTGGAGATCGCCCGGCAGAGCGTGCCGGACGGCTACGGCAACTCCTACTTCTGGGTGAAGCCGCCGCGGATCGTGCCCGTCCACCGGGTGCGTGCCGTGGGGGGACGGCTCGACCACCTCGGCCGCGAGGTCCGGCCGTTCGACGAGGAGCAGGCCGCGGCCGCCGCGCGGTGGTTCAGGGAGCGGGGCGTCACCGCGATCGGCGTGTGCTTCCTGCACTCCTACGCCAACCCCGCCCACGAGCGGCGGATGCGCGAGGTGCTGGAGCGCGAGCACCCGGAGGCCGTCGTGTCGCTGTCGAGCGACGTGCTGCGGGAGTACCGGGAGTACGAGCGGTCGGTGACCACGCTGGTGGACGCGGCGGTCAAGCCGATCATGCGGCGGTACATCGAGAACCTGTCCGAGCGGCTCGGCCGGCCCTTCTCCGTCATGAAGAGCAACGGCGGCGTGCTGTCGGCGGCCGAGGTGGTGCACCAGCCGATCACGACCGTCCTGTCCGGCCCGGCGGCGGGCGCGCTCGGCGCCGCGCTGGTGGCCGGCGCCGCCGGGCATCCGAGCGCGATCACCCTCGACGGCGGCGGCACCTCGACCGACGTGGCCGTGGTGGTGGACGGAGAGCCCTCGCTGACGACCGAGGGCAGGATCGGCCGCTATCCCTGCAAGATCCCGATGATCGACATCGTCACGGTCGGGGCGGGCGGCGGGTCCATCGCCTGGGTCTCCCCGGAGGGGACGCTGAAGGTGGGCCCCCGGTCCGCGGGCGCGGACCCCGGGCCGATCTGTTACGGGGCGGGCGGCGCCGAGGTGACGGTGACCGACGCGCACGTCTTCCTCGGCCGGGTGCCGCCGCACCTGCTCGGCGGGGAGATCCGCCTCGACGTCGCCGCGGCGCGGGCGGGCGTCGAGGCGCTCGCCGCCCGGCTCGGGCTGACCCCCGAGCGCTGCGCCACCGGGATCCTGGAGATCAGCGCGTTCAACCAGTCGAACGCGATCCGGCAGATCACCGTGCAGCGCGGCCTCGACGTGCGGGACTTCCCGCTGGTCGCGTTCGGCGGCTCCGGCCCGCTGCTGGCCTGCCGGCTGATCGACGTCCTCGGGCTGCCCGCCGCGATCATCCCGCCCGACCCGGGGAACGTGTCCGCGTTCGGCCTGCTCACGGTGGACGTGAAGAACGACTACGTCCGCACGCACGTCACCCGTGAGCCGTCGCCGCGGGCGCTCGGCGAGATCCTCGCCGGCCTGGAGGCCGAGGCGGCGGACGCGCTCGGCCGCGAGGGCTTCGCCGAGCACGTGTACGCGCGCAGCGCCGACCTGCGCTACTACGGCCAGGCGTACGAGGTGCGGGTGCCCGCGCCGGACGGCCCGGTGGACGAGGCGTGGCTCGCCGTGGTCGCGGACCGGTTCCACGCCGAGCACGAGAGGCTCTACGGGTACGGCTACCGCGACGATCCCCGTCACGCCGTCGAGTGGGTCAACCTCCGGGTGTCCGGCATCGGCCCGATCACCCGGCCGAAGCTCGCGCGCAGGCCGTACCAGGTGGACGAGCCGAGCCCGGTCGGGACCCGTGACGTGTACTACGAGCGGTGGGGCAGGACCGTGGTCTACCGCCGCGACGACCTCGGCGCGGGCGCCGTGGTGCGCGGCCCCGCCGTCGTCGAGGAGTACGGCTCGACCCTGCCGGTGCATCCCGGCTTCACGGCGACCATGGACGACTACGGCAACCTCGTGGTGGTGAGCGATGACCGGTAGGACCGCCGACCCCGTGCTCGTGGAGATCGTGGAGGGCACGCTCGCCTCGGTCGAGATGGAGGTGGAGACGGCGATCGCGCGCACCGCCCGCTCGCCGATGATCCGCGACGCGCACGACTTCCGGGCCGGTATCCACGACGCGCGGCTGCGCAAGCTGACCGGCCGTTCCTATTCGGCGCTGGTGCAGCCGGTCGTCCGCGACTTCCCGATCGAGACGATGCGGCCCGGAGACGTGTTCTTCCACAACGACGTCTACCTCTCCGAGGGCGGCATCGGCCACCTGCCCGACCTGTGCGTGACGGTGCCCGTCTTCCACGAGGGCGAGGTCGTCGCGTTCGTCCAGGCCTTCGGCCACCACGACGACATCGGCGGCGCGGTGCCGGGATCGATGCCGTCGCACGCGCGCAGCGCGTTCGAGGAGGGCCTCATGGTCCCGCCGATCAGGCTGTGGGACGAGGGGGTGCCCAACCGGGCCGCCCTCACGATCATGACGCGCAACTCCCGCATGCCCGACTCGCTGGCCGGGGACCTCGACGCCGAGTGCTCGGCCTGCCTCATGGGCGCCCGGCGGCTCGGCGAGCTGTTCGGCCGGTACGGCCGGGAGGCGGTCGAGGCCTGCTTCGACGCGATCATCTCCAAGACGACCGAGACCTTCCGGCGGGAGCTGCTCGCGAAGATCCCCGAGGGGGTCCACGTCTGGGAGGACTACGCCGAGCACGACGGCGTGGACGAGCCGCGGCTGCACACCCAGCGGATCACGCTGACCGTCGACCACTCCGCGGACACCCCGCTGACCATCGACTTCACCGGCACCTCGGCTCAGGCCAAGGGGCCGATCAACCACGCGGGCGACTACGCCGGCGGCGTCTTCCTGAAGAAGTGGCTGGCGCCGATCCTGCGCAACCTCGCCGACACCCCCGAGCGGATGGCCGAGCTCGACGTCAACGAGGGCGTCGTTCCGCTGATCGAAATGGTCTTCCCGGAGAAGGGCACCCTGCTCACGCCGATCTTCCCCGCGCCCACCAACGCCCGCACGTTCGTGATCCTCCGCCTGCTCGGCGTGCTGGCGGGCGTGCTGGCCAAGGCCACCGGCGGTCGGATGCCCGCCGACCAGGAGACGATCCGCTACACCGGCGTGTACGGCGAGTCGGACGACGGGCCGTACCTCTTGCGCGAGGTGCTCGGCGGCGGGTCGGGCGGGCGCTGGTACGCCGACGGGGAGGACACCATCCACGTCGTGCCCGACAGCCGCAACATTCCCGCGGAGTTCGCCGAGGCACGCTGGCCGTTCCGGGTCGAGCGGCTGGGCCTGGCCGTGGACAGCGGCGGTCCGGGGGAGTTCCGCGGAGGCCTCGGCTACGACAAGCACATCCGGATGCTGCGGGACGCCTCCTTCATGTCGATCGCCGACCGCTCGATCCTGTCGTGCTGGGGCGTCAACGGCGGCCGGGCGGGCCGTCCGTTCCAGGTCACGGTGGACGGGGTGGAGATGGAGGGCCTGGTCGACGACTTCCCCGTACGCGCCGGGCAGGTCATCCGCATCCGTACGACCGGGGGAGGCGGCTGGGGCTCGCCGTACGACCGGCCGGCCGAGCGCGTGGCCGACGACGTCCGCGACGGGAAGGTCTCCTTCGAGGGCGCGCGCGACGACTACGGCGTCGTCCTGACCGGCACCCGGGACGACGTCCTCGTGGACGCCGAGGCGACCGCGCGCCTGCGGGAGCGGCTGCGGGAGGCGCCGCCCGCGGCCTTCTTCGACCGCGGCCCCGGCTATCCCCGGCTCTCCGGCGGCCTCCCGCACGCCGAGGTCGACATCGTGTGAACGCCGGCGACGCCCGGAGCTGTCCGGCCGTCCGGGATTGGCGGCGGTGCCGTTGGGTAGCCGTTCAGTGACGGCACAAACAGGATGGTGAGTTCGAAATGGCGAATATCGTCCAGCGCATCAGGGAGTACCTGCAGACCCCCAAGGGCCGCGAGAACATGGAGAAGGCCAAGACGATGGCCCGCGATCCCGAGAACCGGCAGCGGCTGCGCCGCCTGATGGACCAGGTGCGCGGTCACCGTACGCCGCGCTGAGGCGTCCCGGTCGTACGGCGGGCGCGGGGCTCCCCGGCCCCGGCGGCGCCGCCCGTACGGCGGAGCGGCGGGGCCGGCGGGATGATCAGCTGGACACCGGCCCCGTAGTACCGAAAATATGCGGCACAAGGGATAGTTCGCGTATCGGGAAGAGCTGATCGCCGAGATGGAGAAGCCGCCTGCGGCGCACGGGCACCGGCGCGTGGCGCCGGGGCGGCGGCCGTCGTGACCAGGCCGGACGCGCGCGCCCTGATCGCGCGGGTGCTCGACCCGCACTCGTGGAAGTCGTGGGACGGGCCGCCGCTCGACCGGGCCGCGCCGGGCTCGGAGTACGCGGCCGAACTCGCCCGGGTGCGGGCCAGGACGGGATACGACGAGTCGGTCGTCACCGGGGAGGGGACCCTCGACGGCCGCCGGGTCGCCGTGATGGCCTGCGAGTTCTCCTTCCTGGCCGGTTCGATCGGGGTGGCGGCGGCGGAACGGCTCGTCCGGGCCGTCGAGCGGGCCACCTCCGAACGGCTGCCGCTGCTCGCCGCCCCGGCCAGCGGCGGCACTCGGATGCAGGAGGGCGCCCTGGCCTTCACCCAGATGGTGAAGATCACCGCCGCGGTCGGCGCGCACCGGGCCGCGGGGCTGCCGTACGTCGTCTACCTGCGCCATCCGACCACGGGCGGGGTGTTCGCGTCGTGGGGGTCGCTCGGGCACGTGACCGCGGCCGAGCCGGGCGCGCTGATCGGCTTCCTCGGGCCAAGAGTGTTCGAGTCGCTGCACGGCTACCCGTTCCCCGAGGGCGTCCAGGTCGCGGAGAACCTCCACGCCCACGGGTTGGTCGACGCCGTGGTCTCGGCCGGGGACGCCCGGGAGATCGCCATCAGGGCGCTGGCCGTGCTCTGCGCTCCCCGCTCGGGGCTGTCGCCGGGCCCGGAGCCCGAGGAGGCGGCCGAGCCGGTCCCGGCGTGGGAGGCGGTGACCCGCTCCCGCCGCGACGACCGGCCCGGCATCCGCGAACTGCTGAGACACGGGGCGCGCGACGTGACCCCGCTGCAGGGCACCGGCACCGGCGAGCGCGACCCCGGCCTGCTGCTCGCGCTGGCCAGGTTCGGCTCGGCGCCCGCCGTCGTCCTGGGCCAGGACCGGCGGCGGCGCGGGGGCAGCGGGCTCGGTCCCGCCGGTCTGCGGGTGGCCCGGCGCGGCATGCGCTTGGCCAGCGAACTGGGCCTTCCCCTGGTCACGGTCGTCGACACGGCCGGGGCGGCGCTGTCGAGGGCGGCCGAGGAGGGCGGCCTCGCCGCCGAGATCGCCCGCTGCCTGGCCGACCTCGTCATGCTCGACGCGCCGACCGTGTGCCTGCTGCTGGGGGAGGGCGCGGGCGGGGCGGCGCTGGCCCTGCTCCCGGCCGACCGGGTCGTCTGCGCGCAGCACGCCTGGCTGTCCCCGCTTCCGCCCGAGGGCGCGTCGGCGCTGCTGTACCGGACTGTGGACTTCGCCCCGGAGATGGCCGCGGCCCAGGGCATCCGCGCCACCGACCTGCGCCGCGACGGCATCGCCGACCGGGTGGTCCCGGAGCGGCCCGACGCGGCGTACGAGCCGGAGGCGTTCTGCGGCCGGGTGGCCAGGACGCTGGAGCACGAGATCGCCGGCCTGCTCGCGCGCCCGGCGGAGGAGCGGGCGGCCGCCCGGTACGCCCGCTTCCGCTCCCTGGGCCTCTGACCGGCCTTATCCGGGAGGCGCCGTCATCGGTCGCCCGGCTCCTGGCCGTCCGGCCGGTCGGCGGCGAGCGGCACGGGCACCCGTTCCACCCGGACGGCGTGCACCTCGTCGCGGGGCACCACCACCTCGTACGCGCCGTGGTCCACGAGCCAGTAGCCGAGCGCCTCGGCCTTCAGGCCGTTGTGGCCGGTGTAGGCGATGTGGAGGCCGCCCTCCCCGCCGTCGCCCCCGTCGTCCTCGTCCAGCACCAGGCAGGGCTCCCCGCCGAACGCCCCGACCGTACGCAGCAGGGTGAGCCGGTCCAGTGCGGACCGGTCCACCCGCAGCCGCCAGTAGCCCCCGGCGGCGGTGAAGCCCTCCTGCGGCGCCTCGCTGAACAGCACCACGTCGTCGCTGCCCGGCCCGAGCGCCGCGGCGTACTCCCGGTCCCGGTAGAGGGCGACGAACCCCAGGCCGACCGGCTCGCCGCCGCTGATCGGGGCGCTCACAGGGCCGCTCATCGGGCCGGCCGCCACGTCAGGCCGTCGTACGCGGCGAAGGAACGCGCGGCGCCCGGCGTGAGGTGCACGATCTCCGCGCCCGCGGGGATCGGCATCGGCATCGTGTGGAACTGCGGCACCACCTGCTCGCGCGAGGCGGTGAACCCGTTCCCGGTGAAGGGCGGTGCATCGCTCCAATCCCCGCCCATGTGCTGGCCGTACGGGACGACGTAGGTGTCGATGTCCCGGGCGTCCCACCGCATGACGTACAGCTCGGGCACGTCCGGCGTGAGCTCCGACCCGTCGAAGCCCAGGTCGAGGGCTTCGACGAGCGCGGCGGGCGAGGTGAGGCGGTCGCAGTCCTGCACCCGGTAAACGTACCCGGAGATGATCGTGCGCCGGCCCGACAGGTACGGCACGAGCAGCCGCGGCGGAATCACCTTCTGCATCCGCGTCCTGTGTCCCGGCTCGTTCATGGGGGGTAGTTTACGATCTGTCGACACCCAGCCGTCGGTGTTCCAGCGAGGGGAGGGTGGCGCGCGCGGTCGCCGTCCAGGCGGGGTCGATCTCCGCGACCAGCACGCCGGGGCCGGGGCCCAGGTCGTGGCGGGCGACGCCCATCGGATCGACGAGCATGCTGCGGCCGACACCGAACCCGTCCGGTATGGCGGGATTGGGAGCCTGACCGACGGCGATCGTGCAGGTGGTGTTCTCGATGGCCCTGGCCCTGACGAGGGTCGTCCAGTGGTCCTCCTTGAGCGGCCCCGAGCCCCAGGCGGCGATCACCGCGAGCGTGTCCGCGCCCCGGTCCACCAGCGCTCGCGCGAGCTCGGGGAACCGGACGTCGTAGCAGGTGACCAGGCCGATCCTGAGCCCGGCGAGCTCCACGACCACCGGTTCGTCCCCCGGCGCGACCAGGTTCGACTCCTTCGCGCCGAACGAGTCGAAGAGATGGATCTTCCGGTAGGCCGCGGCGAGCGAGCCGTCCGCCCGCAGGGCGACGGCGGTGTTCCACACCCGGCCGTCCTCGGCCGGTTCGAAGACGCCGGCGATGACGGCGACGCCGTGCTCACGCGCCGCCTCCGCGAGGCCGGTGACGAACGGTCCGTCCAGCGGTTCGGCCGTGTGCGTCACGCCCCGGCCGAACCGGGTCAGCGTGGCCTCGGGGAACACGGCGAGGTCCGCTCCCGGCACCCGGGCGAGAGCGTCACGCACGGTCTCGAGGTTGGTCTTCGGGTCGTGGTCGACGGGGATCTGGCACAGCGCTATGCGGGTCACGGCTCCCAGTCTGCCCGGCGGGCGGCTCTCCCCACCAGGTGAGCGTCCGCCACACCCGCTCCAGCGGGCCGTACCGGTGGCGGGCCAGCCACCACCGGCAGAAGGCGGCCTGCGCGGCCAGGGTCACGGCGGTGAGCCCCACGACGACGGCGGCGCCGGAACCGCCGGCGGCGGGCGGCGGCAGCGCCACCGCGATCACCAGCGTGCCCGTCACGTAGTTCGTCAGCGCCATCCGTCCCAGTGCCTCGAACAGGGCCGTCCGGCGGGCGAGCAGCAGGAACGCCGCCGCGTAGGCGGCCGCGCCGCTCACCGCCGCCGCCTGGTAGACCCCGCCGCCGGGCGGCGCGTGGGTCCACCACCAGGTCAGCCCGGCCGTCAGCGCCCCAGCCGTTCCGCAGACGGCGGCGAGGACCCGCGTCCCGCCCAGGTCTCCCGAGCCGCCCGCCACGCTCGGGGCGGCGGCCAGGCCGAGCAGGAACAGCGCGCTGATCAGCACGTACGGCTCGGAGTCGAGCAGGGCGGCGGCCAGCGTGCCGCAGCCGAGCAGCAGCACCACCCACCGGGGCAGCAGGCTCGCCGGGAGCAGGACCGCCACCCCCAGCAGCGCGTACGGCAGCAGCACCCCGCCGGGATGGACCACGGTGTGCGCGGCGCCCAGCACGGCCAGCACGGCCAGGCGCCGCAGCAGGACGACCCGGGGGCGGGCCGAGCGTTCCCGGGCCGAACCGAGGAACAACGCGAAGGACAGGCCGAAAAGGAACGCGAAGATCGGGTAGAAGCGGCTCTGGACCAGGTTCTCCATCACCCAGCCGAAAGAGGACAGATCACGTCGCTCCGCCGTCCGCTGCCAGGTGTTCACCAGCATGATCCCGCAGACGGCGAACCCGCGCAGCGCGTCGACCCGCCGGATCCTGCCCGCCGCCGCGCCCCTCGTCATGCTCCCCGTCACGCCTCCTGCCATGCCTCCTGCCACGTCTCCTGTCATGCTCCCCGTCAGTTCCGCCGCGAGCCGGGCGGCCAGAGCACCAGCACCCGCATGTCCTGCTCGCGGGCGTGCGCGACGACGTCGGCGGTGCCGCCGAGCCCGCGCGCCGGCAGCCCGTCCCAGACGGCGAACAGTTCGTCCGCCCGTTCGAGCATGAACACCGCGGCGGCCATGTACGCCACCGGCTCCGGCCGGCCGAACGGCATCAGGTGCACCTGCCGCGCGAGCGGGAGCAGGTCGTCGTACGCCGCCCGGGCCGCCCGGGGCAGGCTCTCCCGGTATCCGGCGGCGGGCACGACCACGTCCAGGTCACCACCCACGCGCAGCACCTCCCTGGCGAAGAGCTGGTCGGCCCCCTCGGCCAGGCAGGACAGGCCCACCAGCGGCAGGGCCCGGCCGGCGAGCACGGCCCGCAGGGCGCGGCGGACCCGCACGGCCGTGTCGTGCGGGAGGCCCCGATGGCCGGTGAACGCGATCCTGGCCGTCCCGCTCACTCGTTCAGCCGACCCGTACGATCTGGAACCCGGCGGTGGACAGGATACGCGGCAGATTCCGTACGGTGTCGCGGTCCTTCTCCTTGGCCGCGTCCGAGATGTCGTCCCAGCCGCCCAGGTCGGGGTGCCTCCTGGTCCCGGTGTCGCGGACCGGGCCGCGGGCCCACCCGTCGGCGATCAGGTCCCGCAGCCACCGTTCGTGCTCCATCATCGCGAGCTGCTCGATCTCGTAGTCCTTGAAGGCGAAGTGCAGCTCGGGCTCCACGCGGGGAGCGAGGGCGCAGCCGATGCTCGTCAGCTTGCGCCCGATGTCCTCGGCCTGCCGCCGGTTGGCCGCCCGCAGGTGCGGCGGCAGGCTCTCCCACGGGACCAGCGACGGGTTGGTCGCCCGCACGTGGCGCCGCGCGGTGTTCTCCGCCACGTAACTGTCGTGGATCGCCCGGGCCAGCGTCTCCACCAGGTCCTCTCCGATGAGCCGCGGATCACCGGCCTCCTCGTTGACCGCGAACACCCGCAGGGCGCCGGAGAGCCCCTCCAGCAGATGGACGCTGTCGAAGGCCCGGCTGAAGGTGCCGGCCTCCTCGACCCGCACCACGAGCGATCCGGGCCCGCAGTTCCACAGGCGCGGCGAGGTGAGCGCGGTCTTGAGCGCGAGGTCCTGGTCGTCGTGGCACACGAACACCCGTTGCGGCGGCTCGGCCGGCAGCAGTTCCCCGAGGGGCGGGTTGCCGAGCGGGAAGTCGCCGGGTGGCGCGTCGTGGGTGGTCAGCGCGCACACATCGGCCACGAACTCGAATCGGTGGCACAGGGCCCGGACGGTCCGCGCGGCGTGGGTGTCGATGATCGTCACCGGCAGCGGGCCGGGGGAGGGGGCCAGCCGCCGTCTGCGCGCCATCTCGACCAGCAGGCTGCGGCCGAAGGCGTCCAGCCCGATGAGGACGACCGGCTGTTCGTTCACGATCGGGTGCCGGTCCAGGAGCACCCGGGCGGCGAGCTCGTCCAGGTTGAAGAAGTCGAGGCGCAGCCGGGGCCTGCCCGGGAGGCTCAGCCGGCGGGCCCGCAGGGCGGCGCACAGGTCGGGGTCGGTGATCAGGGCGTACGCAGAAAGCGGATGCCTGCCGCCGGGCCTGGCCACCCCGTGCGCCGCGAGGGCGATCGCCGTGTTGGCCGAGCTGTCCGGCTCGCAGGCGTACAGGACGGAGGCCCGCTGGATGCCGGCGGCCCGCAGGGTGGCGGGGCTGCGCGCGTCACCCCTGACGTAGAGCACCTTGCGGTCGCCGACGGCGGCCACCGGAGCCGAACCGATCAGCACGATCCGCGTGCTCGCCGCGCGCAGCCGCTCCACCAGGGCCACGGCCGCCGATCCGGAGCCGCACACGACCACGTGCTCCTTCGACCTGCGTGCCCGGAACCGGCGGAGTTCGGCGGCGAAGAGCAGACGGGCTCCGTCCACCAGTGTGTAGACCATGACGCCGGGCGCGGCGAAGCGGGCGAACTCCAGCGCCGACGGCAGCGGGCTCGGGTCGTCGAGCGGCGCGGAGTCGAACACGAACAACTGCAGGTCCCAATACAAAAGATCCAGTGGGGCCGAAGGCAGGCCCAGGGTTTTCGCATATGTATTAAGGCCGATATATCCGGTCACCAATGCGGCCACTGCGAGCCCCGCGAATACCACACGCACCACGTAGCTGGCGGGAAAGGTCATAAACGCCCTTCCTTCCCTGGTCGGCACGTGCCCTTTCGAAAATAACCCGCCATTAGGAAGCGCTCCAGGGCCGTCCGGAGAAAGGTGTTGCCGTTCCGAGGCCGACGGGGTCTTTCCTGCCACGTCCGCTCGATGGATGCTGGAGTCGAGATCCTTCGACGATCGCCACGGGAGGGCCGGGCGTTGACGGACGGGGTGTGGTCGGCAGACGGCGAGCGGCGCCTCGCGGTCGCGCAGCGGGGGAAGATCCACGGGGGAAGACCGGTGTTCCTGCTGCACGGCACGCCGGGCAGCCGGATCGGCCCTCTGCCACGGGAAGGCCTGCTCTACCGGCTCGGCGTGCGGCTCATCACCTACGACCGGCCGGGGTACGGCGCCTCCGACCGGCACGAGGGGCGCAGCGTGGGGGACGTCGCCGCGGACGTGGCCGTCATCGCGGACCACCTCGGCCTCGACCGCTTCGCGGTGGTGGGCCGTTCGGGTGGCGGGCCGCACGCGCTCGCCTGCGCCGCCCTGATTCCCCACCGGGTGACCCGGGCCGCGGTCCTCGTCGGGCTCGCCCCCCGGGAGGCGGAGGGGCTCGACTGGTTCGACGGCATGACAGAAGGCAACGTCGCGGAGTACATGACCGCCATGCAGGGGCGGGCGCGGCTCGCGGCGCGGCTCGTCCCGACCGCGGCCGAGATCCGCGAGGACCCGGTACGGCTCGTGAACTCCCTGTACGACGAGCTGACGGAGTCGGACCGGAGCGTGATCGCGGACGCCGGCATCCGGACGATGCTGGTGCAGAACTACGCGGAGGCCGTGCGGACCTCCGCGTACGGCTGGATCGACGACGCGATGGCCTTCTGCTCGCCGTGGGGGTTCGACCCCGCCGACATCAGGGTGCCCACCCTCCTGTGGCACGGCGAGGACGACGTCTTCTCACCGGTCAGCCACTCCCGCTGGCTGGCCGGGCGGATACCGACCGCGACGGTGCGCATCCAGCGGGGCGCGGCGCACTTCCACGCCCTGCACGTGCTGCCCGACCTGCTGGGCTGGCTCGCCAGGGACGGCCGGGCGGCCTGACCACGGAGCGGCCGGGCCCGGTCACCAGGGGAGGGGCTCCAGCTCCCGGTCGACGCGGCGCCACTCCAGGACCGCCTCGATGACCGGATGCGTCTCCCCGAGGATCCGGCGGAGCTGGACGAGCAGGGGCTCGCGCAGCACCCGCGCCTCGTCGGTCCGCCTGAGGTCGCGGAGCGTCACGGCCAGGTCGGCCTCGCAGATCAGCGTCGTGGGGTGATAGGGGCCGAGAACCGCGCGCAGCCGGTCGAGGGTGTCCCGCTGCAGCTTCTCCGCCTCGGCGTACTCCTGCAGTTCTCCCAGGGTGTTGGCGACGTTGACGGCGCAGGCGAGCGAGAAGGGGTGGTCGGGCCCGACCTTGCGCCGCAGTGACCGCAGCGTCCGGACGCCCAGCGCACGGCTCTCGGCCGAATCGCCCAGATGCCTGAGGTACACGGTGATGTTGTTGGCCGCGATCAGCGTGTACGGGTTGTCCGCGCCCAGCGTGTCCTGGTAGCTCGCCCGCACCTCCGAGGCGAGTTCGAGCGCCCCTCGCCTCTCGCCCGCCGCCATGAGGTCGCAGGCGAGGTTCAGCTTGCAGGCGACGGTGTCGGGGGAGTGGGGGCCGAAGCGCTGGAGATAGCGCTCGTAGGTCGCCTCGATGAGCTGCCGCGCCTCCGCCAGGCGCCCGGCCTCGCGCAGGGATATGGCGAGGCTGCGCGCCGTGTGCAGCGTGTCCGGCAGGTCGGGGCCCGGCACCTCGGCGTAGGTGTTCAGCGTCTCGCGCAGCAGGTCCGCCGACTTCGCGAACTCGCCGCCTTCGCGCATGTCGAGGCCCAGGTTCGTCTCGGACAGGAGCGTGAAGGGATGGGCCGGGCCGAGCACCTCACGGCGTTTGTCCGCGGTCTCCTGGTCGAGCTGGCGCGCGGCGGTGAAGTCCCCGACGTGCCGCAGGGCGACGGCCAGGTTGTTGGCCGCCATGAGGACGCGCGGATGGTCGTCGAAGAAGAGCTCCTTGGTGCGCTCGTAGGTCTCCTGCTCCATCCGCAGCGACTCGGTCAGCTCGCCCAGGGCCCGCAGGTCCGCGGCGAGGCTCCCGGCCGTCTGCAGCGTGTGGGGGTGCGGGTCGGAGAGGACGCGGCGCTGGTCGTCCAGAACGGCCCGGTTGAGCTCGCACGACTCCCGGTACCTGCCCTGGGAGCGCAGCACGTTGCCCATGTGGAACCGCAGGTAGAGCGTCTGCCGGTCGTAGTCGCCGAGCTTCCTGATCCAGAGGGCCTCCAGGCGGCGGCCGAGGTCGAGCGCCCGGTCGAACTCGCCCCGCCGCCACAGGTACCGCACGCGGTCGATCAGCAGCTGCCGGGTCTGCTCCTCGTCGCAGTCCTCCGCGTTGGACGGGGCGAGGTGCGGCCAGATCTCGTCGTACCGCGGCCAGTTGCCGGGGTCGTCGGTGTCGCCCTCGCGCGGCCGGGCGCCGAGGAGGATGCGGTGCACCTCGTGGACGGTCCGCTCGCGCTCGTCGGCGTCCATCTGGTCGCTCAGCACGGCCTGCACGAGCCGGTGCACCTGCACCGAGTTGTTGCGCTGGTCGACCTTGGCGAGGGCGAACCTGTTCAGCTCGCGCACCAGCCGCCCGATCATGATCTTTTCCCGCAGTGAGTCGTCGTACGGGACCAGGCAGCGCACGGTCTCGTCGCCGTAGAGCATGGACAGCGACACCGGTTCGGCGGCGAAGAAGGCCAGCAGCTGGAGCAGGCGGACCGCCGCGGGCGACTTCTCCCGCAGCCGCTGGAAGGAGACGTTCCAGGTGGCGGCGACCGGGGTCGGGTAGGTCGGGGAGTCGCCCAGCGCGAGCGTCCTGACGGGCTGCTTGAAGAGCTTGTCGACGTACTCGTCGACGCTCATGCCGGTCTCCTGCAGCCAGGCTCCGGCCTGCTCGATGGCGAGGGGCAGGTCGCCCAGCGCGGCGGCCACCCGGTCGGCGTCGTCGTCGCTGAGATCCGCCACCCGGCGCCGCAGGTGCTCCAGGCTCTCCTCGCGGGTGAAGACGTCGATCTCCAGCGGCTTGGCGATCAGGGACCAGGTCTGGCTCCGCGACGTGATCAGCACGTGACCCGAGCCGCCCGGGAGGTAGGTCTGCACGTCCTCCGCGTTGTTGGCGTTGTCGAAGATCAGCAGCCAGCGGGCGTACGGCTCGCCGCGGCGCAGCGCGTCCTTCGCCGCCAGCGCCGCCTCCGCCAGGTTGTCGCCGGTCCTGATGCCGAGCCGGTCGGCCAGATCGGCCATCGAGCCGTTCAGCAGTTCCGGCTGCTCGGCGGACACCCACCACACGACGTCGTAGTCGCTCATGAAACGGTGGGCGTACTCGATCGCCAGTTGCGTCTTGCCGACGCCGCCCAGCCCGAACAGGGCCTGGGTGCGGCCCTCCTGCACCTGGGTCACCACCGCCTGGCTGCCGCCGACGAGCTGGTCCCGCAGCCTCTCCAGGACCTCGCTCCGGCCCGTGAAGGCGGCGTTCCTCGTCGGCAGGTTCAGGATGGCCGGCTGGATGCCGGGATACCGCGGCGTGCCCCCCTGCGTGCCGGTCTCGGCCCCCGCCGGGCGGTCGAGCGCGCGCAGCAGCGCGCCGGCCGCGTGCTGCTCGTCGAGCCGGAACAGGTCCAGCGCGGGCGGGTCGGCGTACGACGGCGGGACCCGCACGTCCGACACCCGGACGGGGAGAAGGCCGAGGGACAGCGCGGCGGGGCCCTCGGCGGCGTGCCAGGCCTCCCTCGCCCGGCTCGAGCGCAGGTACGCCGGGGACATCAGCGCGACCGTGCGTACGGCCGGGTCCGGGGCGCGTCCCTGGCCGTCGCCGTCACGGTCGCCCGCCTGCGTACGGACCCGCATGCCCGCCTGGGTCAGCACGGCGGCGATCCACTCCGCCCACAGCCGGTCCTCCGGGACGTAGCTCAGGGCGACCTCGTTCGACAGCGACGGCCGGCGGCGCACGAACCGCTCCCGGCAGCTCAGCCTGAGGTCCTCGTCCAACGGGGGGAGAGACGAGACACGGCCCCGGGTGATGACGCCCGTGAGCCGCTCGTAGGCGGCCAGCAGCGAGCCGGGGGAGCCAGGTGCGTCGCCGAAGGTCGCCAGGGTCTCCTCGTAGGCGTAGAACGGCTTGTAGGGGATCTCGACGGCGCCCCAGTAGTTGCCGGCGTGTTCCTGGGCGACGCCGCTGGGGAACCCCTCGAACTGGCTCCGGGCGAACGCCCGGCCCGCGTCGAGCTTCTCCTTCTCCGCGTCGTCCACCCGCATGGGGATCGGCAGGATCCTGATGTCGCGGTCCGGGAAGCGTTCGGCGATCTCCCCGGCGACCCGGGCGGCCCCCTCGATGCTCTGGTCGCTGAGCGTGAAGCAGGTCACTACAGTGTCGGGGAAGTGGACCGTGCAGATGTCGGCGATGTCGCTCAGGCCGGTGCGGCTGTCGATGAGCACGTAGTCGTAGCCGCGTCGCATGTCCACCCGCAGCGCGTCGAGGAACTGCCCGCCGCCGAGCCGCTCGTAGAAGTTGTCCCAGTCGAAGGTGGACACCAGCGAGGAGTAGTCGCGGTTCTGCCGCCCGGCGGGGAGGAAGTCGAGGGAGCCGCCGTCGGGGAAGTGGGGCCACTCGACCGACACGACGTGCCGCCCCACGCTGGCGTACCGGGTGTGCCAGTCGGCGGGACGCGGGTCGGGACGGGTCGCGGCCCAGGCGAAGTCCTTGATCAGGTCGATCACGCCGGCCGTACCGCTGATCATCCCCCCGTCCAGGAAGGGCCGGAAGAACTTGTGCAGGCCGGGAGACTCCAGGTCCCAGTCCACCACCAGCACGCGGTGGCCGTTGGAGGCGAGGATCCAGGCCGTGTTGGCCAGCGCCATCGTCCTGCCCGTCCCTCCCTTGTAGGAGTAGAAGGTGATGATGTGCCCGTTCCGGAAATCGCTCATTGCCTCCCCTTCCTTCCTGGCGGGTCGTCGGGCCCGGGGTCGTCCGGTGTGAGCGGCCACAGTCGCGGGCGGTCGCTGCCGGGCACCTGCGGCGGGAACACCCGCCCGTGCCGCAGGTAGGAGTTGCCCGCGGCCTCCACCACCGGCCTCAGCGCCGTCTCGAAGCCGGCCACGGTGGAGGTGTCGCTCACCGCCCGGCGCGCGGCCGGCCGGCCCTGCGCCAGCTTCGCCGGCAGCAGGGCGCGCAGTGCGGCGCGCAACGCCGGGGCGTTCTGGCCGGTCTGCGCGTCGGTGCCGCTCCACGGGACGACCACGCCCACCCAGGGCCTTTCGGCCTGGTCGAACGCCTCGAGCAAGGGGCGGAACTGCGGGTTGAGCACCGTCCACACGTCCAGCAGCACGATCGCGGGGCAGTTGGGCGCCCCGGCGCCCAGCAGTTCGTCGCGGTGGTGATGGAAGGTGCCGATGTCGGGCTCGAAGCCCAGGCGCCGTACGACGTCGGCGGCGATCCGTGCCACGGGGCGCGGATCCTCGGGCTGGTAGGGGTTCCAGTCGCACGGAGAGGATCCGTAGAACCGCGCGTCCCGGGGCGCCGTGCGAGTGGCCGTCGTGTGGGCGAGGACGGCTATCAGGAAACGGCGTTCCTCGTCGCGGGTGAAGGCGCTCTTTATGCTGCCGTAGTCGCAGGGCGCCATCGGCGGGAGCCGTACTCCCTCGGCCACCTCGATGACGCGCCGCGCCAGCGCGTGAACGGCCGACCGGTAATGGTCGCGGTATCTGCTGATCTTCATCAGGCCGTAGAGGCCGCGTTCCAGATAGTGCGCTCCGAGATCTGGATGGGTGAATTGAATGGATCTGGCCATATCCGGAAGTTCGAAGTCCGGAACCGGCACCCAGAACGCGGGAACGATCACTTCCGGAATGTGCCTGCGCCCGTCGAGATGCAGCCGCCTGCGCAGGTCGAAGGCGGCCCATTCTTTGCCGCACTGCTCGCTCTGGAAGTAACGCCGTGAGTAGAGGGGAAGGAAGACCCGGCAGGTGGCCAGCTCCATGGCCAGGCGGTTCTCCCACTCGACGCCCGGAGGCATGTCCATGTCCATGAAGCCCGCGGCGCTCGCGGGCAGAAACGTGTGCTCCAGAATCTCCCGGCGCAGGTCCTTGTAGAGCTTTTCCACCGCGAGGTTGGGGTTCTCGTCGTCGGGGTGGGTGCGGGGCGTGCGCGCGTAGCTGAGGAAGAAATAGGGCAGATGGCCTTGAGTATCCGAGGTGCCGGCCACCGCACCTCCTCGACGTCGCCGGTTCCTCCACTATAGGCCGCAGCCCCGGCGCCGAGAGGAATTCCGTGTTATTCCCCGGTACGTCCGCGTCTTTCGGCGAACCAGTTCTGGGCGAAGGCCACGGCCGCGGGAAGGGGGAAGAGCCTGCCGTCGGCATTTCCGACCCGGCCCAGGTTGACCTTTTCGGTCAACTCCATTGCCGCACCGCACTCGCCGAAGTCGCTGTCGTCCAGCACCACATCCTCGTAACTAATCCAGGTGCGCCGCCCGTCCACCTTCATCGCGCACCCGTACACGGCTGTCGGAGGCTTTGGCGTGTACCGGTATTCGGCAAGATGGAAAGCGGTGCACCTGTCGTAGCTCACGCCGAGGAGCAGCACCATCGCGCCCCTGCGCTCAAGCTCACGCAGCGGGGATCGCTCGCCCAGATGGTTGTCGTGCCGATGTCCCGCCGTGATCCCGCGGGCGGCGGGTCCGACGGCGGCGAATGAGGTCTGCGGATGGTCGCTGCGCACCGCCCTCCTCCGTGTCCGCACATACTCCGAAAGCACCCCGCACTCGATCGAGGAAGTCGTCTCCGGGTCGAAGGCGGGTATCTGCTCGCGGTAGGCCTCTTTCTCCTCGGGCGTCATGTGCCGGGTCGCCCGGTGAAAGGATTTGGAGGTGTCGGAGTTGCCCGGCGTGTAGGCCGGCACGACGAGCGTTCCCCTACGGCCGAGCACATCGCGCAGCGCGTCGTAGAGCGTGGCGACCCCCCCGGCGATCTCGCCCACACTGCGCAGCGAGGCGTGGACCAGAACGATCTGCCCGCGCCGGAGCCCCAGCAGGCGCAGGGCCTCCGCCAGGGTGGCCCGGCCGAGCACGCCGTTCTCCCCTGTGCCTGACGGAGCCGGGCGCCGGCAGGCGAGGAAACCGGCCGTCGTCAGGCTGAGGTGGGCGAGGAACGCGGACAGGGACAGCCGGACGCCCACCATCGCGCTATCTCCGTCCGGAGGCGACCTGAGCGGTCCGGTCGGCGGCCGCGCCGGCGAGCCGTGCGGCGAACCGCCGCCCGGGCGCCGGGAGCACTGCATCGGCGATCCGTCCGATCGCCGAGGCCAGCCGGTCCTGTTCCGCCTGAGTGAGGGAGTCCGCGACGGCGAGCAGCCCGTACGCGTCGGTCAGCAGCCGCTCCCGGTCGGCGTCGCCGCCGGTGAGGTCGAGCAGGTCGAGCAGCGCGCCGAGCTGGGCCCGGTGGAAGTGCTCCACGAGCAGCCGGGCGGCCGTGCCCGGGTCGGTGCCCAGCGGAAGAGCGAGGGCGCCGTACGCCGCGCGGCTGGACGCGCCCGCCGTCGCGTCCGCCAGGGGCGTCAGGACGCGCAGAGCCGTGCGCATGGCGGCCCGCCGGTCTCCGGGCAGGGAGGCGAGCGCCGCACCGGTGACCTCGCTCCAGACGGCGGCGGCCTCATCGGTGAGCCGGTCCTCGACGGCCGGGCCGTGACAGGCCCGGTACGGGTCCACATCGTCCAGAAGCAGGCGGAGCCCGGCGGCCTCGATCAGCCGGACCGGTTCCCAGAGCGGACTGTCCTCCGAGAGCCACCGGCCGTCCACCCGCACCGCGAACGACCCGTCGTGGACCTCCACCTCCGCGTGCTCCTGCCCGCCCGTGCGCATCCGCCCGAGCCCGGGCAGATGGACGAAGGTCCCGGCGGCCGGCACCGCGACCTTCACCGCCAGCCCGGTCCGTACGGCGGCGACCGCGGCGACGGCCGCGAGGTGACCGGCGTCGGCGGGATCGAGCGCGGGGCCTGCGGCCGCGCAGCGGGCCGCCCAGGCGTGGACGTAGGGATGGCTCAGCAGGTCGTCCACCGCGGCGCGGTCCGTCCGTTCGGCGTCCACGAGGATCGACCAGGACCGGCGATCGGCGATGACCGCCGCCGCCCGGCGCACCGCCTGCCTGGCTCTGCTGAGCTGCGGAGCGCTCAGATGAGCGATGTCGGCCGCGGCCGGCCTCCCCGAGGCCAGGGCGTCCAGCGTGGCGACCGGCAGTTCGTGTACCGGAGCCGCGGGGCTCCGCCGCTCCGAGGCGGTCAGATGGGAGATCAACCGGAACAGGTCCGCGCAGTAGACCGAGGGGTTGGCGAAACCGGAGCCGGTCCGGTGGCGATGGGCGTAGAGACCGCCGCCGCAACTGGTGACAAGTGGGCAACGCCGGCAGGACTCGGCCAGTGAGGCGAGCCCGCTCTGCCGCGCGGCGAAGCCAGGATGCCGCGCGGCCTCGCTCAGCGAGTGCCGGGAGGCGTCGAGTCCGGTCGCCGGGGCGCCGTCGTAGGCCGTCTTGAGAGAGTCGGCCTGTTCATAGGTGCCGTCGGTCTCCACGACCACCAGATCCGATGGCCGCGTTCCGAGGGATTCACTCTGGCTCTCCCCGCCCAGAGCGCTGAGGATGATCGAGTCGAACATCCGGACCTGCATCGGTCTGCCGTCCCCCCGCCATCGGTCGTGCACGGTGATCAGCCAGTCCGCGTACGCGGTGTCCCGGCCGGCGGGCCGCAGTGGCGGGTGGTCCCAGGTGGCGTGCGGAAGCAGGAAGTCGACGCGCGGAGGGCGCAGTTCGACGAGCGCCTCGTAGACCGCGACGGGATCGTTGCGGATGTCGACGGTGCACAGCAGCCCGGCATAGAGGTGCGGGTAGTCGTCCCGCAGCAGGGTGATGGCCTTGACGACCTGGTCGTAGCTGCTGCGGCCGTTGGCGTACCGGCGGTGGAGATCGTTGGCCGGCCTGTCGCCGTCGATCGAGACGCCGACCCTGACGCCCTCGTCCGTGAACATGTCGCAGAAGGCGCGTGAGAGAAGGACGCCGTTGGTGTGGATGTGGAGGTCGAGGTCGCAGACACCCTCGGCCGCGCGGCGAAGCGCGCGGGCGAACCGGCGCAGCCGCCCGATTCCGGCGAGGAGGGGTTCACCTCCGTGGAAGACGACGTGTACCGCTTCCAGGTGGTGCTCGTCGGCGTGCTCCGCGATCCGATTCGCCACCCGGATGGCGGTTTCGTCGGACATCACCACCGGCCGTCCCCGCCAACTGGTGTCGGCGTGCTCATACACGTAGCAGTGGTCGCAGGCGAGGTCGCATCGGCTCGCGACCTTCACCACGAACTGCCGGAACGGCGCGATGGGCGGCTGCATTGGGCGGTTTCGCTATCCGATCGCCGAATTGAAAGACAGGTTGCTCACTCCGGGCCGGTAGCCGTCCGGCAGCTCCTCGAGGGACTGGCTCGATGAATCCACGACCGAGGTTTGAACTCTTGATTCGTTCGGCATAGTGACACCTAACTGTGGGAAAAGGATGAGTTGTCGCGAGTCCCGCGGCCGCAGGTGGCACACTACAGATGTCCCCCTCGCGGAGCCATCCATGCGGACGGGGCCGAAACCACGCGATTCTAACAGCGGACATGGGGTTACAGCCTCGGACTCCGGCCCTTTCTTTGTCTGACACTTCTCTAACTCTATTCGGCGTGGCGTTTCACCCGTGATTGTCGACCTAAATATATATGCTGATTGTATGAGGGTTTTATGGCGGTAGTGGTCCTTATCGGCCTTATTGTGACATATGTTGTCTAATGGGCTCGTGTCGCTGTTTTGGGATCCGGCGGATAGAGTGGCGCTGTGACAGAGCCTCTGGTGCGGCGGATGCGGGAGTTCGGCACGACCGTCTTCGCCACGATGACGAAGCTGGCCGTGGAGACGGGCTCGATCAACCTGGGCCAGGGCTTCCCGGACACCGACGGGCCGGAGCGCATGCTGGAGCGCGCGGTCGAGGCCGTGCGGAGCGGTCTCAACCAGTATCCGCCCGGACCGGGCCTCCCCGAGTTGCGGCAGGCGGTCGCGGAGCACCGCAAGCAGTGGTACGGCCTCGCCTACGATCCCGACGGGGAGGTTCTCGTCACCGTCGGCGCCACCGAGGCCATCGCCGCGGCGATCCTCGCGCTCTGCGAGCCGGGCGACGAGGTGGTCGTCTTCGAGCCCTACTACGACTCCTACGCCGCGGCCGTCGCGCTCGCGGGAGCCGTGCGCAGGGCGGTCACGCTGCGTGTCGACGCGGGGCGGTTCACCTTCGACCCGGCCGAGCTGGAGGCCGCGATCACGCCCCGCACCCGCGCGATCCTGGTGAACTCGCCGCACAACCCGACCGGGACCGTGTTCACCCGGGAGGAACTGGAGTGCGTCGCCCGCGTGTGCCGCGAGCACGACCTGGTCGCGATCACCGACGAGGTCTACGAGCACCTCGCCTTCGACGGCGTCGAGCACGTGCCGCTGGCCACGCTGCCCGGCATGCGCGAGCGCACGATCATGATCTCCTCCGCGGGCAAGACCTTCAGCGTCACCGGCTGGAAGACCGGCTGGGTGTGCGCTCCGGCGCCGCTCGCGGGCGCCGTGCAGGCGGTCAAGCAGTTCCTCACCTACACCGCGAACGCCCCCTGGCAGGCCGCGGTCGCGTACGCCCTGCAGGAGGAGATGGAGTGGGTCGCGGCCCAGCGGGCGGCCCTGCAGGCCAAACGGGACCGCCTCATGACGGGTCTGGCGGAGGCCGGCTTCGACGTGCTCCGGCCGGCCGGCACCTACTTCGTGCAGACCGACATCCGGCCGCTCGGCTTCACCGACGGGCTCGACCTCGCCCGGCGGCTGCCCGAACTGGCGGGAGTCGTCGCGATCCCCACCCAGGTCTTCTACGACCACCCGGACCGTGGCCGCCACTTCCTGCGGTTCGCCTTCTGCAAGCGCGACGAGGTCATCGACGAGGCCGTCACCCGCCTCCGCCGTCTCTCCTGAAGGCGTCTCGTCAGTTCAGGAGGCCGAGGTACTGGGCGAGACGCCCCTGAACCTGCGTCAGCAGGTCTTCGTCCAGGGTGCCGGTCCTGTCCTCCAAGGCCGATTTCATGAGTGGCTGTACTGCGGGGATGCGGATCCAGCACTTCTTGATGACACCGCCCTGCCCCTTGCCGAGCTGGACGTCAAAGCGGGTACGGCGCGAGGTAGAGCCGGATATCGGGCACACAAGGACGAACTGCCAGTCGGGATCGCCGTTGGACTCCACGCCCGTGACCACGACCACGGGACGACGTTCGTCGTGGACGACGCGATCCTCCTCCGGAATGAGGCGCACTTCCATGTCGCTGACGAAGTAGACACCGCCGGCCACATAGGGACCCGGCACTACTCCTCCAGGAGTTTCCGGGTCGCCTCTGTCCGGAGTTCGGTGAAGTGCCCGATTTCCTGCATCAGGTCGTCGGTGCCCCCTGGCTCGTCGTCCGGAAGGGGATTGTCCTCCACCCACCGGCGCAGGCGGGCAAGGCCAGAGCCCAGGTCGGGAAGTGGCGGACCGCCGGCGAGGTCTATCCGCACCCCGGGCCTGTGCTGCTTGCCGGCCTCCTGCATCGGGGGAGTCTGATGCGTGAGATCACGCAGTTGGGTAGCCGACCAGCGCCCATACGCCCCGAGGACGTCGTCGACGAGCTCGGCGAACTCGTCGTCGACGACCATCTGAGGGGCGTCCATGAGGTGGATGACGCACTCACGATGGCTGGCGAAAGGGTCGATGCTGTCCTCGGCCGAAATGACGCCCGCCTCACACAGGTCACGCTCGACCTCGGCGAGGCGAAGGCTGCGCAGGCCACGTGGGTGCCACCGCCATTCCGCACCGGAGCCCGGAGGGAGCCCTTTCTCAACGGCGCGGAGGTCGCTCAGATACAGGAGGGTGGTGAGTTTCGTGCGATTGATTCGTATGCCACTGGTCCGCGCGGACGCCAACAGATAGGCGATTGCCGCCGCGGGACCGCGAAGGGGCACAGAGGCCGTCACGACGTCCAGTGTAGGCAGCCCGTAAGCCATGACCACCACCTCCTCGACCTCCTCACGTGGGCGTATAGACAAATCAGACCGAGTAGTAGCTGTGACGTAAAGTGTCCGGGTGGACACTTTACGTTATGGCAAGTCGAGTCGCAAGGGCTCATCAGGTGCCGGCACCGTGCGGCAGATCGTTGCCGCCGCGGTGGAGGAGTATCTCGCCCGACACGACCACGAGGGTGACGATGATGAGGTCGAGCGGCTGGCGATGGAAGGGGCGCGCCGGTGGAGGCCCCTGCTCGATCGGCTCGCGCAATGAGCGGCTGGCGGTTCGCCCAGTCGTATTGGCGGGGTGGCTCACGATGTACGTCTTCTGCGCGAAGAACGGGCTGGAGATCGATCCGGAGGATGACGACGCCGCGTACGAGTTCGTGATCGCGGTGGCTTCGGGCAAGCTCACCGAGGTCGACGAGATCGCGGACGTGTTGCGCGGCTTCACCGCCTCCTGAGCACGCGGACCGTGCCGAAGGCGAGGAGCGGGGTCGCCAGCCACAGGAAGGGCACCGCGGTGACCATCCAGGCGCACGCCACGGCGGTCAGCAGCCAGTAGATCCCGATCGCCCAGTAGACCTGGGCGTTGGCGCGCAGGCGGGGCAGGTCGGCCTCCGGCCGGTTCAGCCGCTGCGCCAGCACGAGAGTGAACAGCGCGCCCTGGGCGAGCAGCAGGACGGCCTCGTTGCCGGCGAACAGGCCGGTCGCCAGGGCCCTGCCGTCCTCCGGGAAGTGACCGGCGTTGGCCTCGCCGAACAGCGACGTCGTGTACGGCAGGAAGGCCACGAAGAACAGCAGCGGAATGTGCAGCAGGAGCATCGACTGGGACACCCGCTCGATCTGGTCGAACAGCGTGTGATGGGCCCGCACCTGAGGCGTCGACATACGGATCTCCATTGAAAGGGGGGCAGTGGTGAGCATTCCGGCAGAGGCCGCCGGGACGGGAACCGAGCCCGCAGCTCGGTGCCGGGCTTGGTGAAATCTGCTCATGGATGCGGCAGGGGTGGGCGGAACTCGCCAATGAAGGCCCGTGTGGGGCTGGATAGTTTCCGGATGTGGGCGGACGCGTACTGATCGCACTCGGCGGCAACGCCATGACGGCTCCGGACGGGAGCGCGTCACCGGCGGACCAGCACCGGGCGGTGGCCGAGGCGATGACCCACGTGGCGGCGCTCATCCGGGCCGGGCACGAGGTGGTGCTGACCCACGGAAACGGCCCCCAGGTCGGCAACATCCTGCTGAAGAACCAGCTCAGCGCGGGCGTCGTGCCGCCCGTGCCGCTCGACTGGTGCGTGGCGCAGACGCAGGGCACGATCGGCACGCTCATCATGAACGCCCTGCAGCGGGAGCTGGGGTACGCGCGGGTCGCGGCCGTCGTCACCCGCACACTTGTGGACGCGGACGACCCGGCGTTCCGGGACCCGGTCAAGCCGATCGGGCGCTACTTCGACGAGGACGAGGCGCGCCGGTTCGAGGGGCAGGGCCAGGTCTGGCGGCGCTTCGAACGCGGCTGGCGGCGGGTGGTCGCCTCGCCCCGGCCGGTGGAGATCCTGGACGCCGCCGCGGCCGTCGCGCTGATCGGGGCCGGGTTCACGGTCGTCGCCGCCGGGGGAGGGGGAGTGCCGGTCGTACGCCGGTCGGACGGCGTGCTGACCGGGATCGAGGCGGTGGTCGACAAGGACCTCGCCGCCGCCGCGCTCGCCGTCGCCGTCGGCGCCACCGACCTCGTGATCGCGACCGACGTGCCGTACGCCTCGGCGGACTTCGGCACACCCCGGGCCCGTCCGATCGGGGACGTCGACGTCGCCGCGCTGCGCGCGTTGCAGGCGGCCGGTCACTTCGCCGGGGGCAGCATGGGCCCCAAGGTCGAGGCCGCCCTGCGCTTCGCCGAGGAGAGCGGCAACCAGGCGGTGATCACCTCGCTGCACCACATCGGGGCGGCGTTGTCAGGAAATATCGGGACCAGGGTGTCCAGAGGGGTGGAGGGATAGTGCCGGATCCGATCGAGGTACGGAAGGTCCCCATCGAGAGCGTCACCGACGCCTCCGGGCTCGCGAAGCTGATCGACGACGGGGTGATCGAAGCGGACCGGGTGCTGGCGGTCGTCGGCAAGACCGAGGGCAACGGCGGGGTCAACGACTACACGCGGATCCTCGCCGACCGGGCCTTCCGCGAGGTGCTCGCCGCGAAGGGCACCCGTACGCCGGAGGAGATCGCGCAGGTGCCTCTGGTGTGGTCCGGCGGCACCGACGGCGTGCTCAGCCCGCACGCGACCGTCTTCGCGACGATCGACCCCGCGAAGGCCGTACGCACCGACGAGCCCAGGGTGAGCGTCGGCGTGGCGATGAGCGAGGTGATCCTCCCGGAGGACATCGGCAGGCCCGCGATGGTCGAGAAGGTCGCCGCCGGGGTGCGGGAGGCCATGAAGCTCGCGGGGATCGACGACCCGGCCGACGTCCACTACGTGCAGACCAAGACCCCGCTGCTCACGCTGTCCACGATCACCGACGCGAAGGAGCGCGGGCAGACGGTCGTCACCGAGGACACGCTCAAGTCGATGGACATCTCCAACTCGACCACGGCGCTCGGCATCGCGGTCGCGCTCGGGGAGATCCCGATGCCGTCGGCCGAGCAGATCCACAAGGACCTGTCGCTCTACTCGTCGGTGGCCTCGTGCTCCAGCGGCGTGGAGCTCGACCGGGCCCAGATCGTCGTGGTCGGCAACGTGCGCGGGATCGGCGGGCGCTACCGGGCCGGCCACTCGGTGATGAGGGACGCCCTGGACAGCGACGGCATCTGGGAGGCCGTCGCGAACGCCGGGATCGACCTGCCCGAGCGCCCCCGTACGGACGACCTCGGCGGCCGGCTGGTCAACCTGTTCATCAAGTGCGAGGCCGACCCGTCCGGCCGCGTACGAGGGCGGCGCAACATCATGCTCGACGACTCCGACGTCCACTGGCACCGCCAGATCAAGGCGACGGTCGGCGGGGTGGCGGCGAGCGTGACCGGAGACCCGGCCGTGTTCGTCTCCGTGGCGGCCGTCCACCAGGGGCCGTCCGGCGGGGGCCCGGTCATCGCCATCGCGGATCTGGGCTGACATCCGGGCACGGCCCGAAAGGTAGGGTCGGGAGACGTGCCATCGATTCCGCAGCCCCTGCGCCCCGACGACGAGGGCGGCGCCGACGCGGCCGTGGCGGCGGCGCTGTCGGCGTTCGAGGCCGGTACGGCGACCGCCGCCGACGTCCTGGCGGCGCTCGCCGGGACCCGGCTGCTGGTGCCCGTGGTCGCTCTGCTGACCGAGTCGGAGGTCGGCGAGCACGGCCTGCGCCAGGAGAAGGAGAGCGAGATGGCCCTCCCCAAACTGGTGGGTAAGGACGGCCGTGAGGCGGTGCTCGCCTTCACCGGCGCCGAGCCGATGCGCCGGTGGCGGGCGGACGCCCGGCCGGTGCAGGCGACCGCTCCCCAGGTGTGCCAGGCCGCACGCCACGAGAACGCCGCCGCCGTGGTCGTGGACGTGGCCGGGCCGGTTCCCTTCGTGATCGAGGGCGGCATGCTGCACGCTCTCGCGACAGTGGAGGAGGCGAGGCGCGACGCCGGCGCCGTCGACCGCCTCACCCGGGAGGTGCCGGACGCGACGGTCGCCCGGTTCGGCGCCGATGAGGACGCGCCCCGCCGCCGCTGGTGGAACCGCCGCCGCGCCTGACCCCACAGCGCGGGGCTCACGCGCCACGCCTGGCCGCCTCCGGTTCTCCACAGGAGGGCGGCCGTCCACAGGGCCGTGCTCGGACCATGCGGGTCCGGCGCACGGGCGTTAGGGTCGGCCGCGTGTCCCTCCCCGTCATCGTCGCCGCCGCCGTCCTCGGCCTTGTCGCGGGCGCGTACGCCCGGGCGTTCGCCACGGGCTTCGACACGCGGCCCGAGGAGAGGGGCGGCGTGGGACTGGGCGAAGGATCTGACGCTCAGCCCGAGGCGCGGCCGGAAGCGCAGGCCGACGCACGACCCGAGGCGGAGCCGGACCCGCACTCCGAGGTGCGGGATGAATCGCAGGAGGGCGCGCGGGGCGGGGTGGAGCCGGGCGGCCACCGGGCCGAGGTGGTTCGCGCGTTCGCGTCGGCGGTACGCGCGGCGCCGCTGCCCCGCCCGCCGTACCTGCTCGAAGGAGTGACCGCGCTGGCCGCGGCGCTGGCCGCCTGGCGGGTCCACGACGGCTGGGTCCTGGCCGCCTGGTCGTACGCCGTGGTGGCCGGCGCCGCGCTCGCGGAGATCGACCGGAGGACCTGGCGGCTGCCCGACGCGATCACGCTGCCGTCGTACCCGATCCTGGTGGCCCTGCTCGCGCCGTCGGGCCGCTTGCTGCCGGCCCTGGCGTCGGGGTGCGCGCTCGGGGCCGTCTACGCCGTGCTGTGGTTCATCCGCCCGGCCGGTCTCGGGCTCGGTGACGTCAAGCTGGCCGGGCTGATCGGCCTGCTGACCGGCGCGCTCGGCACGCAGTCCGTGATCGTCGCCGGGATGGCCGGGCAGGTGCTCGGCGCGCTGTACGCCGTGGGACTGCTCCTGGCGCGCAGGGCCACCCGGACGACCGAGTTCCCGTTCGGCCCGTTCATGCTCGCGGGCGCGCTGGTCGCGCTGTGTCTCACGAACGCGGCCTGACGAGCCGTGTCCGGCGCACGGTCTCTGACGAACCGGGCCCGATCAACTGTGAACGACGTACCGGGCCGGGTGGACCTGGACCGATGGGCCGGGGGCGGGCACATGGGTGTCGGGGTGACGCCGCAGTCGGGCGCACATGGAAGACTGGTCGTCATGCTGCGCTGGTTGACCGCCGGGGAGTCACACGGCCCCGAGCTTCTCGCGATCCTGGAAGGCCTCCCCGCCGGAGTGTCGGTGACCACCGCCGACCTCGCCGAGGCGCTGCGCCGCCGCCGTCTCGGATACGGCCGCGGGGCACGGATGAAGTTCGAGCAGGACGTGGTGACGATCTCCGGAGGCGTACGGCACGGCCGCACGCTCGGATCGCCCGTCGCCATCCGCATCGGCAACACCGAATGGCCGAAGTGGGAGACCGTGATGGCCGCCGACCCGGTGGACCCGGCCGTCCTGGAGGGTCAGGCGCGCAACGCGCCGCGGTCCCGGCCGCGTCCCGGCCACGCCGACCTCGCGGGCATGCAGAAGTACGGCTTCGACGACGCGCGGCCGGTGCTCGACCGGGCCAGCGCGCGTGAGACGGCCGCCCGCGTGGCGCTGGGCCAGGTCGCCCGTTCCTTCCTCAAGCAGGCTCTCGGCGTCGACATCGTCAGCCACGTGGTCTCGATCGGCGAGGCCGTCACGCGCCGTGACGTGATCCCCGGCCCGGCCGACCTGGAGGCGGTGGACGCCGACCCGGTGCGCTGCCTCGACCCGGACGGGAGCGCCGCGATGATCGCCGAGATCGACAAGGCGCACAAGGACGGCGACACCCTCGGCGGGGTGGTCGAGGTCGTCGCCTACGGCCTGCCGCCGGGCCTCGGCAGCTACACGCACTGGGACCGGCGCCTCGACGCCCGTCTCGCCGCCGCGCTGATGGGCATCCAGGCGATCAAGGGCGTCGCGGTCGGCGACGGCTTCGAGACCGCCCGCCGCCCCGGGTCCCGGGCCCACGACGAGATCGAGAACACCGCCGAGGGCGTCCGCCGGATCACCAACCGGGCCGGCGGCGTCGAGGGCGGCATGACCAACGGCGAGCCGTTGCGGGTCAGCGCGGCGATGAAGCCGATCTCCACGGTGCCCCGGGCGCTCGCCACTGTCGACGTGCTGACCGGCGAGGCGGCCAAGGCCCACCACGAACGCTCGGACGTGTGCGCCGTCCCGGCCGCCGGGATCGTCGCCGAGGCCATGGTCGCGCTGGTGCTCGCGGACGCGGCGGTCGAGAAGTTCGGCGGCGACTCCGTCGAAGAGGTGGCGCGCAACCTGGCGGGCTACCTGTCCTCCCTGGTGATCAAGTAATAAGGTCAGTGATCATGCAATCGGCGTCCAACGGCCCGGCCGCGGTCCTCATCGGCCCGCCAGGTTCGGGCAAGTCAACGGTCGGTCGGCTCCTCGCGGACCGTCTCGGCCTGCCGTTCCGCGACACCGACGCCGACGTCGAGGCCGCCGCGGGCAAGACCGTCAGCGACGTGTTCGTGGAGGACGGCGAGGAGCGGTTCCGCGAGCTGGAGGCGGAGGCCGTGCGGTCCGCATTGGCCGATCACCCCGGGGTGCTCGCGCTCGGGGGCGGCGCGATCCTGCACGAGGCCACCCAGGAGCTGCTGGCCGGCCACCGGGTCGTCTACCTCCAGGTCGGGCTCGACCAGGCGGTCAGGCGGGTCGGCCTCGCCTCGGCCCGGCCGCTGCTCGTGCTGAACCCCCGCAGCCGCCTGCGGACGCTGATGGAGGAGCGCCGCCCGATCTACGAGCGGCTCGCCGCGGTCGTCGTGAAGACCGACGACCGCGAGCCGGAGGACGTCGTGGCCGAGATCGAGGGGGCGCTGTGACCGCGACCCGCATCACCGTCGGCGGTGAGAGCCCCTACGACGTCGTGGTCGGCGCCGGAGTGCTGCCGGAGCTGCCGGGCCTGCTCGACCCGAAGGTCCGCACGGTAGCCGTCATCCACCCCGCCGGGCTGCCGGAGATCGCCCGGCCCGTACGCGAGGCCCTGGAGGCCGCCGGGCTGGAGGTCGTCTCGCTGCCCGTGCCGGAGGGCGAGGAGGCCAAGACCGTTCATGTCGCGGCCGAGCTGTGGTCGGCCTTCGGCCGGTACGGCATCACCCGGTCCGACGCGGTCGTCGGAGTCGGCGGGGGAGCGACCACCGACCTGGCCGGGTTCGCGGCGGCGACGTGGCTGCGCGGGGTGCAGGTCGTCCAGGTGCCGACCACGTTGCTGGCGATGGTCGACGCGGCCGTCGGCGGCAAGACCGGCATCAACACCCCCGAGGGCAAGAACCTGGTCGGGTCCTTCCACCCGCCCAAGGGCGTGCTGTGCGACCTCGCCACGCTGACGAGCGTGCCGCGCGACGACTACGTCGCGGGACTCGCGGAGATCATCAAGGGTGGGTTCATCGCCGATCCGACGATCCTGCTGCTCGTCGAGGACGATCCCGCCGGCGCCCGCACCCCCGAGGGCGAGCACACCCGGGAGCTGGTCGAGCGCAAGATACGGGTGAAGGCCGACGTCGTGGGCGCCGACCTGCGGGAGAGCGGCCTGCGGGAGATCCTCAACTACGGCCACACCCTCGCCCACGCCATCGAGCGGGTCGAGGACTACCACATCAGGCATGGCGAGGCGGTGGCCATCGGGCTCGTCTACGCCGCCGAGCTGTCCCGGCTCGACGGCCGGGTCGGCCGCGACCTCGTGGACCGGACGCGCTCCATCCTGGAGTCGGTCGGGCTGCCCACCACCTACCGGGCCGCGGCCTGGCCGCGCCTGCGCGAGCACATGCGGGTGGACAAGAAGGCCAGGGGAGCCGTGCTGCGGTTCGTCGTGCTCGACGACGTCGCGAGGCCGGCCCGCCTGGAGAACCCCTCCGAGGAGCTCCTGGAGGCGGCGTACCAGGAGGTGGCCCGATGAGGCCGGTGCTCGTCCTGAACGGCCCCAATCTCGGACGCCTCGGCAGCCGGGAGCCCGACGTCTACGGCGCGCAGACCTTCGAGGACCTGTCGGCCCTGTGCCGCGACGCCGGCCGCGAGCTGGGCCTGTCGGTCGAGGTCAGGCAGACCGACGACGAGGCCGAGCTGGTCGGCTGGATCCACGAGGCCGCCGACAGCAAGACCCCGGTGGTGCTCAACCCCGCCGCGTTCACGCACTACTCCTACGCCCTGCGCGACGCGATCGCGCAGCGTACGGCGCCGCTGGTGGAGGTGCACATCTCCAACCCGAACGCGCGGGAGGAGTTCCGCCACACCTCGGTCGTGGCGGCGGTGGCCACCGGGACGATCGCGGGGTTCGGCATGCGGTCGTACGAGCTGGCGCTGCGTGCGATCGCCGAGATGGGCGAGTGACGAAAGAAGGGTCCATGGGGTACCGGTCGTACGTGGCGGTCGGAGACAGCTTCACCGAGGGTCTTAACGACCCCCTCCCGGACGCGCCCCCTCCGGCGCCGGGGGAGGTGGTCCGCTATCGGGGGTGGGCCGACCGGGTCGCCGAGCGGCTCGCGTCGCTGGAGCCGGAGTTGCGCTACGCCAACCTGGCCGTGCGGGGGAAGCTGATCGACCAGATCGTCGCCGACCAGGTGCCCGTGGCCGTCGAGATGAAGCCGGACCTCATCAGCTTCTGCGCCGGTGGCAACGACCTCATCCGTCCGGGCAGCGATCCCGACCGGATGGCCAAGAAGCTCGCCGCGGCCGTGCGCGACCTGCGGGCCACCGGCGCGGACGTCGTGCTGTTCACCGGCACCGACCCCCGCGACACGCCCATCATGCGGCGCGTGCGCGGCAGGTTCGCGATCTTCTACATGCACGTCCGCTCGATCGCCGACCTGTACGGCTGCCACCTGGTGGACATGTGGTCGATGCAGGGGCTGCGCGACTGGCGGGCCTGGAGCGGGGACCGGCTGCACATGAACGCCGAAGGCCACCGCCTGGTCGCGGCGAGGGTCCTGCACGTGCTCGGCCTGCCCGGCGAGGACGACTGGCGCAAGACCTGGCCGCCCCGGGAGACGGTGAACCCGAGGGCAAAGCGCCAGGAGGACGTGCAGTGGCTCAGGGAGCACTTCGGCCCCTGGATCGGCCGGCGGCTCCGCGGCACCTCCTCGGGCGACGGCCTCGCCCCGAAGCGCCCCGATCTCAGCCCTCTGCCCCCGTCCACCTCCTGACGATGACGTCGAGGTGGCGGCGCGCGGGCTCGCGTGGCGGCGCGTTCCGGCGCGGGCGGGTGTGGCTGCTCGCCGCGCTCGTGGCTCTGCCGATCGCGGCGGCCGCCGTCGTGGCGGTGGCCTACCCCGCGGTCGCCGCCGCCACCTGCCCCGGCTGTTACGGACTGGAACGGCTGGCGGGGGACGTCTACGCGGAACAGGGCCTGCCGCCGTACCGGAAGCGGCAGGTGGTCTCGGCCGTGGAGGAGGCGGAGCGGCGCGTCCGCGACTTCTACGGAGACAGGCGGGCCTCTCCGCGGATCCTCGCCTGCCTCAGCGACCGCTGCTACCGGCGGATCGGCGGCGGCGGGGAGCGGGGCGTCGCGGTGCTGAACCGCGCGGTGATGCTGTCGCCCTCGGGCGTGGACCCGGTCATCGCCTCCCACGAGATGTCACACGTCGAACTGCACGCCCGGCTTGACGCGGGAGCGGAGGTGCCGCAGTGGTTCGACGAAGGGCTGGCCGTCCTGGTCTCCGGCGACCCGCGGTATCTCGCGCCCGAGACCGCGCCGGGTACTGAGCCCGACACCGCGCCGGGCACCGCGGCCGACCGCTGCCTCATGAGCACGGACGCCCCGCTGCCGACGACGCTGGACGCCTGGTTGCGGGCCGCCGGCGCAGACGGGAACACCTATGCCCGGGCGGCGTGCCGGGTGAGCCGGTGGGTCGCCGCCAACGGCGGGCCGCACGTCGTGCTCGACCTCGTCCGGCGGCTCGACGCGGGCGAGACGTTCGGCGCGATCACGGGGATGTGAGGGAGCGCCCGGCATCGCGGAGAGCGAGCGGGCCGAGGAGGCGGAACTCGGCGGTCAGAGGTCGGCGGTCAGGCGGCGCAGGGCCTCGCGGACCTTTGCGGGGTCGGTGGTGCGCCAGTAGGGCGGCAGCGAGTTCAGCAGGAACCCGCTGTAGCGGGCGGTGGCCAGCCGGGGATCGAGCACCGCGACGACGCCGCGGTCGTCCATCGAGCGCAGCAGGCGGCCCGCCCCCTGGGCCAGCAGCAGCGCGGCGTGGGTGGCCGCGACCGCCATGAAGCCGTTGCCTCCCTTGGCCGCGACGTGCCGCTGCCGCGCGGAGGCGAGCGGGTCGTCGGGGCGCGGGAACGGGATCCGGTCGATGATCACCAAAGTCAGCGACGGCCCCGGCACGTCGACGCCCTGCCACAGGGAGAGCGTGCCGAACAGGCAGGTGGCGGGGTCGCCGGCGAACTGCTTGACGAGCTGTCCGGTCGCGTCGTCGCCCTGGCAGAGCAGTGGCACGTCCAGCCGTTCGCGCAGCGCCTCCGTCGCGGCCTTGGCGGCCCGCATGGAGGAGAACAGGCCGAGCGTGCGCCCGCCCGCCGCCTCGATCAGCTCGGCGATCTCGTCGACGTACGCCTCCGGCAGGCCGTCGCGGCCGGGCTGGGGGAGATGTGTGGCGACGTAGAGGATGCCGCGGCGCGGGTGGTCGAACGGCGAGCCGACGTCCAGGCCGGTCCACTCGCCCGGCCGCAGGCCCCACTGCCGGGCGAGGCTGTCGAAGGTGCCGCCCAGTGCGAGCGTGGCGCTGGTGAGGACGACGGTCCGGTCGCCGAACAGCTTGTCCCGCAGCATGCCGCCCACCGACAGCGGCGCGACCCGCAGGGTGGGCGGGACGCGGCCGCGGCCCTCCTCCAGCCAGACGACCTCCGCCCGGTGGATCTCCTCGGTCTCCGCGTCGCCGCCGCCCGCCGGCCCGCCGGAGTCCGGAGCCCCGGCGCCGAGGGCGTCGCCGCCCGTGCCGGTCCCGCCGGCCGCCGGGCCGAACGCGTCGAGCATCCGCTGCGCGGTGTCGTGGACGTCGTCGAGCACGGTGAAGGCGGCCTTGCGCAGCCCGGCGTTCTCCGGGTCGTCCTTGTCCTTGTTGCGCGGCCCGAGCGCCGTGATGCACGCGAACGCGGCGTCCCGCACCAGAGAGAGCGTCAGCCCGAGCGACTGCGGCAGCGTGTCGACGCGGCCGGGCGGCGCGGCGCCCAGCAGGGCGCGCAGGTCCTCGCCCGCCTCCTGCAGCCGGTCGGCCACCCCCTGCTCGACGAGCCGTCCCGCCCGGCGCACCGCCAGGCTCACCGTGGCCTCGGACAGCTCGCCGGTGACCACGGAGGTGACCCGGTCGGCGAGCTCGTGCGCCTCGTCCACGACGACCACGTCGTGCTCGGGGAGGACGGCGAAGTCCTCCATCGCGTCGATCGCGAGCAGCGCGTGGTTGGTCACCACGACGTCGGCCTCGCCCGCCCGCTCCCGGGCGAGCTCGGCGAAGCAGTCGGCGCCGCTGGGGCAGCGCTGGGCGCCCAGGCACTCCCGGGCGGTCACCGAGAACTGCCGCCAGGCCTGGTCGCTGACCCCTGGCACGATCTCGTCGCGGTCTCCGGTCTCGGTCTCGTCGGCCCAGTCCTGGATCCGCTGCACCATCCGGCCGGTCGCGCTGATTTCGCGCGGGTCGAAGAGCTGGTCGTCCTCGTCCTCGGGCATGCCCGCCGCCGTCTTGTGGCGGCACAGGTAGTTGCGGCGCCCCTTGAGGATCGCGAACTCGGGACGGTGCGGCAGCAGGCCCTCCAGGGCGTCGGCCAGCCGGGGCAGGTCGCGGTCGACGAGCTGGCGCTGCAGCGCGATGGTGGCGGTGGACACCACCACGGCCTTCTTGCTCTCGGCCGCGTGCCTGATCGCGGGCACCAGGTAGGCCAGGGACTTGCCGGTGCCCGTGCCCGCCTGCACGGCCAGGTGCTCCTCGCTCTCGACGGCGTCGCGCACCGCCTGCGCCATCTTGACCTGGCCCGGGCGCTCGACGCCGCCCACCGCGGTCACCGCGGCGGTGAGGAGTTCTTCGACGGGCGGAAGCTCGGGACGGTCCTTTGGCACGGCAGAACGCTACCCCCTGCCACCGACATCTCGTGCGTGCCGCGTTCACCACATCCTGGCGTTCCAGGAACTCCCTCCCGGCCCGCATGGCACACTGGATACCAGTGCTCTCAAGGTCAACGGCGATCTTCCCAGTGAGGTCAAAGAGGACGAAGCGGATGTTGCGCCAGGGTTCCCGGGATCGAGTGGACGAAAAAGGGCTGGTAAAGGCACTATGACTGCCATGTCGGAAGTTGTCCCATTGCCATCGTTCGGCGAGGTGTTCTTCGACGCACGGGGTCAGGACCGCGTGCTCAGGGTCACCTGGCACGACGGCACGCTGGTGCTGAGTCTGTGGCGGGGCGAGATGTGCACGGCCAGTTTCCGTATGCCCATGGACGACGTGGGACGTCTGATCGACACCCTGGACGACGGGTTCGCGGAGGAGGACGTCCCGGACCAGGACGCCGGCACCGGGCCCTTCCCCCGGCAGGCGCCCGACCAGGACGGCTACGCCGCCGCCGGCCGGGAGGCATACCCGGCGCACGCTCAGCGGCAGGAGCAGGAGGCCCAGAGCCGGGACGTCTATCCGGCCCAGGACCCCTACGCGGCCCCGGACCCGTACGCCACGCAGGCCCAGGACCCCTATCCCGCCCACGACCCGTACGCCGCCCCGGTCAGGGACGCGTACGGCGCGCAGGCCGCGGACGCCTACCCCGCTCAGGACCCGTACCCCGCTCAGGACCCCTACGCCGCCCAGGCGCAGGACGCCTACCCCACGCAGGCCGCCGATCCCTACGGCACCCGGCCGCAGGACGGCTACGCGGCCCAGGCCCAGGACGGCTACGCCACGCCGCCCGACGGGTACGCCGCCGGCCAGCCCGGAGACGGCTACGCCACCCGCGATCCGTACACCGCCGACGATCCGTACGCCACGCCGCAGCGCTCCTACGGCCAGGCCCAGGACGGCTACGGCGCCGCCCACGACGCGTACGCGCGGGGCGAGAACGGGTATGCCGCGCCGGACGCCCACCGGGGACACGACGCGGGCTACCCCGAGCAGCCGGCCCGCGGCGACTACCGGAGCACTTACCAGAGCACCTACGAGGGTGACTACCAGGGCGACTACGAGTATCCGGACTTCCCCGGCACGGGGCAGTACGCCCGCCCGCCGGTCCCGCCGCCCGCACCGGCCCCCGAGGCCCACCCCGCCCCGCCCGCCCTCGGCCCCAACGACGTGCTCGTCGCCCGGGGGACCCCCACGCAGGACCGCCTCGTCGCGTCCTCCGCGACCCAGACCGGGCCCCTGGCGGACCCCCGTCAGCAGCCCCCGGCGGTCGACCCGAACGATCCCCTCGGCATCGGCTCCGTCCGGCCGTACATGAACGAACCGCCGCTTTACCACACGGGCGAGCGGCTGCGGCCGGACCAGTGGCCGGCGGGCCAGGGCCCCGACCCGCACGCGGAGCACGAGCGCCACGGAAGACGGCGTTCCGGGCGGACCACCGGGGAGAGCCCGGCCCAGTGGCCGGACGACGGTCAGGAGAACTGGGAGGACGCGCGGGGCTGGTAGGCCGATTTACGGGCCGGTGGTCGGCAGGGGTTCCAGCTGTAAGTAACCTCGTCCTCTGATGGACACCTCAACGGCACTGCAGTTCCTGCTTCTTCCCGCCGGCGCTCTCGCCGTCGCCGCCCTGGCCCGATGGCGGGACTGGTCGTCCCCGCTGCTCCTGGTCGTCGCCGGGCTGGCCGCCTCCTACCTGCCCGGCGTCCCCGACTACAGGCTCGACCCCCACATCGTCCTGCTGGTCTTCCTGCCGCCGATGCTCTACTCGGCGGCGCTGGACAGCTCCTATCTGCGGCTGCGTGACGCCGCCCGGCCCGTCGGGCTCCTCGCGGTCGGGCTCGTCCTGATGACCACCGTGGTGGTCGGGTTCGTCACGCACGCGATGGTGCCGCAGCTTCCCCTGGCCGCGGCCTTCGCGCTCGGCGCGATCATCGCGCCGCCCGACGCGGTGTCCGCGGTCGCCATCGGGCGCCGCCTCGGCCTGCCGCGGCGGGCGCTGACCATCCTGGTGGGCGAGAGCCTGTTCAACGACGCCACCGCGCTGACCGCCTACCGGGTCGCGCTGGGCGCCGTGGCCGGCACGGCCGGGGGAGTGCTGGACGTCGGCGGGCAGTTCCTCCTGGCCGCCGGGCTCGGCCTCGTCATCGGCCTCGCCATCGCGCGGATCGCGGGCCTCGTGCTGCGGCGGCTCGGCGACGCGCTGATCGCCAACGGCGTCTCGCTGCTCGTGCCGTACGCCGCCTATCTGGCGGCCGAGGCCGTGCACGCCTCCGGCGTGATCGCCGTGGTGATCGTCGGGATCTACCTGGGGCACGAGCTCAGCCGGAGCTCGTACGGCACGCGCCTGCTGTCCGGGGCGGTCTGGCGGGTGGTCGACCTGGTGTTGGAGTCCATCGTGTTCGCGCTGATCGGCCTGCAGCTGCGCCCGATCCTCGCCGGGCTGGACGGTCAGCCGCCCGCGCGGCTCGCGACGTACGCCGTCGTGCTGTTCCTGGTGGTCGTCCTCGTACGGGCCGCCTGGGTGCCGCCCAGCACCTACCTCCCGCGGATGCTGTCGAAGCGGGTGCGCACCCGGGAGCCGAAGACGCCGTCGTGGCAGAACGTGGTGGTGACGAGCTGGGCGGGGATGCGCGGCGTGGTGTCGCTGGCCGCGGCCTTCGCCCTGCCCGAGGACTTCCCCCAGCGCAACCTGCTGCTGTTCCTGACGTTCGCCGTCGTCGTCGGCACCCTGATCGTGCAGGGCCTGTCGTTCCCCTGGCTGATCAGGAAGCTCGGGGTCTCCACGGCCAGGGAGCGGTACGCCGACGACCTGGCGGAGGCGGGCGCCCAGCAGGCCGCCGCGTCGGCGGCGCTGTCACGGCTGGAGGAGCTCACCTCCGACGGCGTGCGCGACGTTCACGAGGAGGTCGTCGACCAGTTGCGCACCCGCGCCGAGCGCCGGGCCATGCACGCCTGGGAACGGCTCGGCGGCGGCACCGGCGCGGAGGGCGAGGAGACGCCCGCCGCGCTCTACCGGCGGCTGCGCCGGGAGATGCTCGCCGCCGAGCGCGACGTGTTCGTACGGCTGCGCGACGAGCGCCGCATCGACGACGAGGTGCTCCACCGGGTGATGCAGGAACTCGACTTCGAGGAGGCGACGCTCGAACGCGGCTGAGCGGCTGCCGGGCGGCTCCCGGGCTTACTGGCCGAGGCGCTGGTCCAGGTAGCACCAGCGCCAGTTCTCGCCCGGCTCGTAGGAGCGGACCACCGGGTGGGACGTCTCCTTGTAGTGGGCGGTGGCGTGCTTGCCGGGAGAGGAGTCACAGCAGCCGATGTGGCCGCAGGTCAGGCACTTGCGCAGGTGGACCCAGTGCATACCGAGGTTCAGGCACTCCTGACAGCCTTCCGGCGTGAGCGCGTCGGCCTCGGCGGTCACGAGCAGATGTTCACACGATCCCATGCCGCAGATGCTATGACCCCCACTCGACTGGCCCGGCCGCGTTCTCCTTCAAACCTCTACAAACCCGCCCCCGGAATCTGCATCCCGGGCCCGTAGGTTCCCGGCCATGACGGTCGACATCGGTGACTTCACGAACTGGTTGCGCGACTTCGAGGGCGCCGCGCTGCTCCGCCGTACGTGGGGCGACCCCGACTGGAGCCGGGGCGCGCGGCTGGACCCCGCCCTGGTGCGCAGCCTCCAGCGGTTCCAGGTGGGCGAGGACGGCGACGGGGCCTTCCTCACGGGCAAGGCCGCCCGGGCCGGGGACCCGGTGTACGCGGCCGCGGTCCGGCTGTTCGTCGCGGAGGAGCGCGAACACGCCCGTCTGCTGGCCCGGCTGATCGAGGCGGCGGGCGCGGCGACCCTCCCGGGCCACTGGACCGACGCCGTCTTCGTCCGGCTGCGGCGGCTCCTCGGGCTGCGCATGGAGTTGATGGTCCTCATGCTCGCCGAGGTGGTCGCGCTGGCCTACTACCGGGCCGTGCGCGACGGCGCCGATGATCCGCTGGCCGCCGAGGTCGCCGGACGGATCCTCGCCGACGAGCTTCGCCACGTGCCGTTCCACCGCGACCGGCTGCGGTGGTCCTTCCGGAGGTCGTCCCGGCTGACGCGGGTGGCGGCCGCGGCCCTGTGGTGGGCCCTGCTGGCCGGCGTGGTCGCCGTGGTCGTGGCCGACCACGGCGGGGCGCTGCGCGGGGTTGGGGTGCCGGGCACCGTCTTCGTCCGGGAGGTGGCGGCGGGCTTCCGCGCCGTCGTCGCCGGCGTCATGTGGCCGTCCGGGCGGAGCGGCGCCGGAGACAGCGGCGTCGAATACCAAAGCGGCGCCGGACACGGCGGCACCGGACGGGCGGAGGGTGCGGGAACCGCCGCCGTGCGAAGCCGCGGCGATCGGGGGACGGTTGGGTAGGGTGATCGGTATGCGACTCCTCCCCCTCGCCGCCGCCTGCGCCGCCGCCGTCCTGCTCGCCTCGGGCTGCGCGACCGCGGACAAGGCCCAGTCGTGCGCCGAAGCGACGAAGGTGATCAGCCGCACGGTCAGCGAGATCGGCAAGGTCGCCGACGATCCCGCCGCGATGCGCAAGAAGATCGAGGACGGCGCCGCCGACCTGGAGGACATGGCGAACAAGGCCGCCGACACCAGCCTCAGGGACGCCCTGCAGGGGCTGGCCGACAGCCTCCAGAAGCTGAACGTCGACGACGCCAACGCGGCGGTGGACGCGGCGCAGAGGGTGGCGACCGACGGCGCGAAGTACCTCCGCGAGGTCAGCGAGGCCTGCATCTGACCCGGCCGCCGGAGGGCCCGGCCAAGACATCCGGAATTGGGCACAACCCGGGAAATCTGCCGGAAAAGGGGCAGAATTAGCGTTCTCCTATGAGAGGGAACGAGAACGAGCCAGACCCCCGCTTCGTGCTCGCCAACGAGCGCACGTTCCTCACCTGGATCAGCACCGCTCTCGCACTGAGCGCGGGCGGCATCGCCATGGCGGTCGTGCCCGAAGGCGTCTTCGTCCCGTGGGTGCGCACGCTGCTCGCCGTCGTGCTCGTGCTGCTGTCCGCCCTGGCGGCGGGCTCGGCCTATCCCCGCTGGCGGCACATCGACCGCGCGCTGCGTGAGGACCGAGCGCTCCCGCCGCCCGCCCTGGCGCCCATGTTCGGGTACGGCGTGGCCGGGGTGGCCCTCCTCGCACTGCTCCTCATCCTCGTGCCGAGGGTGCTCGCGTGACCACCTCCGGGGGCGGCGGCCCCAGGCCGGGCCTGCACGGCGAGCGGACCCGGCTGGCCTGGGTGCGGATGGCGGTCCTGATGTCGGGCTCCGGCATCGGGGCGGCGGGGGCGGCGGTGCGGGACGACCTGCCCGGCCTCGCCGTCCCCTTCGGGGTGGTGGCGCTCGCCGGCGCCGTCCTGCTCCTGCGCACCGGGCTGCGGCACCGCGCCCTGGAACGGGCGCTGCGGCACGGGCGCCCGCTCCGCTCCGGGCTGGACGCCCGCGTCGCCTGGGCCGGGGCGCTCGCCGCCGCGGCCGGAGCACTGGTCCTGGTGCTCCGCCTCGCCTGACGAGACCCCGGCCCGCGCGCCTGTGTTCAGTACCAGTTGTGGGACCGGAAGTGACCCCACGCGCCGCACGGAGAGCCGTAACGGCCCTTGATGTACCGCAGTCCCCACCTGATCTGGGTCTGCGGGTTGAACCGCCAGTCCTGGGCGACGTAGCCCATCTTGTCGCCGGGCAGCGCCTGCGGGATGCCGTAGGCGCCGGAGCCGGAGTTGTAGGCCCGGTGGTCCCAGTTGCTCTCCCTGGTCCAGAGACTGTCCAGGCACTGGAACTCCTGGCCCGACCACGTGCGGCGGGTGACGAGCCGGAAGGCGTAGGCCTTGCTGAGCGCCTTCGCCGGCGCCCGGAACCTGGGTGCCTCGGGCGCCGCCCGCATCGTCCACACCCCGAGGTGCGTGACCTGACGGGCGTTCTGCCCGGCCGGCACCGCCGCCGACCCACCGGCCGAATCATTGGCCGACTCACCGGCCGACTCAGTGGTGGCCGACTCTCCGGCCCATGCGACGCCGCTCACGCCTCCGGTCAGGCTGCCGGTCACGCCACCGGTCAGGGCGGCCGCGACGACGGCGGCGACTGTGCTGCGTAGAACGCTGTTGCTGTCCAAATCGGTCCTTGTCATCGGGTCGCGTGCGGAAGGGGCGCGCGCCGGCGCCCTTCGCGGCCGTACGCCCGTGGCGCGGGCGTCGCCGTCCGCTCGGCCCGCACCGGATCACGAAGAGCTTCCGGGGGGCACCGCGACGGGTCCTCACGCGGATTGAAATACGGCGGCCCGCCCCGGCGGCGGCATTCGCGACACGCCGCGGACGGTTCTTTGCCGATCCGCCGCCCAACGCCGACCGTCCCCGGGGGCGCAGGTTAACCAGGGGCACCGGTCGGCAGGGGTACAGGCGGCCACGGGCGCGGGACGACCGGGACGACACGGCGCGCATCAGGGGGCCCTGCGAGGCACGGCGGGGAAGACGGGACGTATGGTGCGGACATGAGCGTTCTCGAGATCCCCGTGAACACGATCGACGGCACGGCCACGACCATCGGCGGCCTGCTCGGCGGGCGGGCCGCGCTGGTGGTCAACGTCGCCTCCAGGTGCGGCCTCACCCCGCAGTACGGCGGCCTGGTCGCCCTCCAGCGGGCCTACGCCGACCGCGACTTCACCGTCGTCGGCGTGCCCTGCAACCAGTTCATGGGCCAGGAGCCCGGCTCGGCGGAGGAGATCGTGGAGTTCTGCTCCACGACGTACGGCGTGGACTTCCCGCTGCTGGAGAAGACCGAGGTCAACGGCCCGGGACGGCACCCCCTCTTCGCCGAGCTCACGGCCGTCCCCGACGCCTCGGGGTCGGCGGGCGACGTGGAGTGGAACTTCGAGAAGTTCCTCGTCTCCGCCGACGGCGAGGTGGTCGCCCGGTTCCGCCCCCGTGTCGCGCCCGAGTCGCCGGAGATCGCCGAGGCGATCGAGAAGGTCGTCTCCTGACGGACCTCAGGAGGACCGGCGCGGCGCGACCCGGGGCCCGCAGCTCGCCCGTACGACGAGCCGCGTGGGCAGCGTGACCGCCGGAGGCCGGCGGCCCTGCCGCAGCACCAGTTCGGCGGCGCGGTACCCGATGTCCTGGGCGGGCTGGGCGATCACCGTCAGCGGCGGGGAGCACAGCTCCGCCCAGGGCACGTCGTCGAACATGATGAGCGACACGTCCCGGGGGATCCGCACGTCCAGCTCCCGGGCGGCCAGCACGGCCGCCTCGCCGAGCACGTTGCCGCCCGCGAGGACCGCCGTGACGTCCGAGTGGTGCTGCAGCAGCCCGGCGGCGGCCGCGTAGGCGGAGTCGCGGCTCGCCCGCGCGTGCACGACCATGTCGCGGTCGACCGGCAGCCCCAGCGACGCCGCCGCGCTCAGGAACGCGGTCACCCGCTGCGACTGCCCGTGCCGGGCGAGGAACGCGATCCTGCGGTGGCCCAGCCCGGCGAGGTACTCGACCGCCGTGAGCACGCCCGCCCGGTCGTCGGGCACCACGCTCGGCACGTCGGTCCGCACCCGCCGGTCGGCGAACACGACGTTGAGCCCCGCCCGCAACGCGGGCGCCCACATGTCGCCGTCCCCCGACGGCACCGCGATGAGCCGGTCCATGCTCTGCTCGATCAGCGCGCCGATCAGCTCGGCCTCCCGCTCGGGGTCGTCGCCGGTGACCCCGATCGTCACGGGCTCGCCGTACGAGCGGGCGCACGACAGCACGCCGTCGGCCAGGCGCGCGTAGAAGCTGTCGGTGATGTCGGGGACCAGCAGCCCGACGCCGCCGGTCCGCTGGCGCCGGAGGTTGCGCCCCAGCGCGCTCGGCCGGTAGTCGAGCCTGGCCGCGGCGGCGAACACCTTCTCCCGGGTCTCGGGGCTCGCCGAGCCTCCTGACAGGACGCGTGACACGGTGGCCACCCCGACCCCCGCCGCCTCCGCCACTTCCTTGATCGTTATTCGCCGCTGTGCTGGACCACTCATGGAAACGATTCCACCATGATTCCATCCGGCATGTGACCGAAATCTTGACAATAGGCGGCATTTCACGGGACAGTCATGAAAACGTATCCACTTGCTCTTGACTCGCAAGCGCGAAGGACTGGCATGGCTTCTATCGTTCTGAACAGTGTCGACAAGATCTACGCGGGCGGGGTGAAGGCCGTCAACGGCCTCAACCTGGAGATCAAGGACGGCGAGTTCATGGTGCTGGTCGGCCCGTCGGGATGTGGCAAGTCCACCGCCCTGCGGATGATCGCCGGCCTGGAGGACATCAGCGGCGGCGAGATCGTCATCGGCGACCGCGTGGTGAACCACCTTCCGCCGAAGGACCGCGACATCGCGATGGTCTTCCAGAACTACGCGCTGTACCCCCACATGACGGTCGAGGAGAACCTCGCCTTCGGCCTCAAGCTGCGCAAGATGCCCAAGTCGGAGATCCAGAAGCGGGTCAACGACGCCGCCCGCATGCTCGGCCTGGAGCAGTACCTCAAGCGCAAGCCCGCCGCCCTGTCCGGTGGTCAGCGCCAGCGCGTCGCGATGGGCCGCGCCATCGTCCGCGAGCCCCAGGCCTTCCTGATGGACGAGCCGCTGTCCAACCTCGACGCCAAGCTCCGCGTCTCGATGCGCGCCTCGCTCAACCAGATGCACGAGCGCCTCGGCGTCACCACGGTGTACGTCACCCACGACCAGGTCGAGGTCATGACCCTCGGTGACCGCGTCTGCGTCCTGCGCGACGGCGTGCTCCAGCAGGTCGACACCCCGCAGAACCTGTTCGACGACCCGGTCAACCTGTTCGTCGCCGGCTTCATGGGCTCCCCGGCCATGAACTTCGCCTACGCCGAGCTGGTCCGCGACAACGGCGGCGCGACCGTCGCCTTCGCCGGCTACCGCCTGCCGGTCCCCGACTCGACCTTCGCCGAGAAGCCGGGCCTCGACCGCTACATCGGCCGCAAGATCATCCTCGGCATCCGGCCCTCGGACTTCGAGGACTCCGGCTCCGCGAGCGGCAACGGCGCCGGCTGGGCGCACATCCCGGTCAAGGCGACCGTCACCGAGGAGCTCGGCTCGGAGATCAACGTCCTGTTCACGATCGACGCCCCGCCGGTCGAGCACAAGGACACCGTGGCCGCCGCGAACGACGGCGACGACGAGGAGACGTCGCTGCCGCTCACCGGCGACAAGTCGCTGTGGACCGCCCGCGTCAACGCCCGCAGCCACGTCCGTCCCGGTCAGGACATCGAGCTCGTCGTCGACACCCACAACCTGCACTTCTTCGACGTCGACTCGGGCCTGTCCATCGGCCACGAGGCCAACATCGGCCGCTGAGCCCCCAGGCGCCGGCCTCTCAGGCCCGGCGCACGCCCTGACGCACGTCCCGGCGCGCGTCCCGGAGCACACCTCCGGCCGCGCCCCGCCGTCCGCCCCCGGCCCACCGCCGGGGGCGGACGCCGTAGAGCCCGGCTCCCAGCGCGACCGCCAGCGCGGGAACCAGCATCCCGGCCGTCATCGCCGCCGGGCCGCGTCCCGCGGCGAGCGCGACCGCCAGGCAGGTCAGGCCGAACCCGGCGAACAGCGCGGCGGACGGCCCGAGACGCACCCTCCCTCGCCCCCTGCCGTACGGGAGGAACCCCAGGCAGGCGCCGGACAGGACCGCCGCGGGCACCGCGAGGGCCGGGTCGGCGAGCAGGAGCGCCGCGGCGGCGAGACCCGCCCCGGTGACGGCGGCGACCCCGGCGAGCGCGCCGCCGAGCCGGTCGAGCAGCGCGTGGGCGTTGGTCATCGCGACGATCCACATCACGCTGAGCGGACCGTCCGGCCAGTCGCCCGTCAGCGTGACCTGCACCCCGCACAGCACGACGCCGCCCGCCGCCACCGACTCCACGACCAGGCGGGTGGCGAGGGGCAGTGCGCCCACGTCCGCGATCAGGCCGAGCAGCGCCACCGCCGCGGCGGCCAGCAGGACCGCGCTCACCCGCCGGTCCGGCGGGCCGAGGGCCGCCGCCGTGGCGGCCACCGTGGCGCCCGCCGTCACCGCCGCGAGCGTCATCCCGCCCAGGCAGGGGATCGTACGGCGGACCGGACGCAGGCCCGCGGCGGCGAGCAGGCAGCCGGCGGCCCAGGCGAGCACGGAGGTCAGAAGGAGCGTCACCGGCTGCCCACCTCCGACCGCGCCGCGCCGCGCAGCGTGCGGTAGAGCGCCTCGGTGTCGGCCACCAGCCGGTCCACGCCGAACGCCCGGCAGGTCCACGCGCGGGCCGACTCGCCCATCCGCCGGGTCAGGCCCGGATCCACCAGCAGCCGCACGAGGTGGTCGGCCATCTCGTCCGCGTCGGGCTCGGTGAGGAACCCCGTGCGGCGGTCCACGACGATCTCGGGCACGCTGCCCACCCGCGTGGCCACCACGGGCAGCCCCGCCATGCCGGCCTCCACGAGCGAGAGCGGCGTGCCCTCGCTGTCGGAGGTGAGCAGCATCACGTCCGCCGCCGCGTACACCGTCTCGACGTCGCGCCGCCACCCGAGCAGGCGGAAGGAGTCCCACATCGGCATGACGGCCCGCTCCAGCTCCTCCTTGAGCTCGCCGCCGCCGCACACGAGGAACCGGGTGCCGGGCAGCCGCGCCAGGACCGCCCGGGCGACCTCCGCGAGCCGGTCCGGCCGCTTGGCCTTCTTCAGCCGCCCGACGTACGCCACGACCGGCGCGTCGAGCGGGACCCCCAGCGCGGCCCTCGCCCGCGCGCGGTCGGGAAGCGGGTCGAGACGGGTGCCCGGGGGGATGACCACGTACTGCTCGGGCCGGCCGATCCCGGCGGCGAGGAGGTCGTCGCGCACCCGCGCGCCGACCGTGACGATGCGGTCGGTCATGGACGCGAGGCGGCGCTCGGTGCGGGTGTAGACGGCCCGGCGGAGGCGCGAGAGCTGACCGTCCAGGAGATGACCGTGATAGGTGTGCACGCGCGCCGCGCCGGCGCCCGACAGGCGGGCCGCGAGGCGGCCCAGCGCGCCGGCCTTGGTGGTCCGTGTGTGCACGATGTGCGGCCGGAACTCGCGCATCGCGTTCGCCAGCCCGAACAGGGCGCGGTAGTCGTCGGCCGGTTTGATCGCCCGGCCGAGGCCCGGCACCCGGTGGACCGGGATCGTCGCGTCGCGAAGCTGCAGATGGTCGCCCTCGCCGCCGTCCACGTAGCCGGTGTAGAGCCGGTGGTCGAACTCCACCGGGCTGAGCCGCTCGCACAACCCCGTGACCTGGGTGGCGGGACCGCTCACGTTCATCCGGGCGATTATCTCCATGACACGAATCCGGTCGTCCGGTTTCATGCTGGCTCCTCCCTGATCATGTCGGAGAAGCTAGCCCGCCCGTCCCGTCGCGACCGGACGCCCAGACGCCGCCGGAAGAGACTTTTCCGTATCCGTACCCAAGCCTTACAGCGGTCCGTCCGGCAATCGCGGGGCGGGCGGCACGGCCGCTCCTACAGTCGTCCCCATGGCGGAGAAGCTGGTGGTCGTGGGCCAGGGCCCGGCCGGCCTGCCCCTCGCGACACGCGCCGCGGAGGCCGGGTTCCGCGTGGTCGGCCTCGACGAGGACGAGTGGCGGGTCAAGCGGCTGAACGCGGGGGAGCCCTGCGTGGAGGGCGTCGGCGCGGGCGAGCTCGCCGCCGCGCACGCCTCCGGCCGCTACACGGCCAGCGCCGACGCCGCCGACGCGTCCGGGTTCGACTTCTGCGTGCTCACCGTCGCCGTGCGGATGCGGGACGGCGCGCCCGACCTCGGCCCGCTCGGCACGGCCGCCGGCCGCGTCGCCCCCTTCGTACGCCCGGGGGCGACCGTCGTGGTGGAGACCGCCGCCTACCCCGGCACCACCGAGGAGTTCGTCGGGCCGATCCTGGAACGCGGGTCGGGGTTGCGGGCGGGGGAGGACTTCCACCTCGGCCACAGCCCGCGCCGCGCCGAGCCCGGCGACCCCCGCTGGCGGATCGGCAACACGCCGAAGGTCGTGTCGGGCGTCGGCCCGGCCTCGCTGCGGGCCGTGACCTACCTCTACGGACGGCTGGTGCGGGAGACCGTGCCGGTGTCGTCGCCCCGCGTGGCCGAGCTGTGCGCGCTGCTGGAAGGCGCCCGCGCGCATCTGGACGCCGCCCTGGCCAACGAGCTGGCGATCTTCGCCGGGCAGCTCGGCGTCGACGTGTGGGAGGCCGCCGAGGCCGCCGCCGGCACCCCGTACGGCCGGCCCGGCGCGCGGCCGGGCCCAGGCCTGCCGGACTCGTGCCTGCCGGTCGACGTGTCGTACGTGCCGTGGGCGGTCAGGCACCGGGCCGGGCGCGGCTTCCGGCTGATCGAGGCGGCCAACGACGTCAACGCGAACATGCCGGCGTACGTGGTGGACCGGATCGGCCTCGCGCTCAACCGGCGCTGCCGTGCGGTCCGGGGCAGCCGGATCCTGCTGCTCGGCCTGACGCCCGTGGAGGTGGCGAAGTCGCTGTGCCGGCTGGGCGCCCGGGTGCGGGCCGCCGACCCCCGGGCCGCCGACTCCCGCGCCGGCGACCTGCTGGTGCCCGCGGGCGTCGAGGTCGTCGAGCCGGACGCCGCCGAACTGGCGCGCGCGGACGTGGTCGTGGTGCTCGGCGCGCCCGACTGCTACGACTACGACCTGGTCCAGCGGGCGAGCCGGTTCGTCTTCGACACCCGGGGCCGCTGCCGCGGCCCGAACGTCGAGCGGCTCTGAGTCACCGGTAGCGGACCCGCGCTATCCGGCCGAGCAGGTTGACCGGCAGCAGCCGGAGGAGCGCGACGACCGCCTTGTAGCGGGCCGACGGCACGCTCACCCACGCCCCCCGGGCGAGGTCGCGCATCGCGTCGGCGGCGACGCGGTCGGCCGACAGCCACGCGAAGGGCGGCAGATGGGACATGTCGAGCTGGGCCCGGCCGTGGAACTCCGTCCGCACGAACCCCGGGCACAGCGCCATCACCCGCACGCCGCGGCGGCCGACCAGGCCGGCCGCCGAGGTGCTGTAGTTCACCACCCACGACTTCGACGCGCCGTAGGTGCCTCCGGGGAGGAACGCCGCGACCGAGGCCACGTTGACGACCCCGCCGCGGCCCTTGGAGATCATGTACGGCAGGGCCGCCTGCGTCAGCCGCAGCACCGCCTCGCAGTGCAGCCGCAGCATCCGGACCTCGTCGTCGATCGGGGTGTCGAGGAAGCCGCCGGGATGCCCGAACCCGGCGTTGTTGACCAGCAGGTCCACCCCCGAGCGCAGCCGCTCCTCGGCGGACGCGATCCCCTCCTCGGTGGCCAGGTCGGCGCGCAGCGTCTCGGCCGTCACGCCGTACCGCTTGTGCAGCGCCTCGGCGGAGGCGGTCAGGCGCTCCTCGTCGCGGGCCACCAGGACCAGGGAGAACCCGTCGGCTGCCAGGCGCCGGGCGAAGGCGGCGCCGATCCCGGCGGTCGCGCCGGTGATGAGTGCGGTGGGCATGACGGCAGCGTACCCATCCCGCCGCCGCGCCGGGTCACGCGCGGGCGGTGCGGCAGATCAGCTTCTCCACCTGGGCGCTGAGCCGGGCCGCGCGGGGCCACCCGGCGTACAGGGTCAGGAACACGACGGTCTCGCGCAGTTCGGCCGGGGTCAGCTCGCCGGACCGCAGAGCGGTGTCGAGGTGGCGCTCCAGCGCGTCGTCCATGCCCTGGCCCACGAGGAGGCCCACCAGCAGCAGGCGGCGTTCCCGGCACGTGAGGACCTCGCGGGACCACACCTCCGAGAACATGCGTTCCGCGAGCGCGCCGAAGAGGCCGTCCGGCCCTTGGCCGACGCCGTCCTCTCCGTGGGCCTGCTCCATGGCGTCCGGTCCCTCCGCGGTGAATCTGGCGTCATGCACTCAGGTTGTCGTGTTCCGGCCGCCGAGGTGTTACACCTTCCGCCGAAGAGATCTCGCTTCCGGACGGCCGTCCGATGGGCCGAGCGCCGCTTCCGGCCGCGCTCCGGTGGGTATCGCCATCCGTGACGCGCCGCCCTGCCGGCGGGCGGGTACGGAGCCGCGCAACCTCCATGTAACAGGAGGAGTACGGATCCGGGCAAGATTCGGTCTAGTTTTCCGAGGCGTCGCGGATCTACCGTGAGAAGAACGATTTGAGAACGGGCACTACTACCTCGTAGACCCGCAAAGCGGAGGTTGGGCCCTGGTGGAAAGACCGCGGGTAAGGACCGGGGTGGTGGGAACGGTCGCAGGGGCGGCGATGGCCGCCTCCGTGCTGTCCGGCTGTGCCGGCCCCCAGTACACGTACGTACACGACGACACGGGCGACACCTACTTCAAGGTCCCCGTCTCGTGGCGTCAGGTCGACCAGAAGACGATCGACGAACAGATCTTCGGCGGCACGGAGTCGGCCACCGCGCAGCTCGCGAAACAGGCCCTCTGGACGGCCGCGTTCGACGCCCACGACCAGCCGTCGATCCTGCACCTCGTCCGGGGCCCGGCGAGCGGCGAGGACAAACCCTTCGTGTTCGCCAAGGTGGAGAAACTCACCGAGGACAAGCAGAACGCCGCGTCGCTCAACCTGCTACGCGTGTCCCCGCCGATGCCGGTGCCGCTGACGGAGGACCAGCAGAAGGAGCTGGAGACGGAGGGCCTGTCCGGCTTCGAACTTCTGGACGACGAGGTGCTGCCCATAGTGGACGGGGTCAAGGGGGTCCACACCGTCTACAACTACCGGGTGGCGGAGGGGCCGGTGCAGACGTTCGACAAGACCGCCTACCTGTCCGCCGACGGGACGACGACCTCAACCCTTCTCATCCGCTGCTCGCCCGCGTGCTACCGCCAGCGGGCGGCGGAGATCGCCGCGATCGTCAAGTCCTTCAAGGTCAAGCGCATCATCAATCCGTGAAGGAGCCCCTCATATGAGCACGGCCCTCCCACCGAAGCACCACGAGGGGCTTCGCGAACCGGGGTCGGGTCCCGAGGACCGCGACCCGCGCACCCGGAAACGACTGCCGCTGTGGGACAGGAGCAAGTTCCTGATCCTGCTCGCCGTCGCGTTCGGCGTGCTGCTCTGGAACGAGATCGCCACGTACGAGGGCATCATCTCCCTTTCCGACGCCTTCCTGCTGACCGTGCGGAACGCGTCCTGGATCCTGTGGCTGGCGGGCCTCGAAGTGGTCCGGCAGATCCACTTCCTGATCAGTGAGCGTTCGGCCGGATACCACCGGTTCTGGACGCGCGGCGTCTTCGGCGGCTGGAACCGCTGGACGCACCGCAGGTTCAACGACTGGAACCGCTACCGCATCGCACGGGCGATCAAGTGGGTCGTCTGGATCGTGGTCATCGCGCTGGTGCTCGCCAAGGTGCAGCAGACCTCGCCGCTGCAGGCGCTGTTCAACGTGCCGGCCACGGTGTGGGGCTTCCTCCCCATGGTCCTGCAGATCATGCTGCTGATGGTGCTCGCAGTCGGGCAGTTCGTCGCGATCTTCTGGTTCCTGTCCCGCGGCGGCGTGGACGTCTACTACCCGGACGACATCAAGACGCGGTTCTCCGACGTGTGGGGCCAGGACCACGTGGTCGAGCGGGTCAAGGAGAACATCGTCTTCCTGGAGAAGCCGGACGAGATCGAGGCCAGGGGCGGCTACGTGCCGAGCGGCATCCTGCTGTGGGGCCCGCCCGGCACCGGCAAGACCCTGATGGCCGAGGCGGTCGCCGGCTCCACCGGCAAGCCGTACGTCTTCGTGGACCCCGGCGCGTTCATCAACATGTTCTTCGGCGTCGGCGTGCTGAAGGTCAAGTCGCTGTTCCGCAAGCTGCGCAAGCTGGCCCTGCGGTACGGCGGCGTCATCGTCTTCTTCGACGAGGCCGACTCGCTCGGCAACCGCGGCGCGCTCGCCCAGGGCGGGCCGGGCGGCTGGGGGCGCTCGGTCCCCGCGCCGTTCGAGGACGCCGGCTGCCACGGCTTCGCCTACCTCGACCCGCACACCCGCACCGTGCTCGGCCGCCACGCCGCGGGCCCGGCCGCCGAGGCCGCGCCCGCGCGGATGCCGCGCACCGGCGCCTTCGTCAACCGCCTGATGTACGGCGGGGGCATGGGCGGCGGTGGCGGGATGGGCACCCTGGAGGCGCTGCTCACCGAGATCTCCGGCCTGAAGAAGCCGCGCGGCTTCGTCAACCGGTACGTGCGCCGGCTGCTCGGCATGCGGCCCAAGCCGCCGCCGAAGTACCGCATCCTCATCATGATGGCGACCAACCTGCCCGAGGCGCTGGACGAGGCGCTGCTGCGCCCCGGCCGCATCGACCGCATCTACAAGGTCGGCTACCCCTCCAAGGCGGGCCGGATCCGCACGTACCGCGGTTACTTCGACAAGGTCAGCCACCAGCTCACCGACGAGCAGATCGACAAGCTCGCCACGATCACCCCGTACGCCACCGGCGCGACGATCAAGGACCTGGTCAACGAGTCGCTGATCACCGCGATCCGGGACGGCCGGGAGACCATCACCTGGTCGGACGTGATGCGGGCCAAGCGGCTCAAGCAGCTCGGGCCGCCGGAGGACGTCGAGTACATCGAGCGCGAGCGGCACGCCGTGGCCGTGCACGAGGCCTGCCACGCGGTCGCCGCCTACCGCACGCGCCGCCACCTGGAGATCGACCTGGCGACGATCGAGAAGGGCGCCGACTACCTCGGCATGGTGGCCAGCATCAAGCCGGAGGACCAGTTCACCCGGTGGAAGTCGGAGTACGAGTCCGACATCATGGTGTCCCTCGCCTCGCTCGCGGGGGAACGCATGTTCTTCGGAGAGGACAACTCCTCCGGCGTCTCCGGCGACCTGCAGTCCGCCACCGCCATCACCGGCCTGATGGAGGCCCACTGGGGCATGGGCATCGGGGTCGCCTCGCTGCCCGCGCTGCAGGAGCTCGGCCTGCGCGAGGGCAAGGCGGCCCAGCCGCAGCCCGGCACCGGCACTCCGGCGGGCCGGCGCGACGAGCTGCTGCCCGACATGCTCCCCGAGCGGATCGAGTTCAACCTCAGCCGGCTGCTGGAGAAGACGGCCGAGCTGCTGCGGGAGAACCGCCGCGAGGTGCTGTCGGTCGCGCACGCGCTGGAGCAGCACAAGACGCTCAACGGCGACGACGTGGTCGCGGTCATCGAGAACAGGCCGGGGCCGCTGATCGACGGCACCGTCTACGCCTCCGACGAGTTCTACGAGGAGATCGAGAGCTATCACACGGCCGCGGTGGAGGCTCATCACGGCCACAGCGAGGTCCCGCTCGAGCTTCCGCTGCCGAGGATGCGGACGCTGGAGGCGTCCGTCGTCGTGCCCTCCTCCGGCGGGCCCTCCTCAGGTGTGGCCGCCTCCGGCGGGGTCGCGCCGGTGCTCGCCACGCAGCCGAACGGCCTGGCGGGCGGCAACGGGCACCTGCCCCAGCCGTTGCAGCCGCCCCAGCCGGACTTCGTGCCGTGGAACGGCGCGCCGCCTCCGATGACCGCGACGCCGTTGCCGGGTCAGACGCCGCCCGGGGCGGCGTCCGCGCCGCGGCGCCGGTCGTACGGCGCGCTGTGGGCGGTGCTCGGCCTCGTCGTCGCGGTGGTGCTGTTCGTGCTGCTCGGCGCGCTGCTGTTCGCCTCGCCGCAGGGCGCGCGGGGCGCCGCCGTCGTCGGCGGCGTCCCGGCGGGCACGGCGGTGCTGCTGACGGTCGCGCTCGTCGCGGTGGTCGGCGGCATCGCGGTGGCGATCCTGCTCGTCCGCACGCAGCAGGCGGGGCGGCGCCGGGCCGAGGAGGCCCGGGACCGGGCCGCCGAACGGGCCCAGCTTCTCGCGGCGGCCATGGACCCGGAGGTCGCCATGCGGCTGCTCGGCTATGACGGCAGGCGGGGCCCAGAGGCCTGACCCCGACCTTCCCGTACGGCGATCCCCGGTGGGCGTCCACCGGGGATCGCCGTCTTCGTATGGTTCAGTTGCTTAATTAAGTTTCTGATATATTTTGCGGCGTGCCCGACTTCCCCGAGCTGAGCGTTGCCGAGCTGACCCACGTCCTCGAAGACTTCACGCGCATGCACATCCGCCTGCCCGCGGAGCGGCGGCTGAGCTTCACCACACTGTCCGTGCTGCACACGCTGGCGGGCGGCGGCCCGAAGCGGCTCACCGACCTGGCCGCGGGCGAGCAGGTCACGCAGTCGGCGATCACGCAGATGGTGACCAAGCTGGAGCGCGAGGGCCTGGTGGAGCGCCGCCCGGACCCGTCGGACGGCCGTGCCGTCCTCGTGCGGGTCACGGCGGCCGGCGCCGCGATCGTGGACGGGCGGCGGAGCGAGCGCATGGCCCGGCTCGCGGACCTCGCCGCCCGGCTCGGGCCCGGGGAGAGGGCCGCCATCGCGGCGGCCCTCCCGGCCCTGGCCCGGATGGTCGAGCTGCACGAGGGGGCCGTGCCAGCTGACCCCCCTTCGACGGCTGGAGGAAACGATGACGAGCCATGAGACCGCCGAGACCGGCGATGTCACCGGGACCCGCGGCGCCGGTAATCGGCCGTTCCCGCTGGAGCCGCGGCCGATCCACGTGCCCGGCGACGTGCTCGACGACCTGCGCCGCCGCCTGGAGCTGACCCGCCTGCCGGACGACGTGGGCAACGACGACTGGCGTTACGGCGTGAACGGCGCCTACCTGCGGGAGCTCGTCGCCTACTGGCGCGACGGGTACGACTGGCGGGCGGCCGAGGCGGCGATCAACGCCTACGAGCATTACCAGGTGGAGATCGACGGCGTGCCGGTCCACTTCATGCGGCGGCCCGGCGCCGGGCCCGCCCCGACGCCGCTGATCCTCACCCATGGCTGGCCCTGGACGTTCTGGCACTGGTCCAAGGTGATCGACCCCCTGGCCGACCCCGGCGCGTACGGCGGCGACCCGGCCGAGGCGTTCGACGTGATCGTGCCGTCGCTGCCCGGCTTCGGGTTCTCCACCCCGCTGCCCGGCCACCCGGACATGAACTTCTGGAAGATCGCCGACATCTGGCACGTCCTCATGACCCGCGTCCTCGGTCACGAGAGGTACGCCGCGGCCGGATGCGACGTCGGCGCCCTGGTCACCGGCCAGCTCGGGCACAAGTACGCCGATGAACTGCTGGGCGTCCACATCGGCTCCGGGCAGAAGCTCACGCTGTTCTCGGGCGACCGGGCCTGGGACCTCAGCGGCGGCCGGCCCATCCCCGAGGGCCTGCCCGCCGACGTCCACGCCCGGGTCGTCGCCCTGGAGAAGCGCTTCGCCGTCCATCTCGCCGCGCACGTGCTCGCCCCGAGCACCCTCGCCGCCGGCCTCTCGGACTCGCCCGCCGGGATGCTCGCCTGGATCCTGGAACGCTGGGTGACCTGGAGCGACAACGGCGGCGACGTCGAGACCGTCTTCAGCAAGGACGACCTGCTGACCCACGCGATGATCTTCTGGGTGACGAACTCGATCGGCACCTCGATCCGCACTTACGCCAACAACAACCGCTATCCGTGGACCCCCTCCCACGACCGCTGGCCGGTCGTCGAGGCGCCCACCGGCATCACCTTCGTCGGGCACGAGAACCCGCCGGGCGTCCGCACCGACCAGCGGGTGGAGCACTTCCTCGGCAGCGACAGGGCCGCCTGGTACAACCTCGTGAACCTCGCCGCCCACGACCGCGGCGGCCACTTCATCCCGTGGGAGATCCCCGGCGAGTGGGTCGACGACCTGCGGCGAACCTTCCGCGGGCGGCGGTAGGACGCGGGGTCAGAGCCGGAAGCCCAGGTCGGGGATGATCTCGGCGACGTCCATCTGGGCCTTCTGCAGCCGGCCCGAGTAGTCCCAGTTCATCGCCTGCCAGCGGGTGAACTGGTCGAGCACCCATATGCCGCTCTGCCGGCTGCCGTTGCCCGACTTGCCGTTCCCGCCGAACGGCAGGTGCGCCTCCGCCCCGGACGTCGAGTTGTTGACGCTGACCATCCCGGCCGACACGCCCTCACGGAAGCGGAACACGGCCTTCGGGTCGGAGGTGTAGACGGACGACGACAGGCCGTACCCCGGGCGGTTGGCGAGGTCGATCGCCTCGTCCAGGGTGGAGAAGGTGGTCACGCCCACGATCGGGCCGAACGTCTCCTCCAGGAACAGCCGGTCGTCCGGGCGGACGCCGTCCACGATCACCGGGTGGTAGTACAGGCCCTCGCCGTCGATGCGGCCCACCGGGCCGGGCAGCACGGTGTGGTGCGGCCGGATCCAGCCCAGGTACTCCTCGTACCGCTCGGCGAACCTCTGGTCGAGCAGCGGGCCGTACAGCACGTCGCCGTTCGGGTCGCCGATCTTCGCGCTCCGCACGGCGTCGGCGAACCTGCGCAGGAACGCGTCGTGCACGTCGTCGTGGACGATGACCGTCCCGAGGGAGGTGCACCGCTGACCGGCCGTGCCGAACCCGGAGAACAACGCGCCCTCCGCGGCGAGGTCGAGGTCGGCGTCCGGCAGCACGACCATCGGGTTCTTGCCGCCGAGTTCCAGGCAGGGCGCTTGCAGGTGCCGTCCGCACAGTTCGCCGACGAGGCGGCCGACCGCGCTGGAGCCGGTGAACCCGACCTTCTGCACCGTGCCCTCGCCGAGCGCGCGGTCGAGCCCCGCGTAGGTCTGCTCCCCGTCGGCGAACACGATGTTGAGCACGCCGCCGGGCAGCCCGGCCGCGGCGAACAGCCGATAGAGCGCGTGCGCGGACGCCGCGGCGTACTCGGCGGGCTTCCAGACCACCGCGTTGCCGCACAGCAGGGCCGGCACCAGATACCAGGAGGGCACCGCGACGGGGAAGTTGCCCGCCGTGACGACCGCCGCGACCCCGACCGGCACGCGGAAGGTGAACAGGCTCTTGTCCGGCATCTCCGACGGGATCGTCTGCCCGTAGAGGCGGCGGCCCTCGCCGAGGAAGAAGTCGCAGGTGTCCACGATCTCGCGGACCTCGCCGAGCGCCTCGGCGTACGGCTTGCCGATCTCCTCGGTCACCAGGCGGGCCAGCGCCTCGGTGTTGGCCTCGACGAGGCGGCCGATCGAGGCGATCACCCGTCCGCGCACCGGAGCCGGGACGCGCGCCCACTCCCGCTGGGCGGCCGACGCGGCGCGGCAGGCGTCCGCGAAGCCCGCCGCGTCTGTGAGCGACACGTCCGCCACGGTCTGCGAGGGCCGCGCCGGGTTGACGGACGCGTACGGCGTGCCCGAAGTGAGCTCGTCACCACCGACGACGGAAACGATCTGCCGGGCCACTGCCACCTCCGCGATTGTTCCTGGTCTCAGGCCTCGGTTACACAGTATTTCCATCTCCGGCGCCCGTCAGGCCTTCCTGGTGGGCGACCGCGGCGGCCTGGGTGCGGCTGGAGACGCCGAGCTTGGCCAGGATGTTCGAGACGTGCACGCTGACCGTCTTCTGGGAGATGAACAGCCGCTCGCCGATCTCGCGGTTGGCCAGGCCATCCGCGACGTGCGCCAGCACCTCCCGCTCGCGCGCGGTGAGCCCGGCCAGCCGCCCCGGCTCCCGGTCGGCCGAGAGCCCGCCGGGCCGCCCGGACGCGCCGCCGCCCGCCGTGCTCCCGCCGCCTGCCGTGCTCCCGCTGTGCGCCGTGCTCGCGCCACCGGCTTGGACGTCGGTCGCGGGGGCTGCCGCGGTCGGGTCCCGGAAACCGGCGCGCGCCCCGGACTCCCGCAGCGCGGCCAGCAGCGGACCGGCTCCCAGCGCCGCGGCGACGGTCACCGCCCGCTCCCACTCGGCGTGGGCCGCCGTGCGGTCACCCGTCCGCAGCAGGCTCTCGGCCAGCCGGCGGCGCGACCGCGCCTCCTCGTAGACGAAGCCGAAGCCGAAGGCCTCGGTGGCGCGCCGCCACACCTCCGGGTCCGCCGTGCCGTGGGCGCGGTGCCACTCGGCCTCCGCCCGGGCCAGCCAGGCGAGACCCTCCGGGCCCATCCGGGCCCGCGGGCCGTTGGGCCCGTTCGCCGCCGCGTGCCTGGCCCGTCGCAGCAGGTCGTCGCAGTGCTCGCCGGTCCGGCCGAGATCGGCGAGCGCCCACAGGCCGGTCGCCGCGATCCGGATCAGGCCGGGGTCGAACGGTTCGAGCGTCGCGAGGATCGCGTCGACGTGTTCGAGCGCGGTCTCCGGGTCGCCGTGCCACAGGGCGTGCTCGGCGGCCATCCCGCGCGCCATGTAGCTCACCAGCTCGTCGGACCAGAACCGGGACAGCCACCGCAGCCTCTCCTCGGCCCCCGCGCGTCCCCGGCCCACCTCGACGAAGAGGGCGAACGACGACAGCTGGGCCTCCGCGCGGGTGCCGACCCGCACGCCGAAGGCGGCGGCCAGCCGCTCGGCCGCGTCCCAGTCGCCGTCCGCGTAGTGGATGAGGTAGTGCAGGAAGCGCAGATCGGTGCCGAAGGCGCTCCAGGTCAGCCCGGTCTCGGCGGCCAGCCGTACGCCGGACTCGGCGATGCGGGCGGCGTCCGCGAGATGGCCGTGCTCGTAGTGGATGCGGGCGTGGTTGAACCGTGCCCGCAGGTCGATGGACAGGTCGCCCGAGGGGCGGCGGGTGGCGCGCGTGAGCAGGTCGACGGCGCGCTCGACGTCGTCGGAGGACTCCTCCGACAGCGCCAGCACGACCAGGGCGCTGGCCTCGGCGTCGCGGGCGCCCGTCTCCTGCGCGACCTCCAGCGCCCTGGCCGCCGTCGTGGTCGCCTCCTCGATCCGGTAGCTCCACCACAGCGTGCGCGCGTACGTGGCCAGGGCTCTGGCCAGCAGCGGGCTGTGCGGCGCGAGGTCGACCGCCTCCCGGGCCGCCGCGGTCGCCTCGTCCCGGTCGTCGTCCGCGTCGGCCAGGTAGTAGGCGAGCCGCTCGCCGATCTCGGCCACGAGGACGGGATCGTCCGCCTCCCGGCGCAGCCGCCGCAACTGACCCGACGCCCTGTGGGAGTCACCGGCGGCCGCGGCCGCGGCGGCGCTCGCCAGCGCGATCCGCGGCCGGCTCTCCCCGGTCGGGCGTCCGGAGGCCGGCACCTGGTCCCACAGCTCCAGCGCCCGGTCGAGATGCCGGTGCGCCTCCGCCGGCGCCCCCAGCTTGGAGGCCAGCCGCCCGGCCTCCACCGAGGCCCGCAGCGCCCCCGGGGTGTCGTGGGCGGCGAGGTGATGATGGGCCAGTTCGGCGGGGGAGCCGCCGCGCTCCGCGAGCAGCGCGGCGAACGTAGCGTGCAGGCGGGTCCGCTCGCCCGGCAGCAGGTCGTCGTACACCGCCTCCTGGAGGAGCGCGTGCCGGAACGCGTATCCGTCGCTGCCCGCCGTGAGCAGCCGCCGCGAGACGATCTCACGCAGCGCGTCCTCCAGCGGCAGGTCCCCCAGCCCGGCGGCCTCGCGCAGCAGGTCGTGGCCGACCCGCCGCCCGGCCACCGCGGCGATCCGCAGCACCTGACGGGCCGTGTCCGAGAGGGCCTCCACCCGCGCGAGCATCAGGTCGGCGAGAGTGCCCGGCAGCCGGCTGTGATCGGCGCTGGCGGCCAGCAGCTCCTCGGCGAAGAACGGGTTGCCCCCGGCCCGCTCGATCAGGGCGCCGAAGCCGTGTTCCCGTTCCGCGCCGGCCGGGCCGTCGCCGTACCGGTCGAGGCTGGCGAGGTACGCCGCCATGTCGTCGTCGCCCAGCGGCGGCAGCTCGACGGCGGTGACCAGTGGCAGGCGCCGCAGCTCGGCCAGGACCGGGCGCAGCGGGTGGCGGCGGTGCAGATCGTCGGTGCGGTAGGTGCCGACGAGGCAGACCCGCTCCCGCTGCAGCATCCGGGTGAGGAAGACGAGCAGGTCACGGGTCGAGCGGTCGGCCCAGTGCAGGTCCTCGAAGACGAACAGCACGGGATGGCGCCCGGCCACCTCCGACAGCATGTCGAGGACCGACCCGAACAGACGCTGCTGGGCGAGGCCGCCGGTGGCCGTCTCCTCGGCGAGGCCCGCGTCGTCGCCGGGCAGCAGCCGCCGCAGGGCGGGGCGGGCGGTGACGGCCGGGCCGACCGGCCCCCC
>QFZU02000171.1 GCA_003260025.2 Microbispora triticiradicis | reverse complement strand
CGCTGGGCGTCGCGGACCGGCTCGCCGCCTGCCGGGACGCGCCGCCCGACCTGCGCGGCGCGTCTCTGGGCCTGGGCTGGTCGCTGCGTGGTACGGCCGCCGCGGACCCCGTGCGGGCCGTGCGCGGCGCGTTCGTCCCCGCGTCGGCCGGGGACTGGCTGACCGGGTTGTTCGCGCTCGCCCGGGAGGAGGTGCTGCACACCCCCGGGATGCTGGAACTGCTCGACGACCTGGTCGGGGCGATGACGGACGACGACTTCCTGGTGGCCCTGCCCGCGCTGCGCCAGGCGTTCGGCTTCTTCCCGCCCCGCGAACGGCACCTCATCGCCACCCGCCTGGTCGAGCGGCGTACGGGCGGCGCGTCGGGATGGGACCTGATGCGGCTGGACGCCGCGCCGGAGCTGGTGGCCGCCGGTAGGGCTCTGGACGAGCGGGTCGAGGCGGCGCTGCGCCGGGAGGGACTGATCACACCGTGACCTCGGAGGCTTCGATGACCGACCCCACTCTCGAACGGTGGCGTCTGCTGCTCGGCGAGCCGGGCGGCGCCTGCCTCGGCGGGCAGTCGCTCGACGCGGGGGCCGCCGCCCGTGACGCGGCCCTGGACTGGCTCTACGGCCGCGACGAGGACCTGCGCCGGCGTGGGGTGCGGCAGGGCGGGACGGGCGCGTCGGTGCTGACCACCGTCGACTGGCTCGACGACATCACCCGGCTGTTCCCCAAGGAGACCGTCGAACGACTGCAACGCGACGCGGTCGAGCGATACGAGATCCACGACGTGGTGACCGACCCGGACGTGCTGGCGCGCATCGAGCCCAACCCCGCGCTGCTCAAGGCGGTGCTGCGGACCAAGCACCTCATGAACCCGCAGGTGCTGCGGCTGGCCAGGCGGATCGTGGAGCAGGTCGTCCGGCAGTTGACGGAGAAGCTCGCCACCGAGGTCCGGAGCGCGTTCTCCGGCAGCAAGGTGCGACGGCGCGGCCGGCTGCGGCTGGCCCGCAACTTCGACGTGGTCAGGACCCTGCGCGCCAACCTCGGCCGCTACCAGCCCGAGACCGGCAAGGTGGTGATCGAGACCCCGTACTTCTTCTCCCGCACCCGCCGGCACCTGGAGCAGTGGCAGGTGATCCTGCTCGTCGACCAGTCCGGCTCGATGACCGGCTCGGTGATCCACTCGGCGGTCACCGCGGCCTGCCTGTGGGGCCTGCCCGGTGTGCGCACCCACCTGGTCGCCTTCGACACCGAAGTGGTGGACCTGACCGCCGACGTCGACGATCCGGTGGAGTTGCTGATGAAGGTCCAGCTCGGCGGCGGCACCGACATCGCCCGCGCGGCGGCGTACGGCGCGGGCCTGGTGGACCAGCCGCGCCGCGCGATCGTCGTGCTGATCTCCGACTTCTACGAGGGCGGCGACCCGCGGCGGCTGGTGCGCGTCGTACGCGACCTGGTGACCCAGGGCAGCAAGGTGCTGGGCCTGGCCGCGCTCGACGAGCAGGCCAATCCCGACTACGACCGGGACCTGGCGCAGCGCCTGGCCGACGCCGGAGCCCACATGGGTGCGATGACCCCCGGTGAGCTGGCGTCCTTCGTCGCGGAGCACGTGGGCCGATGAGGACGGATCTGCTCGGGCTCACGGCCGACTCCCTCGCCGCGCTCACCAATCGCGGCCTGGTCAAACGGGCGGGCAAGGAGGCCGCGCCGGAGCTCCGGACCGACGACGACGGCACCGTGCACGGCGGCTTCCCCGACGGCGTGACCACGGCCGTGCCCACCGGCGGGCTCGACGCGGCCCGCTGCACCTGTGGTTCCGTCGGCGTCTGCCGGCACGTCATCGGGGTGATCCTCGCCTACCAGCGCCTGCCCGCCGAGGCCGCACCGGTGCCTGCAGAGGACGACGTGCCTGTAGAGGCCGCTGCGGAGCCCTCGCCGCCCCCGCCGCCCTGGTCGCCGGGGCAGGTGACCGACGACGAGCTCACCGCCAGGATCGGCGCCCGGCTGATGGCCGCCGCCCGCCGTACGGAGAGGACCGGGTTCACCGCGCGGGTCCGCCGCGCGACCGCCGGCGATCCGGTGCCTCAGGTCGAACTGGCCACCGCGACCGTGCGCTTCCTGGTCCCCGGCGACCTCGGGTTCGTCCACACCGACGCCGTCGCCGGCAGCCGCGACGACGTCATCGCCCTGGCGGTGTGGGCGTTCCGGGTCGCCGACGCGCTGCACCCCGGCGCCGAGGAGGCGCGGGTCGACGTCGGCGGCGCGCCCGGGCCGGGCGCCGGATCCGGGCTGGAGCGGGCCCTGGGCCTGGCCGGCACGGTCCTGCGCGAGGGCGCGGCGCATCTCGGTCAGGGCCTCGACGCCGCCATCGCCGACGTGCGGCGCCACCTGGACGCCGCCGGGCTGCGCTGGCCGCTGCTGGCCGTCACCGACCTCGCCGAGCAACTGGCCTCCTACCGCGACCGGAGCTCCCACTACCGTCCCGAACTGCTCGCGAGCCACCTCGCCGAACTCCACGCCCGGCACCGGGCGGTGACGCGCCCGGACGCCACCCTGCGCAGCAGCGTGCTCGGCACCGCCGAGGCCGCCGAGACCCCGTTGCGCCGGGCCCGGCTGGACGGCCTCGGCTGCCGGATCCGCACCCTCGGCGACCAGCGGATCTCCGAGGTCTACCTGGCCCACGGCGACAGCGGCATGGTGCTGGTCCTCCGCCGTCAGTGGGACGGCGACGACGACGGGGCGGCGCTCGCCCGGCGGCGGATCGCCGCGTCGACGCTGGCCGATTTGGCGACCGGCACCGTGGTCACGGAGTCGGCCGTGCGCAGCGCCAGCCGTACGGTGCGGCTGGCGACCGGGCGGATCTCGAAGACGACGGTCAGCGCGTCGCGGGGCGCCTGGGACGAGCTGCCGCCGTCCCTGCTGGTGACCGACCTTGCCGCGCTCGGCCGTGAGCTGGACGCTCTCCCGCTCCGGCCGATCCGCCCCCGGGTGGAGGCGGAACTGGTCCGGGTCGTCGCCGTCGCCCGGGTGGTGTCCGTCACCTACGCGCCCGGAGACCAGCGTCTCGACGCCGTCATCGCCGACCGGGCGGGTAACACCGCCACCGTCAGGGCCACGCACACCGGCGCCGCCCCCGGGCGTCTCGACTCTCTCGCCGCCGTGCTCGCCGGAGAGGAGGGCGAACCGCGTTTCGTCAGCGGCGTGGTCGGGCGGACCGCGGGCGGGGTCGTCATCGAACCGCTCGGCCTGTCGGCCGGCGGCCGGGTCGTCGTCCCCGACCTTCGGCCTCCCGGCGGCAGCGACAGGCTCGCGGTCGCCGAGGACCACCGGCACGAACCACTCACCGCGGCACTGATCGACACCCGGGGACTGCTCGCCGAAGCTGCCCATCACGGCCTGTCCCACCTGCCGCCGACGTATGACGACCGGCTGGCCGCTGCGGCGCGGCGGTTGACCGTGCTCGGGCTGCACCGCGTCGCGCGGGCCGTCACGGCCTTCGCGGCGGCGCGGGCCGACACCGGCGACGAGACGGCCGAGCGGGCCTGGGTCGACGCCTACCTCCGCCTGGACGTGGCTCTGGACCTCCACTGATCCACCGCGTACGCACCCGCGGAGACCGCCGTACGCACTTTCGCTGATGTCAGCGCGTGGACCGATCGCAAAAATGTCGTCATCGGGTGGATAAGTGCGGCTTTCAGTACTGCTGTCCCGTAAGAGCCGCGAGGAGGAGACGCGTGAGATACGAACTGCTCGGGCCACTGCGCCTCGTGGACGAGGCGACGCACACCATCAGCGCACCCAAGGTCGAGACCCTGCTGGCCGCGCTTCTCATCCGCGCCAACCAGCCGATCTCGACGGACGAGCTGCTCGACGAGCTGTGGGGGAACGAACCGCCGAAGCGGGCCCGCGCCGCCCTCCACGTGTACATCTCGCACCTCCGCAAGAACTTCGTGCAGCCCGCCGTGGACGGCGCGGCCATCCGGACGCACGCCCAGGGATACCTCCTGGAGGTCGACCAGGGATCGGTGGACGTGTTCCACCTCAAGTCCCTGCACGCGCGGGGGCGGGACATGCTGGACCGCGACCCCGAGAGCGCGCTGGAGGCGTTCACCGCCGCCGCGCGCCTGTTCCGGGGGCCCGTGCTCGCCGGCATCGACAACGGGCTCATCGTCGGCTCCTTCGCCCGCTGGGCGGAAGAGGCACGGCTGGAGTGCCTGGAGGTGATCGCGACGTGCTCGCTGCGGCTGGGACGGCACCGCGAGCTCATCGGCGACCTGTCGCGGTGGGTGGAGGAGTACCCCCTGAACGAGAACCTGCGCGAGCAGCTCATGCTCGCGCTCTACCGGGCGGGGCGGCGCGCCGAGGCCCTGGACGTCTTCCAGTCGGCCCGCCAGGTGCTGCGGGAGGAGCTCGGGCTCGATCCCCGCAAGACCATGCGCCGGCTGCAGTTCGCGATCCTCTCGTCGGACGCCGAACTCGCCATCGCCGGCTGAGGGTCACGTACGCCGCCGGCCGTGAAGCGCCGGGCGGGAGCACGTGAGGGGCGGGCCGGCTGCGGACGGCTCGCCCCTCACCACGGGACCCGGGGGGAACGGCCCCGTCAGCCCCGTCAGGCGGCGGAGGTGGCCCTCCGCGCTCCGGGGCGGTACCAGAAGACGAGCGCGACGAGCAGCGCGATCACAAGGGCGGCGGCGGCCCACACGAAGACCGACGAGATCGTCTCGGCGAGGCCGCCGGAGCCCTGGGTGAGCGGGATCAGCATCGCGGCCAGGCCGAGCGATCCGCCGATCGTGAGCGCCGTCTGCAGCACTCCGGCCGTCACACCGGCGTACTCGGGCGGTGCGGTGGTGAGCACGATCATGTTGAACGGGATGATCGCCACGCCGACCCCGAGCCCCATGACGATGAGGGCCGGGAGCACCCCGGTGAGGTAGGTGCTGCCGCCGTCGAGCCGGGTCAGCCACGCAACTCCGGCCAGCACGACCACCAGGCCGGCCACCGCGCGGGTCTTGAGGCCGATCTTGGCGATGTACGAGGTGAGGATCTGGGTGCTGACGAGCAGCGCGAGGCCGAACGGCAGGATGGCCAGGCCGCTTCGCAGCGCGTCGAGGTGGAGCACGCCCTGGAGGTACTGCACCAGGTAGATCAGGAAGCTGGTCAGGACCGCCGCGAGCAGCACCAGGTTGAGGAAGGCCCCGGCCCGTTCGCGGCCGGTGAGGACCGCCAGGGGCAGCAGCGGCTCGGCCGAGCGCCGGTCCACCAGCAGCAGGATCACGGCCAGCACGACGGCCGCGCCGAGCGCCGCGAGTGTCCAGCGGTCGCCCCAGCCCTTCTCGGCGGCGTGGACCAGGCCGTACACGGCGGTGGTGAGGGTGGCGGTGCTCAGCAGCGCGCTCGGCAGGCCGAGCGAGCGCGACCGCCTCGTCTCGTCGCGCAGGCCGAGGGCGCGGGCGGCGACCACGGCGAGGACCAGCCCGATCGGCACATTGACCAGCAGGCTCCAGCGCCAGTCGCCGACCCAGGTGAGCAGGCCGCCGAGGACCATGCCGGCGGAGGCGCCGAGCCCGGTCACCGTGGAGTAGAGCCCGAAGGCGCGCTGCTGCCGCTCGCCCTGGAAGACGATCGCCAGCAGTGCCAGGCCGGTGGGCCCGCAGATCGCCGCGCCGGCGCCCTGCAGGATCCGGCCCGCGAGCAGCACTTCGAGGTTGGGCGCGAGACCGGCGATCAGCGACGCCACCACGACCAGCCCGATCCCGGCGAGGAAGACCCGGCGGTGGCCCAGCACGTCGCCGAGGCGTCCGGCGAACAGCAGGAGCCCGCCGAAGGCGAGGAAGAAGCCGTTGGGCACCCAGGATCCCCCGGCCACCGTCAGGTGGAGGTCGGACTGCAGGGTCGGCAGCGCGACGTTCACGATGGTGCCGTCGAGCTGGAGCATGAACTCGGCCCCGACGATCGCGGCGAGCGCGAGGGCCCAGCCGCGGTCGGGGACGTCCCGGGGTGTGCCGGAGACGCTTTCGGGGGTCGTTTCGGTGGCCATGGAACCTCCACGGTCCGCTGATGGGGGGCAGGGGTGAGGCGCGATCGGATTGCAGGCCGCACCTATACTGAGGTCGTCTCAGGTTAATCGGGAGCATTTAATCTGAGGCACCCTCAGGATGTCAAGCGGGAGGTAGCCGATGGACGGCAAGCCCTACATCGCCCAGCGCCCCAAACGGGCGGACGGACGGCGCAACTACGACGCGATCCTGGCCGCGGCCCGCAAGGCGTTCGAGAGCACCGGGGCCGACGCGTCGCTGGAGGACATCGCGAGCCAGGCCGGGGTGGCGATCGGCACGCTGTACCGCCACTTCCCCACCCGGGCCTCGCTGGTCGAGGCCGCGACCCGGGACGGCCTGGAGAACCTGGTCTCCCACGCCGAGCGGCTGTCCGGCGCTCCGGACCCGCTCGACGCGCTCACCGCGTGGATGCGCGAGGCCGTCGCGCACTTCAGCACCTTCCGCGGCCTGGTCGGCATCCTCGCCCGGAGCATGTACGACGAGGGGACGCCCTCGCACACAATGTGCAACGCGATGCACCGCAGCGGCGCCGACCTGCTGCGCGCCGCGCAGGCGGCGGGCAGCGTACGGCCCGACCTCACCCCCGACGAACTGTTCGACCTCCTCAGCGGCGCCGCCTGGGTGCGGGAGCAGGCGGCCGGCGGCAGGGACGGCAGCCCGCGCTTCCTGCGACTGGTGCTGGAGGGCATCACGATTCCCCGCGCCTGACCCCCACCGGAACGGCAAGGGGAAAGCGACTAGTGTTGACAAAACCGACTAAGGCGCTAGGTAATGTAGAGTAAGTCGGAGCTTCTCTCGCAGGCCGGATTCGAGAAGGAACCGGCGCCCGATCCTTCACTCTCCGCTACCACTGGAAGTTTCGGCCCAGAACGCGAGAAAGGAGCGACTTACGGGCCGAAATGCTCTTTTCGGTCACGAAACGCCTGGGGTCGTCACAGACAATGAGCGTGTATGAAGAACGAATCTCCGAGACCGCATCGGCCACAGTGGTGCGCACGGCCGAGCTCGACCTGCTGCGGGCCCTGACCCAGGAGCCGGGCTCCGAGGGACGGCTCGTCGCCGTCCTCGGCGAGCCGGGCTCCGGCAAGACCCACCTGCTGTCGGCGCTCGTACGCGAGCGGCAGTGGACCGCCCTCCCCGCCACCGTCCACCGATGCTCCTCCGGCGACCGGGAGCGGGCGATCGACGCCGTCCGCAAGGCGCTGTGGCGGGCGCGCCGGGCCGGTGAGCGCGAGGAGCCCGCCCGCCCTGTGATCGGTCTCGCCCGGCGGCGGAGCCGGCCGGACCGGGAGCTGGTGGTGATCGAGGACGCCCACCTCGCCGACGACGAGACCATCGGCGAGCTGGCCGCCATCGCCGGGGGCGATCCCGTGCCCCTGGCCGACGTCGTCGTCTCGCTGCGCCCGCGCCAGACCCCCGATCTCCTGGCCGAGGCCATCGCCGCCACCACGGCCTTCGGACGCACCGCGCGGATCGAGCTCGCCCCCCTCGACGACGAGCGGATGCTGGCCATGTCGCCCGTTCCCGCGCCGTACGAACTGCGCCACCGCAGCGGCGGGAACCCGTTCAACCTGCGCGCGCTGCAGGCTCTGGAGCGCAGTGCACGCTCGGGCGGCGACGGCGCGCTCGCGCCGTTCGAGTTCGCCGTGATGAGCGAGGTGCGCGACCTGACGCTCACCGAGCGGTACGCGCTGCACGCCGCGGCGATCCTGCGCTCCCGGTTCGACGCGGACCTGCTCGCCGAGGTCGCCGCACTCGACCCTCTGGTGGCCTCCGCCGCGCTGCGCCGCCTCGTCCGGCGGGACCTGGTGCGGGTGGAGCCCGTCGGCACCCTGTTCTCGATCAGGGACGAGGTGTTCGGCTCGCTGCTGCGGCAGATGATCGACCCCTGCTGGGCGGCGCTGGCCCACCAGCGGGCGCTGCACCGGCTCTCGGCCCGCGGCCAGGCCGGCACACAGATCGGCTTCCACCTGGTCAGCTCGCTGTCGAGGGCGCGCGCCGGCGAGCTGACCCAGATCGTCGACGCGTCCCAGGAGATCATGGAGACCGACGTCAGCGAGTGCGTCTCCTGGCTGACGCCCGTGCTCGCCGAGGCGCCGCCCTCGACCGAGATCGGCGCGCGCGCCCGGCTGGCGCTCAGCACCGCCTTCGGCCGTCTCGGCCGGATGCCCGAGAGCCGCGACCTGCTGTTCCTGGTGCACGAGTCGGACGCGCCGGTGGACCCGGCCGTGTTCGCCGAGCACGTCGCCTTCGTCTCGGTGGTGGAGGGCGTGCTCAGCCAGGACGTGCAGATGCTCGACCTGCTGGGGCACCTCCTCGACCGGCCCGGACTGCGGGACTCCCCGGTCTGGCCGCGCCTGGTCCTGGCGCGCAGCTTCCGCGTGTCGATGCTCGGCCGCGCGGTCGACAGCGCGGAGGCCGACTCCGCGCTGCGGGCCGCCCGGGCGGCCGGCGACGACCTCGTCGCGGCGGGGCTGCTCGGGCTCAGGGCCCTGGCGTCGGTGGCCGCCGGGGACGTGGAACGTGCCCTGGCCGACGCCGACGCCGCCGCGGAGTCGCTGGACCGCACCCCCGAGCATCTGGTGGCGCGTCACGTCGAGTGCCTGCTGCTGGCCGGGCTCGCCTACATCTACCTCGGCCGCAACGCCGACGCCCAGCGGCAGGTGCGGCGCGGCGTCGACGTCGCCCGCCGGCGCCAGCGGCCGTTCCTGCTGCCGACGCTCCTGGTCATGCTCAGCGAGGCCGAGCGCCACCTCGGCCGGCTCAGGCAGGCCCGCGACGCGGCGGACGCGGCGATCGTCGAGTCGGGCCCGGGCAACCCGCTGCGGCACGCGCAGGCGGTCGCCCTCAAGTCCGCCGCCGAGGTGTGGATGCAGCCGGTGGCCAGCGGGCGGGCCAAGTCCCTGGCCCAGCAGGCGCTCGCGCGGCAGGCGCTGACCGGGACCCACGTGAACGGCAGCGCCTCGATCGCCGCGCTGACGCTCGCCAAGTGCGCCTGGCTGGACGGCGACCCGACGCACTGCGTCACCCTCCTGCTCAACGAGGGCCGGGGGCCGGACCTGCGGGTCATCCCGAGCGGCACCCGCCCCACGATGTGGGAGACGCTGTGCGCCGCCGGCCTGGACGCCGGAATGCCCCTCGACGAGTGGGCGCGCCGCGCCCAGGAGCACGCCCGGGCGGTGCCCATGCCGCACAACCTCGCCTACGCCGCCATGACCGGCGGCCATCTGCTGCGCACGCGGGCGGCGCCCGGTGAGGCCGCCCGGCGCTACCGCGAGGCGGCCGAACTGTTCGCCACGGCCGGCATGCCGATCGAGCAGAGCTACGCCCTCGGGCAGGCGGCGCGGGCGCTCGCCGAGCAGGGCCGCGCCGACCAGGCGGCCCACACCGTGCGACTCGCCGCGGAGATCGCCCGGCGGTCGGAGGCGGTGACGCTGCTCCACTGGCTGGACAGGCAGACCGGCGGGCGCCCTGCGTCGCGCCCGGCTCCGCAGCCCTCCTCCCGCCAGGAGATGTTCGGGCGGCTGGAGGTATTCGGCCGGCTGACCCACCGCGAGCGCGAGATCGCGTTGCTGATCTGCTCGGGAATGAAAAGACGTGACATCGCCGACCGGCTCACGATCAGCACGCGGACGGTGGACGTTCACCTCACCCGCATTTACCGGAAAACCGGCGTGAGCTCCCGGATGGAGCTGGCGCTGGCCATTCAGCGGAAGGCGGCCGGACAGGAATACGCGATCGGCTTTTAGGGGCGACCGGCTTTTAGGGGCGCTTGAGCGCCGCCGCCTAGGGTCGGAAACGTAACTTTCCGTCTCGGGAGGCGAATATGGATCTACGCGCGTTGTCCGACCGGATCGCGCCGGTGCGCCACGCGGTGAGCTCCTTCCTGCTGCCGTTCCTGGCCGCGCCGCCGGAGACCGTGTCGGACCGGGTCGGGGCGCTCGCCCGGCCCGGCCGCTCGCTCATCCTGCGCGACCTCACCGAGAAGGTCGTGGAGTACCGCTCCAACAACGCCGACCCCACCGGCACGACGCCCACCGAGAAGGACTTCGCCACCGTCCGGCTGGAGATCTTCGGTCCGGACGGCGAACCGCTCGGCGAGACGTCCGGCGCGGGCCGGATGCTCTTCAAGCAGGAGCACGACGGCCACTTCGTCGCGTACTTCGGCGAGGAGATCCGGCTGCGCGACGGCAACGTCATCCGCGCCGGGGGCCTGGTCGACGACGCCAGGCTGACGGCGGGCGAGGCCGCGACGTTCCCCGCCGTCGTCGTCGCCGGGCCGCTGCGCGGAGCCATCGGCTTCCGCTGGTTCCGGCCCGTGGCGAAGGAGACCCACGACACGTACGAGTCCGCGATCGTCGTCTACCGGTAGCGAGGGGACGCCATGACCCTGACCCGGCTCCCCACCCGCCGGATCGGCCCCCTGACCGTCGGCGCCCAGGGGCTCGGCTGCCTCGGCATGTCCGAGTTCTACGGCGCGACCAGCGAGGGCGAGGCGATCTCGACCATCCGGCGCGCCCTCGACATCGGCGTCACGCTGCTCGACACCGCCGACGTGTACGGCCACGGCGCCAACGAGGAGCTGGTCGGCCGCGCCGTCGCCGGGCGCCGCGAGTCGGCCGTGCTCGCGACCAAGTTCGGCGTGGTGCGGCCCGGCCCCGGTGTCGGCGCCGGGGTGCGCGGCGACGCCCTCTATGTGCGGCGGGCGTGCGAGGACTCCCTGCGGCGGCTCGGCGTGGACCACGTCGACCTGCTCTACCTGACCCGCGTGGACACCGAGGTCGGCGTCGAGGAGACGGTCGGCGCGATGGCCGAACTGGTGGCCGCCGGGAAGATCCGCGCCATCGGGCTGTGCGAGGCCGCGCCGGAGACGATCCGCCGGGCCCACGCCGTCGCCCCCGTCTCCGCCCTGCAGACGGAGTGGTCGCTGTGGTCGCGGGACATCGAGCGGCGGATCCTGCCGGTCTGCCGGGAGCTCGGCATCACCGTGGTGCCGTACGCGCCGCTCGGGCGGGGCTTCCTCGCCGGCGCGGTCCGCTCCCGCGACCAGCTCGAGGAGGGTGACTTCCGGCGTTTCGGCCTGCCCCGGTTCTCGCCGGAGAACCTGCCGCGCAACCTGCCCCTCGCCGACCGGCTCGGCGAGCTCGCCCGGGAGCTGGGGATCACACCGGCCCAGCTCGCTCTCGCGTGGCTGCACCACCAGGGCCCGGACGTCGTCCCGATCCCCGGCGCGAAGCGGCGGGACCACCTGGAGGAGAACGCGGACGCGGTGTTCCTGAGCCTGACCCGGGCCGACCTGGCGGCGGCCGCGGCCGCCGTCCCGGCCGGCGAGGTGCACGGCGAGCGCTGGAACGAACAGAGCATGCGCTTCGTCGACCGCTAAGCGGCCGGGGCGACCCATGGGTCGCCCCGGCCGCCTCAGCGTCCAGCCGTCTGTCCGGTCAGCCCGCGGGCGGGGCGCCCTGTGCCGGGGCCGCGGCCGAGGCGTCCAGGAGGGCGATGGCCCGGGACGGGCACAGGTTCTCCGCCACCTCCACGGCCCGCCGCTGGTCCTCCCCGGGCTCCGCGTCGAGCACCACCACCAGGCCGTCCTCGCCGTGGTCGAAGACGGCCGGCGCGCTGATCGCGCAGTGCCCGGCGGCCATGCAGCGGCTCCGGTCGGCGGTCACCTTCATCGCGACTCCTCTCTCTCCCCTGCCGGGGTTCACCACTCGACCGGCAAGGTGTGGACGCCCTGCATCGTGCCGCCGCTGCGCGTGGGCAGCGCCTCCAGCGGAGTGCCCAGCCGCAGGCCCGGGATCTCCTCGAACAGGACGGAGAAGGCGACCTCCAGCTCCATCCGGGCGAGGTTCTGCCCCAGGCACTGGTGGATGCCGAAACCGAACGTCAGGTGCTGACGGCCCGACGCCGCGTTGTCTCCCACGGTGCGGTGGACGTCGAACTCGTACGGCCGGGGGAAGACGGCGGGGTCGCGGTTGGTCATCGAGGAGGACACCAGGACGCCCTCTCCGGCCCTGATGACCTCCCCGTCGATCTCGATGTCCTCGGTCGCCACCCGGACGCCGGAGACGTCGGTGATCGAGACCAGCCGCAGCAGCTCGTCGATCGCGGCGGGAAGCGCCCCGGGGTCGGCCCGCAGCGCGGCGAGCTGGTCAGGGTGCTCCAGCAGCGTGACGACGCCGAGCGCGATCATCTGGGAGGTCGTGTCGTGCCCGCCGATGAGCAGGGCGAGCGCGATGCGCAGCAGGTCCTCGCGGGTGAGGTCGCCGTCCTCGGTGACCTGCCCGGCGAGCCTGCTCAGCACGCCGCTCCCGCCGGGCTCGCGCTCCTTGCGCGTGATCAGGCCGTCGAGGTAGTCCCACAGCTCGCGGCCCGCCCTCTCGGCGTCCTCGGCCGACTTCGCCTGCAGCAGGCCCACCGTCTTGGCCTCGAAGAACTCGTGGTCCTCGTACGGCACGCCGAGCAGCTCGGAGATCACCATCGAGGGGATGGGCAGTGCGTAGGCCTGCACGAGGTCCACCGGCGGGCCCGCCCGGAGCATGTCCGCCGCGAGCCGCCGGGCGAGCTCCTCCACCTGGGGGCGTACGGCGCGCACGTGCTTGAGGCTGAAGTCGGGGGCGAGCAGGCGCCGGTGCACGTCGTGGACCGGCGGGTCGAACCCGATGATGGCGATGGGCTTGAAGATGGGCGCGTCCAGCCGGGGCAGGACCGCGGGGAAGTCGTCGCGGGACCGGTCGGCCGACATGCGCGGGTCGGCGAGCAGCCGCCGGGCCTGTGTGTGGCCGGTGACCATCCAGATGGTGCGGCCGTCCCACAGCCGGACCCGGTGGAGCGGCCCCCGCCGCCCCAGGTCCTGGTATCCGGGGGACGGCTGCCAGGGACAGGCCCGGTCCTGCGGGTAGGCGAACAGTTCCTCGTTCGCGGTGGTCGGTGGAGCGTTCACGATGTGGCTCCTTCGTCCTTCCTTCTCGGTGGGTGAGCGGCCTCGGTGGGTGAGCCGGGCCCGGTGGGTGAGCTGGGCCCGGTGGGTGAGCCGGCCTCGGGGGGTGGGTGCGGGGTCAGGTGGTCGGTTCGGGCGAGCGGGCCTCCGGCAGCGGCGCGGGCCCGGGCCGGACGGCCCGGGCGCCGGCCCAGGCGCGCATGGCGGGCTCCTCGACGAACCGGGTGAGGAGCCAGGCCAGCAGCGTGGTGACCCCGAACAGGGCCGTGACGAGGAACAGCGCGGACGGCGTGTCCCAGGTCCGGTCGGCGCCCAACGCGGTGTGGGAGTAGCTCAGGACGAGGAAGTGGACCAGGTAGGAGGCGTACGAGATCGTCCCCAGCCAGATCAGGGGGCGGGAGCGGAACGGGCTGAACCGGCCCTTGAGGTCGGCGACGGCGACCGCGGCGATGAGCAGCGCGAGCGGCAGCGCGACCGGCGCGGTGAGTCCGTAGACCGTCGGCCACAGGTACATCTGCAGGCCGAAGGCGGCGACCAGGATCAGCAGCGCCGGGCCCCAGCCCAGCCGGATCCACCGGCCGGTGACGACGATCCTGGCCATCAGGATGCCGAGGACGAAGTCGAGCGCCCGGGTCGGCGGGAACGACACCAGGAACCAGTTCTGGGTGAGCGACATCTCCTGCCCGGGCAGCGCCGGCGTGCCCGGCAGGACCGCGAGGGCGACGGCGGGAAGCACGGCGATCACCGCGACGACGGCGGCCACGGCCGTCCAGAGGCGCTGGGCCGGGATCCGCCGGACGAGCCCGTAGAGGAACGGGAAGGCCAGGTAGAACAGCAGGTCGCAGGCGAGCGACCAGGTGACCACGTTGATAGAGAGGATCAGATCCGCGCGCGGGAGCCAGGTGTGCACGAGCAGCAGGCTGGGCAGCGCCTTGACCAGGTCGACGGACTGGCCGGCCCAGATCGCCAGCGCGAGGGCGGCGAACCAGGTGACCACGTGGTTGGGGTAGACCTTGACGAGCCGCCGCCGCCACATGCGGGTGCGCGACTCGCCCTCGAAGAACGACCAGGTCAGGACGAACCCGCTCAGCACGAAGAAGAACTCCACGCCGAGCCACCCGGACGTGAAGGCGTAGGTCTGGAGCGAGGACGCGACGTCCGGGTGGAAGTAGCCCAGCACGCACGCGTGGCAGACGAACACGAGGAACGCCGCGACGAATCTCATTCCGGTCAGTGAGGGGAGGGGGGAGGCTTCCTGAGCCGCCGCTGTGGTCATACGTGTTCCGCCTGTTTCCTAGTGCGTGAGCCGTGGGCCCGGCCGGGCCCGGGGCGGACGGGCGTCAGCCCCCGGCGGGGCCGTCGCCGATCCGGATGGCCCGCGACGGGCAGAGGTAGGCCGCCTTGCGGACCCGGTCCTCCTGCTCCGGTGCGGGATTCGAGGTGAGGACCACGACGATTCCGTCCTCGTCCTGGTCGAATACCTCCGAGGTGGCGGCCATGCAGCGGCCGCCGCTGATGCAGCGCTCCCGGTCCGCCGACACCCACATCGCCGTCACCACTCGACCGGGAGTTCGAGGACCCGCTGCACGGTGCCGGCGCCGAGAATGGGCAGCTCGCCGACGGGGGCGGCCAGCCGGATCCCGGGGAGCCGGCCGAACAGCTCCTTGAACGCGACCTCGAGCTCCAGCCGGGCGAGGTTCTGGCCGAGGCACTGATGAATGCCGAAGCCGAACGTCAGGTGGTGGCTGTCCTCGCGCAGGAGGTCGAGTTCGTCGGCACGCCGGTGCACCGCCGCGTCGCGGTTGGCCAGCGTGCCCGAGACCAGCACCCCCTCCCCCTCGCGGATGAGGTGCCCGGCGATCTCGATGTCGCCCTTGGCGACCCGGGTGGCGACGAGGTCGGTGGTGGCGATGTAGCGCAGCAGTTCCTCGACCGCGCCCGGCAGCCGGTCGGGCTCCCCGTGCAGCAGGGCGAGCTGCTCCGGGTGCTCCAGCAGGGTGATGACACCCAGCGCCAGGGAGGAGGAGGTGGTCTCGTGCGCGGCGATGAGCAGCACCAGGGCGATGGACACCAGCTCGTCGTGGCCGATGTCCCCGGTGACGACCCGCTCCCGGACGAGCGTGCCGAGCAGCCCGTCGGAGGGGTTCTTGATCTGTTCGGCGACCAGCCGGTCGATGTAGTCGAACAGGTCCTGCGCCGCCGTCGCCGACTCCTCCTCGGTGCCCAGCATCACCTTGCCGCTGGCGTCCTGGAAGAAGTCGTGGTCGTCGTACGGCACGCCGAGGTGGCGGCAGATGACCAGCGACGGCAGCGGCACCGCGAGCAGCGGCACCAGGTCGGCGGGCGGGCCGTGCTCGACGATGCGGTCGACGAACCCGGCGACGATCCGCTCGATCTCCGGGCGCATCCGGCGGACCGCCTTGAGGCTGAAGTGGGGGTTGAGATACCGGCGGTAGACGTCGTGGACCGGCGGGTCCATGGCGATCAGCGCCAGCGTGCGCGCGATCTGGGAGCGGAACCGGGGGGCCACGATCGGGAACCCGGGGTGGGTGCGCTGCGAGGACAGGTTCGGGTGGGTGAGGATCTCCCGGGACTCCCGGTAGCCGGTCACCATCCACGCCTCGCGCCCGTCGAAGAGGGTCACCTTGAGCACCGGCCCCCGCTCCCCGATCTCGCGGTAGCCCGCGGGCGGCTCGTAGGGACAGGTGCGCTTCTGCGGATACGGCGGAGCTTCCGTCATTTCCCTTTTTCCCTTCGGCGAGAGTTGGGGAACCGGGCGTCACAAATTGCCGTGAACGGGACGCCGCGATGGTAGGCAGGCTGCCATTCGCGGAACAAGTCGGCTTGAGCCTGGCTTCAGAACGGCTTATGCGCCGGTCGCGCCCACGCCCTTGAATTCCGCCGCCGATCGCGGCCGGAAATGCGGAACCGCGTCGAGAAGCGCTTTCGTGTACGGATGCTCGGGATGGTCGAATACCTTTTCCATTTCACCGCTCTCCACCACCCGGCCGTCCTTCATCACCACCACCCGGTGGCTCAGCCGGCGGATAACGCCGAGATCGTGGGAGATGAACACGTACGCCACCCCGAGCCGCTCCTGGACGTCGGCGAGCACGTCGAGGACCTGGGACTGGATGGACGCGTCGAGCGCGGAGACCGGCTCGTCGCAGACGATGACCCGCGGCCCGGGGGCGAGGGCCCGGGCGATGGCGAGGCGCTGCCGCTGCCCGCCGGACAGCTCCCGTGCGCGCCGGTTGAGCACGCCGGGCGCGAGCCCGACGTGTTCCAGCAGCCGCGCCACGTGCCGGTCGCGTTCCTCGCGTGGCGTCCGGCCCGCGCGCAGCGGCTCCTCCAGGATCTGCCGGGCGGTGTAGCGGGGGTCGAAGGACGACAGCGGATGCTGGTAGATCATCTGCACCGCGCGGCGAGCCGTGCGCCGCGCCTGGCCGTGCAGCCCGCTCCACGGTGCGCCGTCGAGCAGCACCCGCCCGGTGTCCGGCTCCAGCAGGCCCATCAGCAGCCGGCCGAGGGTGGTCTTGCCCGAGCCTGACTCGCCGACGACGCCCAGCGTCTGCCCGGCCTCGACCGTGACGGACACGTCGTCCACCGCGGTGAGCGTGCCCCGCCCCGGAAGGGTGTAGCGCTTGACCAGGCCCTCGGCCCGGAGCACCTCGTCCGTCCCCCGGCCCGGCCGCCCGGCCGGCCGCGGCGCGCGGCGGCCGTGCCCGAGCGCCGCGCCCACCAGCGTCCTGGTGTAGGGATGC
>QFZU02000170.1 GCA_003260025.2 Microbispora triticiradicis | reverse complement strand
TCCCGCAGACGGCCCGGCTGCCGCGCCGGGCGCGGGCGCGGCCCTGGACGGCGTCGCGGGGACGCGCGGCCGCGGCGCTGGCGGCCAGGGAGCGGGCGGAAATGGCGCGCGGGGTCCGGTTCCGGTCGGCCTATCTCACGATCATGGGTGTCGTCCTCGCCGTGGCCGCGGTCAACGTGCTGCTCGGGGCGTTCGGGCTCTTCCGCGAGACCCGGTCGAGGCCGCTCACCGACGCCGAGCGCGCCCGCTACGTCGCGCAGGACGTGGCCCGCCGATGGCAGGCCTGGCCCGCGGGGATGGTCTTCCCCGAGGAGCTTCCCTACACCGGGCTCGGCCGGACCCAGCAGTACGCGCGCAGGGTCGGCATCGCGCCCGAGGCGGCGTGCGGGTCGGTGGTCGACGCCACGGTGGCGCCGGTGCTGAGCGAGCACGGCTGCCTGACCCTGCTGCGCGCCACGTACGTCGACCAGACGGCCACCTTCGCCGTCACCGTGGGCGTCGCCGTCATGCCGAGCGAGGAGGCGCGCGCCGACGCGGCGGCCGACCTGCCCGTGGACGACCGGGTGGGGGTGCGGCCGGTGGCCTTCCCCGGCACGGTCACCGACTCGTTCGGCGCGGCCCAGCGGCAGCGCACCGGCTGGGTCGGCGCGGGACCGTACATCGTCTTCCTCACAGCGGGGTACACAGACGGAAGGACACGCGCGTCCGTCCCCCTGGAGGAACAGGTGAACAGCGAGATGTGGCCCCTGGCCCAGACCGTGGCCGGGCGCATCGCGCGTGCCCTCGGCGAGCCCCCGGACGTCCCCCGCTGCACCCAGGGGAACGCGTGCTGAGGGCCGTCTCGCTCCGCGCGGGGCTGGCGGCCCTCCTGCTCGGGACCGGCCCGGCCGTCTCCGCGGCGGCCCTGCCGGACGAGATCCCCGCCGCCGCACGGGCTGCCGCACGGGTCGCGGCGCCGGGCGGCGGGGAGGAGCGGTGGGCGCTCGACGTCGTCGACGCCGCCGAAGCCTGGAAGGTGACCAAGGGCGCCGGGGTGGTCGTGGCCCTCCTCGGCGAGGGCCAGCCCGACACCGGCCTGCCCGAACTGGCCGGCCGGGTCGAGCGCGGACCGGACATGACGGGCACCGTGATCGGCGACGAGACGCAGCGGCCGGGCGACGACGCGACCGGGCTGGCATCGGTGATCGCGGGGAGCGGAAGCGGCGGCGGGTTCTCCGGGGTCGCGCCGGAGGCGCGGGTGCTGTCCCTTCCCGTCACGGTCGACCGGCCGGAGCGCGACTACGTCGATCCCGAGGAACGGCCGGAGGAGACGCGGGACAGCCCGCTCGCCCGCGGCATCCGGTACGCCACCGCCCAGGGAGCCAAGGTCATCTGCCTGCCCGTCCCGGCGTACGGCGTCGACCGCGTGGAGCGTGACGCCATCTCCTTCGCGCTGGCCAGAGGCGTCGTGCTCGTGGCCGCGGCGGGCGACGCGGGCCAGTCGGCGTACACGCGCCAGAACGGCACCTCCTTCTGGGCGTTCCCGGCGGGATATCCCGGAGTGGTGGGCGTGGGCGCCGTCGACCGGCGGGGCGGCAAGACCTCCGGCAGCAGCGACAACCTCTCGGTCCTGGTCGCCGCGCCCGGAGAGCGGGTGCCGGTCGCGCTTCCCGGCGGACGCAGGGGCACGGCGTCGGGAACCGGGGTGGCCAGTGCGATTGTCGCCGGCACCATCGCGCTAATTAAGGCGAAATATCCGGATTTGCCGCCGGAATTGGTATCACGGGCACTGACCGCGACGTCGCGTCCCCATCCACCCGCCGGTTATGACGACAAAGTCGGATTCGGAGTCGTGGACGCGGCGGCGGCCCTTGCGAAAGCCGGAGAACTGGTCGGATACGGCCACGCGTCGGCGGTGCAGGACGACGCGCACTTCGGCAAGGGTCCGGTCTCACGGGCGCCCGCGCGCCCGGGGCCGGATCCCGTTAGGCTCTGGGTCTACGGCATCGCCGTCGTTCTCGGGATCGGCGGTTTCTGCGCGGCCGCCCTCGCGCTCAGCCGCCGGTGATCACATGTTGGCCGCCGTTCGGCCGCATTTCGGGCGCGGTCTTCCCGTTGTTCGCGTTTCCGGTCACAAAGCCGGGTCAATTTTCGCTAAGGTCGCGGCTCATGGGGTACGAGCTGCGCGTAGAGCGTGATGCACCGCTCGCCTACGCAGAACTCGCGAACGTCTCGGCGCAGGCCGGATTCGAGCTGCGGGGGTCGCACGAGGCGGGCGAGGTCCTGGCACGCCACGGCGACTCCGAGCACCGGATCGCGACCTGGTCCGGACGGCTCGTGGGCCAGCCGGGGTCGGACTGGCAGGTCGCCCAGCTCGCCCGGCTCACCGATCTCATGGGAGCCCGGCTCGTGGGCGAGGACGGCGAGGCGTACGGCATCAGGAACGGCGTCGTCGAGCAGATCAACGGGGCGGCGACCTACGAGTTCGGCAAGCTCGAAGAGATCATCGCGGCCGGGCCCACCGACTGGGGTGTCTGAGGCCGGCCGCGAGCCCCCGCCGTACGCGGAGCGGGTGCTCGACGTGGTGGAGCGGATCCCGCCCGGCAAGGTCATGTCGTACGGAGACGTCGCCGAGTATCTCGGCGAGGGCGGTCCCCGGCAGGTCGGCCGGGTGATGTCCCTGTGGGGCGGCGCCGTGCCGTGGTGGCGGGTCATCCGCGCCGACGGGACCCCGGCGGCCGGCCTGGAGGCCGAATGCCTGGCGAGATGGCGGGCCGAGGGCACTCCGACCCGGGGCGCGCGGGCCGACATGCGCACGGCCCGCTGGGACGGCCGCGAGTGACGCCCCGGATCCGGCCCGGCCCCTGACGGGTCACCCTTCGCCGTCGGCGCGTCACGCGCCGGATCACACGAAATTCACAGGCTGCGCGGAGTCAGGTCTGGCAGTGTCCTGACAGCATTACCATTTTCTGAACACAGGTCTGGCGAAGGGCGGTGCCTCCCTTATGACACCCGCACCCACGAGCGACGCCGTCGCTGAACGATTGCGGGCTGTCCAGGAGCTTTACGACCGGGGCGAGCCCATCGACGCGTTGGTCGCGCTCGTGCGCGCGGAGGGCCTGAGCCCCGCGCAGCGCAGAGAGCTCGACCGTGAGGCGATCGTCGGCCCCCTGGGCCTGCGCCTCGACGCCGCGGCCAAGCGCGGGGCGGCCCGCCGCCGCCAGGCCGTCGACGTGCTCCGGCCGTACCTGGCGCAGGTCGATCCGAAGGTCAAGCGGGAGCTGCCGGTCGGGCGCCGGGTCGCCTGCCACCTCATCGAGACCCAGGATCCGGGCGCGCTCGCCGAGGGCGACGCGCTGGTCAAGCTGGCCGCCGCCGCGGCCGAGCCGTCCCGCCGGGTCCGCCGGGGCCTGCGGTGGTACGCCGACCTGCCGGTGGAGGTCGGCGACCCCTCGCTGCTGCGCCTGCGGGCGGCCGACCTCGTGCCGGTGACGCAGATCGACGACATCACCTGGGCGGGCAACCGGCTGCGGATCACCGGGCACGCCTACATCGCGGGCCTGTCGGTCCGCGGCCGGCGCTTCAACCACGCCACGGTCGTGCTGCGCGGCCCCCGCTGGCTGCCCCGGGTCACGCTGCGGACCCGGCGGATCTACCGCCCGGAGGCCACCCACGCCGCCCGCGAGCCCGGGTGCAACTACGACTGGGCGGGCTTCACCGCCGAACTGCACCCGTTCTCGCTGCGCTGGCGGGCGGGGGTGCGGGCCCTGGTGCGCGGCGCCAAGCGGCTGCTGCGCCGCCGCCACACCGTCCAGGACACCACCACCTGGCGGGCCGAGATCGTCATCTGGAGCCGCGCCGCCCGGTCCAGGGGCGTGCTGCGCGGCCCCGTGATCGGCCGCACCGAGCGCCCGGCCGGCCTGCGGGTGCGCCCGCGCTGGTGGGTGCGCCCGGTGTGGACCTCCGACAAGGCGCTGCAGGTGGTCTACCAGCCCACCCGCGCGGAGCTCACCGGCGTCCGGCTGAACGGCGACAGCGTCGAGCTCACCGGCTTCCTGCCGGGCCGGCCGGTCGCCAGGGGCAAGGCCCGCGTCGGCGGGCACCGGATGTCGGCCGACTTCACCCCGGCCGAGGGCGGCAGCCGCTTCTCGCTCTCGCTCGCGGTCAACACCCTGCTCAGCGCCGAGTCCCGGCGGCTGTGGGTCGAGCCGAAGGGCGACCCGGCGGCGGCGGTGATGCTGGAGGGCGCGGAGGAGACGCGGCTGCTCGTGGGCGACCGCGAGATCACCGTGCAGGGCGACCGGCGCGACCGGGTCGTCATCTCCGGCCACAAGATCCTGCCCGTGATCACCTCCGCCGTGTGGCAGGACGAGTCGATCACGCTGAGCGGGCGCTACCCCGACCCGGACGGCGGCCCGCGCGACCTCGTGCTGCGGCACCGGGGCGGGCTCACCATCCGCGTCCCGCTGGAGCGCGACGGCGAGCGGTTCACCGTACGGCTGTCGCCCGGCGCGATGCCACGCTTCGGCACCGCCGTGCCGCTGGCCGAGGGCACCTGGAACATCTCGGTGGCCCCGCCCGGCAAGTACGGCCCCGCCATGGTGCCCACCCGGTTCGACCACGCGGCGCTCGACGGGCTGGACGAGGGACCCCGGACGATCGGCGGCCGGGTCTACCGGTTCGTCGCCACCCGGTTCGACGTGCCGGTGCTGGTCACGGCCGAGGACAGGCCGGGGGACGAGCGGAGCGCGGCGGGCGTCTGGGCGCTCAGCCGCACGTTCTACCCCGCCGAGCGGGCCCGGCCGGTGCGCGACGCCACCGTCTACGTCTCCTTCGACGGCCGCGCCTACTCCGACAACCCGCGGGCCATCTACGAGGAGCGGCTGCGCCGCGGCGACGAGAGCGAGCACATCTGGGTCGTCCGGGACGGCGCGTTCGTCCCCCCGGGCTCGCGCGAGCTGGGGCTCGGCGACGGCGTGACGCCCACCGTCGTCCGTGAGGGCAGCCGCGAGCACTACGAGGCGCTGGCCCGGGCGCGGTACGTCGTCTCCAACGGCTTCCTGCCGCAGTGGTTCCGCGCCCGTGACGAGCAGGTGTGCGTGCAGACCTGGCACGGCACGCCGATCAAGCACATCGGCCGCGACCAGGCCCACATGAAGCGGGAGCCCCGGCCCCCGGTCTGGCACCGCCAGGCCGTCGAGGTGCGCGGATGGGACCTGCTGCTGTCGCAGAGCCCCTGGGCGTCGTCGGTGCTGCGCAAGGCGTTCGGCTACGAGGGCGAGATCCTCGAGTCGGGCTACCCGCGCAACGACGTGCTGCTCGCCGGTGACCGCGACGTCATCGCGGCCGAGATCCGGCGCCGCATCGGCGTCCCCGAGGGCAAGCGGGTCGTCCTGTACGCGCCGACCTTCCGGGACTGGGACCGCAGGAACGCGGCGGTAAAGCTCGACCTGGCCGACGCGAGGCAGGCCCTGGGCGACGACCACGTCGTGCTGGTGCGCGGGCACATGATGCAGGCATTCCCGCACGTGCACGCGCACGGCGGGTTCGCGATCGACGTCACGACCTACCCCGACACCGCCGACCTGATGCTGATCGCCGACGTGCTGGTGACCGACTACTCGTCGGTGGTGTTCGACTTCGTGGCGACCGGGCGGCCGGTCGTGCTGTTCACGCCGGACCTGGCCAAGTATCGCTCGTCCCGCGGGCTGTATCTCGACCTGGAGTCGCAGCGGCCGGGGCCGCGCCTGGAGACCTCCGCCGAGGTGGTGGAGACGCTCCGCCACATCGACACGGTCACCGCGAAGCTGCACGACCGCTACGCCGCCTTCGTCCGCACCTACGCCCCCCACGACAACGGCAAGGCCGCCGCCCGCGTCGTCGACCACGTCTTCACGTCTTGACCGGCACCGAGGACGTCGTGGACAGCGGGGAAGAGGTGCCGGACGGACGAGGTTCGCCGGGGACGGGACCAGGAACGCGGCCGTACGGGCGGATGCTCGTGCTGGCCGCGGTGGTCCTCCTCGTGGACCAGGCCTCCAAGCTCTGGGCGACCTCCGCGCTCTCCGACGGTGCGGCCATCACGGTGATCCCGCGGCTGCTGCGCTTCCGGCTGCTGCTGAACCCCGGCGCCGCGTTCTCGATCGGCGAGGGGGCGACCTGGGTGTTCACCCTGGCCGCGGCCGGCGCGGTCGGCGGCATCCTCTACGTCGGGCGGCGGCTGCGTTCACCGGCCTGGACCCTGGTGCTGGGCGCGTTGCTGGGAGGCGCCACCTCCCATCTGCTCGACCGCCTTTTCCGTCCGCCCGGCTTCGCCCAGGGGCATGTCGTGGACTTCATCGACTACGGCGGCCTGTTCGTCGGCAACGTGGCGGACATCGCGCTGGTCGGAGGCTGCGCCCTCCTCCTGCTGCTCAACCTGCGCGACGTCCCCCTCGAAGACCCAGCCGACCAGGCCCGCCCCTCCTCGTAGGTCAGGTGGGGGGCCCGATGAGCATGGGATTCGGGGCGTCGGGCGAGACCGGATAGCGCTGTACTGGGCATTCGGGCACGATCTGCCGCAGGGATCTGGTGGAATGCTGTGTTGTGAGTGGTCAGAACTACCGGCTGGTGCGGCGTGGGGGCGTGGGACGGCGCGCGGCTCCCGTGCTGGACGAGCACCAGAGGGCCGTCGTCGAGCACGAGAGCGGGCCGCTGCTCGTGCTCGCCGGGCCGGGCACCGGAAAGACTACGACGATAGTGGAGACCGTCGTCGACCGGGTCGAACGGCGGGGCGTGGATCCCGAACGGGTGCTGGTGCTCACGTTCAGCCGCAAGGCCGCCGGGGAACTGCGTGAGCGGATCACCGCCCGGATGCGCCGGACCACCAGGACCCCGCTGGCCCTCACCTTCCACAGCTACGCGTACGCGCTGCTGCGGCGGGAGGCGGTGCTGGCCGGTGAGCCGCCGCCGCGCCTGCTCACCGGCCCAGAGCAGTTGCTGGAGGTCCGGCGGCTGCTGCACGGCGAGCTGGAGGACGGCGCCCGGCACTGGCCGGCGGACATGCGGGAGCTGCTCAAGACCCGGGGGTTCGCCGAGGAGCTGCGTGACTTCCTGTCCCGGGCGGCCGAGCGCGGCCTGTACGGCGACGCGCTGGTGCGGCTGGGCCGCGAGCACGGCAGGCCCGACTGGGAGGCCGCCGGGCTGTTCTCCTTCCGCTACCAGGACCGGTTCGACCTCGATCCCGTGCCCGCGCTGGACTACTCGGAGCTGATCCGGGAGGCGGCCGGCCTGCTGACCGACGGGGAGGTGCGGCGGCGCGAACGGGCGGCCTACGACGTGGTGCTCGTGGACGAGTACCAGGACACCGACCCGGCGCAGGAGTTCCTGCTCAGGCAGCTCGCCGGGGACGGCCGCGACCTCATCGCCGTGGGCGACCCCGACCAGTCCATCTACGGCTTCCGCGGCGCCGACGTGCAGGGCATCCTGCGGTTTCCCGAGCGGTTCCCGGCCCGGGACGGTCGCGACGCGCCGGTGGTCGCGCTGCGCGTGTGCCGCCGTAGCGGCCCGGCCCTGCTGGAGGCCTCCCGCCGCGTGGCCTCCCGCCTGCCCGCCGTACCGGGTCATGACAACAGGGCCGGCGGCCACCGTGACCTGATCCCCGTCGGGGACGCGGACCCGGGCGAGGTCAGGGTCCTGCTGGCCGACAGCGTCAGCCAGGAGGCCGCGGTGGTGGCCGACACGCTCCGCCGGGCCCACCTGCTCGACGGGGTGCCGTGGTCGCGCATGGCGGTGCTGGTGCGCAGCGCCATGCGGCAGGTGCCGCTGCTGCGGCGGGCGCTGGTGTCGGCGGGGGTGCCGGTCGTGGTCGCGGGCGACGAGCTCCCGCTCGTGCAGGAGCCCGGCGTACGGCCGCTGATCACGCTGCTGCGGGTCGCGGTCTCGCCGTCCGCGCTCGACGTGGCGACCGCCGAGGAGCTGCTGACCGGTCCGCTCGGCGGCACCGACATGATCGGCGTACGCCGGTTGCGCCGTGCCCTGCGGATCGCCGAGCACGAGGCGGTCGCCGCGGAGGCCGCCAAGGAGGAGGCGGGCCAGCCGGCGCTGCCCTTCACCTCGCGTTCGTCGGACGAGCTGCTGGTCGCGGCGCTGCGCGACGCCCGGGAGCTGACCGGGGTCGAGCCGCACGTCGCGGCCCCCGCGGAACGCCTCGCACGGCTTCTCACGACCGCCCGGGACGCCGTACGGCACGGCCGGGGCGCTGAGGAGGCCCTGTGGGAGATCTGGCAGGCCAGCGGGCTCGCGGAGCGCTGGAGCGAGGCCAGCCTCGCGGGCGGGGCGCGGGGCGCCCAGGCCGACCGGGACCTCGACGCCGTCGTCGCCCTGTTCGACCATGTGGCCCGCTTCGCCGACCGGCTGCCCAAGGCCGGCGTCGCGGTCTTCCTCGACGACCTGACGTCCCAGGAGATCGCCGGTGACTCGCTGGCCGAGTCGGCCCCCGAGGGCGACGCCGTACGGATCCTGACCGCGCACCGGTCCAAGGGTCTGGAGTGGGACGTGGTGGTGGTCGCGGGCGTGCAGGAGGGCCTGTGGCCCGACCTGCGGCTGCGCGGCTCGCTTCTCGGCACCGAGGCGCTGGTGGAGTTCGCGGGCGGGTCGGCGCTCGACACCACCCAGGCCGCGGCGGCGGCGCTGGCGTCGAAGCTGCTCGCCGAGGAACGGCGGCTGTTCTACGTGGCGGCGACCCGGGCCCGCCGGAGGCTCGTCGTCACCGCCGTCGGCGGCGAGGACACCGACGAGCGGCCGTCGCGCTTCCTCACCGAACTGCTGCCCCACGGAGTGGAGGCGGCCACCGTGGACGACCGGGCGCGGTGGCTCAGCATGTCCGCGCTGGTCGCGGACCTGCGCGCGGCCGTGTGCGACACGACCAAGGCGGAGGCGGTGCGCCGGGAGGCCGCCGCGCACCTCGCCCGGCTGGCCCAGGCCGGGGTGCCGGGGGCCAACCCCGGCGAGTGGTACGCCCTGACCCCGATCTCCGACGACCGGCCGCTCGGCTGGCCGGACGACATCGTGCAGATCTCGCCGTCGTCGGTGGAGAACTTCACCAAGTGCGGGCTGCGCTGGATGCTGGAGACGGCGGTCGGGGCGGGGTCGAGCAACGTCACCCAGAGCCTCGGCACGGTCGTCCACGCGATCGCCGCGATGGCCACCGAGGACGGGACCGACTACGTCAAGCGGCTCGACGACATCTGGGACCAGTTCGACTTCGGCGGGCTGTGGTTCAACCGCAAGCAGCGCCGCGTCGCCGAGCAGATGGTCGACCGCTTCGTCCGGTGGCAGAAGGACAAGCAGCGTGACCTGGTCGCGGTCGAGGAGGCCTTCACCGTACGGGTGCCGGGTCACGACATCCAGATCACCGGTAGGGTGGACCGGGTGGAGCGGGACGGCGCCGGCCGGGCCGTGATCATCGACATCAAGACCGGCAGCGGCAGGCCCAAGGACACCGAGATCGACCGGCATCCGCAGCTCGGGGTCTACCAGCTCGCCACGACGCTCGGGGCGTTCGAGCGGCACGGCCTCACCCAGCCGGGCGGCGCGTCGCTGCTGCACCTGGGCAAGGCGGCGGGCCAGGGCGCGGACGCGCGGGAGCAGGCGCAGCGGGCGCTCGCCGACGACCACGCTCCCGGCTGGGCGGACGACCTGGTCAAGACGGTGGCGACCGGCATGTCCGCCAACGTGTTCGTCGCCACGGTCAACGACGGCTGCCGCAACTGCGCCGCCAGGATCGCCTGCCCGGTGAACGACAACGGGGGACAGGTGTGCTGACGCCGGGTGAGCTGGCCGGCCGGCTCGGGATCCTCCCGCCCACGCCCGAGCAGGCCGCCGTCATCGAGGCGCCGCTGGAGCCGATGGTGGTCGTGGCGGGCGCGGGCTCGGGCAAGAGCGAGACGATGGCGGGGCGGGTGGTCTGGCTCGTCGCCAACGGCTACGCGCGCCCCGAGCAGATCCTCGGCCTCACCTTCACCCGCAAGGCCGCCGCCGAACTGGCCGAGCGGGTGCGCCGGCGGCTGGCCGGGCTCGCGGAGGCCGGGCTGGTCGAGCCCGAGATGCTCGACTCCGAGCCCACGGTCTCCACCTACCACGCGTACGCCGCGCGACTGGTGACCGACCACGCGCTGCGCGAGGGGTTGGAGCCCACGATGCGGCTCGTCACGCCCGCCGTGTCCTGGCAGATGGCGGCGCGGGTGGTCGGCCAGTACGACGGGCCGATGGACCGGGTGGACCTGTCCCCGCCCAGCGTCACCGCCGCCGTCCTCGACCTGGCCGGGGAGCTGGCCGAGCACCTGCGCGAGCCGGGAGAGGTGCGCGAGGTCGGCGACTGGCTGCGCGAGCGCCTCGCCTCGCTCACCGGGCGGATCACCAAGGACCAGCGCAAACCGGTCGACACCCAGGCCGTGCGCGAGCAGTTGCTGCCGATGGTCGAGGCGTACGGCCGGCTCAAGCGCGGCCGGGAGGTCATCGACTACGGCGACCAGATGGCGCTGGCGGCGCGGATCGCCTCCCGGCATCCGGAGGTCGGCGCGTCCGAGCGGTCGCGGTTCTCGGTCGTGCTGCTCGACGAGTACCAGGACACCAGCCACGCCCAGCTTGTGCTGCTGCGGTCCCTGTACGCGGGAGGCCACCCGGTCACCTCGGTCGGCGACCCCTGTCAGTCGATCTACGGCTGGCGCGGCGCGTCGGCGGGCAACCTGTCCCGTTTCCCGCAGGACTTCCCGGCGGCGTCCGGGGAGCCGGCGCAGGTGCGGCGCCTCTCGGTCAGCTTCCGCAACGGCGAACACGTGCTCGGCGTCGCGGCCCGGATCCAGGCGCCCCTGCGGCGGGAGGCCCGGGAGGTGCCGGTGCTGGTGCCGGGCGGCAACCGGACCGGACGCGGGCGGGTGGTGTGCGCCTTCCACGAGACGGCCGAGGACGAGGCGGAGTGGATCGCCGGGGGCCTGGCCGCGATGCTGCACGGCGAGGGCGCCCCGGACGGCCTGCCCTGGGGGGAGGGCGAGCGGGCCAGACGCGGACCGGCCCTGCAGCCGCAGGACGTCGCGATCCTCGCCCGCAAGAGGTCGCAGTTCCCGGCGCTGCGCCGGGCCCTGGAAGCGCGGGGCATCCCGGTCGAGGTCGTCGGGCTCGGCGGGCTGCTGACCGTGCCCGAGGTGGCCGACATCGTGGCGACGCTGCGGACGCTGTACGACCCGACCGCCGGGGACGCGCTGGTCCGGTTGCTCGCCGGGCCGCGCCGGCGGATCGGCCCGGCCGACCTCAAGGTGCTCGGCGACCTGGCCCGCGAGCTCAACCGCGAGATCAGGGCGGCCAGGGGAGGGCCGCGGCCGGAGGACCCGCTCGACCAGGTCGTCGCCGACCTCGCCGAGGAGCGCGGCAGCCTGGTCGACGCGCTCGACGAACTGCCCGACCGGCCCGACTGGCTGGCGCGGTTCTCCCCGCTCGCCCAGGAGCGGCTACCGGCCGCCGCCCGCGAGCTGCGTCAGCTGCGCGCCCACGCGGGGCAGCCGCTGCCCGACCTCATCAGCGAGATCGAACGCCGCCTCGGGCTCGACGTCGAGGTGGCCGCCCGGGGCCGCGGCGGCGGCCCGCTGGCCGCCCGCGCCGACCTGGACGCCTTCCTCGACGCGGCGTCCCGGTTCGCCGGCGACTCGGAGGACCCGACGCTCGGCGCGTTCCTGGCGTACCTGAAGGCGGCCGAGAGCGAGGAGTTCGGCCTGGAGGCCGGGCGGGTCGGCGACAGCAACACCGTCAAGCTGATGACCGTCCACGCGTCCAAGGGCCTGGAGTGGCCGGTCGTGGTGGTGCCGGGGCTGTCGCAGCTCACCTCGCAGAAGGGCGGGCTGATCAAGGGCAGCGTGTTCCCGGCGACCCCGGTCACCAACTCCCGCTGGACGGAGAACCCGCGCAAGCTGCCGTACCCGCTGCGGGGGGACAGTTCCGACCTGCCCGAGCTGGCCGGGCTGGACCGGGAGGCGCTCGGCGCGTTCGACGAGCGCTGCCGCGACCGCGACCTGATGGAGGAGCGGCGGCTGGCGTACGTCGCCGTCACCCGGGCGCACTACCTGCTCATCGCCTCCGGCTACCGCTGGGGGAGCTCGTCCCGGCCGCTGGAGCCGTCGGACTTCCTGCGGGAGATCCGCGAGGCGGGTGCGGGGGTCGTCCGCTGGGCGGAGGACGAGGACGCGCGGAGCCTGCAGAACCCTCTGCTGGCCGAGCCGTCGGCGGCCGAGTGGCCGTCCGTCACCGTCCACGACGCCATCCGCGACGGCGCCCGCCTCGTGGAGGAGGCGATGACCGGCGCCACACCCGCGACGGCCTCGGCTGGTGACGGTCCCGCTCTGCTGCGGGACCGGGACCTGGAACGGATGCGGGCCTGGGCCCGCGACACCGACCTGCTGCTGCGCGAGCGCGAGACGAACCGCCAGAGAGCCGGCGCGGTGGTGGAGCTGCCGTCGCGGCTGTCGGTGTCGTCACTGGTGACACTGGCCCAGGACCCGGCGGCGTTCGCCCGGCAGGTGCGGCGGCCGGTGCCGCGCAGGCCCGCCCCGCTGGCCCGGAGGGGCACCACCTTCCACCGGTGGCTGGAGTCGCGCTGGGGTCAGCAACGCCTGATCGACGACCTGGAGCTGCCGGGCGCCGCCGACGAGCTGTCGGAGACCGACGTGCAGCTCGCCGAGCTGCAGGAGCGGTTCGAGGAGAGCGAGTGGGCGGTGCGGGAGCCGGTCGACCTGGAGGTCCCGTTCGAGACGATGATCGGCGATCGGCTGGTGCGCGGGCGGATGGACGCGGTCTTCCGCGAGCGGGACGGCTACGTGGTGGTCGACTGGAAGACCGGCGAACGGCCGCACGGCCGGGCCGCCGACACGGCGTCGGTGCAGCTCGCGGCGTACCGGGTGGCCTGGGCCGCACTGGCCGGGGTGCCCCTGGAGCAGGTCGGGGCGGCCTTCCACTACGTCCGCTCGAACGAGACCGTGCGCCCCGTGGACCTCCTCGACGCGGACGGCCTCACCATCCTCATCCAGCGCGTTCCCGAGGAGTGACCGAGAGGAGCCGCCGGCCGTCGTCGGATTCAGGAGGCTTTCCCGCCGCAGGGGCTGCGGTCAGTCGCGCCCGCCCGCGACCGCCTTGATCAGACGCAGCAGGTCGTCCAGGTCGGCCTCGAACTCCGTGTCGAGGTCCCAGGGCAGGTCGAGCCACGGCGCGAGCCTGCCGTGGCCGGGAAGCTCGCCCTCCGGCAGCCGGCCGCGCCGGCCGCGCGGATCGAGGGAGCCGGTGCCGAAGCGGCCGGAGGCCTCGGAGGCGGCGAAACCGATCACGAAGGTGGAGATCAGGCGCTCCAGCCGGGGCACCTCGCGGTCCGGAACACCGGCCTCGACGAGCGCGGTGTAGATGAGGTCCACCACCCGCACGGCGTCCGGTGTGACGGCCGGCCGGGAGAACAGCAGTTGCGCCGCCCAGGGATGTCGCCGGGCCATCCCGCGGACGGCGTACCCGAGGGCGGCGAGTCGTTCGTGCCACGCCCGGCCCTTCCCCGCGTCCGGTGGCAGGAGCCCGGCGAGAAGCCGGCCGACCATGCCGTCCAGGAGTTCGGCCTTGTCGCTGACGTGCCGATACAGCGCCATCGGCGTCACTCCGACCCGCTCGGCCAGCGCGCGCATCGAGACCTTGCCGATGCCGTGCTCGTCGGCGATCGCCAGCGCCGCGTCCAGGATCTCTTCTCTCCGGCCACTCACGCGTATACAGTGTAGACGTATACACCGTAGACTAGAGGGGGCGGGATGCTCGTCGCGGAGGGGTTGGTGAAGCGCTACGGCCGGCGCAGCGCGCTCGACGGCTTCGACCTCGCGGTCGCGTCCGGCGAGATCGTCGGCCTGATCGGGCACAACGGAGCGGGCAAGACGACCTTTGTCGAAGTCGTCACCGGCCTCGTACGCCCCGATGCGGGCCGTGTACGCATAGCAGGTGGCTCCGGTCGTGCCGTACGTCGGCTGCTCGGCGTCGCCCCGCAGGAGTTCGCGCTCTACAACGGCGTCAGCGTGCGCGAGAACCTGCGGCTGTTCGCCGGACTGGCCGGGCTGCGCGGGCGGCGCCGGGACACGGAGATCACTCGCGTCCTGGACGAGCTTCGCCTCGCCCCGATCGCGGATCGGCCCGTCGGCGTCCTGTCCGGCGGCCAGCGCCGCCGCGTCCAGGCGGCCACCGCCATGGTGGGCTCGCCACCGCTGCTGCTGCTGGACGAGCCGACCGCGGGCGCCGACCCGGAGACCCGCTCGGCCCTGCTGGCAGCGGTCGGGGCCCGCGCGGAGGCGGGGGCCGCGGTCCTCTACATCACGCACTACCTGCCGGAACTCGTGGATCTCGACGCGACCGTGGCGCTCGCCCGAGCCGGTCGGGTCGTCGCGCGCGGCACCCAGCGGGAGCTGACCCGAGGGCTGCCGGGCGAGCTCAGGGTGACCTTCGCCGATCCCGCCGAGCCCGAACTGCGTCTGCCGACCACCGATCCCGGCGCCGACCTCGCCGCGTTGCTCGCCTCGGGCCGCACGCCCACGTCCGTCGACGTACGCCGCCCCAGCCTGGACGACCTCTACCGCGCGCTGGAAGCCGGGAAGGCTCGTGATGTCGCCGCGTGAGTCCGTGTTCCGTACGGGTGTCCTGGTCCGTCACAACCTGCTGCTGATGCTCCGAGAGCCCGGCCCGCTGCTGAGCAGGATGATCCTGCCGCTCGCCTTCCTCACCCTGCTGCGCCCGCTCTACGTCGCCGCACAGGGGCGGGCCGCGGGCACGGAACAGGCCGTCGTCGGCACCCTGGTCACCTTCTCGCTGCTCGCCCTCGGCATCTCCGGCAACTCGATTCTCACCGAACGGCTCGGCCGGACCTGGGACCGCATGCGCGGAACGGCCCTCCACCCGGCGGAGATGCTCGTCGGCAAGGCCGTGCCCGTCTTCGCCGCTCTCCTCGCCCAGCAACTGCTCATCGTCGGATTCGGCGTGTGCGTCCTGGACATGAGCGTTCCCCATCCGCTCCCGCTGCTGGGCGTCCTGCTCTGCTGGAGTTGCACCCTGCTCGGCATCGGCGCGCTGCTCGGCGTGCTCGTACGGAGCATGGGCGAACTGTCGGCGGCCTACGACATCGGCGGCATGCTGCTCAGCAGCCTGGGCGGCGCGCTCGTCCCGCTCGGCGCCATGCCGGGCTGGATCGCCGCCGCGGCACCGGTCTCTCCCGGGTACTGGGCCGTCCAGGGCCTGCGCGCCGCCGTCGCCGGGGACACGCGCACCGTGGCGACGGCCTGCGGCGTGCTGCTCGTGGTCGCGTCGGCCTGCGGCGCCCTGGCCGCTGTCCGTCTCCAGGGGCGCGGCGGACGTCTGGTCGCGCTGTGATCCGTCCGCCTCCAACGGTCTCCGGGCAGGGTTTCCAGTCGAACAGCACGCTCGTAAGCCAGCTTCAAGGGGTACAGAAGTTCGGTGAGCCGGTCGAGAACGTCGCCGTGCTGCATGGTTGCCGGCGGCGTCACGACGACCTGCCCGAGACGAATCTCCGCCCGGTAACCGGCGTCGTTGAGTTGCATGAACAGTTGCAGCACCTCGCCTGGGAGCTCTTGGGGCTCCTCGTGCTTCCTGGCTTCCTGAGGCCTGTGCTCGTCAGGGACGGAGTCGTCCTGTTGCCGCGGGAAGGGGTGGTCGTGCCTGCCGCGGCGGGTCGGCTTCGTAAGGGCCATGTCGCCATCCTCTCCTGCTCCTCAATGTCGATGGTACGGAACGCTCCTGTGCCGACACGGAAGGTGACCGATAAGTGATAGCACCGGTGCCTCAGGAGGCGGGCGAAGTGGAGGAAGCTCCACCGGGGGGGGGGGGGCACTCCGGTGATTCGGTCATTGGCCGTAAATGTCATACCGACAGGTGGAAGATCTGTTCTGAGAATGATTGTCTCTTTTGTCGGCAGGGCCGGTTCATGATCGGCTATGAATGGCTTATGTCTGTTCTGCGGATGGCGTTGGTGATGGCCGGTGTCGCGGCGGTGGCCGGGTGCTCGGCGGCGGCGAATCCGCCGGATACCACCCTGCCTCTGGACGCCTACAGTCTCGGTGCCGAGGACAGGGCCCAGGTCCTGCGCGCTCGATTCATGCTGGCCGAGGAGTGCATGCGTCGTGCCGGGCTCGATTTCCGGTTTCCCGCCGTCGAACCGGTGACCAACCTGCACAACATCGATTACATCGGGTGGTTTGATCCCGGACAGGCCCAGAAGTCGGGCTACGTAGGGGAACGCCGGAATGTGAGTGAGGACACGGGAATCCCCATCTACTCGGTCGGCGACGACGAGTTTCGTGTCCTGATGGGAAACGTTCGGCGGTACCACGGGCGGACGGTGCCGCCCGGGGGCTGCATGGCCGAGGCCGACGCGGTTCTGAACCGGGGAGCGCGGGGTGTGGCCCCGGCGGACATCCGGAAGAGGTTTGACGACGACGAGGTCCCGCGTTTCGCCGACAGCGCGTCCGACGCCGCCTCCCGGGACCCCCGGATCGCGGCGGCCGAGCGCGCGTGGAGCGAATGCATGGAGTCGAGGGGTTTCCACTACAGCGACACCGGCCAGGCCGGCGGAGACCCGCGCTGGGCGACGACCGCCAAGGACGACCAGATCGTCAAGCCTCGCGGCACTCAGGCCGAGATCGACACCGCGGTCGCGGACGCGCAGTGCCGGGCCGAGACCGGCTACTCCGACGTACGCCGCACGGTCTACGTCGAGGCCCAGCAGCGGGTCATCGACCGCGATCGTGCCCGGCTCGGCGTCATCAGGTCGCTCAACGAGGCTCGCCTCGCCAACTCCGCGAAGGTTCTCGGCTCTCAGCGCAGGTAGTGGAACTCGGGCTTCGGGTGCATGAGGAAGTCGTGGTGGGAGATGTTCCAGGCGTACGCGCCGGCCATGGCGAAGGCCACGACGTCTCCGACGGCGAGTGCGGCGGGGACACCGGAGAGCACGGCGAAGCGCTCACGCGCCGTCGGGGCGGTCTGGCCGATGCGTTTCTTCCACTTGTAGAACCACGACTGCGACACCCCCAGGGCTCGGCAGGAGGTGGCGTGGTCGATGCCGTGGTCGGTCTTGAGCAGATGAAGGCCGCCACGCTCACCGGCCCATCGCCTCTTTCACCCACAAGACCACTGAGCGCTGGAGAACATCACGCTCGTCTTCCAGCTCAGCGCGGTCCTTCTCCCACGCGGCCTTTGGCGTCTCATGAGTCGTGAAGGGTGCCGGTGTGTGTGTCACGCCGTGCGTCCCGTCGCCGGCACTGGAGTATGGCCGTTGGGCCACCTGACGCGGCTTGTTTCGGGTTTGTTGCGTCTGTTGTATTTGTCCATCAGCCGCCTGAGCGGCGAAAATCTCGCTCTGGTCGGTTCGACCTGAGCTTGGCACTGAACCAACCCGATTCACGGACCCCGCCGCGCCACGTTGAGGCGTAAATACCGTGTTGCGCGTGAGCGCCCGTTCACAGCGAGTTAACTGCGCCTAGCCGCGCGTGAAACATCCGGCTGGCGTCATCGATCTCACCCCACTTCAGGAGGAGTTTATGCATTCTCCCCCACGCGGCATTCTCGCCGCCCGACGCCGGGCCAGTCGACGGCGACTGGCTTGGCTGCTGACCCCCATCCTTGCTCTCGTAACAATTGGGGTCAGTCCTTCCTCATCCCAGGCGCTTCCGATCGGTGTAGGAACGCCGGTGCAGTTCACGCTAACCGACAACCAGGGTGCGTGGTTCGACACCGGTGCGACGCTGTTCGGCACGCGGTCGCTCGGCGTCGCCGTGACGCCGCGGACCAAGCTCGCGTCGCTGCCGCTGAGCACCGACACACTGCTCAACGGCGATCTCGGCGGCGGCCTGCTCAACCTGCCGCTGCTCAACGGCGACGCACCGCTGATCGGCCAGCTCGGTGTGAACGTCAACAGCCTGCTCAACCTCGACCAGCTCAACTCGGCGGTCGACGCGGCGGGCGGCGCGCTCGGATTCCTGAACCCAACGATCCAGCGTGCCAAGACGCAGATCAACCAGCTCAGCCAGCAGCTGTCGACGGTGCCGGACAGCAGCGCCACCCCGCTCGGCAGCTTGCCCGTGGGGCTCGACCTGATGCGCACGCTCAAGGAGGTCGCCGCGCTGGCGCCCTCGGACCTGAGCCTCGCGCCGAAGGCGAAGTTCGCGGTGGCGGCACCGGCGGCCGCCTCGGCCCACTCGGTGACCAGCCTGATCTGGCCGGTCGGTGCGCAGCCGATCGACCAGAACAGTGCGTTCATCGGCAACGTCGAGGCCAACCTGACCGAACCGGGCCTGTACGCGTGGGCCTGCAAGATCCACCCGTACATGCTCGGCGCTGTGGTCGTGGACGACCCGCTCACGCCCGGCCTGGACTTCGGCAAGAAGCTCAACGTCAACGTCAAGGGCGGCATCGTCGTGCCCAGCTCGGCCGACGTGGTGCAGCAGCTCGTGCAGAAGTTCTTCCGGATCACGACGCCCGACAACTGGCAGGTCTTCAGCAACACGCAGACCAAGAACTGGAACCCCTACTACCCGCCCGCGCCGATCCTGGAGTACGACGCGAACGAGCAGCCGGTGATCATCCCGAGCCTCGACGCGTACTACAACAGCAAGTTCAACGAGGGCGTCACGCTGCCCGCGCTGACCCAGCGGCCGAGCACGCCCGGCGTCGGTGAGCTCTGGGTCGACACCCAGATGGAGCAGTACGCCGGCAAGGTCAAGTCCGGCGCGGCGACCAAGGTCGACGTGCAGAACTGGACCGTAGACCGGAAGGTGGCGCTACCACAGATCAACCTCAACAACCCGCACAATATGTGGTCGGATCGCGCCGGAAAGTACATCTATCAGACGGAATGGTTCTCCGACCGCCTGACCGTGTTCGACCGGACCACGGGCAAGCTCGTGCGAACTATCCAGGTCGGCCCGGACCCATCCCATGTGATGACCCGGACCGACACCGACCAGCTCCACGTCGCCATCAACGCCGGCAACGCGGTGGTCGAACTGAGTCCGGGTGCCACGCAGATCGACAGACGCATCCTGGTGCAGGGTCCCGGCCAGACACCGGCCCACCCGCACGCGCACTGGATGAGCGCCGACGGGCACACCATGGTCACGCCGAACGTCAACCACAACAACTCGACGATCGTCGACGTGCCGTCGGGCTCGATCCAGGAGGTGCAGACCGAGCAGCTGCCCATCGCGACCGGCATGATGCCGGACTCCTCGAAGTACTACGTGGCCAACTTCCTCGGCCAGAGCGTCTCCTGCATCTCGCTGGACGGGCCGGCGTGCCACTCCGACAGCGGCACGAACGTCGGCTACAAGGCCATCAACCTGTGGGCGAACTACGACATGGTGACCGGGGCGACGACCGGGGGCTTCGGCGGCCTGCCGATCCAGATCCCGGTCAGCCCTGACGGCAACGTGGCGTTCGTGGCGAACACGCTCACGAGCAACATCGCCGTCATCGACACCAAGACCGACAAGGTCATCAAGTACCTGCCGTGCGACTCCGGCTGTCACGGCATCAACTTCGGTGCCAAGCGCGGCGGCGGCTACTACGCCTACGTGTCGAGCAAGTTCGCCAACACCCTCGCCGTGATCGACCCCGACCCCAACGGCGACGGCAGCCCCGCCGACTCCACAATCGTCGGCAAGATGGTTCTCGACTCGGCCGCGGGCACCAGCGTGGACGACGTCGTGACCGGCTACAACGGCATGGGCGGGCAGGGCGTCTTCCCCTACCCGATCGTCTACAACGGCTGGGTGCAGAACGCCACGCCGGAGATGGCGGACAAGCTCACGTGTGCCCAGCTCAACCCCATCAACCAGGGGGTCTGCGAGTAACTGCGGGCCCGCACTGCGGGGGAGGGACCGTAAAGCGGACGGTCCCTCCCCCTGACCAGGGCCCCCGATCGCGCACCACCCACGCCGGTCCATTCGGCCGCCGACACGTGGGCGCGTGCATCCCACAGTAGACGAGGAAGTACACCCATGTCTGATACGACCGCGCCGGAGCCCTTCGCGGCCCTCCGGCGTGCCCTCTCCGACGCCTCGCCACCGGTACGGCGGCTGATGCTGATCGGCGTGATCGCGCTCTCGATCCTGGTCCCCGGCGCGGCACTGTTCGCGCCGAAGGCGGCGGGCGCGACGAACCACACGATCGCGATCAAGAACTTCGCGTTCACGCCGGACGTGCTCACGCTGGCACCCGGCGACACGGTCACGTTCGTCAACCAGGAGACAGACGGTACCGTCCACGCCATCCGCGGCGACTTCACGTCCCCGGACCTGCCGCCCGGGGCGAGCTTCATGGTCACCGTCGCCACCGCCGGCTCGTACAACTACTACTGCAGTTTCCACCCGTACATGACCGGCATCATCAACGCCGGAACGGCACCGCCGTCGCCGTCGCCGTCCCGGTCACCGAGCGCGAGCCCGTCGCCGTCCCGCTCACCGAGCGTGAGCCCGTCGCCGAGCGGCAGCCCGGGCACGAGCCCGAGCCCGAGCGTCACTCCGACGACGACGCCGCCGCCCGGCTCCGCGCCCTGCGACAACCCGGCCCTCGGCGCCGATCAGGGCGATGGCACCCGGCTGGCCGCCTACAGCCTGGTCGGCACCGTCAAGGTGTTCAAGCTGTGCATGTCGCAGACCGACTGGGAGGTCTCGCCCGGGGTGGTGAAGCAGGCGTACACGTTCAACGGCATAGTGCCCGGCCCCACCATCAAGGTCAACGAGGGCGACCAGGTGCGGGTCATCGTGCAGAACGACCTGCCGGAGCACACGGCGGTGCACTGGCACGGCATGCAACTGCCGAACGCGCAGGACGGCGTGCCGGACATCACGCAGCCGCACATCATGCCCGGCAACACCTACACGTACGAGTGGACCGCCAAGTCGACCGGCACGCACTGGTACCACTCGCACATGGGTGGCGGCCAGGTCGGCCGGGGCCTCTACGGCGCGCTCCTGGTGACCCCTACGTTGGGCGACATCGCCGCCGACAAGCACTACACCCTCGAGATCGGCGACGGTTCCAACGGGTTCACCTTAAACGGCAAGTCGTACCCGGCGACCGTGCCGCTGACGGCGGCGGTCAACCAGAAGGTCCACGTCCGGCTGATCGGCACGGGCCCCGAGATGATCCACCCAATGCACCTGCACGGGGTGCCGTTCCAGGTCGTGGCCCAAGACGGCAACAAGCTCGCCTCACCGTACACCGTGGACACGCTCAACGTCGGCGTCGGACAGACGTACGACATCGTGTTCCAGCCCAAAGAGCCCGGGAAGTGGTTGCTGCACTGCCACATCTTCTCCCACTCCGAGGGACCCAACGGCATGCTCGGCCTCGTGACGATCATCAATGTAACGCCGTAATCGCCGGCTGAACCCGCCTCCGAACCCGTGCCGGTCAGCCGTGAGCGCACCTGACCGGCACGGGCTCCACATACCGATACGCGCAAGGAGTCCGCGCATGAAGCCCATCCGTGTCGTCGCCGCGACGCTCGTCGCCGGCGTCGCCGTCCTGCTCGCCCCCACCTCGCCGGCGTGGGCCCACGTCACCGTTTCCCCCTCGGTCGCCACCACCGGCGGCTACGGCACGTTCGCGTTCAAGGTGCCCGACGAGCGCGCGGACGCGAAAACGACCCGCGTCGAGGTCGTCTTCCCGGAGAACGCCCAGCTCACCAGCGTCTCCCTGCGCCCCGTCCCGGGCTGGAAGGCCACTGTCGCCACCCGGCAACTGCCGAACGCCGCGTCCGCCGGGCACGACGACGACGAGGCCGCCAACAAGGCCGTCACGGGCATCGTGTGGGAGGGCGGCGCCATCAAGCCCGGCGAGTTCCAGCTCTTCGAGGTGTCCCTCGGTCCGCTGCCCACCACGCCCGGCCAGCTCGTGTTCAAGGCGCTGCAGACCTACAGCGACGGTGAGGTCGTCCGCTGGATCGACATCCCGGAGGCCGGCGCGCCACGGCCCGAACACCCGGCGCCGATGATCGACGTCAAGCCGGTGGACGCGCAGGCCAACGCGCCCGCCGCGCCCGCCGCGCCCGCCGCGGCCGCCGAGGCCACCCCCACCGGCGACAGCGTCGCTCGCCTGCTCGGCTG
>QFZU02000017.1 GCA_003260025.2 Microbispora triticiradicis | reverse complement strand
CGTGGCAGGAGTAGATCTGGATCTTGGCGCCGTTGCCGGTGCCGCCGGCGTCGAGGCACTTGTTGCCGTAGACGCGGATCTCACTGGCCGAGGTGGACGACCAGGTCTGGTTGGTCTGGCCGTTGCAGTCCCACAGCTGCACCTGGGTGCCGTCGGTCTGGCTGGCGCCGGGTACGTCCACGCAGCGGCCGGAGGCCACGCCCTTGATCGGCCCGCTGCCCCCGCCGGACGTCGGAGTCGTGGACGGCGTCACCGTCGGCGTCACGGTGGGGGTGACGGTCGGGGTCGCGGACGGGGAGGTGCTCGGTGCGTCGAGGCCGAGGAAGGAGATGGCGTAGGCGAGCTGGCCGCTCATGGGGAGCTGGTGGCCGACGCCGGAGATGCTGATGCCCTCGACGGTGGCCTGGGTGCCGGTGTTGCCGTACCGGGTGCGGGTCCAGGAGGACTGGGGGTGGTCGGTGAAGGCGGGGGTCTGGCTCAACCCGTTGAGGTTGGTCCACTGCTTGATCTCTTCACCGAAGTTGTTGTAGTGCAGGGTGGTGTCGGTGGTGCCGTGCCACAGCTGCATGCGGGGGTAACGGCCGGTGTATCCGGGGTACATGGCGCGGGCCTGGTCGCCCCACTGCTGGGCGGTCTTGGTGATCTGGCCGCCGGAGCACTGGCCGTTCCACAGGGAGCCGTCGTCCGGGGTCGACGTTGTAGCGCTGGCGGGTGTAGTTGACCATGGCCATGATGCCGGTGGAGTCGCTGCCGCCGTCGCGGCGCAGTGCGGCGGGGGTGGACACGTCGAAGCAGGATCCGCTGCGGGTGGCTTCGGGGACCACGATGATGTAGCCGTAGCGGTCGGCGGCGGTGACGTAGTCGTGGCCGTTGCCGTTGAAGATGCCGCTGGCCGAGCCGCTGCAGTAGTGGACCAGGACGAGCAGGGCGGGGCGGGCGGCGACCCGGTCGGGGACGTAGAGGTACATGTTGAGGTTGGTCGGGTTGGTGCCGAACCCGGTGATCCGGGTCAGCGTGGCGGCCGCGGCGGGGTGGGCGGCCAGCAGCATGCCGACGAGTACCAGGGGCAACGAGGCGGCGGCCAGCAGGGATCTGAGCCTTCGTTTCACGCGAAGTCCTTTCGTTGTCGAAGTGGTGACCCGTCGGCGCGGCGTCCGGGCGGCGGTGCCGGAGGCCGGCCGCTACTCGTGATCAGGGCGCTTGGGGTGGAGGGGACCGCTGGGGGACATGACGGGGCGGCGCCCGCGGGGGCCGCTGCCGGGCGGGCCTACGCCGGGGCGGCCGGTCCGGCCGCCCCGGCGGGGTCCTCGATCAGACGCGGGTCCAGCGCTGGTTGCTCTGCCCGTTGCAGGACCAGATCTGGAGCTTCACGCCGTTGGCGGTGGAGTAGTTGGGTGCGTCGAGGCACTTGTTGGCTCCGACCGCGGTGATGCTGCCGTCACTGTTGAAGCGCCACTTCTGGTTGTTCTGTCCGTTGCAGTCCCAGATCTGCACCGCGGCTCCGTCGGCGGTGCTCATGTTGGCCACGTCGAGGCACTTGTTGCCGTACACGCGCAGTTCGCCGGAGCTGGTGGGAGTCCAGCTCTGGTTGGACTGTCCGTTGCAGTCCCAGATCTGCACCTGGGTGCCGCTGGTCTGCGACGCGTTGGGGACGTCCACACACCTGCCCGAAGCGACTCCCTTGATCGCACTGGGACCGGCACTGGGGCTGGTGCTGGGGGTCGCGCTGGGGCTCGGGCTGGACCGGGATGATCGTGGCGACGAACACCTCGGCGTTGGGCGCGGCCGAGGTGATGTGGTCGATCAGGGTGGACAGCCGCTGGGGGGCCGAGGAGACGTTGTAGTTCTGCAGCACGTCGTTGGTGCCGATGTGCAGCAGCACCGTGCGGGGGGTGTAGCTGCGCAGCCAGCCGGTGATGTTGGCGTCGATCTGGTCGATCCGCCACCCGGGGTGGCCCTCGTGGTCGTGGTCGCCCAGGTTGCCCGGCCCGTTGTACTGCGAGCCGACGAAGTCCACGGTGTAGCGGCCGGCGGCCAGGCGCTGCCACAGCCCGATCCGGTACCCGCCCGGCACCTGGGTGCCCTCGGTGATCGAGTCACCCAGCGGCATCACCCGAACCCCGCCGTTGGACTCCGCGCTCGCGGCGCCCGCCCCCAGCACCGCGCCCGACGCCGCCATGGCCACGGTCAGGAGCGGTACGGCCAGCCATCGGCTCATCGACTTCCGCGCACGCGACCAGCGCGGACGATGGATTATTTCTGTTATCGCTAACATTTTTGTACCCAGCTTTCTCAGGGGGCGAACGCCGTGAAGTGGTGGCTCTGCGGCCGAACATGATCGGGGTGGCCGGGCCGGCCCGTCGTACGGGCCGCACCGCTGCGAGGAGTCACGGGCCGGCCGATCCGGCTCCTCCCGCTCTGTACGGGCGACCTCCCATCGAAAGCGACGGCGAGGGGAGGCCGCGGAGGGAGGTGGTGTGTCCATCCGGGGTCTCGCGTCGCTCGGGCCGCGTGGTGCGCTTTCAAGACGAGATGCTGTTAACGTTAACAACTACCTGGGGCTCCAGGCTCCCTTCTCCCTTCGGTGCGCTAAGTGGTGGTGGGGCGGAGCAAAGCCGAGGTGGCGAGACGGAGTCAAGGACCCGCAGTCTCGCGTACGGGGCGTGCGACGACCGGGACGGGCCCAGCAGGTCTTATGTCGTACGTCTCACCGGTGCGCAGGGGATGTGTGATGAAACTTTCAGGCATTCCGGCCGGGCCGGAGGCGACGGCCCGCCGAGACGTTTCGGGAGACCGGGGCGGATGCCGGCGGGGTGCGACACACCCGGGCGAGGGCCGGCCGTTCCGAAAGTTTCACTAAAGTCTTGACATGTTTCGGCCGGGTTTCCACACTGAGTCCCCGAGGCGATCTCCTGCCTGATGGTGGTGCACAGGCGGGAGGCCGTCCGCGACGCCCCCGGTGGTGTGCGCTCCCGATCGATGGAGCGCGGCGTCGATTCGCGACTCTACTCGCCTCTTTCCCTTCCCGTTTCAGTTATGGAGGCTCAGGCATGGGCGAACGCCCCAATTCCCGGCCTGGAACCCGGCAGTCCTTCACAGGGCTGCGCCGGGTGACGCGACCGAGCCGAACCGCGGTCAGTTCAACTTCTCCGCCGGCGACCGGGTCTACAACTGGGCCGTGCAGAACGGCAAGCGGGTCCGTGGTCACACCCTGGCCTGGTACTCCCAGCAGCCGGGCTGGATGCAGTCGCTGTCGGGCAGCAGCCTGCGGCAGGCGATGATCGACCACATCAACGGGGTCATGGCCCACTACAAGGGCAAGATCGCCTACTGGGACGTCGTCAACGAGGCGTTCGCCGACGGCAACTCCGGTGGCCGGCGCGACTCCAACCTGCAGCGGACGGGCAACGACTGGATCGAGGTGGCCTTCCGCACCGCGCGGAACGCCGACCCGGCCGCCAAGCTCTGCTACAACGACTACAACATCGACAACTGGTCCTGGGCCAAGACGCAGGGCGTCTACAACATGGTCAAGGACTTCAAGCAGCGCGGCGTGCCGATCGACTGCGTGGGCCTGCAGTCGCACTTCAACAGCAACAGCCCGTACAACAGCAACTACCGCACCACGATCTCCAGCTTCGCCGCGCTCGGTGTCGACGTGGCGATCACCGAGCTGGACATCCAGGGCGGCTCGGCGCAGACCTACGCGAGCGTGGTCAACGACTGTCTCGCGGTGGCGCGGTGCGTCGGCATCACCGTGTGGGGCGTCCGTGACAGCGACTCCTGGCTCGGCGCGAACACCAGCCCGCTGCTGTTCGACGGCAACGGCAACAAGAAGGCCGCCTACACCTCGGTCCTCAACGCCCTCAACTCCGCCCCCACCGTCTCGCCCTCCCCGCCGGTGAGCCCCAGCGCGAGTCCTTCGGGGAGCCCCAGCGCGACTCCGACGGTGAGCCCGACCAGTGGCGGCAACGGGGCGATCCGGGGCGTGGCCTCCGGTCGCTGCATCGACGTGCCCAACGCCAGCCAGAACGACGGCACGCAGGTGCAGCTGTACGACTGCAACGGTCAGAGCAACCAGACCTGGTCGTCCACGTCCTCCGGTGAGATCCGGGTCTACGGCAACAAGTGCCTGGACGCGGCCGGCACGGGCAACGGCGCCGCAATCCAGATCTACTCCTGCTGGGGCGGGGACAACCAGAAGTGGCGGGTGAACTCCGACGGCAGCATCCAGGGCGTCCAGTCCAACCTGTGCCTCGACGCCGTCGGAGCCGGCACCGGCAACGGCACCAAGCTCCAGCTCTACAGCTGCCACGGCGGCAACAACCAGAAGTGGACCTGGAACAGCTAGGCGAGTTCCTCCGCTGACTCTCCTTCTCTCCTGGTGGTGAAAGAAGGCCTCCGGCACGGCGCACGCCGCCGTACCGGAGGCCTTCGCTTGTTGTGGGCGGAGTGATCGGGAAGACCTCGCCGAGGCCGCCGGAGCGCACGGCTCACGCTGGGCGATGATGTAAATTTCAGCCATTACCGCCCTTCTGGCGGGCTGGCCGGCTCGAAAATTTCCAGGGCCCTGGGCAGGCCATATACGGGGGTAGGACGCCAGCCTGACGACGGCCCGCCTCCGAAAGTTTCACCCCAGTCTTGACATGTTTCGGCGTGGTTTCCACACTGAGGTCCCGAGGCGGCCCTCCTGTCCGGTGGTGGTGCGCAGGCAGGGGGCCGCCGTTTCGCGACGCCTGACGGGTGTGCGTTCCCAGTGATGGGGCCCGCGTCCATCCCGCGCGGCATGTCGCCGCAGTACTCCCTTCCCGTTTCAGTTATGGAGGCTCAGGCATGGGCGTACGCGCCAATTCCCGGCCTGGAACCCGGCAGCCCTTCACGGGGATGCGGCGGGCGACGCGACCGAGCCGAACCGCGGTCAGTTCAACTTCTCCGCCGGCGACCGGGTCTACAACTGGGCCGTGCAGAACGGCAAGCGCGTGCGCGGGCACACGCTGGCCTGGCACCAGCAGCAGCCGGGCTGGATGCAGTCGCTGGAGGGCAGCTCGCTGCGGCAGGCGATGATCGACCACATCAACGGGGTCATGTCCCACTACAAGGGCAAGATCGCCTACTGGGACGTCGTCAACGAGGCCTTCGACGACAGCAACGGCGGGCGGCGCAACTCCAACCTGCAGCGGACCGGAAGGGCGTCTACAACATGGTCAAGGACTTCAAGCAGCGCGGCGTGCCGATCGACTGCGTGGGCCTGCAGTCGCACTTCAACAGCCAGAGCGCCTACAACAGCAACTACCGCACCACGATCTCCAGCTTCGCCGCCCTCGGCGTCGACGTGGCGATCACCGAGCTGGACATCCAGGGCGGCTCGGCGCAGACCTACGCCAACGTGACCAACGACTGCCTGGCCGTGTCGCGGTGCGTCGGCATCACCGTGTGGGGCGTCCGTGACAGCGACTCCTGGCTCGGCGCGAACACCAGCCCGCTGCTGTTCGACACCAGCGGAAACAAGAAGGCCGCCTACACCTCGGTCCTCAACGCCCTCAACGCCGCCCCCACCATCTCGCCCAGCCCCACGCCGCCGGTGAGCCCCAGCGCGAGCCCTTCGGACAGCCCCAGCCCGACGCCGCCGGTCAGCCCGTCCCAGTCGCCGTCGCAGTCGCCGTCCCAGTCGCCGTCGACGGAGCCGGGCGGATGCAGCGCGACGATGCGTACGGTGAACTCCTGGCCCGGCGGGTTCCAGTCCGAGGTGACCGTGCAGGCGGGCAGCGCGCCGGTCAACGGCTGGACCGTGAAGTGGACCTGGCCCGGCGGGCAGAGCATCAGCAGCCTGTGGAACGGCCAGCAGAGCGTGTCCGGCTCCAGCGTGACGGTCCGCAACGCGCCCTACAACGGCTCCATCGCCTCGGGTGCCTCCACCACCCTGGGCTTCACCGCCAACGGCAGCGCGGCCACCCCCTCCGTCACCTGCTCCAGCCCGTGACCGCCTGACCTGAGAACCGAACAACCGGACCGAGCGGGTCCGGCCGGAGCACCTCGCCCGGCCGGACCCGCTCGTTCGTCTGCCCGGGGGCGGCGCCGCTCCCTTCCGGGAGCGAAAGGGTCACAGTCGTAAGATGACGAAGTAGACGAGATTGCCGCTGGTCAGAAGGCATGCCATGGGGGTAAGCGGTTCGCGTCGCACGCGACGGGCTGAGGGGAAAGGCGGACTGACCCGGCGCACGATCGTGGTGAGCGTGCTGCTCCTGGGCCTCATCAGCGGCGCCTTCGCGTTCCTCCTGCCGGCGATCGTGGGTCTTCGTGAGGCGGTGGATCTGACGAACCACTCCAGGCATGTACTGACGAGCGCGAACCACCTCCAGAGACTCGTCATCGACCTTGAGACCGGCCAGCGGGGGTTCGTCATCGCCGGTGAGGAGAGCTTCCTGCAACCATGGAGACAGGCCCGCGCCGCCATTCCCGAGCAGGCGGCCACCCTGGAGCGTCTCGCGACCGCGGGCGCCCCCGCGCAGGGAGAGCGGGCGCGCCGGATCAGGCAATCCATCGAGGCTTACATCCGTGACTATTCGGTCCCGACCGTGGAGGCCGCGCGGCGGGATCCGGCATCCGTGCACACCGTGGCGGTGACGCAAGACGGAAAGCGCCGCGTCGACGCGATCAGGGGCCAGTTTCAGCAGTTCGTGACCTTTGAGGATCAACTTCTCGCGTCGCGACAGGCACACGCCGCCGAAGCCGCTGTCCGGGCCACCGCGGTGGCGTCGATCGGGGTGGTGGGATCGATATTGCTCATCCTCGCCTTCGACACCTACCTGATCCGGTCGATCGTCCGGCCGGTGCGAAAAGCGGCCGCCGTCGCCTCCCGGCTTGCCGACGGAGACCTCACGGCGCGCATGCCCGAAACCGGTGCGGGCGAGATCGGCGAGCTCGAAGTCGCGTTCAACAGCATGGGGCACTCGCTGGAGGAGAGCCGCAAGCTGACCGAGAAGGCGCACAGACGCCTCCAACTGCTGTACGACGCCAGCACGGCGGTGGGCACCACCCTCGATGTGCGGCGGACGGCGGAGGAACTGGTGGAGGTGGTGGTCCCCGAGTTCGCCGACTTCGTCACGGTCGACCTGGAAGTGGCCGTCGTACAAGGCGATGACCACCACCCGGACGAGGGCGAGACGCTGTGCCGGGTGGCGATCGGAGGCATCGGGAACACCGCGTCGTTCCACCCGCCCGGCGGGCCGATCACGTGGGCCCCGCCCACGCCCCAGGCCCGCAGTCTCGACCGCGGCCTCCCCGTGATCGAGCCCGATCTGCGGACCTCCACCGCGTGGCGGTCCCGGGATCCGGAAGAGGCCGCCCGGATCCTGGACCACGGCATCCATTCCCTGATCACGACTCCGCTACGTGCCCGGGGAATGCGGATGGGCGTGGTCAGCTTCTGGCGCTCGCGGCTGCCCGGGCGATTCGACGAGGAGGACCTGTCCTACGCGGCGGAGCTCGCCGCCAAGGCCGGCGTCGTCATCGACAACGCCCGCCGTTACACCCACGAACGCAAAACCGCGCTGACCCTGCAGCGCAGTCTGCTGCCCCAGCGGCTGCCCGTGCAGCCGGCGGTGGAGATCGCCTCCCGTTATCTGCCGGCGGGCGCACAGACCGGGGTGGGCGGCGACTGGTTCGACGTGATCCCGCTGTCCGGCTGCCGGGTCGCCCTCGTCGTCGGAGACGTCGTCGGCCACGGCATCCACGCCGCCGCGACCATGGGCCGGCTGCGCACCGCCGTACGCACGCTGGCCGACGTCGACCTGCCGCCCGACGAGCTCCTCACGCACCTGGACGACCTGGTCATCCACCTCACCGGCGATGAACAGCCCGGCACGGCGGAAGGCGACACGGCCGCGTTCGCCGAGCTGGGAGCCACGTGCCTGTACGCCGTCTACGACCCCGTCTCGCGCTGTTGCACCATGGCCACCGCCGGTCACCCACTGCCCGTCCTGGTCGCTCCCGACGGCGCCACGGAACTGGTGAGCGGGCCGGTCGGCCCTCCTCTCGGCGTCGGCGGCCTGCCCTTCGAAACCACCGAGCTGCGCCTGACCGCGGGCACCGTCGTCGCCCTGTTCACCGACGGCCTGATCGAGTCCCGCGACCGGGACATCGACCAGGGCCTCGCCGAGCTGCGCCGCGCCCTGGCGCTGCCGACCGCATCGCTTGAGAACACCTGCGACACCGTGACCGGCGCCCTGCTCGGCGGCCGCGCGGCCGACGACGCGGCCCTTCTCCTGGCACGCACCGCGGCCCTCTCCCCGGACCAGATCGTCACGTGGGACGTCCCCGCCGACCCGGCCGTGGTCACGTACACCCGCAAGCTCGCCATCGACCAGCTCCTCGTATGGGGACTGGCCGAGATGGAGTTCGTCACCGGGCTCGTGGTGAGCGAGCTGGTCACCAACGCCATGCGCCACGGGACCGGGCCGATTCAGCTGCGGCTGATCCGCGACCGCACACTGATCTGCGAGGTCTCGGACGGCAGCAACACCGCACCGCATCTGCGCCGGGCCCGCGTCTTCGACGAGGGAGGCCGTGGACTGCTGCTGGTCGCACAGCTCACGCAGAGCTGGGGCACGAGACAGTCGACCTGTGGCAAGACCATCTGGTGCGAACAGGCCCTGCCTCCCCCCGTGCCGAGCTCGGACGGGACACATGGCGACCAGGTTTCCAGGGCGGCATGAGACGCCACGCCATCGTGCCGGCTACCGGATTCGGCGTCACCGGTGGCGCGGTCCGGCCTCCGTGGCAGGAGGAGTCGAGCGCAGCAGGCGCAGGACCGCCGCGCAGGCGAGGTAGGTGACCAGCGCGACCGCCGGCATTCCTGATCCGGTCGGAGCGGTGCTGGGCCACAGGCTGTTGGCGAGCAGGGCGAAGGCGACTCCCGCGAATCCCGCGATGGCCAGGCACGGCCGGAAGACCCGGCAGGACGCCATACCCGCCAGGACGGCCGGCGTCGGGAGCGAGATCCGGCGCCGGGCGCCGCGCACCTCGATCGGGCCGAAGATCGCGACGAGTGGCGTGAGAGCGGCGCCGAACAGGACCAGCAACGGGATCCGCCAGGCCAGCCACGCGGCCGATCCGGCCTGCGGAGTCGGCAGCACGCCCGCGACGTGCAGCGCGGCGACGAGCAGGATCGCGGCGGAGATGTGCCAGAGGAAGATCGTCATGATCACCGAGTTGACCGCGACCACGGCGATCCACCTGCGGCCGCGCCGTAACCATCGCTCGCCCCGATCCCGCAGCAGCAGCGCCACCCCGAGCTGGGCGGTGGCGACCGCCAGCAGGGCCAGGCTGGGCGGGGACATGTTGTGCAGCCGCTCGCCGGGCACATTGATCATGCTGATCGGGTAGGGACCGGCGAGGGTGAGCAGGAGCAGCGCGCCGGTCCCGCCGAGCAGCAGCGACACCGCGACGCGAGGGCGAGCCGACAGTCCGTCCCGCCAGGCGAAACCCGTCTGGTGGACGGCCAGCCAGCCGAACAGGAAGTTGCCGCCGCCCCAGAAGTCGTGGCCGAGGAGACGGGCCACGTCACCGGCTGCGACGAGCCCCACCAGCACCGGCGGGACGGCGAGTCCGTACCGGCGATGGAGGGCGTACATCGGCGGGGTCAGCACGACCACCACCAGGTAGGCCACGAGGAACCACAACGGGATCGAGGCCAGCCAGACCACCGTACGAACCCGGGCAGGGTCGGCGTCGAACAGGCCCGCCGCCAGCGCGCCGCCTCCCAGCACCAGCACCAGGGCCGTGGTCGGCGGGATCAGCCGGCCGCTCCGCCTGATCAGCCACTCGGCGGCGTTCCCTCCGCGGCGTCGCTCCGCGGCCAGGGAGACGGCGTTGGCGTACCCGCCGACGAGGAAGAACACGGGCATCACCTGGACCACCCAGGTGATCGGCCGCGCCCACGGCAGCTCCGGCAGCGCCGACCGGCCGGTCAGCTCGCCGTGCTCGTCGTAGCCGACCACCGTCGCCAGCCAGTGTCCGAGGACCACCGCGACGATCGACACGGCTCGCAGCAGGTCGACGAACCGCTCCCGCGACGGCGGCGTCCGCTCCGCGAGCCGCCGGACCTCTCGCGACGCGGCCCCCATGTTCTGCATGTTCCCCGGCAGACGTTCTGCTGACTGCCGCTCTGGAACAAGACCGCCTCCACGTTCGGAGGATGGGCACTACCGGTTCGGTAGAGATCGAGCGATGGATCAGACTCCGTCGTCAGGCTCGGGTCAAGACCGGTCTGGACGCTCGCGTTCGACCGGCGTACGTTCAAGCCGAATTCGCAGCACCCCGTGACCCGGCCTCGTCATCACCTCCCTCGCCCGCCGTGGCCGGGGTGCCCCAGGTGGTCAGGTGGTCTCAGGCCGGGATCAACTGCCATTGCTGGTTGGTGCCGCCGTTGGCGGTCCACTGCACGACCTGGGCACCGTCGGAGGTGGACGCGCCGTACACGTCCGCCAGCAGCCCGCTGCTGTAGCTGACGATCGTGTAATAGCCGTCGCCGGTGGACCGCAGGTACCACAGCTGGTTGGTGCCGCCGTTGGCGGTCCACTGCTGCAGTTGCAGCCCTTGGGTCGTACTGCTGCCGTTGACGTCGAGGACCTTGCCGGTGGGGACGTAGCGCAGGGTGTACGCACCGCCCTGACCGCTGGTGACGGTCCACGCGCCGGAACCGGACTGCTGCACGGCCTTGGCGCCGTCGGCGGAAGAACCGCCGGCCACGCCGAGCGGCTTGCCGCTGTTGCGGTTGACGATGCGGTAGGTCGCGCCCGACACCGGGCCGCTCGAACCGGACCCGATATTGAAGTACTCGACCGCGTCGCTGAACGTCGTGGCACCCGACTTGGTGGTCGTCAGCACCAGGTACACCCGCGAGCCGCTCGCCGGTGTGGTGAAGGTGACCGGCTGGGTGACCCGCGAGCCGAGTGGGATGTTCAGTGTGGTCTGCCCCGACGCGATCACAGTGCCGTCGGGCCGGTCGAGCCGTGCCGACCAGGAGAATCCGACGGAGGTGCCGCGCAGGTCGTCGTTGAAGACGGTGATGTCGCGGGTCACGGAGGCGTTGGAGGCGTAGGTGTTCACGGCCTGCGGCAGCGGGAAGGTGCCGTTGCCGTCGGAGGCTCCGGACGCCGACCAGTAGGGCAGGTCGATCGCCGCGACCGGATTGAACGCCGCTTGGACGCGCTGGATCTGGGGGTTGCTCCAAGGATCGGACAGGTTGTCCGCACCGTAGAGCGGATGACCGCCCTCCTCCGGCACGAAGTCCGTGGAACGCACCCCGGGCACGAAACCGGCCCACGCGGACAGCAGCGTGTACGGACGCAGGTCAGCGGCGTCCTTGCCACGTTTGGCGGCCGTCGCCGTGGCGAACCACATGAAGCCCTGCTTGGTGTTGCACTTGTTCCAGACGTACTCGCCCTCACCATCGGGACGGCCGGTCACGGTGGCCACCCGCTCCCCGTACTGCCCGACGCCGTCGAGGTAGTGGGCGAAGACCGCGAAGTTGCCGTACCTCATGTTCGGGTACCGGCTGGGTGCGTCGGCGCCTGGCGCGGCGTCGAGGCTGACCGGGCGGGTGCCGTCGTTGCCGTTCATCGCCGCGTAGAGATCCTGCTCGAACTGCTCGGAGTCGTTGCCGAAGGTCGGTTCGTTGGCCTGGCTCCAGCGGATGACGGCGGGATGATTGCGGTCCCGCAGCGTGAGCGCGCGGGCGTGAGCGACCATGTTGTCGTGCCCTGAGACGAAGTCCTGCGCGCTGCCGCGGATGCCGGTCTCGTCGATGATCATCAGGCCCGTCTCGTCGGCCACGTCGAGCATGTACGGACTGGCCGGCTCCTGGTGGATGCGCACCACGTTGTAGTTGAGCCGCTGGTAGTTGTCCACGGCCTGCGGCCAGCCGCCGTTGCCCGCCGAGGGCGGGAGGAAGCCGGGCAGCGTGTCGTAGGCGTCGCCCTTGCCTGCGTTGTCGACCCGGTCGTAGTCCGCGCCCTGCAGGTTGTCACCGCGGAAGTTCACCCGGACGCCGTTGATGTAGTAGTACTCGCCGTTCTGGGTGGTCTCACGGAACCCGAACCGGTATGTCGCGTCACTTGTCCGGCCGTCGTCGGTCGCCGCGCTGACCTTGAGACGGTGAAGCTGGGCTCGATACCCCGACCGGTAGGGGACGTTCGGCCACCAGTACGAGGTGCTGCCGAGGTTCCACGCGACGGAATCGACCGTGACCTTGGCCGTGGACCGCGCCCCCACGGTCACGGTGCGGGCCGGCAGCGCCGGGTAACCGAACGTCCCGCCGCCGTCCGACGACAGCTCGCCGGTCACCGTCACCGATCGAGCGCTGCTCGAGGTGTTGGTCACCCACACGTCGTAGTCGAGGGTTTGATTCGCCACCGAAGTACGGATGAACGCGTCACTGACGTACACGGCCGGATACACCCGCAGGAACGCGGAGCGGAAGATCCCCTGCGGGACCGCCTCGGACCAGTCGGCGGCCACGGGCACGATGTACTTGCCGTTCGCCGGGTTCTTCAGCGCGCCGCGGCCCTTCACGTCGACGGTGATCGTATGAGTGGTGCCCGGGGCGGCGTAGGCGCTGATGTCGAACTTCGACGGGGTGAAGGCCGTGGTCTGCGTCGCCACCACCCGGCCGTCCACCGACAAGGTCGCCTGGTGGTTCACGGCGCCGAACTCGATCCACGTCGACTGCGGCTGCCCCGAGTCCGGCACCGTCACCGTACGCGAGTACACCGCCTGGGACACATCAGTGAACCCCTGCTTGTACCAGCCACCTCCGGGCACCTTGATCGACGTCGTCGACCGGCCCGCCGGGGTGAAGCTCCACGTCCCGGCGAGATCGACCGAGGCGATCGCGGCATTGCCCGCGGTGAAGCCGTCGATGTCCCCGGCGGCGGCGACCGTCGCGCTGGACTCCGACGGCGCGGACTGCTGTGCCGCCACAGCCGGCTGAGCCCCGATCATCGCGACAAGGAAGACCGCCAGCACGGCCGGCCACCTGCTCACCGGACGTCGAGGACGGGAGGAGGGATCGCTCCGCTTCATGGGTAATCCTTTCGGGTGAATCCCTGGTGCGATGTGCGTCTCATCCGGCCGCCGCCCACGACGCCGCGGCGGAAACCGACGGCTCGATGGGGGCACGCTGTCTCCTGGTGATGTCAGTGTCGTATCGATTCGACGTATGGCCGGACACCACACGTAAGCTCGTGCCTCCTTACTGTCAAGGCTCATGGTTCAGGGGAGATGGGATCACTTGGGCCATACGGTTCCACCACAGCCGATTCGCGTTGGGAACCCCTACGTCGTGCAACTTTCAGACCGCGTCGGACGTCTCGTACATAGGATGTGTCAGCGGTTCCGAGATCGAGAACCGGAAGCGCATGCGGCGGAAATGTCCAGACTGGGTTGGATCTCCAGCGACTCGATTCGATGCCACGGCGAGCCCGTACGCGGGGCCGCCGGTTCCGCCTGCCACTTGCCCTGACGCCGGGCGCCGGGCCCACGCCGACGCGGTCTCGCCGTCACACGGTGATGAGCTGCCATTCCTGGTTGGCACCGCTGTTGGCGGCCCATTGGATGACTCGGGCGCCGTCGGCTGTGGACCCGGCTTCGACGTCCGCGCACAGTCCGTTGCCGGCGTTGGCGATCCGGTAGTAGCCGCTCGTGGCGGCGGGGACGAGTTTCCACCGCTGGTTCGCGCCGTTGGTGTCGGTCATCTGGACGAGCGCGGTGCCCTGGTTGGCGTTCGGGCTGGTGAGAGCCTTGCCGCTGCCGAGACTGATCAGCCGGAAGGAGCCGTCGGAGTTCTGTGTCATCCGCCACTGCTGGTTGGTCCCGCCGGTCCAGGGCCACTGGACGATGGTCGCGCCGTCGGCGGTGGAGCCGCCGTAGACGTCCAGCACCTTGCCGCTGTTGCGGTTGACCAGGCGGACGACGCCGGTGGACGGGCCGCCGGCGCTCAGCTCGACGGTGATCTGGGTCGGCGTACCCGCGGTGAGTGACACCTGCCGGGCGTGGCTGCCCAACGGCGAGGCGGTGACGCTCGCACCGGTGGTCAGGGAGGCGATCCCGCGCCGGCAGATGAGCGTTACGGTCTGGGTGATGTCGGAGACGACGGCGGCGGTGACGGTCCGGGCGTTGATGTCCCAGGTGAGCGAATCGATCCGGATGCGGTTGCGGCCGCGTACGCCGGTGATCGTGCCCTTGGCGAACTGGTCGGGCAGCGCGGGCAGCAACTCCAGGACGCCGGGCCTGGTGTAGATCAACGCCTCGGCGAGAATCGCGGGCAGCGAATTGGCGGCGTCGGCGTTGTAGATCGACAGGTTCGGGTTGTGCGAGGTCATCAACGATCGGAAGACCATGTTGTTGCCCAGGATCTTCCGCAGGTTGCCGTACACGCCGGCGCCGTCCTTGAGCCGGGCTCGGGCGAGGCAGCGGTGGATGGCACCGTGGGCCTCCCCTCCCTCGTCCCCCCGAAGATCCAGGGCGCGGCTCGCGTAGCGGATCAGGTCGGGCTTGTCCTCGGGGTTGATCTCGTGCAGCGGCCAGACCGGGTACATGTGCTGTACGTGACGGTGGTTGTACCGGTCGGTCAGGCTGGGCCACGACCATTCCGCGAGCGCCCCGTCGCCGTTGATCCGGTAATCGGGCATCTTGGCCAGCAGGGCGGTCCAGCGTTGCACGCCCTGGCCCGGGCCCTGCTCGGTGCCGAGGAAGTTGGCGGCGTCGATGGCGGCCTGCAGCGCGTGCTTGCCCGCGGCGATCTCGCCGGTCGCATTGATCGACAGTTGCCTGCCCGTGTTGCCCGGGCTGTTCTCCATGGAGAAGCACGGCACGAAGACGACCCTGCCGTTGGCGTCGGTGCGGGTGAGGAAGTCCTCGTAGAACAGTGCGAGCTCGATCAGGACCGGGGCGAGCCTGGTGCGGTAGAAGGTGGCGTCACCGCTGACCTGGTAGTACTCGAGCAGCGGATAGAGCAGCCAGTCGGCGCCGCCGATCCAGGTGTGGCCGGGGAACCCGCTGTCGAAGTGCAGCATCTTGCCGTACTCGCCGTCGGTCCGGGAGGGAGCGAGCAGGCCGCGAGCGCCGTAGAGGTTTCTCGCGTTGGTGCGCCAGTCGTCGATCTGGCCGAGGATCAGGGTGAAGTAGCCGTCCATGGCTTCGGTGAGGGACAGGATGTTGCCCCCGGCGACCTGGAAGTTGACGTTGGCGTCGGTGGTGAAGTCCCCGGCCCACGCCGCGTCCCAGGCGCCCGTCCACAGGCCGGTCAGCCGTGGTGGCAGGACGCCGCTGGAACTGAGGAACAGATAACGGCCGGAGTCGTACATCCGCTCCAGCAACGCGAGGTCGATGACGTTGCGGTTGGAGTTCTGCCGGCCGATCAGTTCACTGGTCGGCAGTTGCCGATCGGCCGCGCTGACGTTCAGGTCGAGGCGTGAACGGTCGTACAGCGGGGTGTGCAGGGCGGTGTGCCGCGCGAGCAACGCCGTGTAGTCGGCGGTCAGCGCGGCCAGCGCCGTGTGCAGGGGTTTCGCGTCCCACGCGGTGGACGACTCGTAGCGGTCGAGTTTCGTCAGCAGCACGAGCTTGGTCGCCGCGGCCACGACGATGGTCGACCCGCTCACCCGTACCGAGCCGCCGGTCGCGACCACCCGGGTGACGCCCTCATAGCCGAACGCCCCCTGCCCGGCCGGGTATGTGCCCCGCAGGTTCAGGTAGCCGTCACCGTTTCCGACCGTGGCGAGCGTGGTGAAGCCGACGGACCCCGGTACGCCGCTCAGGGCCGTGTTGACGCTCAGCGTGGTGTCGATCGTCCGGCCCGGCGCGGGAGTGAGTTCGTGGACGATCACCCGGTCGGCTCGGGAGGCGAAAGCCCGGCGCGTCCACGCACCGTAGCTGTCGGTCCACGTCGAGGTGACCTCACCGGTCCTGAAATCGGTGACCCGGGCGTAGTTGCCGACCGTCGTCATCCCCGGGGTGCTGATTCGCAGCTCGTAGCCCGGATGGAAGGTCTGGGTCCAGCGCAGCGACCATCCGGAGGTGAAGTCGCCGGTGGCACCGTTGAAGTCGCCGGCAAGCGCCTTGTCCCTGACCCCCGCCAACCGGCCCGACAGAACCGGCGGAGTCAGGTTACGGGTGCCGTTGGGCAGCACGAACCGATGATGCGTGAAGACCACCTTCTCCAGAGTGGGCGCGCCGTAGAGCATGGCCCCGTACTCCCCGTTGCCGGTAAGGAAGGCATCGGTCCAACTCGCGGCCGCGGCCGTGTCGTAGATGCCGCGTTGCGGCAGCGTCACCTGCGGCGGCACCGCGGCAGCCGCTCGGCCGGAGAAGATCGCCGAAGGAAGCGCGGCGGCGCCGACGGTCGCCGCCGTGGTGGCGATGAAGCGTCGACGGTTCAGCGGCATGTTCATCAAAGCTCCTGGTGGCGGGTTGGGGTGATGACCGCGGCCGAGCGTCGCCTGTGCGGGCAGAGGACCGTTTCCGGGGGAGCCGTGGCCCCACCCAGGTGTCCGGACCTCTGCCCGTGGCTTAATCAGCTGCGCAGGGTCCACTTCTGGTTGTTTCCGCCGTTGCAGGCCCAGAGGATGAGCTTCGTGCCGTTGGCGGTGCCGGCCGCGTTGGCGTCCAGGCACAGCCCGGACTGCACGCCGGTGATCGTGCCGTTGGAGTTGACGTTCCACTGCTGGTTGGCCTGGCCGTTGCAGTCCCAGATGATCACCTGGGTGCCGTTGGCGGTGCCCTGCCCGTAGGCGTCGAGACACTTGTTGCCGTACACCTGCAACTGCTTGCCCGAGGTGTAGGTGAACCGCTGGTTGGTGCCGCTCCCGCAGTCCCACAACTGCACCTGGGTGCCGTTGGTGGTGCTGGAGTTGGGCACCTCGACGCACCGGTTCGACTGGGCGCCCACGATCTGGACGCCCTGCTGCGGGTTGCCGCCGCCCGCCGGCGCGTAGCCCGCGGCGGCGATGCTCGCCTGTACGGCGTCCTCGGTGGCGGCGCTCGGATAACCGGAGGTCAACACGCCCTCGAAGAAGGTGCCGCGGCCGGAGACGCTGTTGTCGCCGCCGATGCCGAGCAGGATGGCGCCTTCCTTCTTCATCGGGTTGTAGCCGTTGGGGCGCCGTCCGTCGAAGTAGTTCGTCAGGCCGCCCGACTGCGCGTTCCCGCCCCGGATGGCCCAGTGATTCGGCTCGCCCTTGACCATGGCCGTGACGAAACGGTGGTTGATCGACGCGAGGTTGTTGTAGCCCGCGTTCACCCCGGAGAACAGTCCCCACTCCAGGTCGGCCATGATCCAGGGACCGGCTCCGGCCCCGTAACCCCACTGCTTGTTGGCGCCGAAGTAGACGGTCTCCATGATGGCGGGGGAGTCGGCCTGGCCGTCGGTCTGGGCGTTGCCGTAGTCGAAGCAGCACCACTGGTTGTAGTGCGTGCCGTCGACGACGGCATAGATGCCCTCGGGCTGGTCGCCGGTCGCCACACCGTTGGTGTTGTTGTTGCGGTAGCCGGTGCCGGGCTCCACGCGGACGCCGTAGGCCTTCTGGCCGCCGATGGTGATCGGGGCCGCCTTCGCGTCGGCGAGGTTGTCGTATCCGCCCGCGGCCGGACCCTTCCAGTAGCCGGGCGGCGCCTGGGTGAGGCGGTTGTTCCGCCCGGACTGGTCGTAGATGATCGTGATGAGGCAGTTCGTGTTCGCACAGAACGAGTCCTGCGTGGCGGCGTTGACGACTCCGCCCGCGCTCAGCACGCCGATGTCGCGAGTGGTGTTGTCCGAGGCGCGCCTGACTTGGTAGAGCGGGCCGTTGTAGGCCGCGTACAGGGCACGCGTGGTGCTGTGCGCCGCCACACACGGCGTGCCACCCGCCGCGTAGATGTCACACGGCTGCGACGTCGCGGCCTGGGCTGTACCACCGCCGACCAGGCAGGCGGTGGCGATCAACGCGCTCGCCCCGGCCGCGAGCGCCCTTCTCAGGCTCCCGAAAAGCATCATGCCTTCTTCTTTCGATCAGGAATCATGACCGGACGGCACCGATGCGGCAGGCCTAGCCGGGCGCGTGTTAACGCTAACATCGATAAGCGTCCGAATCGATTCGATGATTTACGGAGTAGTGCGGAGTCAAATCAAGGAAGGTCCCGGCGTCAAGCACGTGGATCGCATCTCTCGGACGCCCGGGTGCCATCGGCGCGCCGCCTGGGCTCTTACCGCGACAAGTTCGCACCGTTGCGATGAGATGTCGTGAAACTTTCATCCCCGCGTCCGCCGTGCGGCACGCCCTCACCCGCCTCACCCGACCCGCCGTCCCGCTCACGTGGACAACCAGGTGACCCCAGAGTGGACGAGATCAACTGCCGCACAGAAATGGGACCATTTGTCCGGCGAGCCGTCTGCGCGGACGCCTTCGCCGCGTTCCCGAGAGCTGAAAGTGGATCCCCCCGCATGCCTCTGTCCGTAAGGGTCGCCCGGAACCTGATCTGGCTCCAGGCGACACTCGCCCTGCTCGGCATCGTCCTGCTCATCCTGGAGCTGGTTCTCGATTCCAACGACGTCCTGGAGAACCTGCTCTACGCCCCCTTCTACCTTCCGCCGATCCTCGCCGGCTGGTTGGCGAACCAGTGGCGCACCCGTCGCCCACGGATCCGTCACGCCACCATCGCGGTCCAGGTCGCCATCCCCCTGCTCGACTTCGTCCACTTCTTGGTCGAAGGCACTTTCGAGTGGGTTCTGACCGCGCCCTGGTCCGCGCTCATCGTGACGCTGCTCCTGCTTCCTCCGGCGAGAACCTGGTTCACCCCGACGCTGCAAACCCCCGGAACCCCGTCGCAGCCGGCACCGCGGCGACTCCCGTGAAGGCCCACGTCCTGCATGTTCGCCGGCAGACGCGGAGGTAGGAGTTCCTTCTCGAAGCGCGCGCCGGCGACCACCGCGTCTGACCGTCGGTGACGGCGATTCGGATCGCCGTCACCGGGTCGCCGGGATGCTACGTGGCCGGTTGGAGGACGGTGACCACATGGCTGGTGTTCGCCGGCTCGATGACCGAGTTCCCAACCAGCCTGACGGTGTACTCGTGTTCGCCGGCCGTGGTCGGCGTATCGGTGAAGCCGAACGATCCGTCGGCGGCGGGAGCCACCTTTGGCAGGGCTTTCGAGGTGACGGTGCCATCCGGGCTGACGACCTTGCGCGAGACGACGATCGTCGTTCGCGGGAAGGAGACGCCGTCGGCGCCGAAGGTTCCGCTGAATTCGAGTCGCTGGTCGACGGTGCCCGTCGCCGGTCCGGTCACGGTGAGCACCGGCCGGTACGGGGCCACCGTCACCGTCGCCGAGGCGCCGCGACCGTCGAACCATGAGTTGCCGGGCCAGTACACCTGATAGCGGAACGTCCCGCTGGAGGGTGGAGTGTCGGTGAACTCATAGGTTCCGTCCGCCGCCGTGGTGATCTCCTGATAGGGCCTGGAGGTGCCGTCGGGGAGCCAGCGGTACAGTTCGAGCGTCTGTACGCCGGGCAGCGCACCGGTGCTCAGCGTGAGCCGTCCGCTGAAGGTCGACTGCGTGAGCGCGGTCGCCGCGGAGGGAGCCGTCAAGGTCAGCGCGGAGGAGTGGTAGGGCGAAGGCGGCAGCCGCCAGAGGTGCATCCGCCCGGTGCCGGTGTCCTTCAGCACCGCCCAGGTGTATATGCCGTGGAAGGCGATGCTGCCCGCCACCAACGCCTTCCCCTGGTGGTCGGCCTCGTAGATCACCTCCGCCGTGGCCGGGTCGTACACCACGAGTTCCGCGGTGTCACCCGAAGAGGAGTTCCACCCGCCCACGACGTACGCGCCGTCCGGACTGGCCGCGACAGCAGCGGGGAGGCCCTGCTCGCTCAACTCGCTGCTGTCGTAGGCACGGGCCTGAGTCAGGGTCGTCGTGTCCCAGGCGTCGAACCGGCGGGTGTCGTCCAACGCCGACAGTGCCGACCCGTCCTCGGTGAGGGCGAGATCCCGCAGGGGCGGCAGCCCGTCCGCGTCGCCGCGGATCTCGCCGCGCGGGATGCCCGGGGTGGTGTTGACGTCGTACACCCTGACTACGGCGGGACTGACTCCCGGCTCCCCGGCCACCAGCGTGGCCCCGGCGACGGCGACCAGCGGAGGCCGGGTCGTGCCCGGCCCCACCCGGACGGGGGTGGGTGTCGCCGCCGACACGATGAGGCCGACGACACCTCCCTCTCCCGCTTCGCCGCACCCGTATCCGATCCACAACCGGTCGTGGGACTGCGCCAGTTGCGACGGGCACGGGTACGCACTGAGGTCGATACGTCGGGTGATGGTGGCCGTAGCGGTGTCAATCTCGATCACTTCGTTCGAATCGCGCAGCGCCGCGTACACCTTCCTGGCGCCGTCCGATACGGACAGGGCGACGGCGCCGGACAGGCCGCTGATCGTGTCGATGGGCCGGCCGTCGTAGGACGCGACCACGATCCGGTCGTCGGCGGCGACGAAGACCTTGCCGCCGCCGGCCACCACGTCTCCGCCTCTGCCCGCGACGACGCCGAGGTCGGCGACGACCCCGGTGTCCGCGGCCGCGGCGGCCGGCGACTGAGCGGCGAGCAGGCTCGCCATCACGAGCAGGGATCCGGCCAAGGCGACTAATCGGCGGGATAGGGGAGCACGGCCAGAGGTCGACGGGCGCACATGCACTCCGTTCTGATGAGAAGGGGAGAAGCGAGCACTCTGACGTGCCTGGAGGGCCCGCTTCCGCTGGTGATCTTCATCAATCGAACGTATATTCGCATAGTGCGGCATCCTCGTCCAGGGCGTCTTCGGTACGGCGAGTGATCGACGGGTGCGACAGCAGCGGCCGCTCGCACGGCGTACGGGCCGAGGCGCTCGGCCCGTCTACTGAGCCGGCTCCGCCGAGCCGACCGGCCCGGCCTGTCCGCCGCCGAAAACCTCTTTGACGAGCCTTTGCGTCGCCTTCTGGAACGCCTCGCCGAGGGACAGCGCGGCGTCGTCGACATAGTTGAGCGCGGCGGTCAGGGTCTTGCTGCCGTCAGGCGTGCTGTACATCAGCGCGGCGTGACCCGCGGCTCCGCCGTTGTGGGTGATGACGGTGCCGCTGTTTTCGCCCGCGTCCTGCACGAACACCCCCAGGCCGTAGCCGGCCTTGGGCTCCGGCGTGCACATCTCGGCCAGCAGAGGGGCCGGCAGGAGCTTGCCGCCCACCAGCGCGGAGATGAACGTGTGCAAGTCCCGCGTGGTGGAGATCATGTCACCGCCGCTGGAGATCCAGGAGGGGTTGTGGCGGGTGACGTCGACCGTATGGGTCTGGCCGTCCTCCTCGTAGCGGTAGTAGGCGTGGGCGTGCGGCTCGGGGATGTCGGTCTCGGTGGCCGGCTGAACGGTGCCGGTCAGGCCGAGCGGGCCCAGGATGAGGCGCTGCATCTCCTCGGCGACCGGGCGGCCGGTGACCTTCTCGATCAGCAGCCGGGCCAGCACGTAGTTGGTGTTGGAGTAGCTCCAGTCGGTGCCGGGCTCGAACCGTGACGGCTTGGACAGTGCCAGCCGGACCAGCTCCTCGGGCCGGTAGGTGGTGAAGCGGTTGTCGATCCACTCCTTGCCGGAGGGGGTGGCGGGGATCCCCGGCACGAACGTGCCGTCCTCGAAGTACTCGCCGGTGAAGTTGAACACCCCACTGGTGTGCTGCAGCAGCATCCGCACCGTGATCCGCCGGTCCAGCCCGAACTCCGGCAGGTAGTCGGCGACCGGGCTGTCCAGCTCGACCTTGCCCTCGGCCACCAGTTGCAGCACCACGGTCGCCGTGAACGTCTTGGTGTTGCTGCCGATCCGGACATGTCCGTCGACCGGCGGCTTGGCGTTCTCGCCCAGCTTGGCCACCCCTGCGCTGCCGACCCACTCGCCACGTTCATCGTGCACACGCATCGTCACCCCGGTGAAGCCGGCATCGATCATTTCCTCGATGACCTTCTGCAGCTCCGGGCGGTCCTGGTCGGTGAGGGTGAGGGACATGGTGGCGTGCTCCTTGAGAACTGTTACGGATTTCGATCGAACGGACAGGATCGTCGCGCCTGAGAGGTGCCCCTCTCACAGGCTGCGGGCGGTGATGTCGCCGTAGGCGGTGGTCGCGTGGATGGTCAGGGCGGCGTCGGCGCCGTCGGTGTTCCTGAGCGCGTTGTGGATCCGGCCGTAGGTGGTGCCGGCGTCCAGGGCGGCGGAGACTCCGCGGGCGGCGCCGACGGAGATCTCACCGGCCTCGGTTCGCAGCGTGACGGTGCCGCTCACGGCCTCGGTGATGCGGAGGTCGCCCTTCAGGGTGCTGATCTCCGCGGGGCCGCCCAGGCGGCCGACCGAGACGTCGCCGGACTGAAGGGTGAGGCGAGCGCTCGCGGCCTCATCAAGCTTGACCGAGCCCTGCGCGCTTTCGACGACGACGTCGCCGAGCCTGCCGACTCCCCGGAAGTCGGCGAGGGCCGCCTTCGCTTCGACGCGGGAGCCGGCGGGCAACTGGACGGTCACCTCGATGGATCCGGAAGGGCCGAGGATCTGGTTCTTCGCCTCCGGGGCCTTGATCCGCAGGACGCCGTCGCCGTATACGACCTCGGTCTGCTCCGCCGCCGTCACATCGCGGCTCTTGGAGGCGTTCGCGGGGAGGATCTCGACCGCGGTGTCGGCCCGGTCGGCGGCGATGAACCGGATGCGGCCGGCGGGGACGTCGAGGACGGCGGTCACCGGGATGGGGGTGTCGAACTTCTGCATCGTGCTCTCCTTCGGCTCGTTCTTTCCGATGACGGAAACACTACGTTGCATTTCGTGATGTGGCAATCAGCTCGTTGTGTATGACGACCATCATCGCAGGTAGAGAGAGGTATTTTGTTGCAATGGTTTTGAATCTAACGCAACAGCGTCCACTCTGATCGTTGCAATGAATTGAGAGTGAACGCTAGTCTGGAGGCATCCGCAGACAACGAAGGAGACCGCGATGCCGGGAGGCCGACTCACCCAGCAGGAACGCCAGCAGATCGCGCTGGGACTGGCCGACGGCCTCGCCTACGCGGAGATCGCCAGAGGCCTCGACCGTCCGACCTCGACGATCACACGTGAGGTGATGCGCAACGGCGGCCCCACCGCCTACCGCGCCGACCTCGCCCACCGCGCCACCGAACACCGCGCCCACCGCCGCAGGCGCGCCGCTCCCCGGGACCCCAACACGCCCCCGCAGGCCCACGGGCGCGATGCCGAGGCCGTGCGCGAGTACGAGGAGACGTTCGCCACCGTCTTCATGCAATCGGGCCTGCCCAAGATGACGGCCCGGGTGCTGGCTGGCCTTTACACCGCCGACACCGGCAGTCTCACCGCATCCGAACTCGCCGGGCGCCTCCAGGTCAGCCCGGCGTCCGTCTCCAAAGCGATCACGTTCCTCGAAAGCCAGGGGCTCATCCGCCGGGAACGCGACGAACGCCGCCGCGAACGCTACGTGGTCGACGACGACGTCATGTACCAATCCACGATGGCCAGCGCCCGCGCCACCGCACACCTCGGCGAGGTCGCCCGGCAGGGCGTCGGCATCCTCGGCCCCGGCACCCCGGCCGCCGCCCGCCTGGAGAACATCGCCCGCTTCATCGACTTCGTCTCCGAGAGCATCGCCCGCGCTGCGGACCAGGCCCGCGAGATCCTCCACACGAAACCCGAAACGACCTCGGACGGCGTCACCTGAGCCGTCTTCGGATCGTGGGCGGGCAGCCTCGGCGACCACCGCCGGGACATCGGCGGCCGAGATGGCCAAGGTCCTGAAGGAGGCGGATCCCGCCGACCGGAACGACCTCTACATGCGGATGGGCCTGCACCTCGCCTACGACCCCCTGGAGAGAGTGGTCGCAGGCGAGGCCAGGCCCAACATGTACCAGAGCCGACCGCACGACGCCGCGATACGGATCCCCGGCACCGAGCGCGCACAGCACGCGATCGGCACCGGGGAGGGATGAACCGCGGATCCGCGGTTACGTCGAGACGCCCGTCAGACGGCCGTGCGCGACCACTGCTGGTTGGTGCCGCCGTTGCACGAGTACTGCTTGAGGATCACGCCGTCCGCGGTGGACGCGGCCGGTACGTCCACGCATTTGCCGCTGTGTCGTGCCCGGAGCTGGAAGTAGCCACCGTTGGCGACCATCTGGAACTGCTGGTTGTTGCCGGTGCCGCAGGTGTACTGGATGAGCTCGGCCCCGTCGGCGGTCGAGGCACTGGTCACGTCGAGGCACTTTCCGCTGTGGCGGCTGATGATGCGCCAGTAGCCGCTGCCGGCGTCCTGGAAGCGCCACTGCTGCCACGCGTTGCCGTTGTAGGTGTACTGGTCGATGCGCGCGCTGTTGTTGGTGCTGGCCTGCTGGACGTCCATGGCCTTGCCGCTGTGGCGCGCGTCGATCCGGTAGAACGTGTCCGGCTGCGGCGAAGACGAGGGCGAAGACGAGGGCGAAGGCGAAGGGCTGGAGTCGCCGACGGTGTCGCCCCAGCCGTAGCGGACCCGGTTGGCGCCGTAGCCGTTGCGGGTGGACAGGTTGAGGGTGGTGCCGCTGCCGCCGAGAGCGAACATCGAGTACCAGTCGTAGCCGATGGTGCCCGGTTTGCCGCCGACCGCGGGCCAGTAGGTGCCGCCCATCTGGTTGTCCCGCATGACCTGCGTCACGGCGCGGAGGTAACGGACGAAGTTGTCGGTGCTGTTCGGGTCGCCGTAGTTCAGGCCGGTGGACATCGGCGCGCCGTACTCCGTCACGACCGCGCGGGAGGCGCAGTTGCCCAGAAGCGACTGCATGTGGCTTCGGAAACCGTCGTAGGTCATCGCGCTGTAGAAGAAGGCGTAGTAGTGGAAGGAAAGCAGCGTCGAGTTGAAGCGGCTGTCGTTGCAGATGTCCCGCAGGTCCTGGCTGAAGCCGGTGCCGCCGATGAGTACCCGGCCGGGCACCGCCGAGGGGTGAGAGCTGAGCCAGTTCGCCGCGACGTTGCGCCACTCCGACGACGAATAGCCGTGCGGCTCGTTCATCGGCTCGAAGTAGACGTTGCCGTTCGAGCCGTACGTGTTGATCACGCTGGACCACATCGCGTTCCATGCGGCGAGGTTCGTGATCCTGCCGCCGGAGGCGGCGCCGTCCTCCCAATAGGCCAGGATGACCTTGAATCCGCGTTCGGCGGCGGCGTCGATGGCGCCGCGGTAGGCGTTCCACCAGGTCGTGTTGGCAACGGTGTGCGTGTTGATGGGCAGCCGGACGGTGTTGACCCCCATGAGGTATTCCATGCTGTCGTAGAGCGAGTTGGCCTTGGCCCGTACCGTCGCATTGCTGTCGGACTGGCTCAGGCCCTGCACGACCAGCGGGCCGGTGCTGAAGTTGTCACCCAGCACGGCCCAGTTCATGCCTCGGAACTGGCTCGTGGCGGCGTTGGCCGACGGCGCGGGGGCGAGGGCTGCCACTGCGGTGAGCGCGGTCACCACAAGGACGATCAGCAATCGGCGCGCCGACCGGATGCTCCGCGATGGTCCTGATAAGTAACGATCAGACGCCATGCTCAGTGCCATGAAATGTCCCATCACTAGATGTCTGCTCGGAGAGGTTGGTGACGCGGCTGATGGGTGGACAGCCGGTGATCGGCCCGGAGGCGGGCGGTCGGCAGTTCTCAGTCAGCGGCAACATCCACCGCCGCGAGTCGATCACAAGGGTCTGTGGAGGAAGGTGTTAGCGTTAACACAGAGTGTCCGGACGGCTCCTCCCCCGGGTCTGGGTGGTGGTGGGTGGGAGCAAACATGAGGCCGTGATGATCTGTCAATCCCGGGATTAGACACGGACGGATGTGGGGCGTCTGCCGGGCGTCTCCGCCGCGTCGCCGTCGGGCAGTACTGAAAGTTTCACGGCACACTCGCATCATCTTTGATCACATTCGATCGCTACACTGCTCTCCAAGCGACAAGGAGGACGATGGCAGGCACCGCGAACAGCTCTGGCAAGCAGATGGCGGACCACACGCGTCCCGCTGCTCGACGTCCGATGCTCTCGGCTGTGTGGGGTGGAAGCCTGACCCGGTCGGCGCCGATCCCGCCGAAGACGGCACAGGGAGTTGTCCACGTGCGGGTGGAGGTTGGCGAATGACGGTGTCCGGCCCAGCCGCACCGCTTCCGGATGAGCGGCGGGCACAAGTGATCGCGCTGCTTCGGAGACGCGGTGTCCTGCGGGTCACCGAGTTGGCGTCGGAGCTCGATGTCTCGGCCATCACCGTTCGCCGTGACATCGCCCGCCTTGCGTCCCAGGGGCTGATCCGGCGCGTCCGTGGCGGGGCTGCCCTTCCAGGCGCGACCATGGCAGCTGACGCACTGATCAGTCAGATACCCGAGGTCTCAGCCTCTCCCGAGGCGATGCCGGAGGCCGCCGGCGACGCCGGAACCCGGGCCACGGTCGGGATGGTGGTGCCGTCGCTGGACTACTACTGGCCCGACGTCATCCGCGGGGTGCGCGAGGCCGCGGCCGCCTCCGGCACGCGCGTCGTCCTGCGGGGCGCGACCTACCAGGCCGCCGACGAGCGGCGCCAGCTCTCCTGGCTCGTCGACTCGGTAGGAGTGGACGGTCTCCTGGTGGCTCCGACCACCACGGGGGAGGACGGGGAGGAACTGGTGCGCTGGCTGCAGTCCGCCGACGTGCCCGTGGTCCTCGTCGAGCGCGCCGCCGCCGTGGGGCCCTACCGGGAGGCCATGGAGTCCGTCGTGAGCGACCACGCGTTCGGGGCCGCCATGGCCGTACGGCACCTGGCCGGGCTGGGGCACCGGCGTATCGGCGTGGTCACCACAATGGACAGCCCGACGAGTCCGCATGTGCGGCGCGGTTGGCGACAGGCCTGCGAGGAGCTTGGCCTCGGGCTTGACGACGCGGTGGATGCCAACACGGTCGACCGCAGAGACCCCGAGTGGCCGCATGCGCTGAACGACCTGCTCGACCGGTGCAGCGCTTCCAGGACGACCGCGCTGCTCGTCCATTCCGACCCGGAGGCCATCTCCCTGGTGGAATCCTGTCAGGAACGCGGCATACGGATACCGAAGGATCTTGCCGTCGTCGCGTACGACGACGAGGTGGCTGAACTCTGCGACCCTCCGCTGACCGCGGTCCGTCCGCCCAAGTCGGCCGTTGGGCATGCGGCTTTCGGGCTCCTCTCGGCGCGCTTGGCGGATGACGATGCGCACCGTCCCAGGCACCGTGTCGTCATAGAACCCCGCCTGGTCGTCCGCTCGTCCTCATTGTGAGGTGGGCTTCCAGCCTGTCGACATTGCCATCCGGCCAGGTGACGACCGCCGCGGAGCTGTCCCAGCACACGGCCGGCGGCTCCCCCGGTTTCCGCCCGCCGAGGAAGATCGCCGCGTCGTACCAGGTGTGGGGTCGAGCCGGTCCAGTCGTGGCGCTCCACGGGATGAGTATCCGGGCCGCGAGTGGCGAGGCGTCCTCGGCGGATACCACGCCGGACGCGTCCAGCCCTTCCCCACCTACGATCCGCGAGTGTGCGGTGCCGTTCGACACGGTGGCCGTGGCCGCCAGGGCCGTTCCCGCCCCTGGCAGTGGCCATCCGCCGACGCGGAGCGCGCCCTGCTCGCCCCCCGCCGCGGACACCTGGATCAGGCGTATCTCCCAAGGACCACGCACGACTGAGATCGTGTGAATCCATGGGCCGAGGCGCACCCGTCCGGCCCGTCCGTATCCGTGGTCGGGGCTTGTTCGATCGGGCTCGATCCAGTGCGCCTGCCATTGGGACGCGCCGACGAGCGTCCCGGTGGGCAGCCGATCGATGGCAAGGGTCTCGAATCCGGTGCGGTGGCTGGGTTCACCGCTGCCCGTGAGGATCACCACCGACTGGTCCAGCGGGTGGCCGGCGTGCTCACCGGCGAGTACGGGCGAGGTGGCCGTCGAATATCCGAGGCGTGCATACAGCGGGGAGTCGGTCAGGGCGGATCCCGGGTGGGAGTGGTCGGTGCCGTGGTTGGTCACCCGTACGACGCCGTCCGCGCGCGTTCCGCTGACGAGCCATCCGGGCGAGGAGACGATGAGGTGGTAGTCGTGGGACTCGACCGGCAGGGGCTCCTCGACCGCCGTCCAGACCGGGTGATCGGCGGGGAGGGACAGCCCGAGGAAACCCTTGGCCGCCCAGTACGGTGACCCGGGTCCGGAATAGGACTGGGCGATCGGCCGCCACGGCCCGTGCCAGCCCAGCGTCAGCAGGCCCTCCTCGTCGGGGGCCCCGTGGTCGGCGAAATGCCGGGCGATACCGGAGGCGGCGCGGCGCAGGACACCCGGCGCGGGCGTCGCGACGCCCGCGCGCGCGCCCAGCCAGAACTGGGTCGCCGCGGCGAACCGGTAGGTGAGACTGCGGCCCTGGATGAGCGGCGAGCCGTCGGCGCCGACGAGATGGACGGCGTCCTGCAGGTAGCGCTCGAGCCGGTTCAGGTAGACCGGCCGTCGCGCGTCCGCCTCGGGGTCTCCGGCGGCCATCTCGGTCCAGATGAGCGGGTAGAAGTGCAACGCCCATCCGACGTAGTGGTCGTAGGCGCGCTCCGCGCCGTCGGCGTACCAGCCATGCTCTCGTGCGAAGCGGTCCGTCAGCGCGAGGCCCGCCTCGATGTCCCCGCGTTCGAAGGGGCCGCCGACGGAGGCGAGGAACTGCTCGACGACGATCTGGAACCAGATCCAGTTGATCGGCGGATAGTGCGCGCCGATCGCCGGCGCGAGGTAGTCCACCACCCGCTCCTGCACCCTCGGTGTCAGGCGGGCCCACAACCACGGCCGCGTCAGGTGGAGGACCAAGGCGATCGACGCGGCCTCGACCTTGGCCTGGTCGTGTTCGTCCAGGCGCACCCAGCGGTCGGGCGAATCAGGGTCGGTGCCCGCGGCCAGGCCCTCGGCGTACCACTCCATGAGGTTCAGCGGGTCGCGCCCGCCTTCTCCGGCCACCCTGAATCCGGCGGCCAGGAATGTGCGGGCGAAGCCCTCCAGCGCGTCGACGTCCGGTCCGTACCCTCCAGGTGCGCCGGGGAAGCTGATCCGGGCATGAGAGGCCGAGGCGTATCGGCGGGCCGACAGCAGGACGCGGTCGGCGAGTGCCGCCCAGTGCGCCCGGGTCCACCCGGTGAAGGGGGAGAGCTTCAGGTCATTGAGCTCGCGCAACATCCGCATGTCCTTCCCCGGCTGTCGAATGCGACGCCATCCACACCTGTGATGTCCACGCAACCCGAACCCGACGCGATGGTGGCATCCGGGCCTGGCAGGGTCAACACTGCGCGCTGAAGTAGCCACCATCTGATCAATAACGATCGAACATTCTGATCGCTAGTGATTGCAAGGCATTGACGTGATTGAACCGAGTGGACATGATCGGCCTACCGGTAAGCGCTTTCCGGAAGGATCGTGAGTGACGGACGGACGACGGCCGCAGGCCCTGCTGGTCATGGACCCCGCGCACTTCACCGTGCAGTTCCAGGAGCCACAGCTGCGCCGGTTGCGCACCCTGGTCGAGCTCGGCGATCCGGTGGCGACCGGTGACCTCGACACGACGCGCGTACGGCGCCGGCTGCGTGAGGTCGAGGTGCTCGTGACCTCGTGGGGCTGTCCGCCGCTGACGGCCGAGCGGATGTCCGATGCGCCCCGGCTGCGGGCGATCTTCCACTGTGCGGGCACGGTGCGCAGCTTCGTCACCGACGAGGTCTGGCGCCGCGAGATCCTGGTCACCAATGCCGCAGACGAGAACGCCATCCCGGTCGCCGAGTTCACCCTCGCGGCGATCATTTTCGCCGGCAAGAAGGTGCCGTTCCTCGCACAGGACGCGCGCGTACATCGGCAGGACTGGTCGTATGCCGAGCGTCGCGGAGAGCTGTCCAACCGTGGGCGGACGATCGGCGTCGTCGGCTTCTCCCGAGTGGGGCGCCGGGTGGTCGAGCGGCTGCGCAGTCTGGAGGTCGACGTGCTCGTCGCGGACCCCTACGCTGACGCGGCGCGGGTGAGCGCTGCCGGCGCCCGTCTGGTCCGGCTGCCCGAGCTGCTGCCGCGCTCCGACGTGCTCACGCTCCACGTGCCCGCGCTTCCGTCCACCCGCCACCTCATCGGGGCCGCCGAGCTGGCTCAGCTGCCGGACGGGGCCACTGTGATCAACACGGCGCGTGGTGCGGTCCTGGACACCGCGGCTCTGGAGCGCGAGTGCGCCCGGGGGCGCCTCGACGCGATCCTCGACGTGACCGACCCGGAGCCGCTCCCGGCGACCTCACCTCTGTACGACCTGCCCAACGTCATGATCACACCCCACGTCGCCGGTTCCCTCGGATCAGAGACCCGGCGCATGAGCGAGAGCGCCCTCAGCGAGCTCGAGCGCTACCTGTCCGGTCAACCGCCCCGCGCGATCGTGACCGCAGACGAATTCAAGGTCAGTGCCTGACCCCGGCGCAGGAAGGAAACCGGATAGATGATCGCTTCAAACTCGGCGGGAAGGGCCAAGGGGCGACCCCGCTTCATTGGATACACAGGAGTCGCGGTCGTACTCGCGCTGGCGGTGACCGCGTGCGGAGGCGGTTCCGGCGAGAAGACGAGCGACGGGAACGTCACCCTGACCGTCTCCGTGTGGAACCTCGCCAAGACCCCCGAGTTCACGGCGCTGTTCGACGCCTTCCAGCGGGCGAACCCCGGCATCAAGATCAAACCGGTGGACATCCTCGCCGACGACTACGCCGACAAGGTCACGACGATGCTGGCGGGCGGCGACCAGACTGACGTCATCACGATGAAGAACGTCACGGACTACTCGCGTTACTCCAGCCGCGGGCAGCTCCTGGACATCACCGACGTGGTCAGGTCGACGGACACCTCGAAGCTGGCCGGCCTGCCCGCGTTCAACGTGAAGGACAAGTACTACGCGCTGCCGTTCCGGCAGGACTTCTGGCTGCTGTACTACAACAAGAAGTACTTCGAGAAGGCGGGCGTCACGATGCCCCCTCAGCTGACCTGGGACGAGTACGCCAAGCTCGCCCGGAGCCTCACGCACGACGAGGGAGGTAAGAAGGTCTACGGCACCTACCATCACACCTGGCGGTCGGTGGTGCAGGCCATCTCCGCCGCGCAGACCGGCGGCGACCAGCTCAGCGGTGACTACTCCTTCTTCAGGGACCAGTACGAGATGGCGCTCGGGCTGCAGAAGGACGGCGCGACCCTCGACTTCGGCACGGCGAAGGCACAGAAGTCCGACTACCGCCCGATCTTCGAGAGCGGCGCCACGGCGATGTTGCCGATGGGCACCTGGTACATCTCCGGCATCCTTGGGCAGAAGCAGAAGGGCGCCACGGACGTCGACTGGGCCCTGGCGCCGATGCCACAGCGGCCGGGTGCCACCGGCATAACGACGTTCGGCTCGCCGACCGCCTTCGCGGTGAACAAGCGGGCGGCGCACGCGGACGTGGCCAAGAAGTTCGTGCAGTTCGCGGCGGGCCAGGCCGGCGCCGAGGCGGTCAGCAAGGTGGGCGTGGTACCGGCGTTGCAGACCCCCGAAATCACCCAGGCGTACTTCTCGAATGCGGGGATGCCCACCGACGAGTTGTCCAAGAAGGCCTTCCAGCCCGACAAGGTCGTGCTGGAGATGCCCGTCAGTGAGCACACCTCCGACGTCGACACGATCCTCAGCGAGGAACACGAGCTCATCATGGTCGGCGACAAGTCGATCGACGAGGGCATCCGCTCGATGGGTGACCGCGTGAAGAGCGAAGTGCTCAACTAGGGAACGGTGGCGGGTTCCGGAGGCACTGAGAGCCCGCCACCTCTCCGTGAAAGAGCAGGAGGTCACGAAGGACGGCTATGGCTCATGCAATAACCCGATCGGCGTCCGACAGTCCGCCTCGGAGGCGACCCGCCTGGCACCGCATCATCATCGGATGGAGCTTCATCCTTCCGAACTTCCTCGGCTTCGCGCTGTTCACCCTGATCCCGATGCTCGCGGCGTTCGTGCTGGCGTTCCTGAAATGGGACTCCTACAACACGCCCGAGTGGGTGGGGCTGGAGAACTTCCGGCGGCTGCTGCGTGACGAGAACTTCTACGTCGCGCTCCGCAACACCCTTTACTACGCCGTCGGCCACATCCCGCTCACGCTGGTGGCGGCGCTCGGCCTGGCGGTCGCGCTCGACCGCAAGCTCCGCGGAGTGCAGTTCTTCCGCACTGCGGCGTTCTTCCCGTACATCACCTCTCTGGTCGCGGTGGCCGTCGTGTGGAACATGTTGTTCAACCCGACCGCCGGACCGGTCAACCAGCTCCTCCACGCGCTCGGCGTCGACGACCCGCCCCGATGGGTGGCCAGCACCGACTGGGCGATGCCCGCCGTGATCGTCACGAGCGTGTGGCGGGACATGGGCTACTACATGGTGCTCTTCCTCGCCGGTCTGCAGACGATCCCCAAGGAGTACTACGAGGCCGCCCGGGTGGACGGCGCCGGCGCATGGCAGCGTTTCTGGAGAATCACCCTGCCGTGCCTGCGCCCCACGACGTTCTTCGTCGTCGTCATGCTGACGATCCAGAGCTTCAAGGTGCTCGACCTCATCGTGGTCATGACCGACGGCGGGCCCGGACGCAGCACGCTGGTCCTGGCCCAGCTCGTCTACCGGGAGGGGATCACCGAGGGGCGGTTCGGCTACTCCTCGGCCATCGCCCTGGTGCTCTTCGTCATCGTGCTCGCCGTGACCGTTGTCCAGTTCCGCCTCAACGAACGGAGCAGCACCCGATGACCGCGCTGCCCGATGCTCCCCCGGCCGTCGCCCCGCCCCGGCCACCCGGCCGATCCGCGAGCCCCCGTTCCCGGGGACCGCGTCTGGTCCGGACGGCGCTGGCGTACGTGTGCCTCCTCACGGTGGCCCTGCTCGTGCTGGTGCCGTTCGCGTCGATGGTGTCGTCCTCGCTCAAGCGAAACAACGAGGTTCTCACCGTTCCCGTCGAGTGGGTCCCGCGGGAGTTCCGCTGGTCGAACTTCGTCGAGATCTGGGACCGGATCCCGATGACGACCTACCTGGGCAACTCGGTCTTCCTGTCGGGCGCCATCACCCTCCTGCAGCTTCTGACAGGCAGCTTTGCCGCCTACGGGTTCTCCAAGGTGCGCTTTCCCGGCAGGGACGCGTTGTTCCTGGCCTACATCGCCACCATCGCGGTGCCGTGGCAGGCGTACATGGTGCCGCAGTACATCATGATGCAGCGCGCGGAGCTGACGAACACCTACTGGTCGATCATCCTGCTTCAGGCGTTCGGCGCGTTCGGCGTCTTTCTCATGCGGCAGTACTACATGTCGATCCCGGACGACCTGTGCGAGGCCGCACGCATCGACGGCCTGAGCGAGTACGGCATCTACTGGCGCATCATGCTGCCGCTGTCCAAACCGGCGCTCGCCAGCCTCGCCCTGCTCACGTTCGTGAACACGTGGAACGACTACATGGGGCCGTTCATCTACCTGACGAGTAACGAGCTGTGGACCGTCCAGCTCGGCCTGCGCTCGTTCGTCGGCCAGTACGACACCGAGTACGCGATGATCATGACAGGCGCCGTGCTGTCGGTGCTGCCGATCGTGGTCCTCTTCCTGATCGGGCAGCGGTACTTCATCCGCGGCATCGCGACGAGCGGACTCAAGTGATGAGCCCTCACGGCGCCGCGAGAGCGCCGCGCCTGCTCAGACCGGCCCGGCAGGAGACGTACGAGAGACTGTTCTCCACCGTCTACGTCGGGCTCATGACCAACGTCCTGCTCGCCGTGACGTGCGCGCCGCTCCTCGCCGCGCTCGCGATCGTGAGGGACCCGATCGCGTCGTGGCCCTTCTTCGCCGTGCTGTCGTTGCCGTGCGGGCCGGCGCTGGCCGGGGCGTTCGGATGCTTCGCCGGGCTGGGAGAGGGATCGACGGACGTGCTGCGCGTATTCCGGTGCTCGTACCGGCGGGCGGCGTCGCGGGCGCTCCTCGTCTGGGCGGGCGGCGTCGCGGCCGTGAGCGTGCTGGTCGTCGACGTGGCCGCCGTCGCGCCCACGACCTGGGGACCGGCACTGGTCCCGTTCTTCGTCACGATGTCGGCGCTGGTGATGACGGTGGTCTTCACGCTGGTGGTACTGCTGGCCGACGCGTCAGGGCCGGTGCGGCTGCGCCCTCTCGTGCTGCCCTGCCTCTATCTCGTGGCGCGGCGCTGGTACCTGTCCGCTCTCAGCATCGCCGTGCTCGGCCTGGCCGTGGCCGTCGTCCTGCTGAAGCCGATGACAGGCCTTCTCCTGGCTTGCTCTCCGCTTCTGTACGTCGCCTGGGCCACCATGCGGTTCGTCGTCGCCCCGCTCCTCTCCCCGGCAGCTGCGCATCGTCAGGAGGCCTGATTGGTCACGAACAGCGCGCCGCCGCGGCTTCTGACGGCGGGGATGTGCAGCGTCACCTATCGGCCGCTTCCCCCCGAGCGGATCATCGCACTTGCCCGGCGGGCCGGGCTGGAGCACATCGAATGGGGTCAGGACGCCCATGTGCGGCTGGGCGACGAGGCAGGAGCCGCCCGCCTGGGCGAGGCGACGAGAGCGGCGGGCCTGTCGGTCTCGGCCCTGGGCTCGTACTACCGGGCGGGCGTTCCCGCCGATCCGGAGGAGGCCGAGCGCCTGTGGCGGCAGGTGCTTGCCGCCGCCCGCGCGCTGGGCGCACCCCGCGTCAGGGTCTGGGCGGGCGACCTGGCCTCCGCGTCCTCCGGCCCGGCGGATCGCCGCAGAACGCTCGACCGCCTGAAGCGGTGCGTGGACAGCGCGGGAGACATCGTGGTCGCCACCGAGTTCCACGCCGGCACGCTCACCGACGAGGTCGCATCCGCGCTGTCGATGCTGGACGAGGTTCCCGGGTTGCGGACCTACTGGCAGCCGCCGAACGGTATGCCCGACGACGAGGCGCTGGCGGGACTGCGGACCGTGCTGGACCACGTGGACGCGGTGCACGTCTTCAGCTGGTGGCCCACCTCCGAGGATCGCCTCCCGCTCGACCACCGCGCGGCTCTGTGGCGGGCGGTCTTGGGCGTGCTGGCGTCGACCGGCAGGAGGATCGACGCTTCCCTCGAGTTCGTCCCCGGCGACGACCCGGGCATGCTGACCGGCGAGGCGGCCACCCTGCGCCGCTACGTGGACGAGGCCGGTCCCGTGGGGAGCGGTTCCGCGGCCCCCACAGGGGCCGGATGAGCGGGCCGGACACCCGGTGTGCTCTCCCGCAGGACCACCTCGCCCACGATGCGCTGGTACCGCGGGCGGCCGGAATGCTCCCGCAGAACCATCTCCAGCGCCGTCTCGCCGATCTCGACAAGAGGAAGGCGTACGGTTGTCAGCGCCGGGATGACGTCCCGCAGCGTGGTGATGTCGTCGAATCCGGCGACGGCCACGGTCCGCTCAAGCCCGAGCGTCCGCAGGGCGGCGATGGCGCCCACCGCCATCACGTCGTTGACCGCGAACACGCACTCCACGCTGCGCCCTCGTGCGAGCAGTTCCAGCATGGCCGCGTGCCCGCCGTCCCTGGTGAACTCCCCGTGCACCACGGCGTCACGCGACAGGGCGACCCCCGCCTTCCTCAGGCCCTCCGCGAAGCCGGCGAGCCGATCCACCGCGGTGAGCAGGCCACGGGGGCCGGCGAGCACACCGAACGAGCGGTAGCCGAGGCCCGTGAGGCGGGTCGCGAGGTCACGCGCGCCGGAGCGGTTGGCGACGACCAGCGTGTCGACGGGCAGGCGTCGCTGGCCGATCAGAACGGCCCTGCCGCCCGAGCGTTCGAAGGCGTCGACTTCGGTGCCGAGCCGGGCGAGCGCGTCGCGGTCGTCCGTACGCGACCCGGCGATGACGATCGCGGCCGCCCGCATGCGCCGCAGCGCGGCGACGTACTCGATCTCCTTGTCCGGCCGTCGCCCCGCACTGGCGATGCAGACCATCAGGCCGTTGGCCTCGGCCACCCGCATCGCCCCGGCGGCTATCGAGGAGAAGTAGGGGTCCTCGATGTCCTGCACGACGAGCCCGACCACGTCGGTGCGTCCGCGGGCCACCGCCTGGGCCTGCGCGTTGGCCGCGTAGTCGAGGTCCCGCGCCGCCTGCTCCACACGCTCGCGGATCTCCGGACGGACCTTCCGAGCGCTGCCGTTGATGGCCCGTGACGCCGTGGCGAGCGACACCCCGGCCCGCCTGGCCACGTCCTCCAGTGTCACCGCGCCGCGCTTCGCACCCATGGTCCTCATCTTCGCCTGCCTGCGGTCGTGTTCCGAACGGCGGACTCCGGTTGACGTCCCCGCGGCCCTCGCCGTACGGTCCAACGTGTTGGAAAGCGCTTTCCGTAGTCTAGGAAAGCGTTTTCCACGTCAGATTCCGCAGACGGAGGAGGACGGATGGACACCCTCGGCGTCGTAATGAACGGGGTGACCGGACGGATGGGCTACCGCCAGCATCTGGTCAGGTCGGTCCTCGCGATCAACGAGCAGGGCGGGGTCGAGCTGTCGGACGGGCGACGGGTGACGCTCAGGCCGGTGCTCGTGGGGCGTAGCGCGGCGAAGCTGGAGGCCATCGCGGCCCGGCACGGCATCCCTGACTGGACGACCGACCTGGGCGCGGCTCTCGCCGACGACCGCAACGCGGTGTACTTCGACGCACAGATCACGAACGCCAGGATCGGAGCCGTCACGCGGGCCATCGAGGCGGGCAAGCACGTCTACACGGAGAAGCCCACGGCGGAGAACCTCGACGACGCGGTCGCCCTGGCGCGGGCGGCGCGCGAGGCGGGGGTGAAGAACGGCGTGGTCGCCGACAAACTGTTCCTGCCGGGGTTGTTGAAGCTGCGGCGGCTGATCGACGGCGGCTTCTTCGGCCGGATCCTGTCGGTGCGCGGGGAGTTCGGATACTGGGTGTTCGAGGGCGACTGGCAGCCGGCCCAGCGGCCCTCCTGGAACTACCGGGCCGAGGACGGCGGCGGCATCGTGCTGGACATGTTCCCTCATTGGGCGTACGTGCTGGAGAACCTGTTCGGCCGCATCGAGGCGGTGACCGCGCGGGCGGTGACGCACGTCGAGGAGCGGGTGGACGAGCACGGCCGGCCCTACAAGGTGACCGCCGCCGACGCCGCCTATGCGATCTTCGAGCTGGCCGGCGGGGTGGTCGCCCAGATCAACTCCTCCTGGGCGGTGCGGGTGAACCGCGACGAGCTGGTCGAGTTCCAGGTGGACGGCACCCACGGCAGCGCCGTGGCCGGGCTGCGCCGCTGTCGCGTACAGCACCGGTCGGCCACTCCGATGCCGGTGTGGAACCCCGACCTGCCGGTGACCGAGCCGTTCCGGGAGCAATGGCAGGAGGTGCCGGACAACGCGGAGTTCGGCAACGGTTTCAAGACGCAGTGGGAGATGTTCGTGCGCCATGTCGTGGAGGACGCCCCGTTCCCGTACGACCTCGCCTCCGGCGCCCGGGGGGTGCAGCTCGCGGAGCTGGGCCTGCGCTCCTCGGCGGAGGGCGTGCGCGTCGAGGTGCCCGGGGCGGGGGCATGACCGCCGTCACGCTGCCCGGACCGGATCGCCGGCTGGACACCTACCGGATGCGTGAGCCGGTCGCCTGGGCCCCGCCGCCGTCACCGCCCACCAGTCGAGTCGTGTACGCCGCCGCGCACGTGGTGGCCGACCCGTTCGCCGATCACGCGCCCGGTTCGCGTACGGCCCTCGACTGGGACGCGACCCTGCGCTTCCGCCGCCACCTGTGGTCGTACGGGCTGCGGGTGGCCGACGCGATGGACACCGCCCAGCGCAACATGGGCCTGGATTGGACGGCCACAACCGAACTGATCCGGCGCAGCGCCGCGGAGGCCCGGAATTTCGGCGACCCGGCCGACCTGTTGGGCTGCGGCGCCGGCACCGACCACCTGCCCCAAGCGGCCACTCTGGAGGAGGTCGTGGCCGGCTACCTGGAGCAGATGGAGACGGTCCAGGACGCGGGTGCCCGGGTCATCATCATGGCCAGCAGGCAACTCGCCCGCCTCGCCCGCGGCCCCGAGGACTACCACAAGATCTACGGCAGGCTGATCGGCCAGGCCGACCGGCCGGTGATCCTGCACTGGCTGGGCGAGATGTTCGACCCCGCGCTGGCCGGATACTGGGGGTCGCGCGATCTTCCGGCCGCCACGGAGGCGTTCCTGGCGCTCGTCCACGACCATGCCGCCCGCGTGGACGGGGTGAAGGTGTCACTGCTCGACGCCGAACACGAGGTGCGCCTGCGCGAACGGCTCCCGGCCGGGGTGCGGCTCTACACCGGCGACGACTTCAACTACCCGGAGCTGATCGCGGGTGGTAGCCATGCACTGCTGGGGATCTTCGACCCGATCGCGCCCGCCGCGGCGGCCGCCCTGCAGGCGCTCGACGCCGGGGACCGTGAACGGTTCGAGACCGTTCTCGCCCCGACCGTGCCACTCGCCCGGAAGATCTTCGAAACCCCGACCTACCACTACAAGACCGGCATCGTCCTGCTGGCCTGGCTGGCGGGGCACCAGGACGCCTTCGTGATGGTGAACGGCGCGCACAGCGCCCGGTCGATCCTCCACCTGGCCGAGGTGTTCCGCCTCGCCGACCAGGCCGGGCTCCTGCCCGACCCCGACCTGGCCGCCGCACGCATGCGCCATCTGCTCAACACCGCGGGAGTGACGCAATGACGGCGATCGAGCGGCTCTCGCTCAACCAGTGGACGACCCGGCGCTGGTCGGTGCGCGAAGCCGTCGACGGCTGCGTACGTCATGGGATCCCCGCCATCGGGTTGTGGCGGGAGGCCGTGGCCGAGCATGGCCTGGCGGAGACCGCGACGCTGGTCACAGACGCGGGGCTGCGCGTCTCCTCGTTGTGCCGGGGCGGTTTCCTGACCGGCCCCGACCGCGGACTCGACGACAACCGCGCGGCGATCGACGAGGCCGCCGCCCTCGGCGCCGCCTGCCTGGTGCTCGTGGTCGGCGGCCTGCCCGGAATGGCACCCGGCGGCGCGCGCGGACCCGGCTTCAGCCGGGATCTCGCCGGCGCCCGGGCTCGCGTGGCCGACGCACTCACCGCCCTGGTCCCGTACGCCGCCGAGCGTGGCGTACGGCTCGCGCTCGAGCCGCTGCACCCCATGTACTGTGCCGACCGCGCGGTGCTGTCCACCCTCGCCCAGGCGCTCGACCTGGCGGAGCCGTACCCGACCGCGCAGGTGGGGGTGGTGGTCGACACCTTCCACCTCTGGTGGGATCCCGAGGTGCTGACGCAGATCGAGCGGGCCGGTGACCGGATCGCGAGCTACCAGGTGAGCGACTTCCTCGTGCCGCTCCCCGCCGACACGCTGCTCGGTCGCGGCATGATGGGCGACGGTGTGATCGACTTCCACTCACTCACCGCCGGTGTCGAGGCCGCGGGCTACCGCGGTGACATCGAAGTCGAGATCTTCAACGCCGACATCTGGACCGCCGACCCCGATCACGTGTTGTCCACGATGAAGCGACGGTTCGCGCGGTACGTCAGCGGATGTGTTGAGAGCGGATGACGGCGGGTTGGGGGCTTCCAATCCATGATCGGAATCAGGCCGAACATGACGTATGCGCTAGGCCGGAATGTGAAAGCCCCGGACCTGTGACCCGCACAGGACCGGGGCTCATTCTGTGTCCGAGGGGGGACTTGAACCCCCATGCCCATCACTGGGCACTAGCACCTCAAGCTAGCGCGTCTGCCTATTCCGCCACCCGGACGTGGTGCCTCACGCGGGATCGTCATCCCGCGTCGGCTGATACAGGTTAGCACTCTCTCCGCCCTGCTTCATACCGGGAATCAGCCCCTCCGAACGGCGTGCGGCGGCCCGGGGGTGAAGGACACGCCTGTACGGCGGCAGGATGGAGGCGCGAGCCGTACGACGTGACAGACACGGGCGGGTCCGGCCCCTGGGCGACCGTCCGGTAGGAGGAGGCGCAATGACCCCACGCTTCGGGGAGGACGAGGTCGTCGAGCTGTGCCGCGACCTGATCCGGATCGATTCGGTGAACGCGGGGGACAACACGGGCCCCGGGGAACGCGAGGCCGCGGAGTACGTGGCCGGAAAGCTGGCGGAGGTCGGCCTGGAACCGCGGATCCTGGAGTCCGACAAGGGCCGGGCGAACGTGGTCGCCCGGGTGGAGGGCGCCGACCCGAGCCGGGATGCCCTCCTCCTGCACGGTCATCTGGACGTCGTGCCCTTCGACGCCGCCGACTGGACGCACCACCCGCTCAGCGGCGAGGTCGCCGACGGCTGTGTCTGGGGCCGCGGGGCCGTGGACATGAAGGACATGGACGCGATGATCCTCGCCGTCGTACGGCGGCGGCTGAGCGAGGGACGCAGGCCGCCGAGGGACGTCGTCCTCGTCTTCACCGCTGACGAGGAGGCCGGCGGCCACTACGGCGCCCAGTGGCTGGCGGGCAGGCACCCGGAGCTGTTCGAGGGCTGCACCGAGGCCGTCGGCGAGGTCGGCGGCTTCAGCGTGACCACGGAAAAGGGGCGGCTGTACCTGATCGAGGCGGCGGAGAAGGGCATCGCCTGGATGCGCCTGACCGCCAAGGGCAGGGCCGGGCACGGCTCGATGCTCAACGACGACAACGCCGTGACCGAGCTCGCCGAGGCGGTCGGCCGGATCGGCCGCCACAAGTGGCCGGTGCGGCTCACGCCGACCGTGCAGGCGTTCTTCGAGGAGGTCTTCGGCACCGAGGTCAGGGCCGAGGACGCGGAGGCGGCGGTGGCCACGCTCGGCCCGCTCGCCCGCATGATCGGCGCGACGCTCAAGAACACGACCAACCCGACCATGCTCCAGGCCGGCTACAAGGCGAACGTCATCCCCCAGGCCGCGACCGCGCACGTGGACGGCAGGTTCCTGCCCGGGTACGAGGACGAGTTCTTCCAGACCGTGGACGAGCTGCTCGGACCCAACGTGACCCGGGAGTTCGTCTACCACGACGTCGCGGTCGAGACGCCCTTCAAGGGCCCGCTCGTCAAGGCCATGGCCGACGCGCTGCACGAGGAGGACCCGGGTTCGCGGGTCGTGCCGTACACGCTGAGCGGCGGCACCGACCTCAAGGCCTTCAGCCGCCTCGGCATCAGCGGGTACGGCTTCGCGCCGCTGCGGCTTCCCGAGGACTTGGACTTCTCTGGGATGTTCCATGGCATCGACGAGCGGGTTCCGGTGGATTCGCTCCAGTTTGGCGTCCGGGTCCTTGACCGTTTCCTCGAATACTGCTGAGAAAGCTGTTGCGATCACGTGCCGTGCCGCTACAGTGACTCTCCGTTGAGGGTTGATCCGCTCCGGGTCGAGTCGGCCGGATGTCGGCTCAGCGGTATGGGGAGGTCGCGTGACGAGCACGTCGCAGGAGCAGTGGGGGGCGTCTTCGCCCTTCGCCGTTCCCGGCGTGCCCGTCACGTCTCCCGGCCGCCACGAGCGGAGCCGGATGGCGCGGTTCGCGGCCGGCTCCCGATCGGGCCGCCTGCTGGTCGTCGGCGGGCTGATCGCCGCCGCATGGCTGCTCGGTGTGCTTCTCGGCGTCTTCGGTACGGCGACCTCCGCCGCCGGGGCCGCACCCTCACCTGACGCCGCCGGGTCGGTTCTTCCCGACCGTCTCTCCGGTCCGGACCTCGGCCTGCCGCCCTCGCCGGGCGCCGCAGGCGTGGCGAGGTCTCACGGGAAGAGTGCCGACGGTTTCCCCACGGCGGCTGACGACACCTCGGTGAACGCCGAGGCGATGGCGGGGCGCACGGTCGACGGGCTGACCAGCCAGTCGAAGCCCATGCTCCCTCCGCCGTCCACCGCGGACCACGCGCCCGCAGACCAGGGCCTGGTCCCGCAGACAAGCGGTGGAAGCATCCTGTTCGGGGATGTCGCGCGGCCTGTGTTCGAGCCGCGTCTCACCACCCTGCCCGCCCCACTGGCGGCGGTTGTTCCCCCGGTGGTCCGCACAGCGGCGGACGACCCGTCTTTCTCTCCTGACTGATCCCGCCTTCGCGCCGGTCCGCCTCGGTACGGCGACCGGTGCCACCGTCTGCCCTGACCTGTGGTGCCCAGGCGGCAGGCTCCCGCGCGGGTGACGCGGAATCTCCCATCCTCGTGACCGTCCACCGCTCCGCTGTGCTCATCCGGCGTGGACAGAAGTCGCGAGCTGTCAGGTAACCCCCTAAGAAGAACCACTAGGAGCATTCATCATGCGAACGTGGGCGAAGGGCTCGGCCTCCGCGGCGTTTCTCGCCGTCGGCGTCATGGCCCTCGGCAGCGGTACGGCTTTCGCCGACACCGACGGCAGCCACTCGGTCCTCGGCGGCAACCAGGTCGACATCCCGGTGACCCTGCCGATCGACATCAGCGGCAACGCGGTGGCGGTCGCGGGAGAGTCCCATGGCTCGTCCCTGGGCGGCGCGGCCGTACAGGGCGCGGGCCAGGGCGCCGGGCGCAACCGCACCTCCGGCGCGGGGAGCGTCCTCGGCGGCAACCAGGTGGTCGCGCCGATCACCGCCCCGATCGACGTCTGCGGCAACGCGGTCGCCGTCCTCGGCGACTCCGGAGCGGGCTGCCGCGGCGGTGCGGCCGTCAAGGGTCCGGGTCGCCGCGGCGGCGCGGGCGGCAACGTCACCAGCGGCACGCACAGCGTCGGCGGCGGCAACCAGGTGGTCGCGCCGATCACCGCGCCGATCAACCTGTGCGGCAACTCCATCGCCATCTTCGGCGACGCCACGGCGGGGTGCCGCGGCGGCGCCTACGTGGGTGGCGCCGGTCCGGCCGTCCGCGCCGGCGGCAACCGCACCAGCGGCCGCTCCTCGGTCCTCGGCGGCAACCAGGTGGTCGCGCCGATCACCGTGCCGGTCAACGTCTGCGGCAACTCCGTCGCCGTCCTGGGCGACGCGTTCTCGGGCTGCCGCGGCGGCTCGTCCGTGGGCGGCCCCGGAGGTCACGGCGGTCACGGTGGGTACGGCCACGGCGGTCACCACCGGCCCCGTCCCGGTTCGGGTGGTCACGACACCGACGGGCGCTACTCCGTGGGTGGCGGCACCCAGGTGGTCGCGCCGATCACCGCACCGGTCGAGGTGTGCGGCAACGGCTCGGGCAGCTGCCACGGCGGGTCCAGGCCGGGTCACGGCGGTCACGGGGGTCACGGGGGTCACGGCGGCTGGTCCGGCGGTTCGGGCGGTAACGTCACCAGCGGCACGCACAGCGTCGGCGGCGGCAACCAGGTGGTCGCGCCGATCACCGTGCCGGTCAACGTCTGCGGCAACGCCATCGCGGTCATCGGCGACGCCTTCGCGGGCTGCCGCGGCGGCGCGAGCGTGATCGGCGGCGGGCACGGCGGCCGCTGGGGCGCCGGCGGCAACGTCACCTCCGGCCGTTCCTCGATCCTGGGCGGCAACCAGGTGGTCGCGCCGATCACGGCGCCGGTCAACGTCTGCGGCAACGCCGTCGCCGCGCTCGGCAAGGCCCACGCGGGCTGCCGGGGCGGGGCCGCGGTGGTCGGCGGCGGCGCCGGTGCGGGCGGCAACGTGACCTCCGGTCGCCACGGGATTGTCGCGGGCAACCAGGTGGTCGCGCCGATCACAGCGCCGGTCAACGTCTGCGGCAACGCCGTCGCCGTGCTGGGCGACGCCGCCGCGGGCTGCCTGGGCGGGGCCAAGGTGGGCGGCTGGGGTCCCCACGGCTACCGGCCGCACCCCCAGCACACCGCGCGCGGCGCCATGGTGCCCGCCACGCCCGCCATGCCGGTGCTGTCGGGCGTCCACACCATGCAGCCGATGAGCGCCCCCGCAGCGCCCTCGGGGCCGGTGATCGGCAACCTGCCGAACATGCTCGGCCTGCCGGAGACGCCGGGTCTGCCGGCCGCCCCGCCCGTCCCGGCGGGCAAGGGCGTGAAGGGCGTGGTCCCCGCCGGCAACCCCGCCGCCGTCGTGTCCAAGGCCACCGGCGCGCTGCCGGCCGCGGGCTCGCTCGACGACACGGCCCGCACGCTGCCCGCCCAGCGGACGCTGGACGACGCCACCGCCTCGCTGCCCGTGGCCGACGCCACGCGGAACCTGCCGACCGGCGACCTCGGCAAGACCACCGAGGTGCTCCCGCTGGGCAAGCTCGGTCTCATGAGCGCCGAGCAGCCCGTCGGGCTGACCGGCATGAACGCCGGCTCGTTCGCCGCACTGGTCCTCGGTGCCATGTTCGCCGTCTCGGCGAGCCTGTTCGCCGTCACCCGCCGCTTCCGCTTCGGCCGCAGGTAGCCGGACGGCCGGGCGCGTGAAGAACCACGCGCCCGGCTGAGGAAGCGAGGGATATCACGCTCGCGCCGGGCGCGGCGGCGGCGAACCAGCCGCTCGTCGTACGGGCCCGGCGCGGGCCACCAGGACGCCGCCTCCCGGCCAGTGGAGGAGGGCATCGACGCTTTGCCCGTTCCGGGGGCGCGGCCCGGGGCGGGCAAAGCTCTTTTTGACCGTGGCGTCGCCGCCTCCGCGGCTCACATCGTCCGAGCGGCCCGTATGATCTTCCGACGCAGCCGGACGCGCCTGCTGCCGTCGGGATACAGGCGCAGCCGCTCCAATTCCCAGTCTCCGTGCTCGGCATGCTCCGTCAGCATCTGTCGCGCCACCTCCCGAGGGGTGCCACGCGGCAGATACAGGTCCAGGTAGGAGTAGTCGAGCACAGCCATTGGTCTCCGGGGCGTGCTAGGGAACTCGATGGGCTCTATTCTGCGTCCTCGTGGATAACAGCGCCAGGCGAGTTACATTCCCGGACAGAACCGGGTAGCCCGAGGGGGAGGAACGTGCGGCGGCAGGTACCTTCAAAGCGGTGCCTCCACGGCGCCCGGTGGGGGTAGGCACCCCCGCCCCGGGCGGCGAGGGTGTCAGTGAGCCGGGGCGCACGAAACCCGGAAACACGTGAAACACCCGGAAACTCCCGGATACACGGGGAACGACAGCGGACAGCGAGGTAGGAAGCAGCGTGCCAGCCAACAACGGCAACGCCGGCGGAACCCGCCTGGTGATCGTGGAATCGCCCGCGAAGGCGAAGACGATCGCCGGGTACCTCGGGCGCGGCTACATCGTCGAGTCGAGCATCGGCCACATCCGTGATCTCCCGGAGAAGGCCGACGACATCCCGGAGAAGTACAAGAGCGAGGCCTGGGCCCGCCTCGGGGTGAACGTCGACCACGAGTTCGAGCCGCTCTATGTCGTCAACCCCGACAAGAAGGCACAGGTCTCCAAGCTCAAGCAGCTGCTCAAGGAGGCCGACGAGCTCTACCTCGCCACCGACGAGGACCGGGAGGGCGAGGCCATCGCCTGGCACCTGCGCGAGGTGCTGAAGCCCAAGATCCCGGTGCATCGCATGGTGTTCCACGAGATCACCCCGCACGCGATCAGGGACGCGGTGTCCAACCCCCGCGACCTCAACCTCCGCCTGGTCGACGCCCAGGAGACCCGGCGCATCCTCGACCGCCTGTACGGCTACGAGGTCAGTCCCGTCCTGTGGAAGAAGGTCAAGCCGCGGCTGTCGGCCGGGCGCGTGCAGTCGGTCGCCACCCGCCTGGTCGTGGAGCGCGAGCGGGAGCGAATGGCGTTCACCGCGGCCGCCTACTGGGACCTCCAGGCGCTGTTCGACACCGGCCGGGCCGGGGACGACCCCCGGACCTTCTCCGCCACCCTGACCGGGGTGAACGGCAGGCGCGTGGCCCAGGGCCGCGACTTCGCCTCCACCGGCCGGCTCAAGAGCCCGGACATCCTGCACCTCGACGAGGCCGCCGCGACCGCCCTCGCCGGACGGCTCGCCGGCGCCTCGTACGCGGTGCGTTCGGTGGAGCGCAAGCCGTACACGCGGAAGCCGTACGCGCCGTTCCGGACGACCACCCTGCAGCAGGAGGCGAGCCGCAAGCTGGGCTTCTCCGCGAAGTACACGATGCAGGTGGCCCAGCGGCTGTACGAGAACGGCTTCATCACCTACATGCGTACCGACAGCATCACGCTGTCGGAGACCGCCGTCGCCGCGGCCCGTAGCCAGGCGATCAAGCTGTACGGCGCGGCGTACGTGCCGGACAAGCCGCGCGTCTACACCAGCAAGGTCAAGAACGCCCAGGAGGCGCACGAGGCGATCCGGCCGTCCGGGGAGGAGTTCCGCACGCCGGGCGAGACCGGGCTCGCCGGGGACATGTTCCGGCTCTACGAGCTGATCTGGCAGCGTACGGTCGCCTCCCAGATGAAGGACGCGGTCGGCGAGTCGGTGTCGGTCAAGGTCGCCGGCACGTCCGGCGCGGACAGCGGCGGCTCCGCCGGGACGGCCGCGGACCCGGTGGAGGTCGAGTTCAGCGCGACCGGCCGGACGATCACGTTCCACGGCTTTCTGCGGGCGTACGTCGAGGGCGCCGACGATCCCGCGACCGACCGGGACGACTCGGAGAAGCGCCTGCCCACGCTGACCGAGGGCGACCGGCTCACCGCGGCCGAACTGACCGCGCTCGGGCACTCGACCAAGCCGCCCGCGCGGTACACCGAGGCGTCGCTGGTCAAGGAGCTGGAGGACCGCGAGATCGGCCGGCCGTCGACGTACGCGTCGATCATCGGAACGATCCTGGACCGGGGCTACGTGTTCAAGAAGGGCACGGCCCTGGTGCCGTCGTTCCTCGCGTTCGCCGTGGTCAACCTGCTGGAGCAGCACTTCGGCAACCTGGTCGACTACGACTTCACGGCCGAGATGGAGAAGGTCCTCGACGACATCGCCAACGACCGCGCCGAGCGGGTGCCCGAACTGCGCAGGTTCTACTTCGGCGCCGGGGACGGCGACGAGGGCCTGAAGGAGATGGTCACCGACCTCGGGGAGATCGACGCCAAGGAGATCAGCTCGTTCCCGATCAAGGGGACGGACATCGTGATCAGGGTGGGCCGCTACGGGCCGTACCTCGACCGCGACGGCGCCCGGGTGAACATCCCCGAGGACATGGCGCCCGACGACCTGACCGCGGAGAAGGCCGAGGAGCTGTTCTCGCGCCCGAGCGGCGACCGCGATCTCGGCGTCGACCCGGCCACCGGCCGGAGGATCGTCGCCAAGGACGGCCGGTTCGGCCCGTACGTCACGGAGATCCTGCCCGAGGAGCCGGCGCCGGCGGACGGCAGGAAGCGGACGAAGAAGGCCGACGCCCCCAAGCCGCGCACCAGCTCGCTGTTCAAGACGATGGACCTGGACACGATCACGCTGGAGCAGGCGCTGATGCTGCTCCAGTTGCCGCGTGTGGTGGGCGCGATCGACGGCGAGGAGGTCACGGCGCAGAACGGCAAGTTCGGGCCGTACATCAAGAAGGGCACAGACTCGCGGTCGCTCGCGTCCGAGGAGGACCTGCTCACGGTCACGATCGAGCAGGCCAAGGAGTTGTTCGCCCAGCCGAAGCCGCGGGGACGCGGCCGTGCCGCCGCCGCTCCGCCGCTGCGGGAGCTGGGCGAGGACCCGAACTCCAAGAAGCCGGTGGTGGTGAAGGAGGGCCGCTTCGGCCCGTACGTCACCGACGGCGAGACCAACGCGTCGCTGCGCAAGGGCGACACGGTCGAGGAGATCACGCTGGAGCGGGCGGCGGAGCTGCTGGCCGACCGGCGGGAGCGGGCGCCCGCCCCCAAGCGGACCACCACCCGGGCCAGGACCACCACGAAGAAGCCCGCCGCCAAGTCCTGACCGCGTGACCCCGGTGGCGGCCCGGTGGCGGCACGGCCGCCACCGGGGTGCGGCGTCGGATCCGGGCGCGGGTCGCGCCCGGGGAGCGGTCAGGCCACGGCGCAGGGCGCGCCGTTGAGCGAGAAAGTGCTCGGCGCGTCGGAGACGCCGGTGTGCGAGGCGTTGAAACCGATGCTCACGGACGCGCCGGGAGCGATGTTGGCGTTCCAGGCCATGTTGGAAGCGGTGACGGTGTTATCCGGTCCCTGACTCCAGTCGGCCGACCATCCCTGCGTGATCCGCTCGCCCGCCGACGGGAAGGCGAACCGCAGCGTCCAGCCCGAGATCGGCGTGCTGCCCGTATTCGTGATCGACACGCTGGCGGAGAAGCCCGTCCACCAGGTCGACTGGGTGTAGGCGACCTTGCAGTTGGGAGTGGGTGTGGACTTCGGCGTCGGCGTGGGGCTTACGGAGGGGCTCGGCGTGGGGAACCCCGGCAGGGCGGTGGTGGTGATCGGGTCGGACGGCACGCTGACGTTGCCGGCCGCGTCCCTGGCCACCACGATGTAGGTGTACCTGGCGTACGTCGTGAGGTTGCCCTCCATGAAGTAGGGCGAGGTCCGGGTTCCGACCAGCAGCCAGCCGGTCGAGGTCAGCCGGTAGATGGCGTAGCCGGTGACGCCGACGTCGTCGGTCGAGGCCGTCCAGCAGAACGCCGTGCCGGGGAAGTCGGCCACGCAGTTGTCGCGCAGCCCGGTCGGCTTGCTGGGCGGGGTGCTGTCTCCGGGGATCGGGCTCGGGCTGACCACCATGCCGGACACGGCCCGCGTGTTGATCAGCGCGGTCGGCGGGCTCGTGTGGCCGTCGGCGTCCTTGGCCACGATGTAGAAGGTGTAGACCTTGCCGTAGACCAGCCCGCTCATCACGGTGAGGGTGCTGGTGGTCGACGCCGCCTTGACGAAGCCGTCGGCCGTGAGCCGGTAGACCTCGTAGCCGGTGACGCCGACGTCGTCGGTGGACGCGCTCCAGCACAGGCCGACGTACCCCTGGGTGGTGCCGGTCGGCACCGGCGGCGGGCACAGCTGCACGTTGGACGGTGTCGTCGGCGCGCCGGGTTCGGCGCTCGGCGACGGGGCCGCGGACGGCCTCGGGCTGGGGGTGGGCGTGGCGGCCACCGCTCCGGCGGGCACGCCGGAGAGCGCGATCGCCGCGGCGACCGCCGCCCCTGCGGCCAGCCAGGCCAGGTAGCGGGGACTTCTCATGTGTCACCTCGTTGTCGTTCGGTCGGTGTCGGCACCCGGGGGAGTCGCCGGGGCCACGTCTGAGGGACGTTTCTGCCGCGATCGTCCGCTTGCTCCTGGTCAGGGGCAAAGATCGCCGATGGTGGCGCGGCATCGGGCCGACTCGGAGGTGAAACTTTCACCGGAAGGGCCTGCCGGTGATCGTTCTGGCCACGGCTCCCGGGAACGCGGCCGCCGGTGGCTCCTCGTAGCATCGTCGTCAGCCGGCCCCTGATCGTCAGCCGGTCGAGGAGAGATCTCGTGGGGTTCCTGGTCATGATCCTGACGGCGGTGGCCGTCGTGCACGTCTATCTGTGGCGGCGGCTGGTCCGGGCGTCGACGACGCCGGGTTCGCGCCTCCGCCGGGTGCTGACGTGGGCGCTCGGGGTCCTGGCCGCCCTGATGGTGGTGACCATGGCGGGGAGCCGGCTCTCCGGCGTGGAGGTCGTGCGCGTCGTCGCCTGGCCCGGCTACCTGTGGCTGGCCCTGATGTTCTACCTGTTCGTGTTCGGCCTGGTGGCGGAGGTGCCCCGGGCGATCGCGGCGTTCGCCCTGGCGAGAGGCCGCCGCACCGCCCCGGGCACGGCCCCGGTGGACGGTGCGGTGGACGACGCCGAGGACGCGTCGGTCCTCGCCCGTACGGCGGCCGGGGAGTCCTCCGCGGTCGCGGGGCCGGCCGCGCCGGACTCCGCGACTCCGGTGGCCGCTTCCGGGGGCCGACCGGCCGGGGGAGGACCCGGAGCGGACGCGCCGGCGATCGACCGGCGGCTGTTCATCTCGCGTACGGCCTCCGCCGTCGTGGCGGCGGGAGCGCTCGCGACCGTGGGCTACGGCGTGACCCGGGCCCTCGGCGATCCGGTGATCGAGCGGGTGCCGGTCCGCCTGCCGCGGCTCGATCCGCGGATGAGCGGGCTGCGCATCGCGGCCGTCAGCGACATCCACCTCGGGCCGCTCACCGGCCGGGGCCACACCGAGCGGATCGTCCGCATGATCAACGGCCTGGAGGCCGACGTGGTGACGATCGTGGGCGACCTGGTCGACGGCACGGTGGCCGAGCTCGGCCGTCTCGCCACCCCGCTCAAGTCCCTCGAATCCCGGTACGGCGCGTACTTCGTGACCGGCAACCACGAGTACTACACGGCCGAGGGCCCCCAGGAATGGATCGAGGAGCTGCGCTCGCTCGGCGTCCGGCCGCTGCGCAACGAGCGGGTCGAGATCACGCACGGGGGAGCCGTGCTCGACCTCGCGGGCGTCAACGACCTCAACGGCGCGCTCTCGGGCGACGGCCCGGACATGGGCAGGGCGCTCGGGGGCCGCGACGCGGACCGGCCCGTCGTGCTCCTCGCCCACCAGCCCGTCCAGGTGGCGCAGGCCGCCGCGCACGGCGTCGACCTCCAGCTTTCGGGGCACACCCACGGCGGCCAGATGGCGCCGTTCAACCTGCTCGTGCCGTTGCAGCAGCCCGTGGTGGCGGGGCTCGCGAGCGTGCCGCGCCAGGGCGGCGGCGACACCCAGATCTACGTCACCCGGGGCGCGGGCTTCTGGGGCCCGCCCGTCCGGGTGGGCGCCCCACCCGAGATCACTCTCATCGAGCTGCGCGCGGGCGGCTGATTCGGCCGGGTCGCAGGAGAGGACTCGGCCGCTCCTTTCCGTTCACTCATCTGACGGTCAATCTGGTTTGACAAGAAGGGCTGGCGGGCGACAGGAAACCGCGTTATGAGTGGATCGCGGCAGTGAACGCGAGCACATCGCACGCGAGAGGGACTGGGCGATCGTCATGGCGGCTGACACCGAGCACACCCCGGGCGACGAGGCGGACGACCTAGCCGGACAAGCCCGGACCGGGGTCGCGGAGGCGGTGGCACGGCAGCTTGCACGGGGGGCGGCCAGGCTCGCGCCGTCCGCCCTTTTGGCCACACTGTGCACCGGCGCTCTTCTCCCCATCGCGTTGGCTGATCCGGAACAGGTCGCGGTGGTCGGTCTCACTGAGATCGTGGGCGGAGTGGGGGTGAACGTCCTCAGCGATGTGATCCGCAACGCGGTCGAGGCGCTGCGCCGTCGCACCGGAGCCGCGGCTCTCTCGACCGAACAGCTCGAAAGCGAGCTCGCCGGGCGACTCGAACAGATGCTTTCGGAAGACACGACTCAGGGCCGCCTGCTGCGGTCCCAACTCGCCGCGATGGTGCGCGAGATCGGCGCCGTGGAGGTCGCCCTGCGGGCGGCTCTGGAAAGCGGGAACCGTGAAGTGCAGGCTGGGCTCGCCGAGGCGTTCGGCACGCTTGGCGTCCAGTTCGCAGAGTTCGGCTTCCTGCTCACAAGTCTCGACCAGGCCGCCGAGGAGATTCAGCTCACCCTTCGGCGTCACGACGCCGAACACCGCAGCGACCGCGAGCGGATGCGCCGTCAGTCCGTTGAGTTGCTGCTGATACGTGAGGAATTGGCGGCGCTTCGGCACGGCCGGCCCGCCGGCCACGGAGAAGATCACAGCCGCCGATGGCGGCACGGCCCGCCCTACCGGGGACTGTTGACGTTCGAGGCCGACCATGGCCCCGTGTTCCACGGCCGGGAGCAGGCAACCGCGGCACTGGTGGACAAGCTGGCCGAGCGGCTGGCCGCGCCGTCGATCGCCTTGGTCACCGGCGCCTCGGGGGTGGGCAAGTCCTCGCTGCTGCGTGCGGGGCTGCTCCCCGCCCTGGCCCGAGGGCTGCTACCGGCGCCGGGATCAGAGCGCTGGCCGCACCTTTTGCTGACGCCGACGCGGGCGCCCCTGGACGAGCTCGCCGTCCACTTGGCCGCCGTCGGCCGGTCGGATCCCCTGGCGGTGCGGCACGCCCTCGAGCAGGGGCAGGCTCACATGGTCGTACGCCAGGCCGTGCTCGCCGCCGGCGGCGAGCATGGTGCGGACGGCGCGCGGGCGGTCATCGTGGTCGACCAGTTCGAGGAGGTCTTCACTCTGGCGGAGGAGACCGGCCAGGGCCGTCCGTTCATCGCCGCACTGGCGGCCGCCGCCGGCATCCCCGCCGGACCGGGAGGCTCGCCCCCCGCGCTGGTGGTGATCGGCGTACGGGGGGACTTCCTGGACAGGTGCGCGGCATACCCGGCGCTCGTCGAGGCGATGACGGGCGGCCAGTCCGTCCTCGGTCCGATGAACGTATCGGAACTGCGCCGGGCGATCGTGGGACCGGCGGCGGCCGCCGGGCTGGAACTCGAACCGGGGCTGACCGACCTCGTGTTGCGCGACCTCGGGTCCGGTGACGGCTACGGTGCCGGCGCGCTGCCGCTATTGTCCCAGGCCATGCTGGCCACGTGGGAGAACCGCGATGGAGACCGGCTCACCATCGCCGGCTACGGCGCGGGCGGAGGTGTCGGGGATGCCGTGCGGACCAGGGCGGAGGCCGTCTTCACCGCCCTCGACGCTGAAGGCCAGGCGCTCACGCGCCGACTGTTCCAGCGGATGACCGTGGTGTCACCGGACGGACGGGCCGCCCGCCGCCGGGTGAGCAGGACCGAGCTGAACGGCCTGTCCGAGCGTCCTGGCGTCGTCGACGCCATCTTGGAGGCCTTCGCAGGCAGGCGCCTGCTCGTGCTTGGCGAGGAGAGCGTCGAGATCGCGCACGACTGCCTGCTGGAGGCCTGGCCCCGATTACGCGGCTGGCTGGACGACGACAAGACGGGTCGGCTCCTGGAGAGCAGGCTGCTGGACGCGGCGGAGGCGTGGCAAGGCCATGGCGAGGACGGCGCGTTCCTGTTCAGAGGGCCGCAGCTCGCCGCGGCACGTCAGCGGTTCGCCGATAACGAACTGCACGCGGCACTCGGCCCGCACGGACAGCGATTCCTCGCCGCGAGCGTCCGAGCCCGAAGCAGGCGCGTGCTGGCGGCCGCATCTGCGGCGGTTCTGCTGGTGGTCGCTCTGGGCGCCGCAGGCCTCGGCCTCCAGGTGCGCAGCAGCGCGATCGAACGGGGAAATCAAATCGCCTCCCGGCAGCTCGCCGAGTTGGCAGGGACGATCCGTAAGGGAGATCCGGCCGCCGCGCTGCACCTCAGCCTCGTCGCCGATCGGATCGCACCCACCGTCGAGTCCCGAGCGGCCCTCTACGCCTCGGACGCCAGGCCGTATCCGATCATTCTCGCTGGGCACACCGACCGGGTGCGCAACGTGGTGTACAGCCACGACGGGAGGCTCCTCGCCACTTCCGGCATCGACAAGACCGTGCGGCTCTGGGACACACACGATCTCTCCCAGCCGGCGCCACTTGCGGTGCTTCACTCCGACGGCCCCGCGACCCTCGCTTTCAGCAAGGATGATCATGTTCTTGTCGCGCAAACCCGTGACACGCTCTGGGTGTGGGATGTCACGGCCTCCAGCCGTCCCGTCCTGAAGGCCTCGCGCCCCAGCCCGTCGAACCCGTGGACAGGAGTGGCTTCCAGCCCCGGCGCGCTGGTGCTCGCCAGTGTCGGAGACATGGGCAGAGTGCGCCTGTGGAACGTCGGCAAGCCGGCGGATCCCGTTGTCATGACGACCCTGGTTCCCAGTCCCGTGGAAGTTTACGCGGTCGCCTTCAGCCCTGACGGACAAACGCTCGCCACCGGAAGCGGGGCGACCGGTGGCGGTGGGCCCGGCACCGCCAGAGTCAGGCTCTGGAACGTCGCCGACCCTCGGCGGCCCGTGCTCGTGGTGACCCTGAAGGCCGACTCGGTGATGAGTCTGACCTTCAGCCCGGACGGCCGTCTCCTCGCTGCGGGTGGCACCATCGGCGCGCTGAAAGTGTGGGATATCACGAAGCCGCACAGTCCCAAGACGATCGAAGTTCTCAACGCTCCCACGAGTAAGGGCGCGGTAAACGCTGTGGCCTTCGCGCCTTCGGGAAATACCTTCGTCACGGCCGACGGGACCGGCACCGTCTCCCTGTGGAACTCCAATGACTTGTCGCGCGGATTCACCGTCGATCGTGACAGGTTCCCCACGAGCACCGGCGTCAACTCCGTCGCTTTCAGCCCTGGCGGGCAGGTTGTCGCAAGCGGTGATGATGAGAATGTGAAGTTGTGGCGGCACCCGAGCGCGACCCTCCCCGGCTCCATCGGAGCCAGCCAGGTCAGCACCTGGGGCCGCGCATTCAGCCCGGATGGAAAGTTGATCATCTCACATGTCAGAACGGGCTCCGATCGCTTGCAGGTTCAGATCTGGGATGTCACCGATCCGCGGCACCCGCTACCCGGCGCCGCACTTCCCGCGCCATGGGTGCGTGCCGCCTTCATGCGCCGCAGCCGGACGTTGGTGACCCAGAGCGAGGACTTCTCGGCAGTTGCCCTCTGGGACGTCCGAGATCCCCGCCGTCCGGTGCGGTTGTGCAGCTTTCCGTCCGGTGGCGACGCTCCGAGCGTCACGCCCGACGAGCGTGCCCTCGCCGTGGGGAACGCATTCAACACGATCATTTGGGACGTCACCGACACACGCGGTCCGACTGCGACCGCGACGATACCCGCCGAGCACGGCACACCGACGTTCCTCGATGACGACACTCTGATGATCCGCGAGGGCCAGGGCTTGCGGTTGTGGGATGTTCGAGACAGGCATAAACCGACCCCTGCAGGGGCGATCTCCCCGCAAGAGGTGGTGGACGGGCTCGCCTTCGAAAAGGGCACCCGCCTTCTCGCCGTATGGACCGACACTTTCGGCGTGAAACTGTGGGACGTCTCCGATATCTGGCATCCGGTGCAACACGGCAACGTCGATAGGGAGGCACTGTCCGTACGTGTGAGCAGCATCGATTTCGTCGACAAACACACGCTGGCCGTGGCGACCGACAACGACACACGCCTGTCGCTGTGGGATGTGCGCGACCCGGCGAAACCCCGGAGGATCAGCGTGCTGCCCAGCGACGGCGAGATCACGAACCTACAGGTGAGCGCGGATGGACGAATGGCATTTCAGACGGGGGCGGCGCTGCTGGGATCCGGGCGGGCCTATCTCTGGGACGTGAGTGATCCAGGCGCGCCCCAGGACCTGGGGTCGCTTCCTGAGGCGGACGCCCTGGAGTTCAGCCCCGATGGGCGCACTATCGCGATCGAGCAGCCGGATGCCACGCTCAGAGGCACCGGCATCATCCTGATGGACTCCGACTCCGAGAGCATCCACCGCTACCTGTGCTCCCTGCATCCGCGGCCGCTCAGCCGGGATCAATGGGAACAATTGGTCGGAGGGATTCACGCCTACGAAAAGCCCTGCCCGTAGGAATGCCCTTCCCGTCTGATCAACCCCGAGGTCCGATCAGCACGATGGAGTAGAGCATTGCCGTCATCATGAGAGCGAGGACGAGGCGGACGTAATACCCTCAGGCGACGAGCAGGCCCGAGCGGCCCGCTCGTCCGTCTCCCAGCCCAGCGAACACCCTGGATACGCTGACATCATGAGCACTCCTGCCCGGGCCGCCGCGCGACGCAAGCAGCCGCACGTGCTGGCGAACGCGCCGTTCCGCAGGCTCTGGACCGCCATGGCGACGTGCAGCCTCGGCGACTGGCTCAACATCATCGCGCTGACCGCCCTCGCCGGTAACCTCACCGCGCCGTCCGGCTTCCAGACGCAGAGCCTCGCCATCGGCGGCGTCTTCGTCGCCAAGATGCTGCCCGCGATCCTGCTCGGCCCGCTCGCGGGAGCGGTGGCCGACCGGTTCGACCGCAGGCTGACGATGGTCGTCGCCGACGTCCTCAGGTTCGCGGTGGTGCTGTCGATCCCGCTGATCGGCGGCTACCAGTGGCTGCTCGTCGCGACGCTCCTGGTCGAGTGCGTGAACCTGTTCTGGGTGCCGGCCAAGGACGCGACCGTGCCCAACCTGGTGCCCAAGGAGCGGCTGGAGGAGGCCAACCAGCTCAACCTCCTCGTGACGTACGGCACCGCTCCCGTCGCGGCGGCCCTGTTCGCGGTTTTGTCGGGGGTCATCACCACGATCTCGGCGGCCGTACCGGCGTTCACGGTCGCGGCGACCAGCGTGGCGCTCTATCTCAACGCGCTCGCCTACCTCGCCTCCGCCGTGATGATCTTCACTCTGCGGGCGATCCCGAAGGACCACGTCCGCCACGTGGCCGCGCCGTCGGTGCTCAGGCAGATCACCGAGGGCTGGCGGTACGTCGGCGGCAACCGGGTGGTGCGGGGGCTGATCATCGGCATGCTCGGCGCGTTCGCCGCCGGGGGCGCGGTCATCGGCGTCGCCAAGGCGTACGTGCAGGTGATGGGTGGCGGAGACGCGGGGTACGGCACGGTGTTCTGCGCCGTCTTCCTCGGCATGGCGTTCGGCATGTTCTTCGGCCCCCGCCTGCTGGGCGGCCTGTCGCGGCGGCGGATGTTCGGGCTGTCGATCCTGTGCGCGGGGGTCACGCTGGCCGCCGTCGCGCTCATCCAGAACCTGGTCGTCGTCGTGGTGCTGACGGTGGTGCTGGGCGCCTGCGCCGGCATCGCCTGGATCATCGGCTACACCACGATCGGCCTGGAGGTCGAGGACGGGCTGCGCGGCCGTACGTTCGCCTTCCTGCAGTCGCTGGGCCGGGTCGTGCTGCTGCTGGTCGTCGCGGTGGCCTCGGCGCTGGCCGCGCTCTTCGGCCGGCACTACCTGCGGATCTCCGAGCTGACCTACCGCTTCGACGGGGCCAACCTCGTGCTGCTCCTCGGCGCGCTGCTGGCCGTGGCCGTCGGCGTGCTGGCGCTGCGCCACATGGACGACCGGCCGGGCGTGCCGATCGGGGCCGACCTGCTGGCCGCCCTCCGGGGACGGCGGTTCGTCCCCGACGAGGCGGAGCCCGCACGCGGGCTGTTCATCGCGTTCGAGGGCGGCGAGGGCTCGGGCAAGACGACCCAGTCGCGGCTGCTCGCCATCTGGCTGCGGGACCAGGGTTTCGACGTCGTGCAGACCCGCGAGCCGGGCTCGACCAAGGTCGGCATGCGGCTGCGGGCGATCCTGCTCGACGCCGCCCACCAGGGGCTCTCCGCCCGTGCCGAGGCGATGCTGTACGCCGCCGACCGGGCCGAGCACGTGGAGAAGGTGATCGTGCCCGCGCTCCGGCGGGGCTCGACGGTGATCACCGACAGGTACGTGGACTCCTCCCTGGCCTACCAGGGTGCGGGGCGGTCGCTCGACCCCGAGGACGTCGCGAAGATCAACAAGTGGGCGACGGGCGGGCTCGTCCCCGATCTCACCGTGCTCATCGACGTGCCGCCGTCGGTCGGGCTGCGGCGGATGGCCTCGCCGGCCGACCGCATCGAGGCCGAGCCGCTGGAGTTCCACGAGCGGGTGCGCCGGGAGTTCCGCGCGCTGGCCGCCGCCGACCCCGACCGGTATCTCCTGGTGGACGGCACGCTGGAGCAGCGGGAGGTGACGCTCCTGATCCAGGACCGGGTGCGGGACATCCTGCCCGATCCGGTGCCGTACGAGGCCGAGGAGGCCACCGGCACGATGCCCGCCATCCGTGACTTCGGATAGCGAATGACCGTCTACGGGGATCTGATCGGGCAGGATCGGGCGATCGGCGTGCTGCGGCGGGCGGCCTCCGCCGCCGCCGAGGCCGTCGCCGGGGGCCGCGGCGCGGGCATGACCCACGCCTGGCTGTTCACCGGCCCGCCCGGCTCCGGGCGGTCCACCGCCGCCAAGGCGTTCGCCGCCGCGCTGCTCTGCCCCGAGCAGGGCTGCGGCCACTGCGACGCCTGTCACCAGGTCGAGGTCGGCTCGCACCCCGACGTCACGTTCGTACGGCCGGAGGGCCTGTCGTACGGCGTGCGGCAGACGCGTGAGCTCGTGCTCAAGGCGGCGGGGGCGCCCACGCTCGGCCGCTGGCGGGTCGTATTGTTCGAGGACGCCGACCGGGTCACCGAGCAGGCGGCCAACGCGCTGCTCAAGGCGATCGAGGAGCCGCCGCCACGGACGGTGTGGCTGCTGTGCGCGCCGTCCGCGGACGACATGATCATCACGATCCGGTCGCGCTGCCGGGTCGTGACGCTCGGCACGCCCTCCACCGAGGCCGTGGCGAACGTGCTGGCGACCCGTGACGGGGTGCCCCACGACGTGGCGCTCGACGCCGCGCGGGCGGCGCAGGGGGACGTCGGCCGGGCCCGCCGCCTCGCCCTGGACGAGGAGACGCGGCGCCGCCGCGCCGAGGTGCTGTCGATCCCCCGCTCGCTGACGGGCGTGGCGGAGTGCGTCACCGCCGCCGAGCGCCTGGTGAAGACCTCCACCGAGGACGCCGACGCGGCCACGACCGCGCTGAACGAGGTCGAGACCGCCGAGTTGCGCCGGGTCTACGGCGAGGGGTCCACCGGCAAGGGGCTCAACAAGGGCCTGGTGCGGGGTGGCGCCGGGGCGCTCAAGGAACTCGAGACCATGCAGAAGTCGCGTGCGACCCGCATCAAGCGCGACTCGCTCGACCTCGCGCTGCTCGAACTGATGGCGTTCTACCGCGACGTGCTGGCCGTGCAGTTCGGCGCCTCGGTGGAACTGGCCAACGAGGACCGCAGGCACGAGGTGGAGGCCGTCGCGCGGGCGTCCTCGCCCGAGGACACGCTCCGCCGTACGGACGCGATCATGAAGTGCCGGGAGCGGCTCGCGGCCAACGTCCACCCGCAGATCGCGGTCGAGGCCATGACTCTCGCCCTCCGCTCGCCCGGAGTCGTCCACAGGGGATGATTGCCAGTCCCGTACGGGACGTATGGTGGTTCCGGGCGCTCGGCGTGCGACCGCCGTACAGAACCGAGGAGGGCCGGCTCTTTGGGCATGATGATGGCCGTGAGCTTCACGCGCTACGGACGGCTCTACTACCTCGATCCCGGTGCGCACTCGCCGAAGGTGGGCGACAAGGTCCTGGTGCCGACGGACTCCGGTCCGGAGGTCGCCGAGTGCGTGTGGGCGCCGCAGTACGTGAGCGAGGACGTCGAGGGCCTGCCCGTGTGCCAGGGCGTCGCGGGCGAGGAACACCTGGCCAGGGACGAGGTCAACCGCCGCCGCCGGGCGGAGGCCCGCAGCGTCTCCAAGCGGCTGATCAAACGGCACGAGCTGCCGATGAAGGTGATCGGCGTCGACTACCTGGACGTCGACAACGTCTACACCGTGTACTTCTCCGCCCCGCACCGGGTGGACTTCCGCGCGCTCGTGCGCGACCTCGCCCGCAACCTGCGGGCGCGGGTCGAGTTGCGGCAGATCGGCCCGCGCGACGAGGCCCGGATCCAGGGCGGCATCGGCCCCTGCGGCCGTGACCTGTGCTGTGCCACGTTCCTCAAGGACTTCGAGCCGGTCTCCGTCCGCATGGCCAAGGACCAGGACCTGCCGGTCAACCCGCTCAGGATCGCCGGCGCCTGTGGCCGGCTGATGTGCTGCCTGAAGTACGAGCACCCGCTCTACCAGGAGTTCCGGGCCTCGGCGCCGCGCGCCGGTCTCGCCGTGGACACCCCCGAGGGTCCCGGCACGGTGGTCGGGCACAACGTGCCCTCCGACTCGGTCGTGGTCCGTCTCAACGACGGCGGCCGCCGCTGCTCCTGCTCCCGGGCCAGCGTGTGCGCCCCCCGTAAGGCCCACGACGCGACGTACGGGGAGGCGCGGACGGCCACCGCCGGCGACGCCGAGTGAAACCCGGTCAGAGGTGGTCGTGCAGGAAGGCGGCCGTCGCGTCGGCGGCCTGGGTGACGTAGGGCTCCACGTCGTAGAGATCGATGTGCTCCCGGCAGTCCAGCCAGATCACCTCCTTCTTGCCCGGGCTCCGGTCGGCGAGCTCCGCCGCCAGTTCCGGCGCGCAGTAGGCGTCGGCCCGGCCGTGCACGACGAGCAGCGGCGTGGCGGCGAGAAGAGGGGCGGCCCCGAGCGCGTCGAGGGTCATCAGCGAGTGGAGCGACCCCCGGGTCACCTCGTTCACCCAGTGCGGTGACGCCGAGCGGGAGGTGCCGTAGTAGGCGTACGGCTCGGCGCCGGGCATGGCGGCCTCGCCGTCGCCGGGCGCCACCGCGGGCAGGAGTTCGTCGTACCGGTCGAGGAAGCCGCCGAGCGCGCCCCTGTAGGCGTCGACGCCCATGCGCTCGGCGAACCAGACCGGGCTGTTGTACGCGCCGGCGATCCCGGCGACGGCGCGCACCCGGGGATCGGAGGCGGCGGCCCGCACCGCGTACCCGCCGCCGAGGCACACGCCGACGAGCCCGATCCGGCCCGGGGCGACCTCGGGACGGCCGCCGAGCAGGCTCACCGCGGAGCGGAGGTCGGCGAGCTTGCCCTCGCCGTCCTCATGGCCCCGCCGCCCGCCGCTCTCGCCGAACCCCCGGTGGTCGAAGGCCAGGGTGACCAGCCCCGCCCGTGCGAGACGCTCCGCGTACAGTCCGGTGACCTGCTCCTTCACTCCCGTGAAGGGCCCGGTGAGCGCGACGGCGGGGGCGGGCCCCGGCAGATCCGGCAGCCGGAGATCCCCGACGAGATCGACACCGCCCGCCGAGAACGTGACCCGCTCGGTCCGTATGGCGGTCATCGGCGCGCCGGGCAGGCCCCGCCCGGCCGCCGTATATGGATGATTCGTGATATCGCTCATGCCCGCGTCCCCGTCCTAGTGTGTGATCTCGCGGTGAGCGTGAGGCTAGGCGTGCCTGAACCACGGCGCCAGAAGGCACTTCGAGGTACCTATCCCACAGGGCAGGGAGACGAGATGGATCCGGTGATTCCGGACGTACTGCAGGAGACCTGCGCGACGCGGCAGGCGCTGGAGCGGTTCGCGGCGAAGTGGCGGGTGCTGGTGATCTACGCGTTGCTGGCCGGGCCCCAGCGGCCCGGCCAGTTGCGCCGCCGGCTGCCGGGCATCACCCAGAAGGTGCTGACCGAGACGTTGCGCGGCATGGAGGCGGACGGCATGGTCGAACGCCGGGTCGTCAAGGACACCGCGCCCCAGCACGTCGAGTACGCGCTGACCGATCTCGGCCGTACGCTGCGCGAACCGCTGGCCGCCATCTGCGCCTGGGCCGCGGAGCACGCGGGCTGAGGACCTCCGGGTGAAGGGTCGGCGGCCGGTGGACCGCGGGTAGGGTGCCGTGGTGAGCACGCCCCGGCTTCTGACCACGTGGTTGAGAACCAGGTCGCCCGACGAGCGGCGGCTGCTGCTCGCCCGGGTGGGCTTCGTCGTCGACGAGGACATCCCGCCGCAGGACCTGGCCCGGCTGCTGCTCCGGCGGCAGGCGGTGGTGCCGCTCGTCAGGTTCTGCACCCTGCCCCAGCGTCAGGTGCTCGCGGCCGTCGCCTGGCTGGCGGCGCAGCGGCACGGGCCGCTGGGTTATCACCTGGAGGGGGACGATCCGGCCTCCCGCGCCGTGCCCCGCGCCGACGTGCTCGACCTGCTGGCCGGGCCCTGCCTCGACCGCCGTACGGCCGCCGACGCCGTACTGGACCAGTTGGCGGGCATGGCGCTGGTGCTCCCGCCGCACGGCGACCAGGTGATCGTGCCCGGCGCGGTCCACCTGGACCTCGCCGGCGAGACGGGGCTCGGGCGTCCCGCCGCCGAGCTTCTCGCCGCGCACTTCAACCCCCCGGAGGTCCACGCGATCGCCGAAGTCCTGGGGTTCCCGAACGCCCGCGTACGGGAGGTCGCGGAACGGAACGTGCTCGGCCTGCTGGCTGACCCCGAGCGGGTGCGGGCCCTGGTCGCGGGCGCCCCCGCGTCCGTACGGGACTGGCTGCTCCGCCTCGTCGGGCACGGATCACGGCTGCGCACCCACGCCTACCAGGTCCACAGCGGGTACGGCTACCAGCACAACGTCAGGTACGTCGTCCGCCCCGGGGGTTCCGGCGACCCGGCCACCGACTGGCTGGTGGCGCACGGCCTGCTGCTCCCGGCGGGGCCGCCCGACGTGGCGGAGGTGCCGTTCGAGGTGGCCACGGCGGTCCTCGGCGGGCCGCGCGTGCCGTTCACCCCCGATCCGCCGCCGCCCCCGGACGACCTCCCCGGTGCGGACGGGGCGGAGGGGACCGCGCAGGCGGCCGCCACCTCCGCGCTCTCCCAGATCGAACGTCTGCTCGCGGCGTGCGTCGATCAGCCGCCCACCCTGCGCAAGGCCGGCGGTCTGGCGGTGCGGGACACCAGGCGCATCGCGAAGGCCGCCGGCGTGGGCGAGGACCTCGCGAGGTTCTGGATCGACCTGGCCACGCAGGCGGAGCTGCTCGGCCTGTACGCCGAGCCGGTGCCGCGTCCGAAGGGCCACCGCGGCAGGCTGCCCGAACCGGTGGTGAACCTGCTGCCCACCACCGAGTACGACACCTGGCTCAAGCGGTCGCCCGTCGAGCGGCTGGCCAGGATCATCGGGACCTGGGCGACCCTGCCCGCGACCTACACCCACTGGCCCGCGGAGGCCGGGACGCCCGTCGCCCTCACCGAGCCCACCGACCCGCACGCGGTCAGCCTCAGGTACGCCCTGCTCGAAGCCCTCGCCGCGGTGCCTCCAGGGAGGGGCCTTCCGCCGGACGGCCTCCATTACCTGATGCTCCGCGCCGCCTGGCATCGTCCCCATCACGTCTCGGCCGCGCGGCTCGGCGCCGAGCAGGCGGGCGCCATCCTGCGCGAGGCCGGGCTGCTCGGCGTGACCGCCGGTGGCGCCCTCACGGCCGTCGGGCACGCCGTACGGGACCTGCTGGTCAGCGGTGAGGCGTGGCGGTCGCCGGAGGCCGCGCTGACCACGGCCCTGTCGGCCATGCTGCCGCCCGCCCAGGCCACCGCCCGGTTCCAGGCCGACCTGACGGCGGTGGTGCCCGGGATGCCCGACCCGTCCCTCGCCGAACTGCTGGACGGCGTCGCGGAGCGCGAGTCGGAAGGGCACGCGGTGGTCTGGCGGCTGAGCGCGGCGACCGTGCGCCGCGCGTTCGACCAGGGCTACGAGGCCGACGACCTGCTCGCGCGGCTCGCCGAGGCCGCAGAGGGGCCGCTGCCGCAGACCCTCGAATACCTGGTCAAGGACACGGCCCGGGTACACGGCCGGATCCGGGTGGTGCGGTCCGGGTGCTGCCTCCGCGCCGACGACGAGGCGCTGATCGAGGAACTCGCCCGTGCGCAGGCGCTGCGCGCGCTGGGGCTGCGCAAGATCGCACCCACCGTGCTGATCAGCGCCGCCGGCGAGGAGGAGACCCTCGCGCGGTTGCGCGCCGCGGGGTACGCCCCGGCGCTGGAGTCCGAGACCGGGGCGACGGTCGTCGAACGGGCCGGCACGCGTCGCGTACCGGCCCGTTCGTAACCGCCTGTCAGGTCGCCTTCGGGCAGACCGTGCCGTTCTTGGGCGCGCGCAGCGTGAGCAGGTAGTCGTCGACCGCGGTGTCCACGCAGGTCGAGCCGCTGCGGTAGGCCGTGTGGCCGTCGCCGTCGTAGCCCAGCAGCACGCCCGAGGTCAGCTCCTTCGCGAGCCCCTGCGCCCACTCGTACGGCGTGGCGGGGTCGCGCAGCGTGCCGACCACGAGGATGGGCGGCGCGCCCGCGCCCTTGATCGGCTTGTCGGCCTCGGCCGACTTCGCCGGCCAGTACGCGCAGGGCAGCGAACCCCACATCACGAACGGCCCGAAGTGCGGGGCCGTCTTCCCGGCCGCGTCGGCGGCCTTGCCGTACGCGTCGAGCGACGTGGGATAGCGGTGGTCCACGCAGTTGACGGCCATGTTCGCCTCGGTCTGGTTCGAGTACGTCCCGTCGGATCGGCGGTCGACCAGCAGGTCGGCCATCCGCAGCAGGGACGTGCCGTTGCCGTGGGTCATGGCCTGGCCCAGGGCCTGCCGCAGCTGGGGCCACGCGGTGCGCTCGTAGAGCGGGGTGGCGATGCCGAGCACCGTCCACGCCTCGTTGACGACCCGGCCGTCGCCGAGATCGTTCTTCAGCGGCTGCCGGTCGGCCCTCGCCAGCAGGTCGCTGATCTCCTTCATCGCGCCGTCGACCGTACGGCTCGTGAAGGGGCAGGCGCCGTCGAGGAAGCAGTCTTCGGCGAACGCCCTCAGCGCCACCTCGAAGCCCTTGGCCTGCACCTCGTTGGACTTGATGGCCGACATGGCCGGGTCCACCGCGCCGTCGAGCACCAGCGCCCGCACGTTCTTGGGGAACAGCTCGGCGTACATCGCGCCGAGGTAGGTGCCGTACGACTTGCCCAGGTAGGTGAGCCCGGCGTCGCCCAGGACGCCGCGCAGGACGTCCATGTCCCTGGCCGCGTCGGCCGTGCCCACGTGCGGCAGCAGGCGGGCCGACTGGGCTTCACACCGCTCCGCGAACTGCTTGGACGCATTGTCCAGCTCGGTGACCTCCGCCGGGCTGTCCGGGCTGGAGTCCATGCCGACGTACTTGTCGAGCTGGGCGCCGGTCATGCAGTGGACGGGAGTCGACTCGCCGACGCCGCGCGGATCGAAGCCGACGACGTCGTACTGCTCGCGCACCCGCTCACTGACCACAGACTTGGCGGCCCGCGCGTACTGGATGCCCGATCCGCCCGGTCCGCCGGGGTTGATGAGCAGCGAGCCGGCCCGCGTGCCGGAGGCCGGGAGGCGGATCGCGCTGAGCTCGATGCGCTCGCCGGAGGGCTTGGTGTAGTCGAGAGGGACCTGGATCCTGGCGCACTGGAAGCCGTCGCCGCAGTCGCTCCAGTCGGGCCGCTGCTCGTAGAAGGGGCGCAGCTCCGACGCGGGCGTCCGCATCGCCGGGAGCGCCTTGGTCACACCGGGCTGCTGGGACGACGGGGCCGGGGTGCGGGCGGAGCAGGCGCTGACGGGCAGCAGCGCGATCACCGCCGCGGCCGCCAGGCGCCGGCCCGGGCCATCGCTTCGCCGCTTCGTCCTGTGTGTGACCTTCGCGGTCTGGCCGGCCAGTCGCATGCTCGTCGTTCCCCTGCCGTCGTCTGCGTGACGAGGACCAGCATGCCGCCTGCCGGCGGGAGCGGCCACCGGACGCGAGCGGTTCCGGAGAATGTCATGCGGCGCCCTCCGGCCGGATGACCTGGCCGGCAGAGACGGAGCGCTCCTCCTGTGACACCTGCGCCGGGCTTGTCCCGTCTCCCGGTAAAGGGACGATCCCGAGGCGGCGAGGGAGAATTTACCCGGCCCCGCCGATCTTCCTCGCCCGCCGTCCGAGCCGGCCCGTCTCCCGCGTACGGCGGCAGCCCGTGCGGGCGCGGCACACCGGCCGGCGACCGGTGCACGAGAGCCCGGCTGACCCTGTAGACTGTGCGAAGCCGTACGCGGCGTGCCGCCTTAGCTCAGTCGGCCAGAGCACTTCACTCGTAATGAAGGGGTCAAGGGTTCGATTCCCTTAGGCGGCTCCACCTCAGAGGCCCTCACCGGGATCCGGTGGGGGCCTTTGTCGTTTCCGTAAAGCAGCCGTCGAGTGCGGGCAGAGCAAACCCTGTCCCCGCTGGCTCCCGGCGAAGCCGGCGTCGGCGAACACGTACCGGACCGGCGTGACCAGGTACATGCTGAGCAGGGTGGTCTTGGCTCCGTCACAGTCTTGGACGGAGGCGGCCATCATGCAGACGACCAGCTTGTACGTGGTGCGGACGGGCTGCGCCTGGCGGCAACTGCCGGTCGACTTCCCGCCCTGGCAGACCGTGTACTGGTACTTCGTCCGCTGGGAAGAAGCCAAAGTCACCGAGCAGATGCTCACCGCGCTGCGGCGCCGGGTTCGGGCGGCGCAGGGGCGAGCCGAGGAACCAATGGCGGGCACCATCGACTCCCAGAGCGTCAAGGGCGCAGACACCGTCGGCCGCGAGTCCCGCGGCTACGACGCGGGAAAGAAGGTCAACGGGCGCAAGCGGTTCATCGTGCTCACGGTCTGGATCGGCCAACGTAAGCCACCCACTGCTGCCTCGCGTCAGACTGACGTACCTAGTGCTCGTGAGGGAGGGTATACCTCTGATGACGCTGCAGGTCGTACCGGCGAGGACAGCTAGTCAGTCCCAAGGAGTTCTGTCAAGCGAGTACGAGCGTCGACCAGGGCTTGGAGCACAGGAAGTTCGCCAGGCGCTTGGACCGCGAGATCCTCGTACACTTCGATTTTGCGGCGACACAGACCGATCTCCAGATCGCGATGCTCCTGCTCGCTGACGTCAGAGGTATCGGGCATCGCTCCGAGCAGCGCCTCGGCCTCGCCGATCAGTGCTGAGCGCTCACTTGTGCTCAGTGGTGCGAGACTGACAGTAGGCGATTGTTCACGCAACTCTTGCCGAGCGCTCACCCAAGCATTCAGGCGGGTGATGATCTGATCAAGGTGGTCGGCCGTGGCCAGCAGTTCGCCGGCGCGCTCGGGCAACAACCACGCATACAAAAGTCGGCGGTGGAAGTCTCGCTCCGCGTTGACATATCGCTCGTGGGCGGCTTGGCGGCTAACCGTCTTACGGCTGACTTTCCCCAGAGCGAGGCCTATGCGTTCCCAGCTGACGTCCTGCGTCCGCTCATAGATCACTGCGAGGGTCAGCAAGCGCTGCGCTTCTTCGACCAGTCTGGCGGCGTCCTCGACGAGTCGGCTTCCGCCGGCATGGGGGCTCGGCGGGGTAGGCACAAGCAAAGCGGTGCTGTCGGCCAGAACACGTGCCTGTTCTGACACCGCCAGACGGGCGATTGTGGCTGGAGAGAAGCCTGCTGATCTGGGCCTGCTTTCGTCCGTCGACTCAGGGGCAGCGGAAGTGGCATGGCTCATATGTCAAGTAAAGGTTGACAAGCGATAGAGTGTCAAGCTCAACCTGACACCCCAATGGTTGCGATACCACCTTGTGCCTGCTCAGCAGGCCGTCACCCCGGCGCGCCCAGTCCCACGAAAGAGGGAAGCTTTCGCCACAGGAACGGGTACGGCTTCGGGTGTGCTGGGTGTGCTGGGTGTGCATTTCATGGGAGCCCGGAGGTAATGGTGCCGTACCAGTACCCGCCGTAGATTTCATCGACACCGGTGATGTGGGGTTGCGTAGTCCCCACGCCCGTGTAGCACCGGTAATTCGGGAAAACCCATGTGCCATACTTGACTCGAACCGGACCAGGGAGGAAGCTGCCGCCAGAGGTGGTGCAGCTAGTTGTACTGATCGCGAGCTGAATTAGCGGCACGCGTAGCGGCTTCGGATTCCCCTGAAGATCAATCAGCGGCTTGTGGTCGATCTTAGTTTTGACCTTGTACTGGACGCCATCGGGGCCGGTCTCGATGGTGTACTCCTCGTCATAGTCCGACCCTGCGGCCACCTCGATTTTTAGAGGCTCTAGAATCTTGGCGTCGGTCGCCCGCTAATGGGGTCCAACTAAGGGGAAATTGGGGCCATAAGATTTCCTGTTTCGCTTTCGTGTGCCCCGCTGCCCCCCGCACCGTCCGCCCGTACGGCCACGTCAAGTCGTGACGACGTCGGCGACTGCGTCCCCGGACGGGCGGCCGGGTCGCCGATGGCGCTGCCGCTTCAGGTCAGGGGCGGATTAAGGTGACCGCGCGACGCCGGGCTCCAGGCGCAGCGGCGGGCGGCCCCACATCACAGCAGACGAGATTGGCCGAGGCTGGGGACGCGTACGCGCTCTCGGGGATCGAGGGTATTCGCAAGCCGGACCGCAGGCTCTTCGGGATTGCGGCCAAGCGGTGCGGTATGAGTCTCGACGCCGGAGGCAGGGTTCGATTCCCTTAGGCGGCTCCACCTCAGAGGCCCTCCCGGATGACCGGCGAGGGCCTTTGCGCGTCCATCTGCGTGTGTGCCGCTCCCCGCAGGCGGTTTGTGGTGACCGAATCCCGATTGCCTCCGGCCGACCTCCGTTCCTAGGGTGAGTGGCCGTGGTCAACGGAACGGTGGAACCGGGTTTCGAACAGGTACGGGACGTTTTCGCCGATGTGCTGAAGCGGCAGGCTGGAGGAGCGGGGGCAGCGGTCGCCGCCCAGCTGGACGGCCGATGGATCGTCGACCTGTGGGGAGGACCCGGCTGGTCACGCGACAGCATCGTCATGCCGTACTCCGTGACCAAACCGTTCGCGGCGGTCTGTGCGTTGCTCCTCGTCGATCGGGGCGTGCTGGAGTTGGACGCCCCGATGCAGCGCTACTGGCCCGAGTTCACCGCGCCGGCGACCGTACGGCATGTCCTGTCGCACCAGGCCGGCGTGGTGGCACTGGACCAACCGGTGCCCACCGAGACCTTGTACGACTGGGACCGGCTGTGCGCGCTTCTCGCCGCGCAGGAGCCGTCGTGGGAGCCGGGCACCGCGCACGGCGAGTCGGCATTGTTCTACGGGCACCTGGTCGGTGAACTGGTCCGGCGCACCGACGGGCGGACGCTCGGCCGTTTTCTCGCCGAGGAGGTCTGCGGTCCACACGAGCTGGACTTTCACATCGGCCTCGGCCCCGCCGAACAGGCACGGGCGATCGAGCTGACCGGCTTGACCCCGGCCTTCCGCGCCGCCGCGCTGGACGGCAAACCCGGCCTCTACCACCGGGCGATCGGCAATCCGCTCGGTGCCCAGGACCCGGCTGTGGTCAACTCCGCCACTTGGCGGGCCGCCGAGATTCCCGCTGTCAACGGCCACGGCACCGCCCGCGCGGCCGCCGGGTTCTACTCCGCGTTGCCGCGGCTGCTGTCAGCCGACCTGCTTGCCGAGGCCACCACCGCCCAGCGCTCGGGGATGGACGCGGTTTTCGGGGCACAGGCGAGCTGGGGGCTGGGTTTCGGCGTCGAGGGTGACGACTACGGGATGGGCGGCCTGGGCGGCAACTACGCCGGAGCCTCCGGCTACACCTTCGCCTTCCTCACCGGCCATGCCGGCGGTTTCGATCGCGCCACCGACCTGGAGAACGCTCTGCGCGCCGTTCTCGGGCTGGGCCCAATTCCCGACTAGACCGGCGCCTGGGCCTCAGCTCACCGCCTGCCTCAGGAGCGCCCCGATCCTCGCCTCGACGTCGGCGGTGATCTCGGTGAGGGCGTACGAGGCCGGCCACATGGTGCCTTCGTCGAGGTTCGCCTCGTCGCTGAAGCCGAGTGTGGCGTAACGGGCCTTGAACTTCGCCGCGGGCTGGAAGAAGCAGATCATTTTGCCGTCGCGGGCGTACGCGGGCATCCCGTACCAGAGCTTCGCCGTGAGGTCGGGCACGTGGGCTTTGATCAGGGCGTGCAACCGCTCGGCGATCGCCCGGTCGGGCTCCGCCATCTCGGCGATCTTCGCGAGCACCTCGCTCTCCGTGTCGGCCTTGGCGCCCCGCCGAGCGATCGTCTTCAGCTCCTTGGCGCGCTGCTTCATCGCGTCGCGCTCTTCTTCGGTGAAACCGTCGTGCTTCTGGCCCTCGGCGGCGGTGGTCTTCGTGGTGTTCGACATGACGACTTCCTCTTTCTGCGACGTACGGCTTGGGGCGGTGCTGATCGGGAACGGTGTCACCACGTGCCCGCCTGCCGGCGGGTCGGCACGTTGAGCCGGTTGAAGGCGTTGGTGATCGCGATGTTGAGCAGCAGTGCGGCCAGCTCCTTCTGGTCGAAGTGCTTGGCGGCCATGTCCCACACCTGGTCCGGCACCGGGTCCGCCTGGTCGGCGAGCCGGGTCACGGCCTCGGTCAGGGCCAGCGCGGCGCGCTCCTCGTCGCTGAACCACGGCGTCTCCCGCCACGCGGCGACGGCGTGCACCTGGTCTGCGGTCACCCCGTGCCGCTGGGCCTGGTGGACGCCCCCGGCCACACACGGAGCGCAGCCGTTGATCTGGCTGGCCCGCAGGTGGCTCAGCGCGAGCAGCTTGCCGTCCGCTCCGGCACCCGCGATGGCCTTGTTGAGCGCCATCAGGGCCTCCATCGCTTCGGGGATCAAAGCCGCCGGGTTCGGCATGCGCTCGGTCGACATCGCTTCTCCTTCGTCGTGGGTGTTTCCGACAGGTGCTATCCGACCATCGGCGTGCCGGGGCCCGCCTGGTCCGTGGGACACCGTGGGACAGGCAGAACCCGGTTGAGCTGCGCGAACGCATCACCGATCCGTCCGCGTGGGCCGGGACGGGTACGGTGTTGCACGTGGTCAGCCCCCAGGAGCGACTGGTGGCTCAGCTCTCCAGGATCAAGGAGCTGAGTGGGCTCAGCCTGCGCGCCCTCGCCCGCCAGACGGGTCTGAGCAGCTCGTCGTTGTCGCGGTACCTGACCGGCCGGCTCGTGCCGCCGTGGGAGGCCGTCGTGGCGCTGTGCCGCGCCGTGGGACGCGATCCCCGGCCGCTGCGCGCGCTGTGGGCCGAGGCGGCCGAAGCAGGCGCGGCGCCCGCCCGGCGCCGCAACGACCTGCCGGCCGACCTGTTCGACTTCACCGGCAGAGAAGCGGAGTCCGCGCTGGCCGAAGAGCTGCTGCGCACCACTGGCGCGGCCGCGATCGACGGCATGGCGGGCGTGGGCAAAACCAGCCTGGCCGTACATGTGGCCCACCGGCTCGTCCCCGCGTATCCGGACGGCGGGCTCTATCTCGACCTGCAGGGCTTCACCCCGGGTCAGGAACCGCTGGAGCCGCATGCCGCGCTGGGCCGGCTGCTGGGCGCGTTGGACGTCACGCATCCCCCGGCCGGCACCGCCGATCGCGCGGCGCTCTGGCGGTCGGAGCTGTCCCGCAGGCGGATGCTCGTCGTGCTCGACAACGCGGTCGACGCGGAGCAGGTGCGTCCGCTGCTCCCCGGCGCGGGGAGGTCCGCGGTCCTGGTCACCAGCCGACACCGGCTGGTCAGCCTGGACGGAGTGCCGCCGGTTTCCCTGGAGCCGCTGACCGACGACGACGCGGTGCACCTGTTCGGCCGGGCGGCCGGGCTCTCGCTCACCGAAGAGGAAGCGGTCGACCAGGTGCTGCGGCAGTGCGGCGGGCTCCCGCTGGCGCTACGGATGGCGGGCGCGCGGCTTCGCCACCGCCCGGGCTGGACGGTGGCCGTGCTGGCCGAGCGGCTGCGCGCCACTCCCGGCCGCTTCGACTCCGCGTTCGGAATGTCGCTGCAGCAGCTCGATGCGGTCCAGCGCCGCATGTTCCGGCTGCTGGGCGTGCTGCCGGGCGCCGACTTCGACGCGGCGGTGGCGGGCGCGCTCACCGACATGCCGCCCGACCGGGCCGGCGCCGCGCTGGAGGAGCTGGTCGACGCCCACCTGGTCCAGGAGCCCTCGCCCGGGCGCTACCGGATGCACGATCTGATCCGGCAGTACGCGGCGGACATCGCCGCCGACGAGGAGCCACGGGCCGAAGCCGCCCTGCGCCGGGTCCTGGCGCACTATCTGGGGCAGGCCGTCGCCCACGATCAGACCCTGCCATCGCCGCACCGCAAGGAACCCTCGCCGGGAGATCCCGCGAGGGCCATGGCCTGGTTCGACCTCGAGTACGTCAACCTGGTGGCCTGCTTCGACGCCGCCGTGCGGCTCGGCATGGACGAGGTGGTGGCCGAGCTGCCGCAGGCCATGCGGGTCTGGTTCTTCCGGCACCGCGGAACCGATGACCAGGCACGCCTGCTCGAAGCCGCCGCGGACGCCGCGGGGCGTCTCGGCCGCGACCAGGAGCGGGCTTCGCTGCTCGCGGACCTCGGCTACGCCCGTGCCGCCGCCGGACGCCTCTCCGAGGCGCTCTCCGCCTACGAACTGGCCGAGCGGTCGGGGCCAGACGACGACATCGCGGCCGCCCTGGCGCTGCGTATCGGCATGGTGCGCCGGGATCTCGGCGACCTCGACGCGGCACAGGCGCACTTCCGGCGGGCACGCGAGCTGTTCGAGAAGCTGGGGCTCCAGATGGGACAGTCCCAGGCACTGGCCTTCGACGGATGGGTGACACTTCACCTTGGGCGGCGCGGCGAAGCCGTCGAACTCGCCCGGGCGTCCGTCGCCCTGGCGGACGGGCCCGCACGGATCACCGGGCTGGTCACCCTCGGTCTCGCACTGGCGCCGGACGAGCCGGCGGAGTCACTGCGAACGCTGCATGACGCGTTGCAGCTGTCCGAGCAGCACGATCTCCAGCACAACCGGGCGTGGTGCCACAACTGTCTCGGTGTCGCGCTGCGGATCACGGGTTCACCCGAGAAGGCGCTCGAACACCACCGGCGGGCCTTCGAGCTGCTGGAACCGCTGGCCGAGGTACAGCTGGAGATCGATGTCCTGCACGCCTACGCCGAGACGTGCCGCGCGGCGGGCCGCTGTGACGAGGCGCTGGCGCTGCTCGACCGGACGATCGAGCTCGCGCGTGAGCTGGGCCGGCCGTACGACGAGAAGCTCGCCCGCGCGGCGCGGGAGACCGTGCGCGCCGCCCGCTGAGCCACCTCCGCCGTCTGAACGCTTCGCCTGATCATTACTCGAAGACCGGAGAGATCCGCGCGACGGAGCTGTACACGGGCGTTCAGATCTCCCCTGCGCGGGGTCGGGAGAGAACAGGATCCGGCCAACTGTTGACACGGCCGCACGTGTCGTGCCGCATCTCCCGTCCCCGTCGGCGAATCTTCCCTGCGGTGCCAGCGCCGCCCGTACGGCCTGGTGAGTTACCGCCGACGAGAGGATCCCCATGATGAGGCACATCCACAGGATGTGTTACCCCGTCGCCGCCCTGGTGGCGGCGGTGGCCCCCCTGACAGTGTCCGGAGCGGTCCCGGCCGGGGCAGCGTCCGCCCGTGCCGAGGCCTCGGCCACGGCGGCGCAGCGGGCCGCGGCGCCGAACCCCGCGTCCTGTCCTGAGCAGGTGGCGCTGGTCAACGGCGGGTTCGAGAAGCCCGTCGTCCCCGGGACGTGGGCTCCGTTCCCCGACGCCTCGCAGAACAGCCCGAACGCGGTGCCGGGCTGGCGGACGACCGCCACCGATCACATGATCGAGGTCTGGAGCCCCCGGATGAACGTTCCGGCGGTCGAGGGCGCGCAGTTCGCGGAGCTGAACGCCAACCAGGTCTCGACCCTCTACCAGGACCGTCCGACCACTCCGGGCCAGAAGCTCTACTGGCGGCTGTCCCACCGCGGGCGTCTCGGCACCGACCAGATGGCGCTGGACATCGGCGCCCCCTCGGGCCCCGCCCAGCAGGGGACCATGTCCGACGGCACCGCGAAGTGGGGCACCTACCACGGCAGCTACACCGTGCCCCCCGGGCAGACGACCACCAGGTTCGCCTTCCGTTCCATTTCCGCTGCCGGAGGCAACGCGTCGGTCGGCAACTTCCTCGACGACGTCTTCTTCGGCACCCCGCCGTGCGTCGTCGTCACCAAGTCCGCGAGCCCGCAGGGGCCGGTGAACGTCGGCGCCGAGGTCACCTACCGGCTGACCGCCGTCAACAAGGGCGGCGACGTCGCGCAGAACGTCCGGCTCACCGACAAGGTCCCGGCCGGGACCACCTACGTGCCCGGCTCGCTCCGCGTCGTGAGCGGCCCGGGCAGCGGCGCCCTGACCGACCAGGCCGGCGACGACCAGGCCGAGTTCGACGCCGCCACCGGTGCTGTCTCGTTCAGGCTGGGAGACGGCGCCACGGGCACGACGGGGGGCCGGCTGGCCAACGACACCACCCTGCCGGACGGCACCACCGTGGAGTTCCGGGTCAAGGTCGGCAGGTCGGTCGCGGGCAGGCAGGTCGTCAACAGCGGCGCGGTCGCCTACGAGAACCGGCTCGGCCCCGAGCCCGAGACGCTGACCTCCACCAGCGGTGACGCCGTCACCGAGGTCAACCCGGCCGTCGACCTGAGCGTGGTCAAGTCCGCGGACAAGACCGAGGTCACCGTGGGGGAGACCGTCACCTACCGCGTCACGGTCGCCAACGCCGGGCCCAACGACGCCACCGGCGTCGCCGTCAAGGACGTCCTGCCGGCCAACCTCGCCTTCCTGTCGTCCACGCGGTCGACCGGCACGTACGCCGGTGGAACGTGGACCGTGGGAACGCTGGCCAGCGGCGCGACGGCCACGCTGGTCGTCCGCGCGAAGGCCACCGCGGTCGGGGAGACGATCAACACCGCCACTGTCGGCGGCAAGGAGCTCGACCTCGACCCGGCCAACGACAGCGACGCGGTAAAGGTCTGCGTGCAGCGCGAGCCGTTCTGCCCCTACTGCACGCCCGGGAGCAAGCCGGACACCGGGAAGTGATCCGCTGAAACCGGAAGCCTCCGGGACTACCGTTGTGCCGTCGAAGACGCGCCACGACGGAGAGGACCGACATGGCAGGCACTCTTCTGGACGAGCTGTACGAGGCCGAGCGGCGGTTACAGAACGCCCAGCTCAACGGTGACGTTGAGGAACTCGACCGGCTGCTCGACGAGCGGCTCGTCTTCACCGGGCCTCCCGACGGGCGGCTGTACCCGGAGGCCAAGGAGCTCGACCTGCACAACCACCGCTCGCGCACCCAGGTCATGAAGAAGGTCGTCCAGGAGGATCTCACCGTCCTCGTCTCGGGGACGACCGGGGTGACCTGCTTCCTCGGCACGCTGGAGGGCGAGTTCGCGGGCGTGCCGTTCGGCGGCCGGCTGCGCTACACGCGCACGTGGGTGCACACCGACGAGTACGGCTGGCGCATCCTGGCGGCCCACGCCAGCGAGGCCTGAGCCCGTACGGACGTGTGGAAGGGCACGGGCGGCATGGCCCGTGCCCTTCGTTGACCCGGCCGGTGACGCGCCGGGTTCAAACTCTCACCTCACTACTCGCTACTCGCACTCCTCGCTGGACGAGCTGGACGAGCTGGAGCCGAGCGACGGCTGGTAGGCGATCTGCCGGCTCTCGGTGACGTAGTGCGTCTCCGCGATCGGGCGCTGGAAGGTCTCCATGCGCGTGTAGCTGACCGGACGGCTCTCGCTGACCATGTGCGTGCTGGTCACCGGGTGCGTCTCCGGCACCATCCGGGTGTAGCTGACCGGACGGCTCTCGGTGACGAACCGTGTCTCGGTGATCGGCCGCTGGAAGCTGACCTGCCTGGTCACCGGGCGGCTCTCGGTGACGTACCGCGTCTCCTTGATCGGCCGTTGGTAGGTCTGCTGCTCGGTCACCGCCTTCTGCTCGGTGACGTAGTGGACCACCGGCCGCTGGTAGCTGACGTACCGGGTGACCGGGCGGCTCTCGGTGACGTACCGCGTCTGCTGGATCGGCCGCTGGTAGGACACGTACTGCGTGACCGGGCGGCTCTCCGTGACGTACCGCGTCTGCTGGATCGGCCGCTGGAAGCTGACCTGGCGCGTTTCGGTGACCGGGCGCATCCGGGTGACCATGTGCGTTTCGGACACCGGCCGCTGGAAGGTGACCTGACGCGTGTAGGTGACCGGGCGGCTCTCGGTCACCATGCGCATCTGGGTGACCGGCCGCTGATAGGTGATCGTCCGGCTGTAGCTGAGCGGACGGCTGTAGGAGACCTCGCGCAGCGAGGAACTCCTGAGCGACGGACTCCTGAGGGACGACTCACTCAGTGAGGACTCCCCCAGCGAGGACCGGGAGCGGAGGGCGAGGTTGCTCGCCGACTCCTCGGACTCCTCGGACTGCCCGGACTCCTCGGCCTCTTCCGACTCCTCGCTCGAACCGCTCGAACCGCTTTCCAGGGCGCTTTCGCTCTCCCGCCCGTACCCGCTCTCTTCGTACGCGCGTACGCTCTGCTGCGCCGCCTCCTCTGATTCCTCGCCGAGGTAGCTCGGCTCCTCGGCCCGCGGCGCGCTCAGCGCGGCGGCCGCCAGGGCGCCGGACGGGTGGACGGTGGAGGCCGAGGCGATGGCCGGCCAGAGCGATACAGCGGTAAGGACTGCCGGACCCAGCAGTAATGAGAATCGAGTGCCGTGCATAGAGATACTCCTCTCCGATCAGCGATCGGGTGCATCTCAATCCTTGGCACCCCCGCCGGAGCCCGTCCAGGCGAATTGACTCCTCCCGGGCCGTTCACGGCGTGATTCCGTATGACCTGATGGGCATCCGTGCCATTGAACGGCGGGATGACCGGTCCGCGTTTTGCTGCGTCCTGCCTGCTGGAATGCGATCGGCCGTTTCCGGCACTATTACGTTTCCGGTGTTGCGAGTTTTCCCCGCTTTCCTGTCAGCGGCGGGCGATGACGGCGTAGCGCTCGTCGTGGATCGTTTTGCCCCACAGCACGGGATCGGTTAGCGGCTCCACCCGCACACTCGCGGCGTACGGCCGAAGCACGTCCAGGAGCGGTCCGGCGCTCACTCCGCCGAGCCACGGCAGCGCGTGGGCTCCGGCGACGTACGGCGGGCCGTCGTCGGAGGACCGCCAGTTGCCCTCGATCAGGACCAGTCGCCCGTGCGGGCGCAGCAGGCTCATCCAGGTGCGGAGCGCGCGTTCCGGCGCGGGCAGGGTCCACATCAGGTGCCGGGCCAGGACCACGTCGAAGGAGGCGCCGGCGGCGGGAGGGTCGCTCGCGTCCCCGACGAGGACGGTCACCGCGAAGCCCGCCGAGGCGAGCTTGCGGCGGGCCGTCTCGGCCATCCTCGGTGAGAGGTCCAGCCCCACGGGCCGGTGTCCCTGCTCGGCCAGCAGCAGTGTCAGCGAGCCGGTGCCGCAGCCCAGATCGAGGACGTCGGACGGGGGCCGTGGCATCCAGGAGCGCAGCCGCCCCGCCCAGGCGGCGCGGACCCCGAGGTCGCGAAGCCCGTGGTCGGCTTCGTCATCGAACGTGTCCGCCGCCGCGTCCCAGTAGGAGGAGATCGACTCGCGATCCGGTACGGGCATGAGCGCATCGTGGCACCCGCCACCGACAATTCCGCACGGTCGGCAAGGGGGAAGGGAGCCCACGACCCGTGCTTCCGGAACACGCCGGTGCTCCCGGAACACGCCTGTGCTCCCGGAACACGCCTGTGCTCGCGGAACACGCCTGTGCTCGCGGAACACACCCGGGTGCTCCCGGAACACACCGGTGCGCCCCGAACACGCCAGGACCCCGGCAGAAGGATCTCCTGCCGGGGTCCCGCACGTGTGGTGCCGGTGCCGGGTCGCCTCTCGGCGAAAGGCACAACGCGGCTCCAGCCGAACGGTAGTCCGCGAAGGCAAATTAGGTGAGGCCCGGGGACACCTGCACACCGGCCACGCTTCATCAAACCACGTGCCCGGGCCCGTTGTTCCCGGCCGCGCCATCTTTTTCCCGGACGTTCTCCGGGAGGACCCGGAGCAAGAGGGCCTGCTCCGGGAAAAAAGGGTTGCCTGCCAGGGGATGCCGCGCGAACCTCTGCTTCGTGCGACGAGTGACTCTGGCCGGGCCCGACGGTTCCCCGGCGATCAGCTACACCGAGGGCGAGAGGTACGGCCTGCCGTGCGCCGACCAGGTGGAGGTGCTGGGCCCGGACCCGGTGAGCGCGATCCTGGAGAAGCTGCCCGGGTGGGCCGTGGCGGGACCGCCCGATCTCGGCCGGGAACTGCTCGCGCACGGCGCCCGCCTGATGCGGCACGCCCACCAGATGACCTGCGACCTGCGTACGGCGCCGCCCGCCGACCCGGCCGCCCCCGAGGGCTACCGGTTCGTCTCCTGCGACCGCGATCCGGAGGACGTGCTCCCGGCCTGGCGGGCGGCTTATCCGCCCGGCCATGTGGACCACCAGGGCAGGGACGAGGCCACGGCCTTCCGCGAGGAGCTCGTCCCGCTCATGTCAGGAGAGCTGCTCGGCGAGCTCCTGCCCTGCGGCGTCCTGGCTGTGGACGAGAGCGACACGGTGGTCGGAGGGGTCCTGGTCAACCGCTTCGGCGACCTGGCCTGGGTGACCGAGGTCTTCCGGTACCCCGGCCGTACGCCGTCCGGCCTCGGCGCCCGGATGCTGGCCGCGGTCCGCGAGAGGGCGTGCGCCACGGGATGGGACCGGCTGGGCCTGGCCGTGACCGAGGGCAACCCGGCAAGGCGCGTCTACGAGCGGCTGGGCTTCACCCTGGTCAAAACCTCGATGACCGTCGTGATCCCCGCCGTCACAGGGACGTGACGAACTCCTTGAGTTCCCGCTCGTAACGGGCGGGGTCAGCGTTCCACGATCCGGTGTGCCCGCCCCCTGCGGTCCGTACGAGCCTGACGATGTCGGGCCGGGCCCCGGCGAAGCGCAGCGCGGGACCGGGCGGCACGGTCGCGTCGTCGTCGTCCACGAAGACCAGGGCCGGGACCCTGAACTCGCGGGCGTGGCGCAGGTGGTCCAGGTCGTCGAACGACAGGCCGGTACGCCGTTCGACCACCCACTCGCCCACCGGCACGAGGAAGCCCGGGACGCCCATCTGCTCGGCCCCGAGGGCGATGGGCGCCCGCCAGTCGACGACCGGGCTGTCGAGGATCATCGCCTTGATCGGCTCGCCGGGCAGCTTCCGCACGGTCATGGGCACGATGCCGCCGCCCATCGACCAGCCGTACAGCACGATGCCGGTCGCGCCCTGCCGCCGGGCGTAGGTGATCGCCGCGGCCACGTCACGCCACTCGGTGGCGCCGAGGTGGAGCTTGCCGTCCGGGCTCGCCGGGGCGCCCTCATCGTTGCGGTAGGTGATGCCCAGCACCGGCATCCCCAGGCTGTGGAAAACCGGCAGCACACGCAGCGCCTCCCCGGGGCCGCCGTTCCGTCCGTGCACCGCGATCACCCAGGTCCGCGAGACGCCCTCGGTGCGCCAGCCGGGGAAACCGCCGAGCGGCGAGGGGATCGTCACGTCCGTGTACGGCACGCCCGCGGCGGCCGGGGTCGCGTGCCCCCACAGCCATCGGTCGAGGTAGGCGCGCACCCCTGGGCGCAGTTCGCCGCGGACGACCCGGGTGACCTTCCTGGTCACCGTGCCGGCCCCGGCCGCGGTCGCCGGTCCCAGCAGCGCGTTGCCGTCCGCCCAGGTCAGGCCGTACGTGCCGGGGGACGCCGTGTCGGTGCCGCCCTTGATCGTGACCTCGTCCCCGCGGACGGCCGTGATCTCCAGCGGATAGCCGGCCTCGTGCACCGGGTCGATCACGAAGCCCGAGTAGTACCAGCCGGCGCCGCCGACGGCGGCCAGGCCGAGCGTCACGACGACGGCGAGCGTCCACAGGAGGCGGCGCAGCCAGCGGGATCTGCCGTGCATGCCCAGAATCTACTGGGCGGTTTCCACATTTTTAAGCGCGGATGACGCCCTTCGTGCGCATGAGGAACTCGCCGAGATAGGCGTCGTGCGGGACCCACTGCGGCATCCAGAACGTGGGGGCGTCGCCCAGATAGACGTTCCTGATCGACGGGTCGTCCACCAGGCGGTCGACCAGGTCGTCGTCCCGCGTCATGGCGGTCAGCACCAGCGTGTTCCTGAGTGGCCCGACGCCGTCGGCCGGGCTCCAGGGCGCGAACCACACGCACGGGAACGACAGCTCGATGCCCGTCTGCGGCGCGTCGGGCCGGTCCACCAGGAAGACCGCCGGCCGCAGCACCCCGCTGCCGTCGCCGAGGTCGTGCACGATCCCGTCCCCGCCGAGCAGCGGCGTCGCGCCGTCCACGTGGTCGAGCAGGTACTTCTCGACCGCCCGCGCGTCCGTGACCGGCTGGACGGGCAGCACCGCGGCGTCGTCCTCCGGCGGCAGGCTCGGGATCGCGGCCAGCCGCTCCGCGACGGCCGCGGCGACGGGCGCGGGATCGCCCCGGACGAAGACGGCGGTGGTGTTCACGCAGGCCGTCCCGCCGAACGCGCTGACCGACTCGACGATCGTGCCGAGATGGCGCTCCCAGTCGTCCTCGGTGAGCAGGATCTTCGACCGCCCCGGGCCTTGCGGCAGCACCCGCACGTCGTCGCCGTACTTGCTCACGACCTCCTCGCCGCCGTACACCATCGCGAGGTCCGCGTCCCTGATGACGTCGTCGGCCACGCTGTAGTCGGTCGGCAGGAGCGCCACCTGGTCCTCGCCGAATCCCGACTCGCGCAGCGCGGTGATCAGGCGGTGCGGGGTGAACGGCTCGCGCCGGGAGGGGCGCACCGCGACCCGGTAGCCCATCGCCAGGGCCTCCAGCCACAGCGTGTGCACACCCGGATGGTTGCCCGCCGCGTGCACGGCGAAGACGTCCCCGCGCCGGGTCCAGACCGCCTGCCCACTGCGGGTGAGCGGGTCACGCCAGTCGTCCACCGCGCCCTCGGGCCGGGCGTACCGGGTCGTGCGGTACGCCTCGCCCGCCCGGTGCGCGATGCCGGACGCCGCCGAGCGGACCACGGTGATCGGCATCCCCGAGACCCGGCTGACGATGTGCCGGTACTCCTCGGCGCCGAGGCCGCCGACGACGCCCGTCTCGAACAGCCGTCCCGCGCGGGTGAGGGCCGACACCCGCTCGTCGGCCGGCATGGTGCGCGCCCGGTGCAGGGCCGCCATCGTCCGCTGCACGTAGAGCCGCGGCACCAGGCTCAGCTCGGCGACCGGCCGCCCGCCCAGCTCGCGGATGGGCAGCCGGCTGCGGCTGCGGTACGGCCCGCCCGCGCCGAGGGCGTCGAGCTGGATGGGCTCGTCCATCAGTACACCCCCTCGATGACCGGCTCGTCCTCGAACGTGGGGAGCGGCCCGACGTCGGCCACGGAGTCGCCCGTCTGTCCCGGCGGCGCGGCCACGCGGGTGGCCAGGTCGCGCTCCAGGTTGTTGGGCAGCAGGAAGCTCTTGCTCACGTGGTGCATCACGACCTGGCCGCGGTCGCCGATCCGCACGCTCTCCCCGGTGCGCGGGTCGACCACCTGGAAGGCGACGTACGGCGAGAAGGCGTCGAAGACGACCACGTCCTGCTCCGGCGGCACGACCCGCTCGGGCAGCCCGCCCAGGATCATCGTGCTGCCGTACATGCCGTACAGCCGCACGCCCGGGAAGACCTCCGTACGGAGCAGGTAGTGGGTGTCGGGGTCCATGTGCGCGCCGCTCCAGCCGATCACGGAGACTTTCTCGTTGATCAGGCCGACCAGCGCGTCCCTGCGGGCCAGCCGGGTCAGCAGCGGAGGGGTGGTCACCATGACCCGCACGTCCTGGGTCCGGAGGAGGTGGGCGCTCTGGTCGATCAGATGCTCGGCGTAGCGTTCCGCCTCCTCGGCGCGGCCTTCGGCGATGCTCCTCTTCACCCATCGGGGGTCCATGTCGACGGTGAGGCGGATGCCGCCGCGCCGTTCGGCCTGCCGGCGGATCAGCTCTCCGTAGATGTGCGGCCCGGTGGGGCCGAGCGACAGCCAGTTGCCGTTCTCGGGGTAGCCCTTCGCCTCCAGGTCCTGTTCGAGCCGGTGCATCAGCCGGTCCAGCCAGTCGCGGAGGACGACGACCCGCTTGGGCGGACCGGTGGTTCCGCCGCTCTCGAACACGCCGGCCACCGCCGCGTCCGGGCCGTATCCCCTCGGGATGAGGTCCTCCACCCGGACCTCGCGCAGTTCGTTGGTCACGTTGGGGAAGCGCCGCAGGTCCTCGAAGGAGTGCACGTCCGCGCGCGGGTCGAAGCCGAGCGTCCTCGCCCGTTCCAGCCAGAACGGCGAGCCGGTCTCGGGGCTGAAATGCCAGCGCATGGCGGCCTCGACGAACTCCCGGCTGTCCGGGACCTGGTCGAGCGGGCAGTCGAGGATGGGATCGGTGCGCGGTGACATATCCGCCCCTTCGACGTGGCAATCCCGTGAAATGTCAGGCTATTTCCGAGTGATGTGCCGTCGAGTCAAGACGTTTCGCGGTCGAGGAAAAGAATGCGCCCCGTCCGGAGCGAGGCCGCCGCGCGTCACGGCGACGGGTCACGGCCTGGGGGAGGTCCGCTGCCAGAGGGTCTCAAGTCCTCGATCACGTCCTCGGCCGTTATGTCGGGAGTCTCCGGCCTGGGGTACTCGGCTCCGTTCCGTCGGCGACGCATGCGGTCGAAGGAACGCAGCACGCGGCCGAGGGGCGGATCCAGTTGCGCGGTCACAGCGTCGAGGACGGTGAGGTGTCCTCCCCTGCTGGTGGCGCGTAGGCCCTGGTTCTCAAGGATCGATGCCAGAGCCTTCCTGCTCGCGTCGTAGAGGAGTCGATACGCCCCGACGGGATCGGCGTGCATGCCGATTCTGGCGAGATCGATGTGTCGCTCCGCCTGTCTCAGCATCGCGTCCGAGTGTTTCCTGCTGGGAGGCACCCGCTCCAGCTGACCCGCCGACAGCATCGTGTCGATGCGGTCGCGACCCTGAGCCCATCTCACGATGTGCTCCGCTCAGCCGACAGTTGAAAGAGGGGGTTGTCCTTGAGCGCGGCGACGAACGGATCGTTGTGATCCGCCCAGGCGTCCGTGGAGATCCTGCTGATGTTCACCTCGCGTCCAAGGACGTGTTCGGCCGTACGCGCCGCCTCGTACAGGTCGTCCAGGTCTGCGGTACCGATCACGAGTACGTCCACGTCGCGCGGGGGAGGACCGGCTCGTCCGGCGTACCGGGCCGCCCAGGAGCCGTAGATGTAGGCCTCATCTATACCGGTGACGTCCTCGAGCAGCGGAGGCAGTACGGCGGCCGGCCCGAAGGTGACCGCCAGTAGATCGATCAGTGGTCGCGCGACGATGGTTTCGGTGTTCGCCCGGATCAAGCGGAGATTGCCGTGACGTCGTTCAGAGGTCAGCCCTGCGGCGGCGAAGCGGTCCATCTCGCGGCTCACCGTGGACTGGGAGACTCCCGTCCGCTGAGCGAGGTCGGTGGTCGAGTACTCGTTCTCCGGATGGAGGAACAACCACGCGAGCAGCTCTCCCACGGCCGCACTGCGCAGCAGAGGGAGGAGCGGAGGCGGTGGTTCCCGCATAGGTGAATAGTACTATGCAGGAATCGCATACCGCTGGGTTGACAGGCGGAAAACGGGATGCCGCGGGTGTAAAAGGATAGGTAGCCTGCGCGGGAAGCGCACGAGCACATCCGGCAGGAGACCCACGGTGGGACATGTTGAGATCGGGCATCTGACCCATGTCCTCCCGGACGGCAGGATGCTCCTGAACGACGTCTCGTTCCGGGTAGGGGAGGGCGTCAAGGCCGCCCTGGTGGGTCCGAACGGCGCGGGCAAGACCACCCTGCTCCGGATGATCGCGGGGGACCTCCAGCCGGTCGAGGGCACGGTCGCCCATTCGGGCGGCCTCGGGGTGATGCGGCAGTTCGTCGGCAACATCCGGGACGGCAGCACGGTCCAGGACCTGCTGCTGAGCGTCGCGCCGGAACGCGTCAGGACGGCGGCGGAGCGGCTGCACGCCGCCGAGCTCGTCATGATGGAGCGGGACGACGAGAAGACCCAGTTGCGGTACGCCCAGGCGATCACCGACTACGGCGACGCCGGGGGTTACGACATCGAGGTCCTGTGGGACGCCTGCGCGATGGCCGCGCTCGGCGCGCCGTACGACCGGGTGAAGTACCGCGAGGTGGGCACGCTGTCCGGCGGCGAGCAGAAGAGGCTGGTCCTGGAGGCGCTGCTGCGCGGCCCCGACCAGGTGCTGCTGCTCGACGAGCCCGACAACTACCTCGACGTGCCGGGCAAGGTGTGGCTGGAGACGGCGCTGCGCGAGACGCCCAAGACCGTGCTGCTGGTCTCCCACGACCGCCAGCTTCTCGCCAACGCCGCCGACCGGATCGTCACGGTCGAGTCGGGCAACGTCTGGATCCACGGCGGCGGCTTCGGGACGTACGCGCAGGCCCGCAGGGAGCGGAGCGAGCGGCTCGACGAGCTGCGCCGGCGCTGGGACGAGGAGCACGCCAAGCTCAGGCGCCTGGTGGTCATGCTCAAGCAGAAGGCCACCTACAACGACGGCATGGCCTCCGCCTACCACGCGGCGCAGACCCGGCTGCGCCGGTTCGAGGAGGCCGGGCCGCCGGAGCTCGCGCCCAAGGATCAGCTCATCAGCATGCGCCTGCGCGGCGGCCGTACGGGCAAACGGGCGGTGATCTCCGAGGGCCTGGAGCTGACCGGCCTGATGAAGCCGTTCGACCTGGAGGTCTGGTACGGCGAGCGGGTGGCCGTGCTCGGCTCGAACGGCTCGGGCAAGTCACACTTCCTGCGGCTGCTGGCGGGCGAGGAGGTCCGCCACGCCGGGGTGGTCAGACTCGGCGCGCGGGTCGTGCCCGGCCACTTCGCGCAGACCCACGCCCGTCCCGAACTGCTCGGCCGCACGCCCTGCGAGATCGTCATGACCGAGCACGCCCGGCTGAAGAACGAGGCGATGAAGGCGCTGGCCCGCTACGAGCTGGCCGGGCGGATCGCCGAGCAGAGGTTCGAGACGCTCTCGGGCGGCCAGCAGGCGCGGCTGCAGATCCTGCTGCTCGAACTGTCGGGCGCCACGCTGCTGCTGCTCGACGAGCCCACCGACAACCTCGACCTGGCCAGCGCCGAGGCCCTGCAGCAGGGCCTGGACGCCTTCGACGGCACCGTGCTCGCGGTCACCCACGACCGCTGGTTCGCCGCCGACTTCGACCGCTACCTGGTCTTCGGCTCCGACGGGCGGGTGTACGAGTCTCCCGAGCCGGTGTGGGACGAGACGCGGGTGGTCCGCCCGCGTTGAGCGGCCGGTAAAGATACCGGCGGGGGCGCGCGTGTCCGGGAGGGGACGTCCCTTGCAGCGGTTATGACGGCTGAGTGACGCGACGTTGCCGCATAATCGCCGCCCTCGCCCTCGCCGTACTGGCGACGGCGTCGTGCGCGAGCAAGCACAAGCAGGAGGGCCCGCTGCCGCTGGCCCTCAAGGAGCAGGTGTCCTCCGTCGTACGCTCCGGGGCGGGGTACGCGGTGACCTGGGCGGGGGTGCTGAGCAACCCCAACCGCGGGCACTTCGGGGAGAACGCCGTCGCGGTGGTCACGGCCGTCGACGCGGTGGGCAAGGAGGTCGTCCACCTGGAGCAGCCGCTGGACGCGGCGCCTCCGGGCCGCCCGCTGGCGTTCGGCGGCCAGGTGACGGCCGGCGGGCAGCCGGTCCGCGTGAAGATCGACTACCGGCCCGCCTCGTGGCGGGCGGCGTCGCGGCCTCCGTCGGCGTTCCTCAGGTTTCCGATCTCCGACGTGCTCACCGAGAAGCAGCCGGACGGCTCCTACCTCGTCACCGGCTACGTACTCGACCCGTTCCGCAGGACCGCGGGCGCCCTCGCCGTGACGGCCCTGCTGCGCGACGACGCGGGCCGGCTGGTCGCCGGAGCGACGACGTACGTGGACGACGTGCGGCCGGGCACGAAGCGGAGGTTCGTCATCACGGTCGACGGCGTCCGCGGGGCCGTCGGCGCGACCGACGTGTACGCCACGACCTGGGGCTCCACCGCCCGGGCGTACGAGGATCTGGCGCGGGCCGGAGCCGTTCCGCTGCACACGATCCCGCCGACCACCGCGCCGTTCGTCAAGGACCGCGGCTATCCGCCGTACAACGATCGGCGCCAGTGAGCGGCCCACCGCCGATAGCGGCAGGAGGGGCGGGTTACCGTAGCGGAATGGCCAGGATCGTGCTCTTCGGAGCCACCGGTTTCACCGGCGGGCTCACCGCCGAGGCGCTCGCCCGGCGCGGGGCCCGGCCGCTGCTGGCGGGCCGGGACCAGGCGCGGCTGACCGCCCTCGCCGACTCGCTCGCCGGCTCACTGGGCGGTGACGTGCCGATCGCGGTGGCCGACGTCGGCCGCCCGGAGTCCGTACGGGCCCTCGTCACGCCGGGCGACGTGCTGATCTCGACCGTCGGGCCGTTCGCCCGCTGGGGTGAGGCCGCGGTGACCGCCGCGACCGAGGCGGGCGCCGTCTACCTCGACAGCACGGGCGAGCCCACGTTCATCAAGCGGATCTTCCAGCGGTACGGCCCCGCCGCGGCGGCCCGGGGCGCGGCCCTGATCACCGCCTTCGGCTACGACTACGTCCCCGGCAACCTCGCCGCGGCCCTGGCCCTCCGTAAGGCGGGCGCGGACGCCGTACGCGTCGACGTCGGCTACTTCGTGGGCGGCGACATGGCCCGCCGCGCGAGCGCCGGGACCCGCGCCTCGATGCTGGGGATGCTCCTGGAGCCGATGTACGGCTTCCGCGAGGGCCGCATCGTCCCCGAGCACGGCCGCACGCGGCGTTTCCTGGTGGACGGCCGGCCGCGGCACGGCCTGTCCATCGGCGCCACCGAGCACTTCACGCTGCCGCCCGCGCATCCCGGCCTGCGGGAGGTCAACGTCTATCTCGGCTGGCTGGGCGGGCTGACCAAGGCGGCAGGTGTGCTGGCCAGGGCGACCCCGGTGATCGCCGCCCTGCCCGGCGCCAGGCGGGTCACCGAGGCGCTGGCCGACCGGGTGCTCCGTACGGGCACCGGGACGCCGGCCCCGGCGGCGGGTGTGTCGTCCAGGATCGTCGCGGAGGCCTACGACGCGCGGGGGCGCCGCCTGTCGGCCGTCCATCTGTCGGGCGGGGACCCGTACGAGTTCACGGCCGGCATGCTCGCCTGGGCCGCGACCACGGCGCTCGCGGAGGGTGTGCGCGGCACCGGCGCCCTCGGCCCCGTCGACGCGTTCGGCCTCGACGCGCTCACCCGGGGATGCGCCGCCGCCGGCATGACCGTACGCGAACCGGCCTGACCCCTCCTATCGCCCGGATTCGGGCGCTTCGGTGTGCAGGGCGGCGAGATGGTCGTGCAGGTCGGCGTGGCGGAACTGGTAGACAGGCCCGACCGTGCGCAGCAGCCCCAGGCGGTGGGCGTCGTCGAGGAACGCCATCAGGTTGCGGGGGACATGTCCCGCCCGGGCCAGACGTTGGACGGTGATTCCGCCGCCCAACCATGCGTAATGTTTTCCGCTCACGAGCCCGAACACGAGCCCGCCCCCGAGCGCGGCCACGGGCCCGAACAAGGGCCCGATCAGCATCCCGCCCACGAGCCAGAACGTTGGTGTTCGTAGAAGGGTGAGAGTTCTGTCGGCCTTCCACATCGACTGGGGCGTGATCGCGATGGTTGTGGACGCGGGTTGTTCCGCCCACTCGAGGAGCCCGAACAGGAGCGTGAACACGAGCGCGAACGCGAGCCAGCCCACGAGCCCGAACACGACCCAGCCCATGAGCCCGAACAAGAGCGCGGCAGGGAGGTTTTTCGCGATGCGTTTGATGAGGCTGGTCGTTCTTCCCTGGAGTCGCAGATCGGCATAGCCAGGTATCCCATGGACCCAGTGCTGGGCAGCATGCCCGAACCCGAGCCCGAGCATGTACCCGATCACGGGCCCGAGCACGATACCGTCCTCGAACCCGGCCCCGAGCCCCTCCCTGAGCCCGGTCACCAGCCCGCGCAGGGACGCGACCGCGAGCCCGACCGCGAGCCCGCCTACAAGCCCGAACATGCGGGCGAATCGCCGTTGCTGGGCGGGGGTGGTGGTGAGGTCGGCCAGGTGCCACCAGGCGAGGTCGCGGGTGTCGTGCGCGGTCAGTTGGCGGGCGAGGTAGGCCAGATAGTGGCGCGTCTGGTCGGGATCCCAGGCGTGGCGGGGCCGGAAGTGCTCGGCGGGGTCGCGGGTGGGGGGCCGGGCCTGGATGGCGGCGGGGATCAGGTGGTCGAGCAGGTGGGCGCGCAGCCTCCCGCGGTCGTCGGCGAGGGGGCCGACCAGTGGGGCGGGGTCGGTAGAGGGGGTGATGTACACGGTGCGGATCAGCCACAGCCCGAGCGCGGTGGAGGCCACCTCGGCCAGGCCCGGCCGGTCGGCGTTCTCCAACGCCTCGATGACGGGAGTCCAGTCGTGGCGGGGGCGTGGCGGCAGGCAGGTGCGCACGTAGCCGGCGGCGGCCTGCGGGGTGAGGGGGCGGGGGGCGATGACCGCGGCGGCGGTCAGCACGTCCCCGGCCTGGTCCAGGGCGGCGGCCAGTTCGCCGGTCCGGCTGGTGAGGATGAACTGGTCACGCTCGGCGAGGGAGCCGTTGAGCGCGGCGATCGCCGAGGCGCGGGCGTCGCCGGGCAGCTCGTCCAGGCCGTCCAGGATGGGCAGGATGTGACCGCGTCCGACCAGCGTCCTGGCCGCGTCGGGCCCGTACGCGGGGTTGGTCAGGGCCGGGTAGTCCTGGGCCAGCCGGGCGGCCAGCCAGTCGTGCAGTCGCGGCTGCGCGGTGGTGTCCCAGCCGGCGATGGTGAACAGGACCGGGACCGGTTCCTCGGGACGGTGATCGTCGGCCAGATGCAGCAGCAGCTGCACCGCCAGTGTGGTCTTGCCGCTGCCCGGGCCGCCGGTGATGACCAGCCGGCGGCGGCGTAACGCCCGGAAGTTCTCGGCGAGCCGCGGGATCCGGTCGCCGGTGGCGGTGAAGGTCAGCGGCTGGTGGCCGATCAGGCGGGGATGGTCCATCAGGCCCGGGTCGTCGGTCAGGTGCCAGGAGACGGGGATCGGTTCGGGATCGCCCAGCGATCGGATCGTCGCCTCGGTGCGCCACTGCTCGGCGACCAGGTTCGTCAAGGTCGTCTTCCCGGCGGTGATGGTCTCCTCACTCGCGGGTGGTGCGGGAGTGGCCCTGCGTCTGGCCCACAGGACCACGGGCGCCGCGAATGCCAGCGCGGCCACGACGAGGGCCACGAGATCGGCCCGGTTGACCTTGTCGTCGGGGTCGAGGACCTGCCCCACCACGCTCACCGCGACGGCGAGTGCGGCAACCACCGCCACGGCAAACAGGATCGGCCACCACGATCTGCGCCCGTTCACCCACGCATCGTCTCCCGCCGGCGCCGCTGCGCGGGCCGATGAGCACAAATGGTGATGAGAAGGATGTTCGTCCGTCAGACGGACGGACGGAGGAAACGACTTCGGCTGAATGGGTGGAGCGGGTAGTTACCAAGCATTTACTCTCCGTATATGAATGATGGCGTCCTGGTGGAGGCGTTGCGTGCCCGGGATCCGGGGGCGCTGTCCGCTCTCTACGACACCTACGCCGAAGGGCTCTACCGATACTGCAGGGCGCTGCTGGCCGGGCCCGACGCCGCCCAGGTCGCCCTGCGCGACACGCTGATCGCCGCGGAGGCCCTCGTCGGGTCGCTCGCCGATCCGGGCATGCTGCGCCCCTGGTTGTACGCCCTGGCCAGGGGTGAGTGCGTGCGCCGCCGCACCCCCGGGGAGGAGGGCGGCCCGGAGCCGGGGGCCACCCCTGTGCCGACCGCGCCCTTCCCCCGCGCCGGGGACGGCGAGGGCGACACCGACCTGCGCCTGGCCGCCGGCGGCGCCGTGGCCGCGCTGTCCGCGGAGGACCGCGAGGTGCTCGAACTGGTCGCCCGGCACGACATGGACACCGGAGACCTGGCCGCCGTGCTCGGGACCGGCGACCGGTACGCCCGGGCCCTCCTCGACGCCGCCACCGAACGCCTGCGTGAGACGGTGACGGCCGAGATCCTCGCCCGGCGCGCCTCGCACGACTGTGCGCGGGCGGCGGCGATCCTCCAGGGCCTCTCCGGTGAGCTCACCCCGCAGGCGCGCGGACAGCTCACCCGTCACATCGCCCGTTGCGAGACCTGCGCGCGGCACCGCGTCCGGCAGGTCTCCCCGGCCAAGGTGTTCTCCCTGCTGCCCCGGGTCGCCCTGCCCGAGACGCTGCGCGTGCGGGTGCTCAGCAGCTTCATCGACCCCGAGCTCGTGCCCTACCGGCGGTACGTCGCCAAACGCGTCGGCGGGCTGAGCGCGGCGGGCTTCCCCAGGACGGGGGCGCGGCGCGAGGGGCGGCTCGCCCAGGCCGTGGCCGGCGCGGTGGCGGCGGTCGCGGCGGTGGCGACGATCGCGCTCGTGTTCGCCCAGTTCGCCGGTGACCTGCGTGAGCGGGCCGCCGACTCGTTCGTCGGCCACCGGCCCCCGGCGGTCGAGGCCCCGGCCGCGACCGGTTCCGGCCCGGCCGGGGACGCTGGGGACACGGCCTCTCCTGGATCTTCGGACGACGGGGACGACCGCTCACCCGAGCCCTCGGGCTCGGGGGACACGGCCGAGCCCGGTGGCTCCGTACGGCGGGCCGATCCGGTCGTCCTGCCCCGGCCGGCGCCCCTGCCCGCTCCCGTGCCTCCGGCCACCGTCCGGCCCCCGCGTCACCACGAGCCGACGCGCAGCCCGGCGGCGCCGCCCACGACCCCGCCCAGGACCCCACCCACGACCAGGCCCTCCGGCTCCGCGCCGTCGCCGCCCGGCGAGACGGCCACGCCGCCGGACCCCGGGTCCGGCGACGACCCCGGCTCAGGCGGTCCGGGTTCCGGCGGTCCGGGCGGCTCGGACGACCCCGGCGGCTCCGGCGACGACCCCACGGATCCGCCCACCGGCGGCCCACCGAGGGGCGGGCCTCCGCCGGCGCACTGGCCGGGACGCCGCCCGCCTCACCGTGAACACCAGCATCATCACGAAGGACGTTTCCACTATCCGCGCACGCCGGGCCACCGGCGTGGAGGAGGGGACTGCCCGCCGGCTTCCGAGCCCGCACCCGGCCCCCTCTTCCTCCGGCAAAAAGGACGACCTATCACATAGGCCAATTACTGGGCGTACCTTAGATGTGTACGGAGAGTAGTCACTGGGAACTGAGGGGAGTGGAGCAGGGAAGGGGAAGGAATGCCACTCCTCAGGGCATCGGGGCTGGTCGCCGGGCTCGGGTCAAGTCTGGTCCTCACGTTGGGGGCCCCGGCGGGAGCCGATCCGAAGCCGTCGTCGAAGGACGTCGCCAGGGCGCGGCAGCAGGTGCAGGAGCGGGCGCGGGAGCTGGGCAGAGCGTCGGCCGATCTCGCCACCGCCCAGGCCCGCCGGGACGCGCTGGACGCCGACGCCGAGCGGCTGGTCGAGGCGTACAACGGAGAGCTCGTACGCCTGGAGCAGGCGCGCGCCGCCTACGAGCAGTCGGAGCGGCGGGTCGGCCAGGCGGCCGGCGAGTTCGACCGGTTGCGGAGCGTGGTGATCACCCGGGTGGCCCAGGGGTACGGCCGGCTGCGGCTGGCGCCGTCCGCCGCGGCCGTGCTCGGCGGCTGGGACGACGCGGACGGGTTCCTGCGAAGAGCCAGCGTGCTGACGCAACTCGGCGACGAACAGAACGCGACGCTCGCGGAGATGGACGACGCGTGGAAGATCTACGAGATCCTCCGAGAACAGGCGGCCCGCGCGTACGCCGAGCAGTCCCGCACCGCCGACGAGGTCCGGCGGGCGAGGGACGCGGCGCAGCGGGCCGTCGCGGACCAGCTCGGCCAGACCCGGCTGATCGAGCGGGAGAAAGAGGAGATCTCCGAACGCCTGGACGCCGCCCGCGCCCGCGTCGACGAGCTGAGACAGGCGAGGAGCGCGGCCAGACAGAGATCCCGGCGCCAGGCTCCCCCCGCGCGGAGCGGCATGGCGATCCCGGGCTGGGCGGCCCGGCTGCCGTCCGGGCGGGGCGGGGAGGCCGCCCAATGGGCGCTCAAACAGATCGGCAAACCGTACGTGTGGGCCGCGGCCGGCCCGTCGGGGTTCGACTGCTCGGGACTGACCATGCGGGCCTGGCAGCGGGCGGGGGTCTCACTCGACCACTGGACCGGCACCCAGTGGACCTCGGGACGGCACGTCCCGCTCAGGGAACTGCGCAGCGGCGACCTGCTGTTCTACGGCAGGCTGAGCCGCAGCCCCGGCACCATCCATCACGTGGGCCTCTACATCGGGCGCGGCCTGATGGTCCACGCCCCCCAGACGGGGGACGTGGTCCGCATCTCACCCATCTGGCGCCATGATCTCGTCGGCGCCACCCGGCCCGCCTAGTGCCCCCCGCGGCACCGGCTCAGTGGTCCTCGCCCTGATGGTCGATCTCCTCGTACCGCTTGATGCTGGCGACGATCTCGGCCTCGGCCTCGGTGCGTCCCACCCAGTTGGCGCCCTCGACCGACTTGCCGGGTTCGAGGTCCTTGTAGACCTCGAAGAAGTGCTGGATCTCCAGCCGGTCGAACTCGGCGACGTGGTGGATGTCGCGGATGTGCTCCATCCGCGGATCGGTGGCCGGGACGCACAGCACCTTGTCGTCGCCGCCCTTCTCGTCGGTCATCCGGAACATCCCGACCGCCCGGCACTTGATGAGGCAGCCGGGGAAGGTCGGCTCCTGGAGCAGCACCAGCGCGTCGAGCGGGTCTCCGTCCTCGCCCAGCGTGTCCTCGATGAACCCGTAGTCAGCGGGGTACTGGGTCGACGTGAAGAGCATGCGGTCCAGGCGAATGCGGCCGGTCTTGTGGTCCACCTCGTACTTGTTCCGTTGTCCCTTGGGAATCTCAACGACAACGTCGAACTCCACTCGTTCCTCCGCATGAGTCCCCGGTCTCCCGGGCTGGCGTTAATGTCTCGTAAGCGTGTTCAAGGTCGGCGCGAAGTGAGGGTGACGTGGTGCGACGTGAGCGCTGGGTGGTGGTGTCCACCCTCGCCCTGCTGCAGATCTTCGTCGTCCTCGCGGGCAGCTATCTGATCGCCCATGACGCCGACAGGACCCCGGCTCCGGTCGCGTCCCCGAAGCCGAACCCGATCCCCCTGGTGACCGCGGGTCCGGTTCTGGCCGCGGTGGGGGATGGGGCTCTCCCCGCCAAGGGTACTTTGACCACCCGGCTCGCCGCTGCGATGGGTGACCTCGCCCTGGGCGGCAGCGTGGCCGGCATCGTCCTCGACGTGACGACCGGCGCCACCGTGTTCGACGGCCGCTCGGGCACTCCCATCACCCCCGCCTCCACCACGAAGGTCGTCACCGCGGTGACCGTGCTGGCCTCGGTGGGCCCCGACGCCCGCCTGGCGACCCGGGTGGTCAAGGGGACCGCCCCGGGCTCGATCGTCCTGGTCGGCGGGGGCGACCCCACCCTGGCCGGGCCGGGGACGAGCGCCGCGGAGCGGAAGGACGCCTACCCGAGGCCGGCGTCGCTCGACCAGCTCGCCTCCCGTACGGCCAAGGCGTTGAAGGCGGCCGGCGTGACCTCGGCCGACCTGTCGTACGACGCGTCCCTGTTCGGCGGGCCGCGTACGGCGCCGGGCTGGAAGCCGACGTACATCCCCGAGGGCAGCGTCGCACCGGTGTCCGCGCTCATGATCGACGAGGGCAGGGCGGCGAACGGCGCGCGGGTGCCCGACCCGGCGCAGACCGCCGCCGGCGCGTTCGCCGCGCTGCTCAGGAAGAACGGCGTCAAGGTGGGCAGGGACGTCGGCCCGGGCCGGGCCCCGGCCGCCGCCCAGGAGCTGGCCCGGGTGGAGTCGGGGCCGGTCTACGCGCTGGTGGAGCGGATGCTCACGCACAGCGACAACGACCTCGCCGAGGCGCTCGCCCGCCAGGCCGCCGTGAAGGAGGGCCAGCCGCACACGTTCGAGGGCGTGGCCGCTACGGTCCGCCGCGTGCTCACCCGTCTCGGTGTGGCCGAGGGCGTGGAGGTCCACGACGGCAGCGGCCTTTCCACCAGGAACCGGATCACGCCCGGCGGCCTCGCCCGGATCCTGGCCCTGGCGGCGTCCCCGGCGCACCCCGGCCTGCACTCGCTGATCAGCGGGCTGCCGGTCGCCGGCTTCACCGGGACCCTGCACAACCGGTACGGCAGGTCCGGCTCGGCGGCCGGCGCCGGATTGGTCCGCGCGAAGACGGGCACTTTGAACGGCGTGAACACCCTGGCGGGGATCGCGTACACATCCGAGGGCCGGCTGCTGACCTTCGCGTTCATGGCCGATCAGGTGGCCGACCCGACGCAGGCCATAGCGGCGCTCGACAAGATGGCCACGATCGTCTCCCAGAGCTGAGGTGTCGGATCCCGCTCGGCTGCCCGCGCGGCGGGCAGGCGGAGAACGTACGGTGGTGAGTATGCAGGTGATCGACTGGGATCTGGCCGTCACGACCGGAGTGCGCCTCGTGCGACCGGGCCCGCAGGTGAGCCGCGAGGAGGCCAGGCAGGCCGTCCTCGAACTCCGGCGGCTGTCGCGGGACGCCGAGGGGCACGTGCGGGAGTTCACCCGCATCGACTCGGCCCCGCCGGAGGCGGCGACGGTGGTGGACCGCCCCGGCTGGATCCGCGCCAACGTCGACGGCTTCCGGGTCGTGCTGGAGCCGCTGACGCAGAAGATGTCCAACGTGCCGGCGATCGTCGGCGCCGTCGGCTCGCGCATCACGGGTCTTGAGGTGGGCGCGGTGCTGGCCTTCCTCGCCTCCCGGGTGCTCGGGCAGTACGAGCTGTTCCTCCCGCCGGACCCGTCCGGCGTCGCGCCGACCGGCCGGCTGACGCTGGTCGCGCCGAACATCGTGCACGCCGAGCGCGAGCTCGGCGTCGACCCGCGCGACTTCCGCCTCTGGGTGTGCCTGCACGAGGAGACCCACCGGGTGCAGTTCACCGGCGTGCCCTGGCTGCGGGAGTACGTGCGCGGCCAGATGACCGAGTTCCTCCTCGCCTCCGAGATGGACCTCGCGACGCTGCTGGAGCGCCTGCGCGCCGCCTCCGACGCGGTGGCGGACGCCTTCAAGGGCGGCGAGGGCAATCTCATCGAGGCCATCCAGACGCCCGAGCAGAAGGCCGTGCTCGATCGGGTCACGGCCGTGATGACGCTGGTCGAGGGGCACGGCGACTACGTGATGGACGCGGTCGGGCCCAGCGTGGTGCCGTCGGTCGCCGAGATCCGCGCCAAGTTCCAGCGCCGCCGCGAGGGCGGCTCCCGCGTCGACCAGCTGGTCCGCCGGCTGCTCGGCATCGAGCTGAAGATGAAGCAGTACGCCGAGGGCTCCCGCTTCGTCCGGACGGTGGTGGACGAGGCCGGGATGGACGGGTTCAACAAGGTCTGGACCTCGCCGGAGACGCTGCCCGACCGCGACGAGATCGCCGACCCCCACGCCTGGATGTCCCGGGTCCTCGCCACCTCCCCCTGAGCCGCGCTCCTCCTGACCCGCGCTCCTCCTCACCCGTGCTGACCCGCGTTCGCGCGGGACACCGCGAGAATGGGCGCATGGGCCCGCATCCCGCCGTCGCCGACGTCCGCCGTGCCGTACGGCTGTCGCTCGCGGACCTCGCCGCGCGCATGCAACCGGACGCGGGGCCGGGGCCGCTGGTCCTGGTGGCCTGCAGCGGCGGCGCCGACTCGCTGGCGCTGGCCGCGGCCACCGGGTTCGCCGCCCCGCGCCTCGGCCTGCGCGCCGGGCTGCTGACCGTCGACCACCGCCTGCAAAAGGGCTCGGCCGGGCGGGCGCGCGACGTCGTACGGCTCGCGCCGGCGCTCGGCCTCGGCCCG
>QFZU02000169.1 GCA_003260025.2 Microbispora triticiradicis | reverse complement strand
ACGCTCACCGGCGCGCCGGTGAACGGGAGCCGAGCGCCGCCCGCCGGACCGCCCGCGGCGACCGGCGCGGGGCCGGCCATCTCCTCGGGAGCCACGCCGGCCGGCGCCTCGTCCGCCTCGTCTTCGTCCGCCTCGTCTTCGTCGGCCTCGTCGGCCTCGTCGGTCTCCGCCTCGTCGGTGGTGTCCTTCTCGGGGGACTCCTCCTCGTCCGTCTCCTCCCCGGGAAGTCCTTCCTCATCGGTGGTCTCCCCGGGTAGCTCCTCCGGCTCCCCCTCGACGGCCGAGGCCTTGTCGGCTCCCACCGGCGCCTCCGCCGGCCCCTTCGCCGGCCACTGCTCCGCGCTCTGCGTCGCGTTCTGCAGCGGTGCCATCTCAGCGCCGCCCGCACCCGTACCCGCACCGGTGCCCGGGCCGATGGCCGGACCGACGCCGGTGACGCTCGGGCCGGCGCCGCGACCCGCGCCCGCGGGCGCGGCGATGGGCTGCGCGTTGATCGTCTTGGTGTCGCTGTAGGTGTAGGCCAGCGGATAGCTCCAGCCGCCGGCGTTCCGGTTCCAGACCCCGCCGTTGTTGTTGCACACGTTGCCCGTGCAGACGGGCTGCTGCGCGGCCGTCCCCGGCCCGCTCTCCTGCACGACCGGGCTCGCGTCCACGTTCTCGCCCGGCTCCTCGGCGTTCTCCACCGTGACGGGCTCCGGCGAGAGGGCCGTATCGTCCCCCGCCGGGGCCACCGGTGACATGACGGTCCGCGCGGCCGCGGCCGCGGGAATCCCGAGCGTCAGGCCGCCCGCGACCGTCACCGCCAGAAGAATGGGTAGGGTGTTTTTTCGCGCCAATTTGGACTCCCGATAACGGCATTCACGTAAACGAGCATCTGCGACTGTTGTAAGCGGCCGGTGAAGATCGGCTCGACACGGCGCACGGCGCTTACCGAACGATCGGCCAGGGTTCTCGGTCCGTTGACCGCGACCCGCTCGCCGCTTCGCGCGCGGCGCGGCCTGGTGTGAGTCGGGAGTGCCAAAGAATTCACCAACGCCCCCGCGCGACGGCCGCGAATCGTCATCGGAAGGCGATACTCGGTCCGTGCGCGGAGACGACGGCGGAGCCGTGACGGCGACCGTACGGGTGATCGGCGAGCTGTGCCTGCCCGCCGGTCTGGTCCTGCTGCTGTTCTACGCGTACCTGCTCTGGGGCACCGGCGCGGAGACCGAACGGGAGCAGCGCGTCCTGCAGCGGCGGCTGGGGGAGGTCTTCCTGCGGCATGAGGGGCGGACGGGCCCCGCCGCGGTGCGGCCCGGCGACGCCCTGGCGCTGCTGCGCATCCCGCGCCTGGGAGCCGGGTATCGCTTCGCCGTCGTCGAGGGCGTGGGCCCGGACGAGCTGCGCAGGGGCCCCGGTCACTACCCCGGCACCGCCCTGCCCGGTCAGGTCGGCAATTTCGTGCTCTCGGGACACCGCACCACCTACGCGGCGCCGTTCAACCGGATCGACCGGCTTCAGCGCGGCGACGACATCATGGTGGACGCGTGGGACGCCCGCTACACCTACCAGGTGACGCGCAAGGAGGTCGTGGATCCCGGCGAGGTCGACGTCGTCGATCCCGTCCCCGGCCACCCGGGGCAGCGGCCCACCACCGCGTACATGACCATGACCACCTGCCACCCCAAGTTCTCCGCGGCGCAGCGCCTGGTCGTCCAGAGCGTGCTCGTCCGCCGTGAGGAACGCCGCGACTGACCGAGGGAGATCTGGCGTGTACAGGTTCCTCTGGCGGCTGCTGCCCGGCGGCGCCGCGCTCCGGCTGACGATCGCCGTGCTGCTGACCGGAGGCGCGGTGGCCGCGCTGTGGTACGTCGTGTTCCCCTGGCTGGCGCCGCGCCTGCCGATTGGTTGAGCCGGCCGCCAGGATGGCCGGCCGCCGGGCTCACGGCATCGCCCGGCGGCCGCACCCGGTCAGAGGGCGACGCCGAGCAGCGCGTCGGCGACGTCGCGGACCAGCGCGGGCGAGGACGTGTCGTCGCCCTCCCCGGCCGCCCAGGCGTCGATCGCGGCGAGCGCGCCGGGCGCGTCGAGGTCGTCGGCGACCCGCTCGCGGACCGCGGCGAGCACGGGCTCGCCCGCGGGCCCCGCCGGACACGTCACCGCCGCCCGCCACCGCGCCAGCCGGGCCTCGGCCTCCGCGAGCTGGTCCCCCGTCCACTCCCAGTCGGTGCGGTAGTGGTGCGCCAGCAGGGCGAGCCGTACGGCCATGGGGTCGGTCGTGCGCCGCAGCCGGGAGACGAACACGAGGTTGCCCTTGGACTTCGACATCTTCTCGCCGTCCAGGCCGACCATGCCGGCGTGCACGTACGCACGGGCGAACGGCCACTCGCCGGTGGCGACGTGGCCCTCGCAGGCGCCCATCTCGTGGTGGGGGAAGATCAGGTCGGAGCCGCCGCCGGCGACGTCGAACCCGGTGCCGAGGTTGCGCAGGGCGATGGCCGTGCACTCGACGTGCCATCCCGGCCGGCCCCGGCCGAACGGCGAGTCCCAGGAGGGCTCGCCCGGCCGCTCGGCCCGCCACAGCAGCCAGTCGAGCGGGTGACGCTTGCCCGCCCTGCCGGGGTCGCCGCCGCGCTCGGCGAACAGCGCCAGCATCGTCTCCTCGGAGTAGCCCGAGACCGCGCCGAACTTCGGCGCCGCGGTGACGGAGAAGTAGACGTCGCCGTCGACGTCGTAGGCCGCGCCGCGCTCCGACAGCCGGCCGATCACCCCGGTGATCTCCTCGATCGTCTCGGTGACCCCCACGTACTCGCGGGGCGGCAGGATCCGCAGCGCCTCCATGTCGGAGCGGAACAGCTCGATCTCCCGCTCGCCGAGGGACCGCCAGTCGGTGCCGGTCGCCGCCGCCCGCTCCAGCAGCGGGTCGTCCACGTCGGTGGCGTTCTGCGTGTAGTGCACGTCGTGGCCCGCGTCCCGCCAGGCCCGGTTCACGAGGTCGAAGGCGAGGTAGGTGTTGGCGTGCCCGAGATGCGTGGCGTCGTACGGCGTGATGCCGCAGACGTACATCCGGGCCTCTCCCGTGGGGGCCGTCTCCCGCACCTCTCGGGCGGCGGTGTCGTACAAACGGAGCGGAAGGCCCGGACCAGGCAGCCTGGGGACATTCGGAGCAGACCACGATCGCATGGTGTGCAGCCTATCCGCGCGCCCGACGGCTCCGGCCGGGCGGTCCGCCCCGGGACGTGTCGATCTCGTGCCAGGTGGAGGGGTCGTCCGGCTGGGGACAGAAGTCGTAGCGCAGCCCTTCCGGGGCCAGGGCGACCAGCGTCACCGACAGGCTCGCGAAGATCCTCCCGTCCGGGAGACGCCGCCGCACGATCAGCGCCCGGGGGTCGTCCCAGGCCACCGCGCCGCCCATCCCGGCGCCGGAGGCCGGGTCCAGCCACTCGCCCCAGAAACGCTCCGTGGAGCCGCCGTCGGTCCACTCCGGCCGGGCGGCGCGGGTGAACCGGGGCCGGAACCAGGCCGTCCGCGGGTCTCGGCCGGACCGGTCCCAGCCCGTGTTGACGATCATGTGCACGCCCCCGGGCAGCTTCTCCTCGGCGAGCCGTCCGCCGTCCCAGCTCCACAGCCGTACACCGTCGAGACCGCCGAGGACGAGATGGAAGGGGTCGTAGCGGAACAGGTCGACCGGCGGCAGCTCCCCCGCCTCGGCGGCCAGCAGCGGCAGCTCGCCGCGGGACCGCCGCCCGGCCGCGGGAGCCGCGGTGCCCTCGCCGTTGAGCAGCGCGGCGACGCGCCGCTCCGCCGGGTCGGCGGCCAGCCAGGTGCCGCCCGCCTCCAGGTCTCGGCCCCCGATCAGCCCGGGGTGGTCGGGCCAGTGACGGTCGGGTGACATCCACGGCCGCGTGACGAACTCGTCACGCACGCCCACCAGGAGCACCGGTGCGCCGGCCTCCGGGTCGACGCTCACGATGACCGTACACACTGCGTGTTCCCTCCGAAAAAGGTAGAGACCCCTGCAGAGTGCACAATACGTACGTTCTGCGCAAGCTTCGGGCGGACCATCAGATCGGCGGCCATGGGATGGCGGGCCAGTCGTCGGAGGGATGCGGGTGGACGCCGGTGGCCAGCAGCCTCTTGACCCGCTCCCAGGTCGCCTCCACCTCGGCCTGGGTGAGCAGCTCGCGCAGCCGCCGCCCGAGACGGCCCCGCTCGATCTCGCGCTCCAGCCGCTCCAGCACGTTGACCGCCTCGCGCGGCAGCGTCCTGCCACGCCACTGCCACAGCACCGTACGCAGCTTGTCGTCCACGGAGAAACACACTCCGTGGTCGACGCCGTACACATGGCCGTCCGGCAGCGGGAGCAGGTGGCCGCCCTTGCGGTCGGCGTTGTTCACCACCGCGTCGAAGACGGCCATGCGGCGCAGGGCGGGGTTGCGGCTGCGCATCACGGTCATCAGGTCGGCGTCGGGATCGGCGTCGATCCACAGCTGCACCATGCCGGGGCCGAAGGGGCCGTCCCGGAGGACCGTCGGCGGCACGATGCGCCAGCCGGTGACCGCCGCCACCTCGTAGGCGGCCACCTCCCGGGCCGCGAGCGTGCCGTCGGGGAAGTCCCACAGAGGCCGCTCACCCCGCACCGGTTTGTACACGCACGCCGCCGCGTGCTCGCCGGTGGCGACGGAGCAGTAGAGCGTCATGTTCGTGGCCTCGACGAGTCGCCCGGCCACTTCTAAGGTGCCCTCCCGCAGCAGGCGCATCGCCGCCGCGTCGTCCAGTCCCGCCCCGTCGGGTCCCGCTCTGTCCACGCCGCCGATGCTCGCCTCGTCCTCAGCCGTCATCCGGATCCTCGCCACGCCGCGCGTACCGCCCTGCCCCTCACGCGGACAGCCCTCCGGGGTGGTGGCCGTTGAGCCGCACGCAGATGTGGCCCTCCGGGTCGAGGGGGCGCCCGCACAACGGGCACGGAGGCCGGCCCGCGGCCACCACCTCCAGGGCCCTGCGGCTGAACGCGCGGGCGGCGGCGGCGCTGATCCGCACCCTGAGGACGGCGGGCTCGGGCCGGTCGTCGGCCGGCGGCTCGTCCTCCTCGTCGCCCTCGCCCGCCTCCTGCGCCTCGATGACCACCTGGGAGGTCTCCGGGTCCCAGGCGAGCGCCATGGTCCCCACCCGGAAGTCCTCGTCGAGCGGCAGCTCCAGCGGCCCTTCGTCGGTCAGATCGGCGGGGGCGACGGCCGGGACCGGCGCGCGTCCGCCGCTGCGCCGCAGCACCTCGTCGAGCAGCTCGTCAAGGCGGTCGGCCAGCACGGCGACCTGGAACTTCTCGAGCGCCACGGTGGTGATCCTGCCGTGGCCGCGCGCCTGCAGGAAGAAGGCTCGTGCGCCCGGTTGCCCAACGGCACCGGCCACGAACCTGTCAGGCGGATCGTAATCGAAGACCGGCATAGCCCGACCTTATGTGGTCCCTGCTCCGCCGCCGACGGCGGCGTCGCTTCCGGTGGTGGTTTCTCCCCCGTCTTCCCGCGACGGAACCTCGGGCGGGGGCACCAGGTTGGCCACTCCCCCGCCCACGTCGTTGGCCCTCAGCAGGAAGGGGCGCAGCGGTGTGTAACGGATCACGGTGACGGAGGCGGGGTCGGCCGTGATGCGCTGGAACTGGTCCAGGTGCAGCCCCAGCGCGTCGGCCACGATCGCCTTGATGACGTCCCCGTGACTGCAGACCAGATAGGTGGCCTTCTCGCCGAGCCGCTCGTTCCAGTCCCGTACGGCCCGCACGGCCCGGCTCTGCACCTCCGCCATGGCCTCGCCGCCGGGGAAGACCGCCGCGCTGGGATGGGCCTGCACGACCCGCCACAGCGGCTCCTCGGCGAGCTCCTTCAGCGGCCTGCCGGTCCAGTCGCCGTAGCCGCACTCGCCGAACCTGTCGTCGGTCTGCACCGTGACCGGGCGGCCCTGGGCGATGGCGGCGGCGGTCTCCTGACACCGGTCCAGCGGGCTCGACACGATCGCGTCCAGCTCCAGCGGCGCGAGCCGCTCGGCCACCGCGCGCGCCTGCTCCCGGCCGCGCTCGTCCAGGTGGACGCCGGGCGTCCAGCCCGCCAGCACCGGGCCGGTCAGGTCGGTCAGGCCGTGCCGTACGAGAAGGACGGTCGTCATGACTGGAGCACCCCCAGGTAGAGGAGGGTGAGGAGGAACGTTCCGGCGAAGACGCGGTAGACGACGAAGACGATCGTGGAGTGCCGCGCCACGTAACGCAGCAGCCAGGCGATCGAGGCGTACCCGACCACGAACGAGACGACGGTCGCGATCAGGGTCGGCACGAGCGGCGGGCCGCCGCCGTCGCCGACGTCGCGCAGCTCGAACAGGCCCGACAGCACCACGGCCGGGATGGACAGCAGGAAGGAGTAGCGGGCCGCCGCCTCGCGCGTGTAGCCGAGGAACATCGCGCCGGTCATCGTGGAGCCCGAGCGGGACGCGCCGGGGATCAGCGGCGCCATCTGCCACAGCCCCACGATCAGGCCGTCGCGCATGGTGAGGTCGGCGACCTCCTTCTTCTTCCTGCCGAACTGCTCGGCCGCGAGCAGCAGCAGGCCGAACGCGATCAGCATGGTGGCGTTGAGCCAGAGGTTGCGGGCCGGGCCCTCGATCGCGTCCTTGAACAGCAGGCCGGCCACGCCGATCGGGATCGTGCCGAGCCCGATGTACCACCCCATGCGGGCGTCGAGGTCGCCCCGCAGCTCCGGCGTCCACAGGCTGCGCAGCCAGGTCCAGAGGATCCGGACGATGTCGCGCCAGAAGTAGAGCAGCACGGCCAGCATGGTGCCGAGCTGGATCACCGCGGTGAAGGCGGCGCCGGGGTCGCCCCAGCCGGCCAGCTTGGGCACGATCAGCAGGTGGGCGGAGCTGGAGATGGGCAGGAACTCGGTGAGACCCTGCACGACTCCCAGCACGATGGCCTGAAGTACGTCCATGGTGCGGACAGCCTATCGGCTAGTCTGTCCGCACAATGGACCAGCGACTTGTCGGGCGCAGCGGTCTCTCGGTGTCCCGGATCGGGCTCGGCACGATGACCTGGGCCCGCGACACCTCGGCCGAGGAGGCGACCGCTCAGCTCACCGCGTTCGCCGAGGCCGGCGGCACGCTGATCGACACGGCCGACGTGTACGGCGGGGGCGACGCGGAGCGGCTGATCGGCCGGCTCATCCGCGACGTGGTGCCGCGCTCGGAGCTGGTGATCGCGACCAAGGCGGTCCTCATGCCCGGCGGCGAGCGGGACGCCTCCCGCCGCCATCTCATCCGCGCCCTCGACGCGTCCCTGGCCCGTCTCGGGCTGGAGGAGGTCGACCTCTGGCAGCTCCACGCGTTCGACGACCGGGTGCCGCTCGACGAGACGCTCGCGGCCGTCGACTTCGCCGTCTCGACCGGCCGTACGGCCTACGCCGGAGTGTGCGACTACACGGGCTGGCAGCTGGCCGCCGCCGCGACCTGGCAGCGGTGCGGCGACGCGCGCGCCCCCCTCGTCGCGGTGCAGGCGGAGTACTCCCTGCTGGCCAGGGAGCCGGAGGAGGAGCTGATCCCGGCCGCCGCGCACGTGGGCGCCGGGCTGCTCGCCTGGTCACCGCTGGGACGCGGCGTGCTGACCGGGAAGTACCGCACCGGGATCCCCGCCGACTCGCGCGCCGCCACCCCGCACTTCGCCGAGTTCGTACGGCCCTATCTTGACGAGCGGTGCCGCCGGATCGTGGAGTCGGTGACCACGGCGGCCGAGGGGCTCGGCGTGTCGCCGCTCGCGGTGGCGCTCGCCTGGGTGCGCGACCGCCCGGGCGTGTCGTCGGCGATCGTCGGCGCCCGCACCCACGCGCAGCTCCTCGGCGTGCTACAGGCCGAGGAGCTGACCCTGCCGTGGGAGATCCGGGAGGCCCTGGACGACGTGTCGGACGTCTCCGACCCCTGACCCGCCGAGAGGCGAACGAGAATCGTCTTCACGTATCACGCATCGATACCGAATTGCAACTTTCTACTGCATAACCCCGCGCTCTGGCGAAGAGTGGCGGGTATGTCGGGGGATTGACCAGACGACCGCGGAAGGGAACACATGGGCACCGCACGCAAGGCCTCCGCCATCTCCGCCGGGGCTCTCGCGATCGCCCTGGGCGGTGGGCTCCCCCTCGCCGCGTCCCCGGCATGGGCCGACTGCACCACCGGCGGCGGGCTCGTCTCGGGACTCACCGGCGGCGTCTGCAACCTGGTGGACGGCGTGGGCCGCGTGGCGGACGGCGTCACCGACGTCGCGGACAAGGCGACCGGAGGGGTGACGGAGCCGGTCACCAAGGCCGTGGACGACACCGTGCAGACGGTGACCGGCACCGCCGGCACCGCCGTCGACGACATCGGGAAGACGGTGGACGACACCGTGAAGGCGGCCACCGGCGCGGCCGGGACGGCGTCGGACGCGGTGGGCTCGGCGGGCGGCGGCGTGACCGGAGGCGGCTCGGGAGACTCCCCGGCCGGGAGTGCTCCCACTCCCGTCCAGGATCTGACCGACGGGCTGAGCCGGACGATCCAGGACACCTGCCTGCCCCTGGTGGCCGGCGAGCGCTGCGCGTCCGGCGACGAGACGGGCACCGGCGCCGGCGGGAGCGGCCGGAAGCACCGCCCGCCCGCGACCGCCGGCCGTCCGGCGCGTCCGAAGCCCTCGCACGCGCCCGAGGGCGCCCTCCCGGCGGAGCCGTACCGGCCGGGGCCGGCCGCGCAGAGCGGCGGGACGCCGGCCGCGCCCTCTCACCCCGTCGTGGACCCGGACGCGGACGGCCTGATCCCGCTCCTGTGGCCGGGGCAGAAGATGCCCGAGTTTCCGGGGCTGCCCGGCCGGGTCACCGGCGTGCCCCTGCGGGACCAGCGGCCGTACGACGCCGTGGGGACGGCCCTCACGGCGGCGCTGCTGCTGTCGGCGGTGCTCGCCACCCGGGTGGTCTCGGCGCGGCGGGCCCGCGCCGGGCAGCAGGAACCGCAGGAGTCGATCCCGTTCGAGGGCGGCCTGCGGCTGCCCGACCGGTCGGGCCGCCACCGGCTCGCCTGAGCGCGCCGTCTTCCGTGACGTCGTCCGAGGTCACGGATTGATGCGCGGCGCCGCCGGACGGACGGGTTGATGCGCGTTGTCTCCACTCCCTGTGCGGCCGTCGCCGCCGTCCCCCCACGTGGGCTTCCATGCCTGTCGTGGCACCCGCGAAGGGCCGGGTGCCGGCAGGAGAGGAGGAGCCCGTGACGAGATGGAGCACCGTCCTGAGGACGCTCGCCGTACCGGCGGTCGCCGCGGCCGTGCTCGCGGCGGCCCCGGCGGCGTCGGCCGGATCGGGAGGCGGATCGGGGCCGGGGCAGGGGTCCGGGCAGGGCTCGGGAGCACCGTCCGGTCCGGGGCCGGGGCGGGCCATGGGGCCGGAGCCGTCGGGTGCGGCGCGCTCCCCGCACCGCTCGGGGACGTTCTGCGCCCTGAGCCCGGGCCGCCGGTTGTGCGACGGCACCGACCCGGTGGACTCGGCGTGCGCGTCCGGCGCGTACACCGTGCGCAGCTCCAGGCTCTGGTACCGCGACGGCCGCGGGCCGGCGGGCGCCACGGCCGAGTTGCGGTACTCGCCCCGGTGCGGGACGAACTGGTCCAGGGTCACGTTCGACGGGGGCCGGACGGGCCCGGTCACTGTCATGGTCTGCCGGGGTGACGGCTACGGCGACTGCACCGAGGCGTACCGCACGCGCGGCGGCTCGGCCTACTCCGACCAGCTGTACGCCAGGGACGTGCCGGCGACGGCGTACGCCTGGTGCTGCGGCGCCGGACCCGGCTCGGCCGGCGCGTGGGCGAGGGGCTGAGTCCCGCCCGGCGACGACGTGGAGGGCGGGCGCGTCAGCGGGCACAACGGGTCGCGGCGTGCGGGCCCTCCCCACGCTCGGTGACCACCCAGCCCTCCACCCACACGCACCCCCGTGCCAGGGAGAGCATGTCGCCGTAGCTGCCCGGCGGCGTGTTGTTGGACCACCGCGAGCGGACCTGGGCGTTGTCCGCCGGGCGGTGCGCGGCGAGCCACACCGTGTACAGACGGGGATTGTCGTAGTGCGCGGACGCCCATGCCGTGTCGCAGACCGGGCTGCGCCGCAGCCGCAGCGTCCCGAAGCGGGCGCCGCCCGGCAGGAGGAGCGGGACGGCGTCGAGCGTTTCGAGCGTGTCCGGGTCGGGCCCGCATCCCCGGGCCCGGGGGTCGTCGCCGTCCATGTCCTCGGCCAGGCTCGCGTCCGTCGTCCGGTCGGTAAGGTGCTGGTTGCGCGACGTCCAGCCGGGCGCGAGCAGCGAGCCGCTTCCTGCGGCGCCGAACGCCACCGCGCCGGCGGTCACGAGGGCGGCCAGCGGCACGAGCAGGCGCCCGCGTTCGCGTGCCCGGCCCGCGAGGCCGCCGGACACACCGCCGCGTGCGGCGGACGGGACGTCCTGTCCCGCGTCCGCCGCCGGAGACGGCGGTTCCCCACCGGACGTCTCTGGGGCATCGGCGATCTCCGCGCTGACGCGGTGCCAGCGCCGCGTCCATTCGTCCTCGTCGCCGCCGCAGGCCCTGACGAAGGCGAGGGTGACCTCCAGGCTGGGCAGGACCCGCCCGCCCGCCGCCCGCGACAGCACCGTGGCGGAGTAGTGGGCCCGCTCGGCGAGGGCACGGTAGGTGGGTGTCCCGGCCTCCTCACGCAGCCGCCGCAACGCCACGGCGAACGCCTGGACGGGACCCTCCTCGGGGCTCAGGTCGCGCTCTGGTCGTCCCATCGTCCCCACCCACGGCCGCCGGACGGCCAGGACCTCGCGGGCTCACCGGGTCACGCCCGCCCAGGCGGGCGGACCCCACGCACGTCCCGATGGTAGGCGCGGCGACGGCAGGCGGCAAGATCGCGGGGCCGCGGGCACCCGCGGCGGAACCGCCGCCGTCAGGCGCCCATCGCGTGCACGCCGCCGTCGACGTGGACGATCTCGCCGGTGGTGGCGGGGAACCAGTCGGACAGCAGCGCGAGGCACGCCCGGGCGGCGGGGGCGGTGTCGGTCAGGTCCCAGCCGAGCGGCGCGCGCTCCGGCCAGGAGTCCTCGAACTCCTGGAAACCGGGGATGTTCTTGGCCGCCATCGTGCGGAGCGGACCGGCGGCGACGAGGTTGACCCGGATGCCGTGCCTGCCCAGGTCGCGCGCCAGGTAGCGGGAGCACGACTCCAGCCCGGCCTTGGCGACGCCCATCCAGTCGTAGACCGGCCACGCCTTGGTCGCGTCGAAGTCCAGGCCGACGACCGCGCCGCCCTCCTTCATCAGCGGCAGGCAGGCGACGGCGAGCGACTTGAACGAGAACGTCGAGACGTGCACCGCCGTGGCGACGTCCTCCCACGAGGTGTTGAGGAAGTTGCCGCCCAGGCAGGACTGCGGGGCGAAGCCGATGGAGTGGACGACCCCGTCCAGCCCGTCGAGGTGCTCGCCGACGCGGTCGGCGAGCGTGTCGAGGTGGTCGGTGTCCTGCACGTCCAGTTCGATCACCGGCGGCGGCTCGGGCAGCCGCTTGGCGATGCGCTCGACCAGGCTGAGACGGCCGTAGCCGGTCAGCACGACCCGCGCGCCCTCCTCCTGGGCCAGCTTGGCGACGTTGAAGGCGATCGACGAGTCGGTGAGGACTCCCGTGACCAGCAGTCGCTTACCGTCCAGCAAACCCATGTCCAGCTCCGCTCAGTCAGTGCTCAGTGGCTCAGTGGCCCATGCCGAGGCCGCCGTCGACGGGGATGACCGCCCCGGTGATGTAGGAGGCGTCGTCGCTCGCCAGGAACCTGACGACCCGCGCGATCTCCTCCGCGTGCGCCTGCCGTCCGAGCGGGATGCTCTTGCGGATCTGCTCCTGCGTCGCCTCGTCGAGCACCGCGGTCATGTCGGTCTCCACGAACCCGGGCGCGACGACGTTGACCGTGATGCCCCGCGAGCCGAGCTCGCGGGCGAGCGAGCGGCCGAAGCCGACCAGCCCGGCCTTGGAGGCGGCGTAGTTCGTCTGGCCGGCCGAACCGGACAGGCCGACGACGGAGGAGATCAGGATGACGCGCCCGCGCCGCATCCGCAGCATGGGCCGCACGGCCCGTTTGGCGACGCGGTAGGCGCCCGTCAGGTTCGTGTCGATGACGTCGGTGAAGGTCTCTTCCTTCATCATCGGCAGCAGGGTGTCCTTGGTGATCCCGGCGTTGGCGACGACCACCTCGACCGGGCCGTGCTCGGCCTCGGCCTTCTCGAAGGCGGCGTCGACGTCGGCGGCTCTCGTCACGTCGCAGCGGACCCCGAACAGGCCCTCCGGGGGCTCTCCGGAACGGTAGGTGACGGCGACGGCGTCTCCCGCGGCGGCGAGCTCACGGGCGATCGCGAGGCCGATACCGCGGTTTCCACCGGTGACGAGAACAGAGCGAACCATGCAACTGACCGTATCGGCTACCGGACGGTAACCGCTTGTCCGCAGGACACAAGATCACAGGGCTAGGATCGTGGACATGCGCCAGATCGACCCGGACTTCCTCGCCCTGCCACTGCGGCGGCTGGCGGACGCGGCCCTGCAGCGCGCCCGTGACCTGGGCGCCGAGCACGCCTCCTTCCGCCTCGAACGGGTGCGCGCCGAGACCCTGCGCCTGTTCGACGCCCGCCTGGAAGGGTCCTCCGACGCCGACGACCTCGGGTTCGCCGTACGGGTGATCAAGGACGGCACCTGGGGGTTCGCGTCCGGCATCGAGCTGACCGCGGAGGCGGCGGCGCGCGCCGCCGAGGAGGCCGTGCGGGTGGCGGCCGTCAGCGCGCCGATCAACCGCGAGCCGGTCGGGCTCGCCCCCGAGCCGGTGTACGACGACGTGACCTGGGTGTCGGCCTACGACGTCGACCCGTTCGACGTGCCGCTGGCGGACAAGACGGCGCTGCTGGCGGAGTGGTCGTCCGGCCTGCTCGGCCGCACCGACCACGTCTCCGCCTCGCTCATGCAGGTCAAGGAGCAGAAGTTCTACGCCGACTCGGCGGGCACGGTGACCACACAGCAGCGGGTCCGGCTGCATCCCGTGCTGACGGCGATGAGGACCGACGGCGACCGGTTCGACGACATGCGCACGCTCGCGCCGCCGGTCGGCCGGGGGTACGAGTACCTCACCGGCGCCGGCTGGGACTTCCCCGCCGAGCTGGCCGAGCTGCCCGACCTGCTGGACGAGAAGCTGAAGGCGCCCTCGGTGGAGGCCGGGCGGTACGACCTGGTCGTCGACCCGTCCAACCTGTGGCTGACCATCCACGAGTCGATCGGACACGCGACCGAGCTGGACCGGGCGCTCGGATACGAGGCGGCCTACGCCGGCACCTCGTTCGCCACGTTCGACCAGCTCGGCAGCCTGCACTACGGCTCGCCCGTGATGAACGTGACGGGCGACCGCACGGTCGAGCACGGCCTCGCCACCGTCGGCTGGGACGACGAGGGCGTCGCGGGCCAGTCGTTCGACATCGTCCGGGAGGGCACGCTGGTGGGCTACCAGCTCGACCGCCGGATGACGCTGCTGAAGGGCCTCGGCAGGTCGAACGGCTGCGCCTTCGCCGACTCCCCCGGGCACGTGCCGATCCAGCGGATGGCGAACGTCTCGCTCCAGCCGGCGCCGGACGGCCCGTCCAGCGAGGAGCTGATCTCCCGGGTGGAGCGCGGCGTCTACATCCTGGGCGACAAGAGCTGGTCGATCGACATGCAGAGATACAACTTCCAGTTCACCGGGCAGCGGTTCTACCGCATCGAGAACGGCCGGCTGGCCGGGCAGCTCCGCGACGTGGCCTACCAGGCGACCACCACGGACTTCTGGCGTTCCATGGAGGCCGTCGGCGGCCCCGGGACGTACGTGCTCGGCGGCGCGTTCAACTGCGGCAAGGGCCAGCCGGGCCAGGTCGCGCCGGTCAGCCACGGCGCCCCGGCGGCGCTGTTCCGCGGCGTACGGATCCTCAACACCGTCCAGGAGGGTGGCAAGTGAGCGACCATTTGAGCGACGGGGTGAGTGGCGGGGTGAGCGGCGGGCTGGTCACACCGCAGGAGACGGTGGAGCGGGCGCTCGCGCTGAGCGAGGCCGACGGCTGCGTCGTCATCGTCGACGAGGGCTCGACCGCCAACCTGCGCTTCGCCGGCAACACGCTGACGACCAACGGCGTCGCCCGCTCCTCGCGGCTCACCGTGATCTCCGTGGTGGGCGCGGGGGTCGGGGTCGTGTCGCGCTCCGCCGTACGGGACGGGCAGCTCGCCGACGTGGTGGCCGCGGCCGACCGCGCCGCCCGCGAGGCCCGCCCGTCGGAGGACGCGCGGCCTCTGGTGGGCACGGACGGTGTGGACACGGAAGCGGCGAACACGGCGGCCGCGGGCTGGGACCGGCCGGTGGAGCCGACGTCCATCGACGTCTTCGGCGGGTTCGCCCCCGCGCTCGGCGAGGCGTTCGCCGCCGCCGACGCCTCGGGACGCAGGCTGTACGGCTTCGCCGAGCACATCGTGACCTCCACCTTCGTCGGCTCGTCCGCCGGCCTGCGGCTGCGCCACGACCAGCCGACCGGCCGGCTGGAGCTGAACGCCAAGTCGGCGGACCTGTCGCGTTCGGCCTGGACGGGCGTCGCCACCCGCGACTTCGCCGACGTGGACGTGGCCGCGCTCGACGCCACGCTCAGCCGGCGGCTCGACTGGGCCAAGCGGCGGATCGACCTGGAGCCGGGTCGTTACGAGACGATCCTGCCGCCGACGGCGGTCTCCGACCTGATGATCTACCTGTACTGGTCGTCCGGCGCGCGCGACGCCGCCGACGGGCGCACGGTGTTCTCCCGGCCGGGCGGCGGCACGCGGGTCGGCGAGCGGCTGTCGCCGCATCCGATCTCGCTGTACAGCGACCCCGCCCACCCCGGGATCGCGTGCGCGCCTTTCGTCGTCGCGCACGCCTCCGGCCGCGAGCAGTCGGTCTTCGACAACGGCCTGCCCCTCGGCCGCACCGAGTGGATCAGCGACGGCACACTGGCCAACCTGGTGCAGACCCGGCACTCGGCGGAGCTGACCGGCCTGGCCGCGACCCCGCAGATCGACAACCTGGTGATGGAGGGCCCGGCGGGCGGGCGCTCGCTGGAGGAGATGGTCGCCTCGACCGAGCGGGGACTGCTGCTGACCTGCCTGTGGTACATCCGGGAGGTCGACCCGCAGTCGCTGCTGCTGACCGGGCTCACCAGAGACGGGGTGTACCTGGTCGAGAACGGCGAGGTCGTCGGCGAGGTCAACAACTTCCGGTTCAACGAGTCGCCGGTGGACCTGCTCGGCCGCCTGACCGAGGTCGGCGCGAGCGTGCCCACCCTGCCCCGCGAGTGGGGCGACTGGTTCAACCGCGCCGTCATGCCGCCGGTCCGCGTGCCCGACTTCAACATGTCGACGGTCAGCCAGGCGAGCTGAGCCCGCCCGGCCGTCCTGCGCGGCCGTTCTGCGCGGCCGTCCTATTCGGCGTCCTCGAGGCGGAAGCCCACTTTCATGCCGACCTGGAAGTGGGCCACCTCGCCGTCCACGATGTGGCCGCGCACCTCGGTCACCTCGAACCAGTCCAGGTGCCGCAGGGTCCGGGCGGCCCGCCGGACGCCGTTGCGGATGGCCTGGTCGACGCTCTCCTCCGAGGTGCCCACTATCTCGGTCACCCGATAGGTGCGATCCGACATCACGTCCTCCTGCCTGTGCCTGTCCGCGTGATCGTAACCCCCCCGCGGACGTCCCCCCGCTCCCTCCGGGGTCTACCGTGGAAAACGTGAATCCATGGCGCAGGTTCAGAAAAGACCGCCCGGTCGTTCACCAGGTGACAGACGCCCAGCCGTCGCTGTCCAACGACATCCGCAAGCGTGAGATCAGTTATCTCATCAAGATGGGCATCCGGATCGTCTGTCTCATCCTGGCCGTCGCGGTGCCCTCCCCCTGGCCTGTCAAGGCCCTCTTCGTGGCCGGTGCGGTTCTTTTGCCGTACGTTGCCGTTCTCGGGGCCAATCAGAGAGGTCACACGCCTCCTCCGCGCATGGACTTGACCTCGCCTAACCAAACCGAGATACCACGGCATCGACGCGAGATCGGGTCGTGACAAAGTCTTGACGCAACCCATGGGTTGGAGGTGTACAGTTTAGCCAAGCGCTCTGGTCCCCCGTCGGAGCGCTAGTGCCGGCGTTCCGGGCCCCCGTCGGAACGCCGATGAAGCGACGCCGGGTGGTTTGCCCCCGTAACCACCCGGCGTCGCCCTTTTTATGGGATCTTTCGCCTCCGGCCTTTGCGCAGCCAAACGTTTGGTATGTGCATCATTTCCGCCACTCGCCGGAAAACGCCCGTTTCCTGATGATCCGAGGGATCAGGTGTCGCTCGGGGTCTCGGTGGTCGGGGTCTCAGCGCTCGGCGTCTCGGCGCTCACGGTCTCGGCGGTCTCCGCCGCCCAGTCCTTCGCCATGCGTGAGAGCCGCCCGGCGGCGTCCGGCCCGGCGGTGCCGGCTCCCTGCGCGAGCCCGAGCAGGTAGGCGGTCAGCGGCGCGGCCGGCCGCGCCACGCCGTGCGCGACATCCCTGGTCAGGTCGAGCACCAGGGTCCGGTCCACCTGCGTGGGGTCGATGCCGAGTTCGCGGCAGACCCGCTCCGTCCACTCCTCCAGCACGTTCACGCGCGCTCCCTTCGTTCGCCGGCCCGGGCGCGGGCCGCGTGGAGATCCTCGATGCTGTCGCAGTCGAACCACGGCGGCGTCGCCCCCGCCGCCAGGCGCACCGGCACCGGCGCGAGCGGGCCGAGCAGTCCCCGCAGCGACCGGCCCTCGTACGCGCCGAGCGCGGCCCGCAACGCGGCCGTGCGCCACACCCCGGCGAGCCACTGCTCCCGGCCCGTGTCGTCGACGAGCACCGCCCCCGCAGTGGCGCCCGCTGTGCCGCCTTCAGCGTCTTTCTCGGGCAACGCGGCCAGCAGGGCGGCGACGTGGGCGGCCCGGAGGAACGGCAGGTCGGCGGCGAGCAGGACGACCGACGGAGACGTCACCTCGGCGAGCCCGGCGCGCAGCGCGGGGACCGGCCCGCCGCCCGGCGGGTCCTCCCTGGTGAAGACCACCCCGGGCAGATCCCTGGGCGGGCCCACCACGATCACGGCACGGGCCGCGCGGACCGCCGCCGCCACCCGCTCGACGAGCGGCACCCCGCCGACCAGCGCGCCGGGTTTGTCCGCGCCGCCGAGCCGCTCGGCCCGGCCGCCCGCCAGGATCACCGCGTCGTACGGCGGGTCGTACGGCGGGTCGCCGCCCGCCTCGCCGGTGCCGTGAAGAGCGCACATGGAAGCCCCGGTCAACCCCGGTCAGCCGCCGATGGCGGACATCGGCCGGGCCGGCTGGAGGAAGGCGGAGTCGTCGATGCCGTGCCCGGCCTTCTTGCCCCGCACCGCCGCCACCCAGCGCGCCGCCAGGTCGTCGTCCGAGGCGCCCGAGCGCAGCGCCGTACGCAGGTCGGACTCCTCGGTGGCGAACAGGCAGTTGCGCACCTGGCCGTCCGCGGTGATCCGCACGCGGTCGCAGGCGCCGCAGAACGGGCGGGTGACCGAGCCGATCACGCCGACCCTCCCGGGCCCTCCGTCCACCAGGAAAAGCTCGGCGGGGGCGCTGCCGCGCTCGCGGGGGTCGTCCTCGGTGAGGTCGAAGGAACCCTTCAGCAGCCCGAGGATCTCGTCGGCCGTCACCATGTCGTCGCGGCGCCAGCCGTGCTGGGCGTCGAGCGGCATCTGCTCGATGAAGCGCAGTTCGTATCCCTGGTCGAGACAGTGGCGCAGCAGCGGCACGGCGTCGTGCTCGTTGATCCCCCGCATCAGCACCGCGTTGACCTTGACCGGCGTGAGCCCGGCGGCGGCCGCCGCCGCGAGGCCGTCCAGCACGTCGTGCAGGCGGTCACGGTGGGCGAGCCGGATGAACACCTCCCGGTCGAGCGTGTCGAGGGAGATGTTGACGCGGTCGAGCCCCGCCTTCGCGAGCGGCTCGGCGAGCCGGGCCAGGCCGATGCCGTTCGAGGTCAGCGACAGTTGCGGACGCGGACGCAGCGCGGCGGCGGCGGAGACGATCTCCACGAGCTCGCGTCTGAGCAGCGGCTCGCCGCCGGTGAAGCGGACCTCCCGGATGCCCAGCCGCTCGACGCCGATCCGCACCAGGCGGACGACCTCCTCGCCCGTGAGCAGATCGGGCTTGGGCAGCCAGTCGAGGCCCTCGGGCGGCATGCAGTACGCGCACCGCAGGTTGCACCGGTCGGTCAGCGACACGCGCAGGTCGGTCGCGACCCGGCCGAAGGAGTCAACCAGCACAAAGGACCTCCATCATCAGAGCCACCAGCCTAAGCCCTGCCGTCAAGACGACCACAACCTCCGTCCCGCCGCCGGGATTCCCTCAAGGGCGCGTCCGTCGGCCGCTCCGCGTGGGTGACGTGTCTGCCGACGCGCGGTCACCGGTCGCGGCGGCGCTCGATCCGCTTGCGGTGGGCGACCTCGCGGCGCCGCTCCGCCAGCGCGCGCTCGCGCTCGCGCCGGTCCAGGCGCGCCTGGCTCTTGGTGCTCTCCAGTTCGAGCCGCAGCGCCTCCTGAGCGGCCGTGCCGCGCCGCGTGACCCGGGCCGCCGCGCGGGCGGCCAGCTTGGCCGCACGCTTGGGATTGACCGGCCGCTCCCCGCGCTCCCCGCGCTCCTCCAAGGGTACGGAGGGGGCCGCCTCCGCGCGTTCGAGCAGGGCGACCCCGTGCCGCATGAGGAACTCGTACAACTCGGGGCCGGTCGGCTCCGCGCCGAGGACGAACCGGGTCGCGCGGAGCTCGCCGTCCTCGACGATCTCCAGGACGCCCACCCAGAACGGGCTCTCGAAGTAGACGGACAGGGAAACCACGATGCCTCCAGGTATGCCGACAGGCGGCTTGGCGAAGCCGCTTTCCGGCACACCGGACATCCTCCGAGGCCCCCCGAGGGGACACGAGAGGCGGATACGAGACCGCCGGCACCAGTTCGACACTGGTTCCACACTGGTTCGACACTGGGCCGACGGGTGCCCGGGCTACCGACCGGGACCGCGTTTTCGTGTGCGCGGCCAGTTTAACGGCCGTCCCCCCTCGCGGCGATCACCTTTCCGGGGCGCCGCACCAGGCAGACTGGCGGGCATGGAGCCGATCTCTCTCGACGTGCGTGCCAGGGAACTGCTCGACCGCGCCGCCGCCGCGTCCAGCGGGCGCGCGGCCGACACCGTGCACGGCGGCCACGGGCACGGCGGCCACGAGCAGGCGCTGCGCCAGACGCTGCTCGCCCTCACCGCCGGGACCGGCCTCGCCGAGCACGAGAGCCCGGGTGAGGCGACCCTGCTGGTGCTGCGCGGTCACGTACGGCTGAGCAGCGGCGACCCTCCTGGGAAGGGCGGGCCGGTGATCTGCTGGCCGTCCCCGGCGCACGGCACGCGCTCGACGCCGTCGAGGACAGCGCGGTCCTCCTCACCGTCGTCAGACGCCCCTGACCGCACCCGACGCGATCGGGCGTCAGACGGCCTGGAGGACGCAGCCCAGGGCGAGCAGCGCCAGGACCTTCACGGCCTCCAGCGCCACGTAGTAGAGGTGGGCCCTCGACCGCGTCCGCGCGGGGTCCTCGCCCGCGAGGACCCGGTCGGACCTGCGGTTCAACGGGGGGCGTACGAGCACGAGCTGCACCACCAGGACGGCCGCGGCGACGGCGGCGAGCACCACCACGGCGACGGCGGGCGATCCGGTCGCGACCGCCACGATCACGACGACCGCCAGCACCGCCTCGGCGGCGTTGAGCGCGCGGAAGACGAGGCGGCCGATGCCGAGGCCGATCGGGACCGTCACGCCGGGCGCGCGGAACTTCAGCGGCGCCTCCAGGAACGAGATCGCCAGCACCATCCCCAGCCAGACGAAGGCCGCGGCCGCGGCCACGGCCGCCGACGTGTGGTTCATCGTGCGCCTTCCCCTCGTCCGGCCGCGCCGGAAGTCGTCCCCCCGCGGCATGATCCGGCCCGGAGGGGTAGGGCGGCAAGCGACTTGTGGTGCCGATAAATCGGTTGGGATACCGGCGTGACGCCCGGCACAGTTGATCTCAACGGGATCTCGACAGGGGATCTCGATCAAGAAGGGGAACCACGATGCCGAAGCACATCGCCCCCAAGGTGCTGTCCTGGGCGAGCGAGATCGACGACGGGACGGCCGTGCAGGCCGCCCGCGCGGCGCGCCTGCCGTTCGTGCCCGGGCACGTCGCGCTCATGCCGGACGCGCACGTGGGCATCGGCGCAACGGTCGGCTCCGTCATCCCCACCGAGGGCGCGATCATTCCTTCCGCCGTCGGGGTGGACATCGGCTGCGGCATGGTCGCGACCGAGACCACGCTGACCGCCGCCGACCTGCCCGACTCGCTCGACGCGCTGATGCGGCTGGTGGAGCGGCGCATCCCGGCCGGAGTGGGCAAGGGGCACGCCGACCGCGCGGTGGACCGCGCCCTCGGCGAGCTGGGCCGGCCGCACACCGGTCTCACGCCCAAGCAGGAGACCACCGTGGCCTGCCAGTTCGGGACCCTCGGGTCGGGCAACCACTTCGTGGAGGTCTGCCTCGACGAGCGCGACCGGGTGTGGACGGTGCTCCACTCGGGCTCGCGCGGCATCGGGAACCAGCTCGCGACCGCGCACATCAAGGGCGCGAAGCAGCTCATGCGGAGCATGGCGATCGGGCTGGAGGACCCCGACCTCGCCTACTTCACCCAGGGCACCCCGGAGTTCACGGCGTACGTCGAGGACATGCTGTGGGCGCAGCGGTACGCGATGGCGTCGCGGGCGCGGATGGACCGGGTGCTGGGCGAGGCGCTGTTCCGCGTCGTCGGCTCGGGCTCCCGGGTCCGGACCATCAACTGCCACCACAACTTCACCCAGATGGAGACCCACGACGGCAAGGACCTGTGGATCACCCGTAAGGGGGCGATCAAGGCCGACACCGGGGACGAGGGCGTGATCCCGGGTTCGATGGGCACCCGCTCGTACATCGTCCGCGGGCGCGGCAACCCGCTGTCGTACAACTCCTGCTCCCACGGCGCGGGCCGCCGGATGTCGCGGTCCCGGGCCAAGCGCGAACTGTCGGCGGCGTCGCTGCGGGAGGCGATGCGCGGCCGGACCTGGAACGCCGACCGGGCCGCCGCCCTGGTCGACGAGCACCCCGAGGCGTACAAGCCCATCGACCAGGTCATGGCGGACCAGAAGGACCTCGTGGAGGTCCGGCACACGCTGCGCCAGGTGTTCAACTACAAGGGGTGAACCTGTGGGCGTGGCCGTGACACCACCGGCTCGCGGTGGACGGCCGCGCCCACGGGCCGCAGCACGAAGCCGTCGGCCACCCTGGCCGGGATCCGGTACGGCGAGACGGTGAGGTCCTGCGGAGGCAGGGTGTAGTCCAGCCGGGCCAGCCGGGGCGCGAGCGCCTCCAGCAGGCCCACGGCGACCGGCTCCCCCGGGCATCGGTGCCCGGTCGCCGGATCGCCCCCGCCCTGCGGGATCAGGTCGTACGGCCCGATCTCCCGCCCGATGAACCGCTGCGGGTCGAACGAGCACGGGTTCGGCCAGAGGGCGGGGTCGTGGTTCTGCCCCCAGACGTCGAGCAGCACGAGCCAGTCGGCCAGGATCGGCTCGCCCTTCCAGGTGAGGTCCTTGGCCGCCTTGCCCGCGACGAACGGGGCGAAGGGATAGAAGCGCCGCACCTCATGCGCGAACGCCTCGGCGTAGGCGCCGTCCACGTCGTCGTTCAGGCGGACCCGGGTGACCGGCCAGTTGTGCATGGCGTGCGCGGCGAACGTGAGGAACCAGGCCACGGCGACGGTGGGACGCACCAGGTTGAGCAGTTCGACCGCCGCGAGCCGGGCCGCGAGCGGCTGCCCGTCGGGCTCCCGGTGCGCGGCGACCACGCCCAGCGCCGACGTGGGCGGCACCCGCGAACCGCCGCGCCGCACGTCCTCGACCATCTCCGCGAGCCACGCCTCCCGCCGGACCCGGGCGCCGCGGGCTCGCCAGTGCCGGGCGCCGGGCGAGCCGAAGCCGTCGACCATCGCGACCAGGTCCGCGGCGAGCGGGCCGGCCTCCTCCTCGTCGAGGGGAATTCCCGCCCAGCGGCACACCCCCGTGGTCAGGACGCGGGCGGCCTCGTCGAAGAGCACGACCTCTCCCCTGCCGGGCCAGGTCGCCACCGTCTCGTCCCAGGCCGCGGTGGTCTCCCGTACGAGGGAGGCGACGCTCTCGGGGGTCATGAGGCCCATGAACATGGCCTTGCGCGCCCGGTGTGCGCCCTGGTCGAGGCCGTGCACGGCCCCGTGGCCGAAGAGCGTGCTCTTGATCGGCTCGGGCAGCGCGGGGGCGCGCTGGACGTGGTTGTCGTCGTAGAAGAAGCGGGCGGCGTCGGGCCCGCGCAGCACGACCGCGCGCTGGCCGAGCAGCCGCGTGCGGATCATCTCCCCCTGGGCCTCCCGCCATCGGGACGGCAGCCAGGCGTAGCCCTCTAGCAGCAGAAGAAGCGTGGTGTCAAACAGCGGCATATGTCCTGACTGCCCGCACCCGTCCCGGAGAAACGGTCCCGCCGTACGACCCTGCGGTGGGCCGTACGGCGGGCAGGTGACGGTCAGCTCTTCACGCAGGTGCCGTTGTTCAGCGTGAACGCGGCCGGATCGGGGTTGGCTCCCGTCTGCTTCCCGGTGAAGCCGATCAGGACGGTCTTGCCGGGCTCGATCACCTGGTTCCAAAGCAGGTTCACGGCGGTGACGTCCTTACCCGACTGCGACCAGGTGGCGGAGTAGCCCTGGGCGACCTTCTGTCCCGCGTCGGGGAAGGCGAAGCGCAGCGTCCAGCCGCTGACCGCGGACGAGCCGGTGTTGGTGATCTTCACGCTCGCCGTGAAACCGCCGGGGAAGCTCCAGGCGCTGTACTCGACCTTGCAGGTGGCCGGGGGCGGAGGCGAGGCCGGGGGCGAGTTCGTCCCGGGGTAGCCTCCGGACGCGATCACATTGACCGGGTCGGAGGGGAGGCTGAGGTTGCCCGCCGCGTCCCTGGCCACGATGACGTAGGTGTACGTCTGGCCGGTGACGAGGTTGCCCTCGAGGAAGTTCCAGGTGCCCCCGGGCTTCGTGCCCGCGAGAATCCAGGCGGTGTCCGTACGCCGGTAGATGTCGTAGGCGGCGACGCCGACGTCGTCGGTGGACTCCGACCAGCACAGCGACGTGCCGCGGAAGTCGGGCAGGCAGTTGGCCCGGAGGCCGGCCGGCTTGCTCGGCGGGGTCGTGTCCCCGGTCACGGGGGTCGGCGACACGGACATGCCCGTGACCGCCGGGGTGCTGAAGGGCGCGGTGGGCCTGCTGGTGTTCCCGGCGGCGTCCTTGGCCACGAGGTAGAACGTGTAGGTGCGGCCGACGGTCAGCCCGGTGGTGACGAAGCTGGTGGACGTGGTGGAGGCCGCCTTGACGAAGCCGGCCGCCGTGAGGCGGTAGACCTCGTAACCGGTCACCGCGACGTCGTCGGTGGACGGCGACCAGCACAGGCCGATCACGCCCTGGGAGCTGCCCGTGGGCAGGGGCGGCGGGCACGCGTACACCGTGGGCGGCGTGGAGGGCGGGGTGACGTCCGTCCCCGCGGCCCCGCCCGCGCCCTGCCGCGGAGCCGCGTTCTCCGCCGGCACGGCGGCGTTCGCCGGTGGCGCGCTCACCGCGAGGACGGGCGGCGCGGCGAGGTTGGCCGCCAGCAGCGCGACGGCGGCGGCGCCCGCCGCCGTCCATGCGACCGGCCACGAAAGTCTGGGCACGTTCTCACCTCTCCGTTGACGATGATCGGCTCACGACATCGCCCGGATCATCCGGCGGCCCGGCAGGGCCGTCAAAGAATCGTTCGCCCGCTCCGTGGTCGCCACGGGTCGTACGGCGCGTGACGTGTAATTTTCACCGCTCACCAGGGCGACCGGACGAGCCCCTGCAGCAGCAGGCCCGTCAGCGCCTGCGCGGCGAGCAGGCGGCGGTCCGGCGCGCGCCCGGCCGCCGCGGTGATCCACAGGGCGTACGGCAGCCAGATGCGCTCCACCTCGCCCCGGGTGACGCCGCTGAGGTCGAGGGCCAGCACCGCGACGAGCGCGGCCATGGGCAGGATCCGCCCCGCCGCCGACCCCGCCGACCCTGCCGTCAGCCGGGGCGCGGCGAGCCCGGCGGTGGCGGCGGGTCCCGTGACCAGGGCGAGCACGGCCAGGTTGGCGAACAGGAAGTACAGGTACGGCCGGGCCGCCCCGGGATCGGCCGCCCACTCGGCGTGCGTGGCGGCGACCCCGTCGGGCCACCAGAAGCCTCCGGCGGCGAACAGCGCGCTCACCGCCGCCATCCCGGCCAGGCAGGCGAGCACGGCCGCCCTCGCCGCCTTCGCCGCACCGGCCCCCGCGTCCCGCAGCGCGACGACCGCACCGACGACAGGGATGAGCAGGTACGGCACCAGGCCGTAGCTCAGGTACGGCAACGCGCCCAGTGCCACCCCCGCGGCACCTCCGCGCCACAGGCCGACCGCGACCCGGCCCGCCCGCCCGCGTGCCCCGGGTCCGTCGCCGCCCGGCAGCGCGAGCAGCAGCAGGGCCGTCCCCCACGCCCCCACTCCCGCGAAGAACGCGTCCATCGTCGTCGCGATCCACACCGCCGCGGGCGACAGGGCGAGGTACGGCAGCGCGCGCCGGGCCGCCTCCTCACCCGAGACGCGCCGCACCGCCAGTCCGATCGCGACCGTGGCCGAGCATCCGATGACGACGACGAGGACGGCGGCCCAGAACGGTCCCGGCAGCCCGGCGGCGGCCAGTGCCCACAGCACCAGCACCGGCAGCGGCGGGTGTCCCCGCACGTGCGTGGGGTAGGCGGGCAGATCGCGGGTGAACCCGGCCAGCCAGCCGAGCGGGTCGTCGCCCACCGTTCCCAGCACGGCCAGGTACTCCTGGGGATGGGTGAACGGCCACGCCAGCCCCTCCCCCGACACCGCCAGCAGGACGGTCCACGCGAGCGACACGCCGAAGGCCGCCGCGAGCGCCGCCCGCAGGGGCAGGTTCGCGGTCAACCGGGGCAGCACGGGCACCGCGACGGCGGCGAGCACGGCCGCGGGCACGAGCGCGGCCGTGCCCGCCGCCGTGGGCAGCCGGGCGAGCGCGTGCAGCGGCGGCAGATGGTCGATGCGCAGCACCCCCTGCGCGTGCAGCACCCCGCCAACCGCGAACGCTCCCGCCAGCAGGCCGGCCCACGCCACCGGCAGGCCTCGTCGTGTGATCACGACGCACAGGCTAGGCACACCGGAGCCGTCGGCCCTTGTCACGTAGTCACTTCGTAAGAACTGAGCGGCCCGGGCGGCCCTACCGTCGGCGGCATGAAGATCGATGTGGTGCTTCCCTGCCTCGACGAGGCGGAGGCCCTGCCCTGGGTGCTCGGCCGGATGCCGGACGGCTGCCGGGCCATCGTGGTCGACAACGGGTCCACCGACGGGTCGGCCGAGGTCGCCGCCCGGCACGGCGCGCTCGTCGTGACCGAGTCCGTTCCGGGGTTCGGCGCCGCCTGCCACGCGGGTCTCACGGCCGCGACCGCGCCCGTCGTCTGCTTCATGGACGCGGACGCCTCGCTCGACCCGCGCCAGTTGCCGCACGTCGCGGAGGGCGTGCTGGACGGCACCGCCGACCTGGTGCTGGGCCGCCGCCGGCCCGCCGCCCGGGGGGCGTGGCCCGCGCACGCCCGGCTGGGCAACCGGCTGCTGGCCTGGCGGCTGCGCCACC
>QFZU02000168.1 GCA_003260025.2 Microbispora triticiradicis | reverse complement strand
AATCCTCCCAGCTCAAAGGCACTTTTCTCATGTAAACGATCAAGCCCGCTCAAACTCGCCGCGAAAGCCCGAGGCTAACGTGCCCGTCATGAGAAAGCTTTCGATCACGTTGGGTGCCGCCGCGCTGGCCCTCGGACTGTCGTCCCCCGCCATGGCCGTTCCCCGGCCCGCGGACTTCGGCCAGGCGACGCTCACGGGATTCGCCGTCCTGCCCGCCGAGACCTTCGTCCCCGGCAGCGAGCCCTCGGGGTCGGCCATCGGCGCCGGGCCGTTCAACGGCATCGCCGCGCCCTTCTCCGGGCAGCCCGTCCAGGGTTTCAGCGGCGTCGTCAGAAGAGGTGACGGCACCTACGACGTGCTGTCCGACAACGGCTACGGCAACAAGGCCAACAGCGCGGACTTCCTGCTGCGCGTCCACCGGATCAGGCCCGGCCTCAGGGACGGGAGGCTGGAGGTGCTCGGCGGGTTCAACCTGAGCGACCCCGACAAGCGCGTGCCGTTCGCCCTGACCCGGGCGGACCGCGTGCTGACCGGCGCCGACTTCGACGTGGAGTCGATCGTACGGTCGTCCGACGGCACCTACTGGATCGGCGACGAGTTCGGCCCGTTCCTGCTGCACTTCTCGTCCTCCGGGCGGCTCCTGCGGGCTCCGATCCCGCTGCCCGGGGTCAAGGCTCCCGAGAACCCGGACCTGAACGGCGGGCAGCCGAACATCCGCAGCAGCAAGGGGTTCGAGGGCATGGCGCGCTCGGTCGACGGCCGTCACCTCCACCCCCTGCTGGAGGGGACGGTGGATGGTGACACCCCCGGCGACCTGCGCATGTACGACTTCGACCTGCGCACGGGCCGGTACGGCTCGACATGGCGGACCTATCGGCTGGAGTCGCCGTCCAACGCCATCGGAGACGCGATCTCCGTGGACGACCACCGTTTCCTGGTCATCGAGCGGGACAACGAGCAGGGTGACGCCGCGGCCTTCAAGCGCGTCTACCTGGCGGACGCCGCCGACCGCGACCACGACGGGCGCATGGACAAGACTCTCGTCGCCGACCTGCTGAACCTGGCCAACCCCAGGGGTCTCGGCGGCTTCGGGCGGACGTTCCGCTTCCCGTTCCAGACGATCGAGGACGTGGCCCTGCTCGACGACCACACGCTCGCGCTGCTGAACGACAACAACTTCCCGTTCTCGTCCGGCCGCACGGCGGGCAAGGCCGACGACGACGAGTTCATCACCGTACGGCTCGCGCGGCCCCTGCACGCTGACCGGCGCGCGCTCCAGTGATCCTCGGCTGATCCGCCGGGCCCCGTGACCCGTGGCTCCGCGGTGGTTCCGCGGACCCGGTGAGCATCGGGCCTACCGGGAGAACATGCAGGCGCGTGCCGGCCACCCCGTCGGCACGCGCCTGCCGGAAACGACGTCTCAGCCGTTCGGCCGGCAGACGATGCCGGTCTCGGTGCGCCGGCACCACTGGGGCAGACGGCCGTCCTCGCCGCCCGGGAGGTTCCCGCCACGGGGAAACAGGCCGTCCTGATCGCCGCCGGCCTCGCGGGTCGCCCCGGCGTGCGTCTGATCCCAGATCAGACCGGTGGCGGCTACGACGCCACCGCCGAGGAGCGCTCCGACGAGCGCCGACGCGATGCCGACAGTGATCAGCCGCCCGGTCTGGCCACGCGGCAGCCGCTCCGTCAGACGTCCGCCCAGGCCCTCCGGCGACCGGACGGACTCGCTTCGCAGGGCCCCCACGGGATGCGTAGCCGCTTCCCGCCAGCCGGGGGCCCGCCACCCGGCCCCTCCCGGGCCGAACGCGGACCCGCCGCCCAGCGGAGGGATCGAGGTGGTGCCCGGCGGAAGGATCGCGGGCCTGCCCGAGGGAAGGGCGCGGCGCGCGTTCGCGTAACCGGCCGGACGTGGTCCTGGGGCCCCCGGCGATGTGCCCGCGGGGCCGACGAATGAGGGCGGTCCGGGAGGGCTCGCAGGACCGGGCGGAGCCGACGCTCCACCGGCCTGGGCCGTACTCCCGGGGCTGGTCCAGGGACTGGCCAGAGGGCTGGTCAGGGGTGAGATCGACGTGGCCGGAAGCGGCGGAGGAACGGCACCCGGCCGCGTCGCGGCGGCCTCGCCCGGCACGGCATCCGGCAAGGGCACGGCGCCCGCCGATGAAACAGTGCCCGCCTGCGGAACCACGTCCGCCGGTGCGACAGCGCCCGCCGGTGAAACGGTGCCCGGCTGCGGCATGGCACTCCCCTGCGGCACGATGCTCACCTCCGTTACAGCACTCCCCTGCGGCATGGCGGCCGACTCAGGGCGCGGGCCGCGCGGCTCGTCCTCAGCACCGCGCGGCACCGCGTCCTGACCCGCCATTCAGATCTCCCTTTACCCCGCTTCCAAGAAGCGTTCCCGGTAACAAGGATGCGCCGTGATCCGTAAGAATCGCGTAAGGGCCGCCGTCGACTGCGACCTGAGTCGTACGGCGGTATCCGTCGCAAGGGTGAGACCTTTGTGAACAGCCGATACGTATCGTTGGGTACGTGTTCGGCAGTATGCGCGCCTGGACTCGGCGCCACAGCAGGATCGTGGACACGCTGGCGATCTTCCCGCTGGCGCTCTTGTGCGTGTCGACGGTCGAGGCGTTCAGTCGCACCAGCGGGATGATGCACGCTCGGCACGTCGGCGTGCCCGTGCTGCTGCTGCTGTCCGCCGCTCTCGTCGTGCCGCTGCTGTGGCGCCGCAACCACCCGCGTGAGGTGTTCGCGGTGGTGTCCGTGGTCAGCTTCGCGCAGTGGCTGCTGAACATCGCCGTCCTGCCCGCGAACCTGGCGGTGCTCGTCGCGATGTACGGCGTCGCCGCCCGCTGCCCGCGGCGGTGGGCGCTGGCCGCCGGGGTGGTCGCCGAGGGAGGGCTGCTGCTCGCCATGCTGAGCTGGTCTCCCGATCCCATGCGGGCGTGGCCGTCGGCCTCGGTCTTCGTCGTCGCCGTGTGGATCGGCGGCATGTACGCCAACACCCGCCGCCGTTACGTCGAGAGCCTGGTGGAACGCGCCGAGCGGGCCGAACGGGAACGCGACCAGCAGGCCCGCATCGCGGCCGCCGCCGAGCGGGCCCGCATCGCCCGCGAACTCCACGACGTGGTGGCGCACAACGTCAGCGTGATGGTCGTCCAGGCCGACGGCGCGGCGTACGCGATCGACAGCGACCCGGAACAGGCGCGCCGCGCGATGCAGGCGATCTCGGCGACGGGACGGCAGGCGCTGGCGGAGATGCGCAGGCTGGTGGGCGTGCTGCGGCAGGACGCGGGCAGCCCGGCCGAGGAGTACGCCCCGCAGCCCGGCGTCGCGCAGCTGGACGAGCTGGTCAGGCAGGTCAGGGACTCGGGGCTGCCGACGGAGTTCACGGTGTCCGGCACACCCCGCACGCTCCCGGAGGGCGAGCAGCTCGCCGTCTACCGGATCGTGCAGGAGGCGCTGACGAACGCGATCAAGCACGGCGGGCCGGGCACGCGGGCGCGGGTGGAGATGGCGTACGGCCCTGGGCTGATCGAGTTGCGCATCAGCGACGACGGCAGGGGCGCGGCGGCGCCGCGGGTGGTCGGCGGCCATGGTCTCATCGGGATGCGGGAGAGGGCGGCGATGTACGGCGGGAGCATCGAGGCGGCCCCCCGTACGGGTGGTGGCTTCCAGGTGGTCGCCCGCATCCCCGCCGGAATGGCCGCCTGAATCCATGAGCCAAGCCGTGAGCCGCCCGGAGCCCGTGCCGGATTCGCCGACGCCGCGTCAGCCGTCCGGGCCGGTCCGGGGAAAGTTCGGGAGCCGGGCCGCCGGCGGGCTCGCGTACGGTGTCGGAAGCGCGACGGACGAGCGGAGCGAAGTGGCAGTGATACGCGTCATGCTGGTCGACGACCAGGAGCTGGTGCGGACGGGGTTCCGGATGGTCCTCGGAGCGCAGCCGGACATCGAGGTCGTGGGTGAGGCGGCGGACGGGCAGGCCGCCGTTGAGGTGCTGCGCACGGTCGAGGCGGACGTCGTCCTGATGGACGTCCGCATGCCCCGGATGGACGGCGTGGAGGCGGCCCGCGTCATCTGCGCCGCGCCCGACGGCCCGAGGGTGCTGATCCTGACGACGTTCGACCTTGACGAGTACGCGTTCGCGGCGATCAAGGCGGGTGCGGCGGGGTTCCTGCTCAAGGACGTGCCCCCGGCGGAGCTGATCAGCGCGATCCGGTCGGTCCACTCGGGGGACGCGGTGGTCGCGCCGAGCACGACCCGCCGGCTGCTCGACCGGTTCGCCGTGCTCCTGCCTGAGGGGGACCGGCGGCGACAGGACACCGGTGCGCTGACGGCGCGGGAGCGGGAGGTGCTCTACCACGTGGCCCGCGGCCTCTCGAACACCGAGATCGCGGCGCGGCTGCATCTCGCGGAGGCGACCGTGAAGACCCATCTCGGCCGTGTGCTGGCCAAGCTCGGGCTGCGTGACCGGGCCCAGGCGGTCGTGTACGCGTACGAGACCGGGGTGGTGGCCCCCGATCATCCGAGGGGCTGAGCCGGGGGTACCCCGGAAGTCGCACCCGCGCTTCGCCGCCCGGTCCCGGGGCCGCAGATCGAGAACGTCCGCGAGGCCGAGGAAACGCCCTGATCACGCCCATAGCGTGAACTCATGAGCACAACAACCCAGACCCGCACCGCCGTGGTCGCGCGCGGCCTGACCAAGGTGTACGGCGCGGGCGACGCGGCGGTGCACGCCCTTCGCGGCGTCGACGTCGACTTCGCCGCCGAGGCGTTCACCGCGATCATGGGGCCGTCCGGCTCCGGCAAGTCGACGCTGATGCACTGCCTGGCCGGGCTCGACACCGTGACGGACGGGCGGGTCGGCATCGGCGACGCCGAGCTCACCCGGCTCAACGACAAGCAGCTCACGCTGCTGCGGCGCGAGCGCGTGGGTTTCATCTTCCAGGCGTTCAACCTGTTGCCGACGCTGACGGCCGAGCAGAACATCCGGCTGCCGCTGGAGATCGCGGGCCGCCAGGCCGACCAGGCGCTGTTCGACCGGGTGATCGAGACGGTCGGCCTGCGGGACCGGCTCGGGCACCGGCCGAGCGAGCTGTCGGGCGGCCAGCAGCAGCGCGTCGCCGTGGCACGGGCGCTGATCAGCAAGCCTCAGGTGATCTTCGCCGACGAGCCGACCGGCAACCTCGACTCGCGCAGCGGCGCGGAGGTGCTGGCGTTCCTCCGCAGGTCGGTACGCGAGCTCGGGCAGACGATCGTGATGGTGACCCACGACCCGGTGGCGGCGGCGTACGCCGATCGGGTGATCTTCCTGCGGGACGGGCTGCTGGTGAGCGAGCTGGAGCGGCCGACGCCGCAGACCGTGCTCGACGCGCTGATGGCGCTGGAGGCCTGAGCCGTGCTCCGAACGACTCTCGCCGGGCTCCTGGCACACCGGCTGCGCCTGCTGCTCACCTCCCTGGCGATCGTGCTCGGGGTCGGGTTCATCGCGGGCACGTTCGTGCTCACCGACACGATCGACGCGGGGTTCTCCCAGTCGTTCGCCGCGGACGCCGACAAGGTGGACGTGGTGGTGACGCCCGCCGACGCCGAGGACGACGGGACCCTGCCGGAGCGCGCGCTCGCCGCGGTCAGAGCGGTGCGGGGCGTCCGGGACGCCCAGCCCGTGCTGTCCGGCGACGCGCCGCTGATCGGCAGGGACGGCAAGGTCGTGGGCGACTACCCCACCGCCGGCGTCTCCATCCCGGCGAGCCGCATGAAGATCACTTCCGGTAGGGCGGCCTCCGCCGCCGGTGAGGCGGTGCTCGACGAGAACACCGCCGAGGCCCAGGGGTACGCGCCCGGGGCCACCGTCGCGGTGCTCGACAAGGCGGGCGATCGGCACGAGTTCCGCCTCGTCGGGACCTTCGACGTGGGTCTCGACCCGGACCTCGCCTACCGGGGGGCGGTCGCGTTCACGCCGGAGACGGCCCGGCTCGTGACCGGCGCGAAGGGCTTCACCGAGATCGACGTCCTCTCCTCCGGTCCCGCGCCGGAGACCCTGCGTACGGCCGTCGCGGCGGCCGTGGGGAGCGGCGCGAAGGTCGTGACCGGGCGGGAACGCGGCGACGAGCTGGCCCGACGCAACCACGTGGACACGGCGTTCCTCCGGACCGGGCTGCTGCTGTTCGCCGCGGTCGCGCTGCTCGTCGCCGCGCTCGTGATCTACAACACCTTCGGCATCCTGGTCGCCCAGCGGACCCGCGAGATGGCGTTGCTGCGCTGCATCGGCGCGACCCGGCGGCAGGTCTTCGGCTCGATCGTGCTGGAGTCGGCCGTGGTCGGCCTGCTGTCGTCGGTGCTCGGCCTGCTGACCGGCCTCGGCCTCGGCGCCGCCGCGGTCGCCGTACTGCGCGCCACCGGTACGGACGTCCCCACGGGCACGGTGAGTCTCTCCCCGCAGACGATCGCCATCGGGCTGTGCACCGGCGTCGTCGTGACGGTGGCCGCCGCGCTGCTCCCCGCGCGCCAGGCCACCCGTGTGCCGCCCGTCGCGGCGCTGGGCACGCAGACCGAGGAGCACACGTTCCGCACCGGGGTCGTCCGGGTGGTCTTCGCCACCCTGTTCACGGTGGCGGGGGCCGGCCTCACGGCGGCGGGCGTGCTCCAGAACCCGGGACAGGTGGCGCTGCTGACGGTGATGGCCGGCGGCGTGCTCGTCTTCTTCGCGGTGCTCGTCCTCGGCCCGGTGATCGTACGGCCGCTGAGCGGGCTGGCGGGCTGGGTCCCGGCGCGGCTGTTCGGCGTGCCGGGGCGGCTCGCGGTGGGCAACTCCCGGCGCAACCCCAGGCGCGCGGCGACCACCACCGTGGCGCTGACCGTCGGCGTGACGCTGATGACGTTCATGTCGGTCCTGACCGCGACGGTGCGGAGCACCGTGAGCGACCAGCTCGACCGGCAGTTCCCGGCCGACTACATCCTGACGGCGCAGACGGGCGGCATCCCCCGCTCGATCGCCGACACGTTGCGCGCGAGCCGCGACCTGTCCGCGGTGACCGAGTTCCGGGGGAAGAAGGCCAAGGTGAACGGCCACGACTACGAGGTGGGCACCGTCACCCGAGCCGCCCTCGGCACCTCCGTCAAGCCGGAGGCGTCGGCCGGCACGCTGGACGGTCTCGGCGCGGGCGATGTCGCGGTGGCCGACTTCGTGGCCCAGGACCTCGGCGTCAAGGTCGGCGACCACGTGACCGTCATGTCGGGCGGGCGGAGCGTCCCGCTCACGGTGGTGGCGGTGCTGAAGGCCGGCGTTTCCCTGCTGCCGCCGTTCACCATGGCCGAGCAGGCCTTCGAGCAGCGCTTCGGCAGGGTGGACGACGCGCAGATCCTGCTGAACGCCGCCCCCGGCGTGCCCGCCGAGCGGGCGCGCGCGGTCGTGGACGACGCGACCGCGGCCTACCCGGCGGTGAAGGTTGGCAGCACTACCGAGATCCGCGGCCAGTTCGACGAGGCGATCGACACCGTGCTCATGGTGGTCACCGGGCTGCTGGCCCTCGCGATCGTGATCTCACTGCTCGGCATCGCGAACACGCTGTCGCTGTCGGTGCACGAGCGCACCCGCGAGTCGGCGCTGTTGCGCGCGCTCGGCCTGACCCGGCCGCAGCTTCGGGGGATGCTGTCGGTCGAGGCGCTGGTCCTCGGCCTGGTGGGCGCGATCGTCGGCGTCGTGCTCGGGGTGCTGTACGGCTGGGCGGCCACGGCGACGCTGACCAAGGACGTCTCCTTCCGGCTCCCGGTCACGCAGATCCTGGTCTTCATCGCCGCGTCAGGCCTGGCCGGGGTGCTCGCCGCGGTGCTGCCCGCCCGGCGCGCGGCCCGCGCCTCGGTCGTCGGCGCGCTGGCGGCCTCCTGACGGGCCTTCCCACGGATCGGTGCCGCGTCCGCCGGATCGGGCGGACGCGGCGCCCACACACACGCCGGGAGCGCCGATGCGCACCGCGCCCTCCCGGGCAGGCTTGCCTCGCGTCGGCTACCGCCTGCCGACGGTGTAGGTCAGGTGGGTCACCCGGGATGATGCGTCCGTGCGGGTCTGTTCGAGGGCGAGGCGGGCCGGGTCCACGCGGTCGAACAGGCGGATGCCGGTGCCGAACAGCACGGGCGCGAGGGTGATCGAGAACTCGTCGAGCAGACCGCTGTCCAGGTACTCCTGGATCGTCTCGGCGCCGCCGGCGATGCGGACGTCGCGGTCGCCCGCGGCCTCGCGGGCCTGGTCCAGTGCGCTGGAGACGCCGTCGTTGACGAAGTGAAAGATCGTGCCGCCCGGCCGCTCCCACGGGTCACGCTTGGTGTGGGTCACGACGAACACCGGGGTGTGGAACGGCGCCTCCTCCGGCCAGGCCGGCTCGCCGGCGTCGAACATCCGCTTGCCCATGACGCTCGCGCCGGTGCGCTCGTACGTCGCCCGAGCGATGTCGTTGTCGAGTCCTTCCTCGCCGCCCTCGCCGAGCTTGAGGTTCTCCCGGATCCACCGCTGCGGGAACGCCCACGCCTGCAGTTCCGACCACTTCGTCATCCAGCGCTGGACTCTCGGGTCGTTCCGGCCTTCGGGCGAGAAGACCTCCTCGACGGGCACGGCCTCAGGCGCCATGAAGCCGTCGAGCGACATCGTCACGCTGAAGAACACCTTCCCGGCCATCAGTCCTCCGCTCCCTTCGGTGTGGTCTCGTTCCGGGTGAGTTCGGCGACGTAGGCCGCCAGGTTGCCCAGGGTCTGCTCGCCGCCCTCGATCGCGTGGTATTTCTGCACGGCCTCCTCACGGAGCTCCTTGGTGGGGAACACGGTGCGCATCGTGATCCTGGTCTTCTCGCCGACCAACTCGAAGGTCAGGACTGACTCGAAGGCGTTGGGGTCGTCGCGGTACTCGCCGTGCACCAGCGCGATCCGCTCCGGCGGGACGATCTCGGTCCAGGTGATCCACTCCTGGTAGTCGGTCCCGTCCGGCCCGTGCATCACGAAGGCCCAGGCCCCGCCGACGCGGAACTCGAAGGACCGCGTCGTGGTCGTGAACCCCTCCGGGCCCCACCACTGCGACAGGTGCCGGACCTGCGTGAACGCCTCGAACACCAGCTCCCGCGGGGCGCCGATGGCCCGGGAGAGCACGATCTCGCGGTCCGTGGTCGTGTGGTCGGGCTCGCCGCCGCTACCGGTCGTCGCCATCCGGTGGTTCCTCCTGCCTTGCCTGTTCCAGATTTCGCACGTACTCGTCCAGCCGGTCGAAGGTCTCGTCCCAGAATCTCTCGAAGCCGCCCACCCACTCGTGGACCGGCCGCAGCCCGCGGGCGTCCAGGCCGTACAGCCGCTGCTTGCCCGCCCCGCGGACCCGCACCAGCCCGACCTCGCGGAGCACCCGCAGGTGCTTGGACGCCTGTGGCTGGCTCATCCCCAGGTCCCGCGCCAGTTCGGTCACGGGCCGCTCGCCACCCCGCAGCAGCACCAGGATCTCCCGCCGCTGCGGCTCGGCGATCGCGTTGAACGCGTCCGAGGTCGTTGCCGCTCGTGCCATGGCATCATCATATGCCTATATCGGAATGCGTAAGACAGCCCGTGCTCAACGACCGGCTCGGGCTGGTCCGGCTTGATAGGCCTTGTCTGTGGCGGCGTTCGGTTCAGACCGCGTCACAGACGGCGGCCCTGGCGGTCGACGACCACCGCGAAGACGCCCGTGACGTCCTCGTACGGCGGGTCCACCGCCATGTGACCCCGCTGGGCGTCGATCCACACGACCTCTCCCCGGCAGTTCACGGCGTTCCACGCGTGGCTGCCGCCCCCGGCCCACCGGGTGATGAGGACGGCGGCCGCGCCGTGCCCGCCGAAGATCAGCCGCTGCGCGACGGCCACGTACGCCCGGCGGCCGTGGCCCACGTACTCGAAGCGGTGCCCGAGCCACTCCTCGGCCCGCGCGACGCCCCCGGTCTCCCCGGTCAGCAGCGGCCGGCCCGACGGGTCGTACTCCGGGTGCCTGCGCGCCGCCACCACGGGCTCGCCGTGCCAGGTCGACATCACCGACAGCGCGCAGTCGACGGCGTTGTTGGACCTGAAGGCGTCCTCCGTCGGGCCCTCGGCGTTGATGAGGCGGATCCAGGTGCCACGCGGGTCCGGGAAGCGCCCGTTCACCGCCTGTGCCAGGCTCGCCTGACCATCCGGGTCCGCCTCGGCGAGGCCGCCCGGCCGGCCGTACGTGCGGGTCTCCTCCAGCCGCCGCGGACGATCGGGGCCGTCCAGCCAGTCGCGCTCCGTCTCGTCCCGCAGGACGGCCGACCAGAAGTCGTCGCCGTCCGCGAACTCCTCCATGCCGGCGCCGCTCCCGTGAACCGTCACCGCGTCGAGCTCGGGACCTGCCTCGGAAGCCGCCCCCGCGCCCGCCTCGGGGTCGTCGCCGGGCGCCTCGTCCCGGCCGGCGGTCTCGTCCACGGGCCCGCGACGGTCGGTCTCCTCGTCCGGCCACGCGCACCCGGCCGAAGCGGTCTCATCCGTTTCCCCGGGGGCCGGTCGCTCTCCCTCCGGGGCATCCGTCGCGCCGCCGTCCACCACGCCGTCGCCGGCGTACGGGAGATCGGCCTCGGCCGTCCCGGTGAGAGCGTCCTGGTCGTCCTCCACGGGCGGGAGCGCGCCGGTGTCCTCCACGCCAACCGGCGAGCCGCCGGGAACGGCGTCGGCGGCGGTCCCCCCGGCCGTCGCCTCCGCCGTCTCCCCGGTGGTCTCCGCGGCGGTCTCCGCGGTGGCCTCCTCGATGGTCTCCCCGGCGGTCACGGCGACCTGAGGATCACCGGCGTCCGCGACGACCCCGGTGTCCCCGGCGGGCGTCGTGGCGGCCACGGCGTCCCACACCGCCGGCGGCCCGCCGCGTCGGCCGGTCAACGTGCTCATGCCGTGGCCCGCGTTGTCGCCGTTCCTGGCGGCGGGAACGACCGGCACGGCCCCGGTGTCCGCGCCCAGCGGCAGTGCCGCGATCCGCACCTCCAGGCGGCGGTCCCCCAGCGAGGGAGCAGGCGCCTCGGCCGCCTGCTCGTAGTCCCGCCATCGCCGGCCGTCGGCCGCGACGACCGGGTTGTACACACCCGACGGCAGCCGCCACCTCGCATGCCGGCGCGCCTTCTCCTGGTTCACGCGTTTGGCCCCCCTCTTCGCGCCCCATCAGGGTGCCGATGGTAGGGGCGGGCCGTACGAGGCGCGGCGGGTTTTCCCAACTCCAGACCCGGCCCGTTGTGAGCGCCTCAGCGGGCCGTGACGGTGATGGAGTGATACCCGGTCGCACCGTCCGGCGCGGGCGGCGCCTCGTCCGCGGTCTGGGTGTAGCCGGTGGCGTCGGTGGCCCGCACCGAGACCGTGTGCCTGCCCGGCGTCAGGTCCACCTCGGCCGACCACTGCCGCCAGGTGTCGGGGCCCGTGACGTCGGCCAGCTTCGCCTGCTGCCAGCCGGCGCCGTCCACCCGGACCTCCACCGCGTCGATCCCCCGGTGCTGGGCCCAGGCCACGCCCGCCACGGTCGTACGGCCCGCCCGGACCTTGTCCCCGCCGCGCGGCAGGTCGATCCTCGACTGGGTCTTGATGGGGCCCTTCGCGGCCCATCCGCGGGGCGTCCAGTACGCCTCGTCCCGGTCGAACCGGGTGACCCTGATCTCGGTGACCCACTTGGTCGCCGAGACGTACCCGTACAGGCCGGGGACGACCTGACGGACCGGGAAGCCGTGCTCCTCGGGGAGCACCTCGCCGTTCATCGCGACGGCCAGCAGCGCGTCCCGGCCGTCCATGACCACGTCGACCGGTGTGCCGCAGGTCCAGCCGTCCTCGGAGACGCTGAGCAGCATGTCGGCCTCGCGCCGGATCCCGGCGTCGCGCAGCACGTCGGCCAGGCGCGCGCCGAGCCAGCGCGCGTTGCCGGCATACGACCCGCCGACCTCGTTGGACACGCACGTCAGCGTGACGTCGGCCTCCGTCAGCGGCCGTTTGAGCAGGTCGGCGAAGGTCAGCTCGACCGGCCGGTCCACCAGCCCGTGGATCTTCAGCGTCCAGCGGGCCGGGTCCACCGTCGGCACCACGAGAGCGGTGTCCACCCGGTAGAAGTCCGCGTTCGGGGTCACGAAGGGGGTGAGGCCCGAGATGCGCAGGTCCGCCCCGGCCGGGATGGGCGCGGCCGGTCGAGCCGCACGCGGGAGGATCTTCGCCACGCCGCGCCTGGCCAGTTCGCCGTTCTTGCGCCCGGACAGCAGCCATCCGCCGAGCCCGCCGGCCCCCGCGACCACGACACCCGCCGCCACCCCGTTCAGCAGCCTGCGCCGGTCGAAGGCGTACGGCTCGGCGGGCCGCGCGGAAAACGGCGCGGAGGACGGCGCGGGGGCGGGGGACACAGGGCCGGGCGACACAGGGCCGGGGGACACGGTTCCCGCCCGCATCACGGCCGGCTTGGCCGGGCTGACCGGGCTGACCGGGCTGACCGGGCTGCCGGCCGGGCCGGCCTCACCGGCCGGCTGGGCCGGCGTGCGGCTCTGCACCTCGACGGCCCTGTAGGAGGCCCGGTCGGCGGCCCTGCTGGCGGTGACGTATTCGTCCTCGTCGCTCCGCGTGGCCCGGCGCCACAGCCGCGAGAGGGCGTACGCCCCGGCCGCGGCCCCCGCGAGCGAGGGCAGCACGTGCGCCGCTCCCGCGTCCGGCCGGGACAGCGCCGCGGCGGCGCCGACGAGCCCGAAAGCGGCCAGCCCCGCCATGCCGTACGCGGTCCGGCGGCGGGCGAGCAGCCCCAGGCCGGCGGCGACGAGCGCGAGCACCATGACGATCCCGGTCAGCAGCACCGGTTTGTCGGCGGAGCCGAACGTGCGGATCGCCCACTCCTTCAGACCGGCGGGCGTGGCGTCGATCACGGCGCCGCCCACCGCGACGACCGGCGCCGCGGCGGGGTCGACCAGACCGGCGACGAGCTGGGCCGCCCCCAGCGCCACCCCGGCGGCGACGAGACCGGTCAGGACGGCGGCCCAGGCGGGCACGCCGGTGCCTTCGCGGGCGCCTTCGCGGATGCCTTCTGCGTTCACGATCCGAACGCTACGCCCGCCCCGCCCCGGCGGTCTTACGGCGCGATTACGAGACGACCTCGCCGATCACCGGGGCCAGCGCGCGGAAGGCCCTGCCCCGGTGGCTGATCGCGTCCTTCTCCTCTGCCGACATCTCCGAGGTCGTCCGGGTGTCGCCGTCCGGCACGAAGATCGGGTCGTAGCCGAAGCCGCCCGTGCCGCGCCGCTCCCGGATGAGGAAGCCGTGCATGGCCCCCTCCACCACGTGCTCCTCGCCGTTCGGCAGCGCGAGCGCCGCGCAGCAGGCGAAGTGGGCCTGGCGGCGGCCGTCCGGCACGTCGCCGATCTGCGCCAGCAGCAGGTCGAGGTTGGCGTCGTCGTCGCCGTGGCGGCCCGACCAGCGGGCGGAGAAGATGCCGGGCATGCCGTTCAGCGCGTCCACGCACAGGCCGGAGTCGTCGGCGACGGCGGGCAGGCCGCTCTGCGAGGCGACCGCGTGCGCCTTGAGCAGCGCGTTCTCGGCGAAGGTGAGGCCGGTCTCGGCCACGTCGCCGATGTGCGGGAAGGCCTCCAGGCCCAGCAGTTCGACCGGCACCCCGGCGTCGGCGAGGATACGGCGCAGCTCGACGATCTTCCCGGCGTTCCGGGTGGCCAGGACCACCTTGTTCATGCTCTCGTCCTCGGTGCTCGTCAGGTTAGGAGAGGGCCTCGGTCTGCAGGCGGGTGAGGTCGGCGCAGCCGCTCGCGGCGAGGTCGAGCAGGCCGTTGAGCGTCGTGCGGTCGAAGGGCGTGCCCTCGGCCGTGCCCTGGACCTCCACGTAGTCGCCCCTGCCGGTCATCACCACGTTCATGTCGGTCTCGGCCTTGACGTCCTCGCTGTAGTCGAGGTCGAGCATGGGCTCGGTGCCGACGATCCCGACCGAGACGGCGGCGACCGAGTTCACCAGGGGGTCGCCGGGGCACATCCGGCGCTGCCGCATCCAGGTGATCGCGTCGGCCAGCGCGACGTACGCGCCGGTGATGGCGGCGGTGCGGGTGCCGCCGTCGGCCTGCAGCACGTCGCAGTCGAGCAGTACGGAGTTCTCCCCCAGGGCCTTGTAGTCGACGCAGGCGCGCAGGGAGCGGCCGATCAGCCGGGAGATCTCGTGGGTGCGCCCGCCGATCTTGCCGCGGACCGACTCGCGGTCGGTGCGGGTGTTGGTCGACCGGGGCAGCATGGCGTACTCGGCCGTCACCCAGCCCAGCCCGCTGCCCTTGCGCCAGCGGGGCACGCCGCTTTCGACCGTCGCGGCGCACAGCACCTTGGTGCCCCCGAACTCCACCAGTACGGAGCCCTCCGCGTGGGCGAGCCAGTTCCGGGTGATGGTCACGGGGCGTAGCTGGTCGGATCGACGACCGTGTGAACGAGCCATACGGGTCACCCTAGGTCATACACGGCGCCGCTCCGTGCCAACTCCATCGGCCCGTCGAAACCGCCGCGTGAGGCGTCCTCCAGGACCCGGGCCTTGTCGTACCACGGCACGAGGTGGGTGAGGACGAGCGTGCCCGCCCCGGCCCGCGCGGCGTGCTCGGCGGCCTGCCTGCCGCTGAGGTGCAGGCCGGGCGTGAGGTCCGGCCCGTCGAGGAAGGAGGCCTCGCACAGCAGCACGTCGGCGTCGTGGGCGAGCTTGACCAGTTCGGCCGACTCCCCGGTGTCCGCCGAGTACGCCACCGAACGGCCCCTGCTGGACACGCGGAAGCCGTACGTCTCCACCGGGTGGTTCATGGGGGCGGCCGTCACCTCGAACGGGCCGACGTGCCGCGTGCCGGGTGACAGCCGCAGGAAGTCGAAGGAGTTCTCCAGCACCGGCTCGTCCGGCATGGCGTACGCCGCGTTGAGCCGCTTGGACGCTCCGGCGGGGGCGTACACCGGGATCTTCGGCAGCGGGCCGTCCGGGGTGTAGGTGCGTACGACGTGGTAGGCGCACAGGTCGAGGCAGTGGTCGGCGTGCAGGTGGGACAGCAGGACGGCGTCGACGTCGTAGAGCCCCGCGTGCCGCTGCAGAGCACCCAGTGACCCGCTGCCGAAGTCGACGAGCATCCGGAAGCCCTCGGCTTCGAGGAGGTAGCAGGAGGACGGGCTGTCGGGGCCGGGGAAGCTGCCCGAGCACCCGACGACGGTCAGCTTCATCGCGGACTCCCCACGCCGGTCGCCTCGCCGAGCCCGGGGGCGGTCCGCTCCACCGACTGCAGCTCCGGGCCGAGGAACCGCTGGCCGAGCCGTTCGAACAGTTCCGTGTCGCCGGTCGCCCGGAAGCGGTGCCTCGGCCGGCCCGCGCCGTTGGACAGCCCCCGGTCGTGCAGGATCCGGTAGACGTCCTTGGCGGTCTCCTCCGCGCTCGACACGAGCGTGACCCCGTCCCCGGCGACGTACGACAGCGCGCCGGTGAGCAGCGGATAGTGGGTGCAGCCGAGGATCAGCGTGTCGCAGCCCGCGTCCTGGATCGGCTTGAGGTAGCCCCGGACCACCTCGATGAGGTCGTCGCTCATCGTCTCGCCGCGCTCGACGAACTCCACCAGCAGGGGGGTGGCCACCGCGACCAGTTCGACGTCGGGAGCCGCGGCGAAGGCGTCGTGGTAGGCCATCGACTCGATGGTGGCCCGCGTTGCGATCACACCGACCCTGCCGTTCCCGGTGGCCCGCACGGCCCGCCGCGCGGCGGGCTGGATCACCTCGACGACGGGCACGTCGTATCGCTCCCTGGCGTCCCTGAGCACGGCGGAGCTGGCGCTGTTGCACGCGATGACCAGCATCTTCACCCCGTGCTCGACCAGGTGGTCCATCACCTCCAGCGCGTACGCGCGGAGCTCGGCGATGCGCTTGGGCCCGTACGGCTGGTTGGCCGTGTCGGCCACATACAAGATCGATTCGTGGGGCAGCTGGTCGATGATCGCCCGGGCGACGGTCAGGCCGCCCACCCCGCTGTCAAAGATCCCGATCGCCCTGCTGTTGTCCTCCGGCACGCTTCCCAAGGTTAGGGGACCGGTCCCGACGACCGGCGGTAAGAAAGCTCACATCGCGAGCCGCCGTGCCGGAGGCACGGCGATAGGGCAGGGCTCAGCCGCGGCCGAGCCGGGCGAGCTGGCGCGACTGGGCGACCAGCCGGCCCGCCGAGTCCCACACCTCGACCTCCTCGTCGAACCAGCCGTCGCTGATCAGCCGCCCGCCGCCGATGAGGGTCAGCCAACCCGGGGCGGGCAGGGCGCGCAGATGCCAGGTCAGCTCGACCGTGGGGGCCCAGCCCCGCGCCCCCGCCGAGAACACGACCGGCGGCAGCGCGTCCACCGCCATCGCCAGCACGAACGGGTCGGGGTCCTGCGGCTCGGCCAGCCGGAAGTAGGCCCGCGACTCGGGCCGCCCGGTGGGCTCCCCGGTCAGCCAGCCGATCGTGGGCGGGTCGAACAGCATCTCCATCCGCGCGCTGAAGTTCATGGCCGACGCTGCTTTTGGATCGGGCAGGCGCACGCAGTCCGCCAGGCCGGGCATGGCCACCGAGGGGCCGTCCGACCAGTCCGGGTCCGCCGACCCGTCGAGCGTGGCGGTCGCGACGAGCATCTCGACGAACGCCTCGCCGTCCCGCACGAGCCGCGCCCGGGTCATCGCCGCCGTACGGCCCGACTTGAGCTGGTCGAGCACGACCTGGGCCGGGCCCGGCCGGGCCACCCGCAGGAAGTGGGCGCTGGTGGACACCGGGTGCGGGTGCGCCGAGGCGTCCGCCACCGCACGCAGCACGGTGGCCATCAGGTAACCGCCGTTCAGCGGCCCGCCCATCGAGTATCCGTCGTCGAGACACACGTCGTAGGTGGTGTCGTCGACCCGGATCGCCCGCGTGGCCTCGTCGAACTTGGTCATGCGCCCCTCGCCGCTCTACCGAATGATGTTCTGCTGGTTACTGTAGCGTGACGCTCTCCGCCGCGGCGGACGGGGATCACCTCAGCGTCACGGTCAAGCGGGCTGCAAGCGCCCTTCTAGCGGCCGCTCCTAACCTCCGGGCGACGACGCCTCCGGGCGTACGACCCGACGACGCTAGTGAGTGAGCCAATGCCCGCCGACCGCTCCCCCCGGCAGCCGGACCCCCGGACTCCGCACCCCCGACACACCGAACCGGCGTCGGGCCTCTGGAGCCCGCGTGACGAGAGCGACCTCGACCGCACCATCTCCTACCGGTTCCCCCGCCCCTCGGGCCGGGAGGCGCACACCGTGCGGCTGCCCGGCTGGAGCGAGCAGGAGGAGATCGGCTTCACCACTGTGGCCGAACCGCCGCCGCACGCGCCGGCGCCGGCTCCGGGGGGTCGGCGGGGAGCACGCGGCTGGATCCTCGCGCTCGTCGCCGCCGTGCTCGTCGGAGTGGTCGGCGGGGGCGGCGTGTGGGCCGCCTCGAAGCTCAGCGGCGGCGGCACCCAGCCGCAGGACGTGCTGCCCGCGGACGCGATCGCCTACGTCCGGCTCGACCTCGATCCCTCCGCCGACCAGAAGCTCGCGTTGTTCGGCATCGCCCGCAGGTTCTCCACCACCCGGGACGCCTTCGGCGGCGACGACCCGCGCGAGGCACTCGTCACCGCCCTGGGGAAGGACGGCTCCGGCCTCGCGAAGGTCGACTACGCCAGGGACGTCGAGCCGTGGCTGGGCGACCGCGTCGGCCTCGCAGTGCTCCCCGCGACCGGCGGCGGCGACCCCGTCGGGGCGATCGCCGTACAGGTCAGGGACGAGGCGGCGGCCAGAGAGGGCATCGCGCGCCTCGGCCTGCGCGACGGGAAGGGCGGCCTCGCGTTCCGCGACGGGTACGCCGTCATGGCCCCGACCCAGGAGCTGGCCGACCGGTACGTCACGGCGGCGCCGCTGTCCGGCGATCCCCGCTTCGCCGACGACCTCCGCACGCTGGGCGAGCCGGGCGTGCTGTCGTTCTGGGCCGACGTGGAGAAGGTCGCCGAGGCCGCGTGGCCGTCGCGGAACGGCGCGGAGCCGCTGCTCGACCGCGTCAAAGACATGCGCTTCGCCGGCGCCCTCCGGTTCTCCGGCGACTACGCGGAGCTGGCCGGGATCACCCGCGGCGGGAAGACGGCGCCGGGCCGTCCCGAGCCGGTGCGGATCGGCGAACTGCCCGCGTCCACGGTCGCGGCGGCCTCGTTCTCCGGCCTGGGCGACCTGCTGCGCGAGCAGTGGCCCTCGATCGAGCGGGCGGCGAACGGCGCGGGCGGCGGGCCGTACGCCGAGACGCTCGGCGCGGCGCGGCAGTACGGCCTGTCCCTGCCGGACGACCTGGTGACGCTGCTGGGCAGGAACCTCACGCTCGCCCTCGACGAGCAGGGCCTGGACGGCTCCCAGCCCCACTTCGGCGCGGTGCTCACGACCGACGCCGCCAAGGCCCAGGACGTGGTGGACAGGGTGAAGGCCTACCTCGACGGCATCGAGCGGCCGGCGGACTTCGCCACCGCGAGCGGCGACGGGCGGTTCGTGCTCGCGACGACCCCGGAGTACGCCGCCACGCTCGGCGGCGGCGGCGCGCTCGCCGAATCCGAGACGTTCCGGCTGGCCGTCCCGGACGCCGGGAACGCCACCTACGCGGTGTACGCCGACCTCGACCGGCTGGAGAAGCTGTACCTGAGCGGCGCCGGAGACGCCGGGCGGCGGGACCTGGAGAAGCTGCGGGCGGTCGGCCTGAGCGGCACCTCGGGCGAGGCCGGGTCGAGCTTCACCCTCAGGGTCCTGTTCGACTGAGCCCCCGGCCCGCACGGCCGCGCCGCCGTCCGGCGGGTGGCGCGGCGGCGGGCCGGAGTCAGGCCCAGAGCTGGCCTTCCAGGCGGTCCTCGGCCTCGTCGAGCGTGCCCTCGTAGGCGCCGGTGGACAGGTACTTCCACCCGCCGTCGGCCACGATGAACACGATGTCGGCCCGCTCCCCCGCCTCCACGGCCTTGCGGGCCATGCCGAGGGCCGCGTGCAGGGCGCAGCCGGTCGAGATGCCGGCGAAGATGCCCTCGGACGCCAGCAGCTCACGGGTGCGCCGCAACGCGTCGGCCGAGGTCACCGAGTAGCGGGTGGTCAGCACGGACGCGTCGTACAGCTCGGGGACGAACCCCTCGTCCACGTTGCGCAGGCCGTAGACCAGCTCGCCGTACCGCGGCTCGGCGGCCACGATCTTCACGTCCGGCACGTGCTCGCGCAGGTAGCGCCCGACGCCCATGAGCGTGCCGGTCGTGCCGAGCCCGGCGACGAAGTGGGTCACGCCCGGCAGGTCCGCGAGGATCTCCGGCCCGGTGGACTCGTAGTGGGAGCGCCAGTTCGCCGGGTTGCCGTACTGGTAGAGCATCACCCAGTCGGGATGCTCGGCCGCCAGGCCCTTGGCCACCCGTACGGCCTCGTTGGAGCCGCCTGCCGCCGGCGAGGAGATGATCTCCGCGCCCCACATGCGCAGCAGCTGGCGGCGCTCCTCCGAGGTGTTCTCGGGCATGACGCAGATCAGCCGGTAGCCCTTGAGCCGGGCCGACATCGCCAGCGAGATGCCGGTGTTGCCGGAGGTCGGCTCCAGGATCGTGCAGCCCGGCGTGAGCAGCCCGTCCTTCTCGGCCTGCTCGATCATCCACAGCGCCGGCCTGTCCTTGACCGACCCGGTCGGGTTGCGGTCCTCCAGCTTCGCCCAGATCCGCACGTCGGCGGAGGGCGAGAGCCGGGGCAGCCCCACCAGCGGGGTGTGCCCGACCGAGTCGATCAGCGAGTCGAAGCGCATCTAGCGCGCTCCGCCCGCGACGGCCGGGAGCACGGTCACGGTGTCGCCGTCGGCGACCGGGGTGCCGAGCCCGCCGAGGAAGCGCACGTCCTCGTCGTTGAGGTAGACGTTGACGAAACGGCGCAGCCCCGACTCGTCCACCAGCCGGCTCTTCAGGCCGGGGTGGCGCGACTCCAGGTCGCCGATCAGCTCTTCGAGGGTCGATCCCTTGGCGTTGACCGCCTTGGCGCCATCGGTGTAGCTGCGGAGGATGGTAGGAATGCGGACCTCGATGGCCATCTCGGCTCAATCTCCTTGATCTGTGGTCGTCGTTGTGGTGGGCGTCCGTTTACTCACGTCCGCCGGGCGCGTCCGTTCATCTGGATGGAACATGGCGGGACGGGCGGCGATTCCAGCCGGGCGGCGGCAGCCGGCCGGGGCTCAGCGACAGTCGTAGACGACGACGGACGGCGTGTGCGCGAAGAGGAACGCCTGAACAGGAGATTCCGGGCGTACCCGGCGCATCAGGACAGCCGGTGACGACACAGGACGAGCGTCATCGTAAGGCATGGTTCAAGTTTAACCGTACGCCTCGACGATCTTGACGTCCTCCTCCGTCACAACCCCGTCATTGATCCGGAACGACCGGAACGGCGTCTCCTCCTCGGAGGCGGTCGAGACCAGCACGTAGTGGGCGTCGGGCTCGGAGGCGTAACCGATGTCCGTACGGGAGGGGTACGCCTCGGTGGCGGTGTGGGAGTGGTAGATCACGACGGGCACCTCGTCCCTGTCGTCCATCTCCCGCCACACCCGGAACTGCTCCATGGAGTCGAAGCGGTAGAACGTCGGGGACCGCTCGGCGTTCTCCATGGGAACGAAGCGCTCGGGACGGTCCGATCCGGCGGGCCCGGCCACGATGCCGCACGCCTCGTCCGGGTGATCGGCCCGCGCGTGGGCCACGATCCTGTCGACCAGCTCGCGTGAGATCGTCAGCATGCCGGAAAACCTACCAAAGGGCCCGGACGAGGCTGTCCTGCAGGTAGGTGAGCCAGTCGTAGGTCACGAACGCGGGATAACGCGGGTCGTCCTCGGACATCGAGGCGATCTCCTCGTGGACCTCCTCGGTCACCTCCAGGCGCACGCCGAGCGCGAGGCGGACGTCGTTGAGCGCCCGCAGCCACGCCTGCCCCTGCTCCGCGGTCAGCGTCAGCCGCCCCGGCGCCGCCGTCTCCAGCAGGGTGGTCGCGTCGGCCCGCTTGCCGTCGCGCAGCGTCGCCTCCGTGTAGCGCCGGAACTCCCCCGCCGCCTCGTCGTCCTCGGCGTACGCCGAGGGGAACAGCCGCGCGAGCACGGGGTCGTCCGGCGGGGTGGCCGAGCCGATGCCGAGCGCGCGCTCCAGCGGGTCGTCCCCCGTGGTGCCCGGCTCCACCAGGCCCAGCACCTGTGACACCAGCGAGCGCAGGATCGACACCTCGCCCGCGTCGAGGTGGATCGAGACGCCGTCGCGTGCCGCCTTGAATCCCGTGCTCATCATCTGTCCTGCTGCAGGGTCGCCCACAGGCCGTAGGAGTGGAGTATCTGCACGTCCCGCTCCATCTCCTCCCGGGTGCCGCTGGAGACCACGGCCCTGCCCTTGTGATGGACGTCCATCATCAGCTTCTCGGCCTTCTGCCGGGGATAACCGAACACGGTCTGGAAGACGTACGTGACGTACGACATGAGATTGACCGGGTCGTTCCACACGATCGTGAGCCACGGCAGATCGGGGCGCACGTCCGACGACGGACGCTCTACCTCGGCTGGAGCTGTGCTACCCACGTAACCATCCTGCACCACGACCGTCGTAGTCTTCGACACGTGCGCATGACCACGGGCACGGCCCTGCTGACCGACCAGTACGAACTGACGATGCTCCAGGCCGCGCTGGCGGGCGGTGCGGCGCACCGGCGGGCGGTCTTCGAGGTGTTCGCCCGGCGGCTGCCCGGAGGACGGCGCTACGGCGTGGTGGCCGGCACCGGGCGGTTCCTCGACGCGCTGGAGGACTTCCGCTTCGACGAGCAGGACATCGAGTTCCTGTGCTCCGCCGGGATCGTGGACGGGCCGACGGGCGACTTCCTCGCCGGCTACCGCTTCTCCGGCAACGTGTACGGCTACCGCGAGGGCGAGGCGTTCTTCCCCGGCTCCCCGATCATGGTGGTGGAGGGGACCTTCGCCGAGGCCGTGCTGCTGGAGACGCTGATCCTGTCGATCCTCAACCACGACTGCGCGATCGCCGCCGCCGCCTCCCGCATGGCGCAGGCGGCCGGCGACCGGCCGCTGATCGAGATGGGCTCGCGCCGCACCCACGAGTACGCCGCGGTCGCCGCCGCCAGGGCCGCCTACCTGTGCGGCTTCGCCTCCACCTCCAACCTCATGGCCGGTCACCTGTACGGCGTGCCGACCGCGGGCACCGCCGCCCACGCGTTCACCCTGCTGCACGACTCGGAGGCGGAGGCCTTCCGGATCCAGATCGAGTCCCTCGGGCTCGGCACCACCCTGCTCGTGGACACCTACGACGTGGCGAGGGCCGTACGGACGGCGGTGGAGCTGGCCGGGCCGGACCTCGGCGCGGTCCGCATCGACTCCGGCGACCTCGCCGTGGTGGCCGTCGAGGTGCGCCGCCTGCTCGACGACCTGGGCGCGGACCGGACGCGGATCGTCGTCACCAGCGACCTGGACGAGTTCGCGATCGCCGCGCTGGCGGCGGCGCCGGTCGACGCGTACGGCGTCGGCACCGCCCTGTCCACCGGGTCGGGCCACCCGACGGCCAGCCTGGTCTACAAACTGGTCGCCAGGGAGGACGCGTCGGGCGTCCTCCAGCCGGTCGCGAAGGCGTCCGTCGGCAAGCCGAGCGTCGGCGGCCGCAAGTGGGCCTACCGCAGGACCGGCGACGGCATCGCCACCGCCGAGGTGATCACCCGCGAGCCGGTGGAGTCCGAGGACCGTCCGCTGCTGGCCGAACTCGTCCGGGACGGCAAGGTCGTGGGCCGGGAGAGCCTGCTGACCGCCCGCGAGCGCCACCGGGCGACTTCGGCGGAGTTGCCACTCGAAGCCCGCAGCCTCTCCCCTGGAGACCCCGCAGTCCCTACTATCTTCAAGTGATCGCGGAGGACCGGCGCATGAGGACGACGCCGGTCCTCCGTGATCGCCACTGTGAGGTGACCCCATGAAGACCGCGCTCATCATCGTGGACGTGCAGAACGACTTCTGCGAGGGCGGCAGCCTGCCGGTCGGCGGGGGCGCCGGGGTGGCCGCCGCGATCGGCCGCCACGTCGACGAACACGGGTACGACCACGTGGTGGCCACCCGTGACTACCACGTCGATCCCGGACCGCACTTCGCCGCCGAGCCCGACTACGTCGACACCTGGCCGCCGCACTGCGTGGTCGGCACCTCCGGCGCCGACTTCCACCCGGCCTTCGACACGGCGAAGGTCGAGGAGATCTTCAGCAAGGGGGCGCGGCAGGCGGCCTACAGCGGGTTCGAGGGCGCCACCGCCGACGGCGTGGGGCTCGCCGCGTGGCTGCGTGAGCGGGGAGTGGAGGCCGTCGACGTGGTCGGCATCGCCACCGACCACTGCGTCCGGGCCACCGCCCTCGACGCGGCGGCCGGCGGCTTCGCCGTACGGGTCCTGCTGGACCTGACCGCCGGCGTAGCCAGGGAGACGACCGAGGCGGCGCTCTCCCGGCTGGCCGAGGCCGGCGTGGAGCTCACCGGGGAGCCCGTCCTCCAGTCCTGATCCACGCCGCGCCGGACGTCAATTCCTTCACCACGAAGCGTCACGGGTGTATTACCTGGAGTGACGACCCTTCGTGGATTGGCGGCCCGATGTTCGCGTTCTCGCTCGGCCTGTGCTGGCTCGTCCTCACCCCGGTCTGCGTCTGGCTGCTCTTCGGCCGCGGCCACCGCGGTGCGCTTCGCGCCGCGGGCGCGCTGACCCTGGCGGCGCTGCAGGCGGTCACGATCGCCCTGGGCTTCGCCCAGAGGCCCGAGGCGACGCCCGCGCAGACGGTCGCCGTACGCGACACCGGCGCCGCCACACCGAAGGAGCGCCCGCCGGCCGCGCCCGGGCAGGACGAGACGGACGGCCAGAGCGGGCGGGAGGCGCCGGGCGGCCCGGCGGGCCCCGCCACCTCGCCGGCGTCAC
>QFZU02000167.1 GCA_003260025.2 Microbispora triticiradicis | reverse complement strand
CCCGGGCGCGCGACGCGCCCGGGCCACCGGCGCCTTTCCGACGAGAACCAGGAGTGATCCATGCGCCAGGCCCTCACCCGGGTCGCACTCGCCGTGACGTCGCTCGCGTTCTGTGCCGGGTGCGGAGGCGCCACCTCCGCCGCCCCCTCCGCCGACGCGTCCGCGGCAGGTGCCGCGAGCGGGCCCGCGGCCGGCACGGCGGGGTCTCCGGTGACGTGCGACCTGCGGCCGCGGACGGCCCCCGGCGAGGTGACCTCCTGGACCCATCCGGCCAAGTCCTTCTACGAACCGTCCGACGAGGACATCCCCACCAGGACGAGCCTCGATCACCTGCTCGTCAAGGACGACGCCCTGGTGATCGAATACTCGGCCCGGCTGCCCGAGGCGTCGCTCAAGGCGCTGCGTGAGTGGACGTACCTGCAGACCGCGACCGTGGCCCTGCCGGGGCCGGACACGCCCGCGGTGCGGGCCGCGATCGCCTCGACCGAACTGGTCTGCGACGGAGTGGACACGGTGCGACTGTCGGACCTGGCCCGCGACAGGACCTTCGGCCAGGTCGCCGAGCACGGCGAGGCGGGCTGACGATCAGGCCGGAATGGGTCCCGCGCCCCGCATTGACGCGCGAATTCCCGTTCCCGCCGAGTGACAAGCCACGCGCGCCTGGTGAGAAACTTATCGGGTGGATACATCGGTCCCAGGCCGCCCCGAAACGAAACTGCAGGCCAGAATACTCACGCGATTACGTGATGCCGGTCCTCGATCCCGCATTGAGCTGGTGGACCACTTCGAAGTGTCACGTACGACGATGGGGGCGGAACTCGGCCGGCTGACGGCCATGGGCCTTATTGCCGAAATCGGCCCGGCCGCATCCCGCGGAGGGCGGCGTTCGACCGTCATCGATATCGCGGGCGACATCAGATTCGTCGCGATCGCCGTGGACACCGGCGCGGTGTCCGTCGCGATCACCGACGGCAGGCTGCGGATCGTCGCGTTCGAGCGCACCGAGTGCGACGTGCGCCAAGGTCCCGAACCGGTGCTCGAACTCGCGGCGGAGCGCGCTCGCGGGCTGCTCGCCAAGGCGGGAGTGGACCGGCCGCTCGGAGTCGGAGTCGGCGTCCCCTGCCCGGTCGACTTCCGCCGCGGAATCACCGTGGCGACGCCGGTCATGCCGGGATGGGACGGATACCCCGTTCGCGATCTTCTCGGCCGGTGGTTCGAATGCCCGGTCGTGCTGGACAACGATGTCAATGTCATGGCACTCGGCGAACAACACGCGGGCGCGGCGCGCACGGTCGAGAACTTCCTGTTCGTCAAAATCGGCGCCGGCGTCGGGTGCGGAATCGTGGCGAAAGGCGAGCTCTATCGCGGCATGGACGGCTGCGCGGGAGACATCGGGCATATCCAGGTCGCCGACTCCGACGCGGTCTGCGCGTGCGGCAACAGCGGATGCCTGGAGGCGACCTTCGGCGGCGAGGCGCTGGCCCGTGACGCTCTCGAAGCGGTCAGGTCGGGGCGTTCGCCCATGCTCGGGGAGCTTCTCGAACGTGACGGGACGCTGAACGCCGCCGCGGTGGCCGAGGCGGTCGCGGCCGGCGACGCGACGTCCCTCCAGCTGGTGCGCACCGGCGGACGGCGCGTGGGCGAGGTGCTGTCGGGCCTGGTGTCGTTCTTCAACCCGAGCCTCATCGTGCTGGGCGGCGGGCTCGCCGTGCTGGGCCACGTCCTGCTCGCCGAGATCCGGAGCGTCATCTACCGGCGCTCGCTGCCCCTGGCGACGAAGAACCTGCCCATCGTGCTGAGCGACGTGGGCGAGCACGCCGCGGTCATCGGCGCGGCCAGGCTCGTGAGCGACGAGGCGTACGGCGTGCCCCGTTGAGCCACCGATCTCTCCCCCGGCGCGCGGTTCCGTCGCGGGCGGCTCGGGCGGCCGAAAACGCGGAGCCCCGGCTCACAGAGCCGGGGCTCGCGATCGTCCGCCGTACGGCGGCCTGCGTCAGTCGGTGCTGATCGCGTCGACGAGGTCGCCGACGGGCACGTCGGGCAGGGCGCGGGCCACGTCGGCCAGCGCGATGATGCCCACCAGCTTGTTGCCGTCGATGACGGGCAGGCGGCGGACCTTGTGCGAGGCCATCGTGTCGAGGATCTCCGCCGCGTCGTCGTCGGCGCCGATCGTGACGGCCTCGCCCTGGGCGAGATCACCGGCCTGGCACGACTTGGGGTCCTTGCCCCGGGCCAGCACCTTCACGACGATGTCGCGGTCGGTCAGCACGCCCTTGAGCCGGTCGTCGGTGCCGCAGATCGGCAGCGAGCCCACGTCGAGGCGGGCCATCTTCTCGGCGGCGTCGTAGACGGTCTCGTCGGCGCGCACGAACTCCGCCCAGGGAGTCATGATGTCGCGAGCGGTCGTCATGCCTTCTCCTCTCTTCCGGTGTGTCGGGTGCGGCCGGGGGCCGGCCGCGGAGCGATGCTCAGATGCGGTCGTGGACCGCGCGGCGGGTCAGCAGGAAGCCGAGGGCGGCCATCCCGAGGCCGAGGAACAGGTGCAGCCAGTTGTCGGCGTTGTTGACCGGGACGAAGTTGGCCGCGCTGTCGTGGCCCACCAGCAGGCCGTACAGCCACAGCACCAGGTAGACCGCGCCGCCGCCGATCAGGTAGGAGCGGGCGCCCGCCCAGGTGCGGGCCAGCGTCACACCGGCCACGCCGAACAGCAGGTGCACGATGTTGTGCAGGATCGACACCTCGAAGACGCCGAGCAGCATGGCGTCCGAGTGGTGACCGGCGAACTGCAGCTGGTCCACGTTCCGGGTGATCCCGGGGATGAAGCCCAGGACGCCGACCAGGAGGAACACGACGCCCACGACCAGGGCGGCCGTCCGCACGGGCGTGCGTGCGGTGGTCCTGGAGGAGATGGTGTCCATGACGCCTCCGTTGCCTAGGGGATTCACGCCGCCTACCCTTGACCGCGCCACGTACACGGCCGCCCCCCAAATCGCCCGTGATGGGATTGGTTTGTACGCTTGCGCGTCATGAGCGTGATGGTGCGCAACAACGTGCGAGTGACCGGTCGGCCCGACGGCCGGCCGATGGTCTTCGCCCACGGATTCGGGTGCGACCAGAACATGTGGCGGCTGGTCGCCCCCGCATTCGAGGACGACTACCGGGTCGTCCTGTTCGACTACGTGGGCTCGGGCGACTCCGACCTGTCGGCCTACTCGCCCGAGCGTTACTCCTCCCTCCAGGGGTACGCGCAGGACGTCCTGGACGTCTGTGCCGAGCTCGGCCTGACCGACGCGGTCTTCGTCGGCCACTCGGTGAGCGCGATGATCGGCGCGCTGGCGGCCATCAGGGAGCCGGCGCGCTTCGGGGCGCTGGTGATGGTCGGGCCCTCGCCCCGCTACATCGACGACGAGGGCTACGTCGGCGGCTTCAGCGCGGCCGACATCGAGGAACTGCTGGAGTCCCTCGACAGCAACTACCTCGGCTGGTCCGGCGCCATGGCTCCGGTGATCATGGGCAACCCCGACCGTCCCGAGCTGGGGGCCGAGCTGACCAACAGCTTCTGCCGGACCGATCCGGAGATCGCCAGGCGGTTCGCGACGGTGACGTTCATGTCCGACAACCGCGCCGACCTGTCCCGGGTGCCGGTGCGCTGCCTGATCCTGCAGTGCGCCCAGGACGTGATCGCCCCGGTGGAGGTGGGCAGGTTCGTCCACGAGTCGATCCCCGGCAGCGAGCTGGTGCTCATGCGGGCGACCGGGCACTGCCCCAACCTGAGCGCGCCAGGCGAGACCATCGCGGCGATCAAGGCCTTCGTCTAGGTGAGCGGCGTCGAGGACGACTTCGAGGAGCTCTACGAGCACGCGCCGTGCGGATACCTGTCCACCCTCCCCGACGGGACGATCATCCGGGTCAACCGGACGCTGCTGGAGCTCACCGGGTACGACCCCGGTGAGCTGACCGGCGGCATGCGGATCCAGGGCCTGCTGGCCGTCGGCGACCGCATCTTCTACGAGACCCACTTCTCCCCGCTGCTCGCGATGCAGTCGGTCGTCCGCGAGATCGCGGTCGACATGCGCCGCGCCGACGGCACCCGGCTGCCGGTGCTGCTCAACGCGGTCATGCGGGACGACCCGGGCGTCATCCGCTTCTGCGTCTTCGCCGCGACGGACCGGCGGGAGTACGAACGCGAGCTGCTGCGCGCCCGCCAGCGCGCCGAGCGGTCGGAGGCGGAGGCGCGGGAGCTGGCCCGCACGCTGCAGCGCAGCTTCATCCCCCCGGCCCTGCCGGAGATCCCGGGACTCCAGGTCGCCGGGGCGTTCCGGCCCGCCGGGCGCGGCGACCTGGTGGGCGGCGATTTCTACGACATGTACGAGACCGCCGGCGGCTGGGCGCTCGCCCTCGGCGACGTGTGCGGCAAGGGTGTGGACGCCGCCGTCGTCACCAGCCTGGCGCGCTACACCCTGCGGGCCGCGCCGATCCGGGAGCCCAGCCCCTCGGCGGTGCTGTCCGCGCTCAACCGGACCCTGCTGCGCGAGCGGGCGGGCCGGTTCGTGACGGCCGTGTACGGCCAGCTCGCGCCCGTCGGCCACCGCTTCCGGCTGACCCTCTCCCTGGCCGGTCACCCGTACCCGCTGTGGGCGAGCGGGGACGCGGTCGGCGAGATCGGGCGGCCCGGCAACGTCCTCGGCCTGCTGCCCAGGGTCAGGCTGAGCGACGTGGACGTCGACCTCGCCCCCGGCGACGCGGTCCTCTTCTACACCGACGGCGTCGTCGAGGGACGCAGGGACAAGGAGATGTACGGCGAGGAACGGCTGCGGTGCCTGCTCGGCGCCTCCCGCGCGATGGGGGCGGCGGGAATCGCCGAGGCGATCGTGAACGAGGCCGTCGCCTTCCAGTCCGGGCTGCCCCGCGACGACATCGCCGTCATGGTGCTCAAGATCCCCAGCTGACCCCGTCCGTCCGTCCCTGTGGTTCACTGTGGATCATGCGAGGGACACGGGTCCGGGAGGCGCGGGCCGCCGCGGCCCGATGGGTCGCCGCCGAGGCCGCCTCCGCCGCGAACTTCGCCGGGGCCTTCCTGACCGGGTCGGCCGCCTGGGCGGATCCCGGCGCGGTGCTGCCGTCCACGTCGGACGTCGATGTGACGGTGGTCGTCACCGATCCCGTCGCGCCCCCCAAGCTCGGAAAGATCGCGTTCGAGGGGGTGCTCGTGGAGGTCACGTACCTGTCCTGGAACCAGATCGCCTCGGCGCCGGACGTGCTGGCCTCCTGCCACCTGGCGGGCGCCTTCCGCGCCGACGACCCCGCGACCCTGATCGCCGACCCGACCGGACGGCTGGCCCGCCTCCGGGCCGCCGTGTCGGTCGGCTTCGCCGGACGGCGGTGGGTCCGCCTGCGGTGCGAGGACGCCGAGCGCAGGATCACCGGCGGCCTCGCGTCGCTCGACCCGGACCGGCCGTTCCACGACCAGGTCACGGCCTGGCTGTTCCCCGCGGGGATCACGACGCACGTGCTTCTCACCGCCGGTCTGCGCAACCCCACCGTACGGCTGCGCTACCCCGCCGTCCGCGACCTGCTCCGGGCGTACGGCCGGATGGACGTCTACGAGGAACTGCTGGGCCTGCTCGGCTGCGCGCACCTGACCCGCGAGCGGATCGGCGGCCACCTCGCCCAGATGACGAGCGCGTTCGACGCGGCGGCGGCCGTGGCCCGCACGCCGTTCCCCTTCTCCTCCGACATCACCGGGGCGGCCCGGCCGGTGGCCGTCGACGGCAGCCGCGACCTCCTCCTGCGGGGGCTGCACCGCGAGGCCGTCTTCTGGATCGCCGCGACGTACGCCCGGTGCCTGAAGATCCTCGCGGTGGACGCGCCGGGGGAGACGGGGCACGCGGCGGGGTTCGCGGACCTCGCGGCCGACCTGGGCGCCGGGTCGCCGGACGCGCTGCGGCACCGGGCCCGCGAGGTGACGGCCTACCTTCCCCGCCTGCGCGCCGTCGCCGAGGAGATCATCGTCGCGAATCCGGCGATCCGCTGACCGGTCAGCCCTGCGTGGGCGGCGCGCCCGTGGGCAGCGGGGTCGGCGAGCGAGTGGGCGAGGGTGCGGGCGACGGCTCCGGCACTCCGGGCCAGGGGGAGTAGGTCGCCCTCCACTCGCCCGGCGGGAGGATCGGCACGTTCACCCGCGTCTCGCCCGCGTTCTGGAAGCGGAACGTCATGGGGATCGCGGCGCCGGCGGTCAGCGGGCGGGTGAGGCCGGCGAGCAGCACCTGGGGGAGCGCCGTGCCGCCGACGTACTTCCCGCCGGGCACCTCCAGGCCGCCGGCCGGCAGGCGGGCCTCTTGGAAGACGCCGCCGGTGTCCACCGACACGAGCCGGTCGGAGCGCCCGCTCTCGTTCAGCAGCGTCAGGTACATCGGCATGTCGGCGCCGGGCGAGGCCGGTGTCTGCGGGCCGATGACGAACGCGTTGCGGAGCAGCACACCGGGCAGGTTCGCGTTCGCCCCCTCGTTCTGCGGGATCGTCTGGGTGTACCAGTCCTGCTTGATGTCGGAGCAGGCGGCGGTCAGGGCCGCGGCCCCGATGAGAAGAGCTGCCAGGAACCTACGCATGTCGACCTCGGCTCGCTCGCGGAGCGTCTTTCGCCCTCGGTACCCGAAAACGCGCCTCCTACCTCCCGAAACGCCCACTCTCCGGCAGCGGCCGTCAGAAGCGGTAGGCGTCCCGGCGGTTCCTGATCGCCTGGACGGTCACCGTGCGCTTGTCCTCGTCGATGCGGTAGACCACGCGGTAGGTTCCGCGCCGGGCGACGAGCAGGCCCTCGTACGGCTCCTGCAAGGGCTTGCCCACTCGCCACGGCTCTCGGGCTATCGCACCGGTGATGAGTTCCCACGCCGCGGCCGCCACTTCGTCCGGAAGACCCGCGGCGAGAGCCCGACGGGCCGGTGGAGTGAGGAGGACGTTGTAGCGGGCCAAGCACACACTCCGGGGCCCGTATCCCCCGCCGGCTTTGTAGCGGTGGCGGGGGAGGGCGGCGCGGTCAGTAGCCGAGGGTGCCCAGGTCGGGCTGCTGCCAGCCGCCCTGCGGCACGTCACCCCGGTACGGCCCGCCGACCACCGGCGGCACGAAGGTCTCCTTGACCGTGCGGACGTTGACCCACCGGATCAGGTTGAAGATCGAGCCCGCCTTGTCGTTGGTGCCCGAGGCCCTGGCCCCGCCGAAGGGCTGCTGCCCGACGACCGCCCCTGTGGGCTTGTCGTTGACGTAGAAGTTGCCCGCCGCGAAGCGCAGCCGCTCCGTGGCCGCCTCCACGGCGTACCGGTCCTGGGCGATGACCGACCCCGTCAGCGCGTACGGGCTGACGCTCTCCATCTGGTCGAGCACGGCGTCGTAGGCGGCGTCGTCGTAGACGTGGACGGCGAGGATCGGGCCGAAGTACTCCTTCACGAAGACCTCGTCGGCCGGGTCGGCGCACTCCAGCACCGCCGGCCGCACGAAGTAGCCGGCCGAGTCGTCGTAGGAGCCGGTCAGGAGCTCGATCGAGTCGGTCGAGCGGGCCCGGTCGATCGCCTCGCGGTGCTTGGCGAACGCCCGCGCGTCGATCACCGCGCCCATGAACGTGGACAGGTCGCCCGACACGTCGCCGACAGTGAGCGACTCGGCGGCCGAGACGAAGTCGTCGCGCATGCGCGCCCACAGCGAGCGCGGCACGTACGCCCGGGACGCCGCCGAGCACTTCTGGCCCTGGTACTCGAACGCCCCCCGCAGCAGCGCGGTCGCCAGCGCCCCGGGCTCCGCGGAGGGGTGGGCGAGGACGAAGTCCTTGCCGCCCGTCTCGCCGACGAGCCGCGGGTAGCCGCGGTAGCCCGCGATGTTCTCCCCGACCGTGCGCCACAGGTGCTGGAAGGTGGCCGTCGACCCGGTGAAGTGGATCCCGGCCAGCTCCGGATGCGGCAGCGCGACCTCGGACACGGCCGCGCCGTTGCCCGTGACCATGTTGATCACACCGGGCGGCAGCCCGGCCGCCTCCAGCAGCCGCATGGTGAAGTGCGCCGAGAACTGCTGCGTCGGCGACGGCTTCCACACCACCACGTTGCCCATCAGCGCCGCCGCCGCCGGCAGGTTGGCCGCGATGGAGGTGAAGTTGAACGGCGTGATCGCCAGAACGAAGCCCTCCAGCGGGCGGTACTCCATCCGGTTCCACACCCCCGGCGACGACTGCGGCTGCTCGGCGAGCAGCCGGCGGGCGTAGGAGACGTTGAACCGGAAGAAGTCGATCAGCTCGCAGGCGGCGTCGATCTCGGCCTGCTGCGCCGACTTCGACTGGCCGAGGATGGTCGCCGCGTTCAGCGTGGCCCGCCACGGGCCGCTCAGCAGCTCGGCGGCCCGCAGGAAGACCGCCGCGCGCTCCTCGAACGGCAGGGCCCGCCAGCGCGGCGCCGCCTCCAGCGCCGCGTCCACCGCCGCCCGGACGTCGGCCGCGGTCGCGTCGGCCGTACGACCGAGCACGGCCGCGTGGTTGTGCGGCTGCACGACGTCGATCGGGGCGCCGCCGGCCATGCGCCGCTCGCCGCCGATCGTCATCGTGAGGTCGAGGGACGCCCCGGCCAGCTCCTTGATCCGGGTCTCCAGGGCAGTGCGCTCGGCGCTGCCGGGCCCGTACCCGTGCACCGGCTCGTTCGCCGGCACCGGGACCTCGGTGATCGAATCCATCATCCACCCCTCAGAGCGCGAAGGAAGAAGGCGACGTTGGCCGGGCGCTCGGCGAGGCGGCGCATGAAGTAGCCGTACCAGTCGTCGCCATAGGGGACGTAGACGCGCACCCGCGACCCGGCCGCGGCCAGCGCCGCCTGCCTGTCGGCCCGGATGCCGTAGAGCATCTGGAACTCGTAGTCATCCGGGCCGCGCCCGGCGCTCACCGCGAGCGACTCGGCGATCGCCATCAGCCGGTCGTCGTGCGTGGCCACCATGGGATAACCGCTGCCCGCCATCAGCACCCGCAGGCACCGCACGTACGCGCGGTCCACGTCGGTCCTGCGCTGGTGGGCCACGGAGGCGGGTTCGGCGTAGGCACCCTTCACCAGGCGCACCCGCGACCCGGCGAGGTCGCGGCAGTCGGCCTCGCTGCGGAACAGGTACGCCTGGATCGCGACGCCCGTCTCCGGGAAGTCCTCCCGCAGCGTGCGCAGCGCGCCGAGCGTCGCGTCGACGGTGGTGTGGTCCTCCATGTCCAGGGTGACGGTGGAGCCGCACTCCCGCGCCGCGGCGCAGATCTGCCGCGCGTTCTCCAGGGCCAGGCCGGGATCGAGGGCCTGCCCGACGGCCGACAGCTTGACCGACGCCTCGGCCCGGTCGCCGAGGCCGAGCGGCCGCAGCGCCTCCAGCAGCGAGACGTACGCCTTGGCGGCGGCGACGGCGGCCCCGGAGTCGCGGACCTCCTCGCCCAGATGGTCGATGGTGACGGAGAGCCCCGAACCGGTCAGGCGGCGCGCCGCCTCGACGGCGTCCGTGGCGGACTCCCCGGCCACGAAGCGGTCGACGACCTTGCGCGTGAGCGGGAGGCCCGACACGGCCCGGCGGGCGAGCGGGCTGCGTGAGCCCGCGAGAAGCAGGGAACCGAGCATGGCCACAGGCTAAATCCGCACGTCACCAAAGTTCCACGGACATCCGCCACAGCATTCTTGGACAAATGCACAACAATGTCAGCATGCAAGACATCGTCGATGAGATCTCCCGGCTGCTCGGCGCGTCGGTGACGCTTGAGGACCGATCGTTCAACCTCCTGGCGTACGGCGCGCAGAGCGGGGACATCGACAGCGTCCGGCAGGAGTCGATACTGCGCAGGCGCGCCTCCGACGAGGTGCGCGCCCACTTCGAGGCGTACGGCATCGCGACGGCGACCGGGCCGGTGCGGATCCCCGGGCTGCCCGGCGTGCTCGGCCGGGTGTGCGTGCCGCTGCGGCACGACGGGGTGACGTACGGATACCTGTGGGCGCTGGAGTCGGGAGAGCTCACCGACGAGCGGCTGGCCGCCGTCGGGCCCCTGGTCGGCCGGGTGGCCGCGCTGCTGGCGGCGCAGGCCCGGGGCCGGTACGCCCCGCTGCGCCAGTTCTTCTCCGCCGACCCCGCGGCCCGCGCCGCCGCCGGGGTGGTGGCCGAGGGGCCGGTGACGGCCGTCGCGGTCCGGACTCCGGCGCAGGACGCGGGCCTGCCGCCCACCCTGCCGCGGACGCTGCCGCGCGGCGTGCTCGCCGACCCCGACGTGATCGAGCCCGGAACAGGTGGGCCCGGAACAGGGGAACTCGGGGTGGGCGCGTTCGGGACAGGCGGGCCGGAGATCGGTGGGCCCGAGACGGGCGGGGTGGGAACGGGTGAACCGGGGGCGGCCGTGTTCGGGTCTGCCGTGCGGGGGCCGGGCGTGCCGGGGGCGGGCGTGCCGGGCATGGGCGGGGCGGTCCTCGCGATCCTCGCGCCCGCCGCGCAGGCGGCCCGGGTCGCGGGGCTGCTGCACGGCCTGTACGGCCTCGCCGCCGGGATCGGAGGCCCCCGCGACGACCCTCGCGAGGCGTGGGAGAGCTGGCGCGAGGCGCTGCTGGCCCTGCGGGTGGCCGAGCACGCCGAGCGGCACGCCCCGGTCGCCGACTGGGCCACGCTCGGCGTCTACCGTCTGCTGGTCCGGCTGTCCCCGCGCGACCTCGCCGGCCTCGCCGCCGAGTCGGCCGCCCTCACGCCCCGGATCGCGGCCAGCGTCGAGGCGTACCTCGACCACGCGGGCCACGCCGGTGAGACGGCGGCCGCGCTCGGCGTGCACCGGCAGACGCTGTACTACCGGCTCGACAAGGCGAGCCACCTCACCGGGCTCGACCTCGCCGACGGGGAGGACCGCCTGCTGCTCCACCTGTCGCTGAAGGCCGCCGCCCTCCTCGGCGGCGGCTGACCCGCCCGCACCGCCGCGTCCTGCTGTCACGCCGGCCGTTCCACGTCACGTCCGCACGTCGCACCACCGGTCCCGCGCGGCGCCTCCGGTCCCGGCGCGTCTCCCGCGTCCTGCGCTGGGCCAGGGGCTCCCCGCCGGGGGCGCCGGTGCCGTAAGAGAGCGGGTCAGCGCTGGGCGGCCCGGTAGACGCGCAGCCAGTCGACGAACAGCGTCCCGCCGCAGGCCGCCGAGCCCTCGCAGACGTTGCGGAGCGACAGGCCCATCCGCTGGGCGGGGACGCGGCCGGTGTGGTCCCAGACCCGGGCGCCGTCCAGCCAGACGCTCACCCGGTCGGGCAGCCAGTCGACGGCGACCGTGTGCCAGCGCGTGAAGTCGGCCCGCAGCGCGCCGTGGGTGCGGTCTCCGCCGTCCACGGTGACGAAGGCGTCGGCCGCCTGCCGGCCCGGGTCGCCGATCGCGGCCAGGCCGATCTCCGCGCTGCCGCCACCCGTCCGCAGCGACACCACCGGGGTGCCCGAGCCTTCCGTGGCGCGCAGGCGCACCTCCCAGCGGCCGTACTGCTGGGTGAGCCTGCCGGCCAGGCCGGTCCCGCCGGTCAGGCGCAGCGCCCCGCCGCCGATGCCGCCCGCTCCGCGCGAGCCGGTGGCCGTCCAGCCGGACGGGTCGAGCTGGTCGCCGAAGTCCTCGGTGAGGACCGGGCCGCTCCACCCGGCCGCCCTGCCGTCGCCGGCGCTCCGGCTCCCCGTGGCGGTCCCGCCCGTCCGGTCGGTGATCACTGGGTCGTCGGAGGCGTCGTGCGGCTGGACGATGTCCACCTGCCGGGGGCCGGTGTGCGCCGGCTGGGCGGGGCGCATCGGGGAATCGGTCTCGTCCGGGGTCTTGCTGGTGGTCTTGCCGGCGTTCCTGGCCCCCGGCCCGGCCGTGGGCGTCGCCCGCTGGACGAGCGACGGGCGCGGCGCCGGCCCGGAAGAGGGGGCGGGGTCGCCGAGGCCGACCGGCTCGTCCGCGATCTTCTCGGCGGCCGTCTCCGCGGCCTCGTCGCCTAGTTCGTGCACGGACCGGCCGTCGGCCTCAGCCGAAGCGCCGGAGGAGGTTCTGGAGGTGCCCTTGGAGGCACTGTCGCCGGTGGAGGCCTCGTCGCCGGATCCGGCGGCGCCGGGGCCGGAGGTCCGGGTGGCGCCCGCTCCGGCCGCGTTGGGCGCCGAGCCGGGAAGGTCGGGGGAGGAGGCGGGGGGCCGCGCCGCGGACTCACCGCCCGCGTTGAACACCTTCGTGGAGTCCCCGCTCGAACATGCCGTGGCGGCGACGATGAGCATCGCCGCCGCCACAGCTGAACCAGGTCCATGAAGTGACATGAGCCGAGTTAACCACAGGAATTGACATTTATAACGGGATGGAACTGGTAATGCCGCTTGCCGGTCAGGCGCACGTCTTCTCGTACACGCGGAGCAGTTCCATGCTGATGCGCTCGACCGAATAGCGGGAACGGGCGCGGTCGGCCGCCGCGTACCCGATGGCCGTGCGCAGCGTGGCGTCGCCGAGCAGGCGGCGGATGCGGTGCGCGATCTCCAGCGGGCGGTCGGGCCGGGTCAGGAAACCGGTCACGCCGTCCACCACCGAGTCGAGGTGGGCTCCGGACGCCGAGGCGATAACGGGGATGCCGCACGCCATGGCCTCCAGCGCCGCCGTTCCCGTGGGGACGGTCGGCGGCAGCGACAGCACCAGGTCGACGCTGCGCATGAGCTTGGGCATCGCCGTGTGCGGGATCATGCCGAGCATCTGCACGCGGTCCGCCAGGCCGTGCTCGCCCGCGAGGGCCCGCAGTCGCTCGATGCTCTGGTCGTCGCCTCCGGCGATCACCAGGTCGGCCTCCGGCACGGCCCGCAGCGCGTGCACCGCGTACTCCGCTCCCACGTGACCCACGTGCAGCAGGCGGGGCCGCTCGCCCCGGGGGAAGGCCGGGCCCTGGCGGCGGAAGCGCTCGACGTCGATGCCGTGGGGGACGACCGAGATGTTGCGGCGGGGCACGCCCATCCGGATCAGCTCGGACTCCTCGTCGGCGCAGGCGGCGATGACCGCCCTGGCCCGGCGGCCGATCGCGCACTCCAGCCGGCGCACCGGCGCGGGGGTCCGGCTGTCGTCGTAGTGGCTGTGGAAGGTCTGGGTGACCGGCACGTCCAGGCCCTCCGAGCCCGCGATCGCGGCCAGACCGCTCGACCACGAGTACGCGTGGATGATGTCCGGCCGGTGCTCCCGCCACCGCTGGGCCAGGCCGGCGCTGAAGTCGGGGATGTAGGGGAGGAGGTCGCTTTCGGACAGCTCCACGTCGGGTCCGGCGGGCACGTGCTCGACGCCGTCGACCTTCGTCCTCGACCGCGTGTAGACGGTCACCCGGTGGCCCCTGGCCAGCTCACGCGCGATGGCGGGCGTGTCGGGAGTAAGTTCGTGCGCGGAGACGATCGCGATATCCATGGCACACCTCAAGACAGGAAGGCGCTTGAAAAGGTGTGCCTGCGTCCTAGGCACGATCGATGTAGATGATGTTTACCTTACTCCGATTCGCGCTAAACACCTAATCGGGAAAAATCATGAGATCTCCCGCGCCCCGGGGATGGCCGGCTCAGCGGGATCGGCGCAGCGTGAGGACGGTGATCTCGTCGACGGCGTGCGTGCCGCAGAAGCCCCGGTGGTCCTCCTCGATCGCCTTGACGACCGTGCTCGGCGGCTGGCCGGCGCAGCGGGCGAGGACCTCGGTGAGCCGATCCTCGCCGTAGTTGTCCCCGGCGGGGCTCTGCGAGCCCACGAGGCCGTCGCTGTAGAGCACCAGCGTCTCCCCGGCCGACAGCGTGAGGTCCTCGGTCGCGGGCACCGATCCCTCCTCGAAGCCCAGCGGCACGCCGCCGCCCTCGGAGAAGCGGACGCCGCCGCCCGGCTGGACCAGCGCCGCCGGGTGGTGGCCCGCGGAGGCCAGCCGTACCTTCCGGCCGCGCACGAAGCCCGCCGCGGCCATCACGAACAGGCCCGTGTTCTGCGCGACGAGCGCGTCGCTGACCTTGCGCAGCGCCTCTCCGGGGTCGTCCTCCCACACGCTCAGCACGCGCAGCCCGTTGCGGACCATCGCGGTCACCGACGCCGCCTCCTCGCCGCGCCCGGCCGCGCTGCCGACGACGAAGCCCCAGCCGTTCTTGACCGGGAACACGTCGTAGAACTCCCCGCCGATCGCCCGCATGCCGGAGCCGGGGTGGTAGACCGCCGCGATCTCGAAGCCGGGGATGTCGGGCAGTGTCCGGGGGAGCACCCCGGTCTGCAACGTGTCCGCGGCCTGTGAGCGGCGCTGGAAGCCCCGCTGCGCCTGCATCGCCAGGCCGAGGTGCAGGCCCACCTCCTCCATCAGGCCGAGGTCGGCCAGGCCGAACGGAGGCCGCTCGCGCAGGCGCACCAGCGTGAGCACACCGCGCACCTCCTCCTCGGTCCGGATCGGCACGCTGAGCAGGGAGCCGGCGCGCATCGCCTGCAGCACGTCGCCGCCGAGCAGCGAGTCGTCGCTCAGCATCTCGTGGACGACGCCGCTGTGCGTGGTCAGCACCTGCCCGACGACCGGCGCCGCGGCGGGCGGGGCCTCCTCGACCGTCCGCTGCAGCCGCCCGACCGGCTGGTCGCTCGGCCCGATGACGACCGACCTGACCTGCTCGCCGTCCCTGGCGACGTCCGCGATCACCCAGTCGGCCGTCTCCGCGGCCAGCAGCCGCGCCGCGCGCAGCAGGGCGACCGGCTCGCGCAGGCTCTCCTCGTCGAGCAGCAGCCGGGTGAGCCGCGACAGCAGTTCGTGCCGCCGCGCCGCCGCCAGAAGGTCCGTGTCGTCGGGGACGTCCGCCTCCGCCGCCGGTTCCGGAAGCTGGACCTCCGTCGGCAGCACGACCCCGGCGAGCATCTCCTGCGGCTCGCCCGGCATCCGCAGGCGGCTCAGCACCAGCCGTACGTTGTGGGCGCGGCCCTGGTGCGCCAGACGGGTCGGGAACGAGACGCTGTCCTCGCCGTGCAGCACGGCGGCGAGGCGCTGGCGGAACGCCGCGCGGGCGGCCACGTCGATGAGGAGCGGGAAGGCGCGGCCGATGAGGTAGCCGGCCGGGCTGCCGAGCAGGCGGGTGGTCTCGTTGTTGATGCGGCGCACGGTGCCGCCCGTGTCCATGATGATCACGGGGATCGGCAGTGCGCGGAACACCTGGCGCAGCAGCTTCTGCTCGCGCTGACTGCCGCCGTCCCTGCGCCTGCGGCTGCGTGCCACCTCGGCCACGGCCTTGCGCAGCAGCTCCTCCGCGGCGTCCAGCTCGCGTAGCATCGCGGCCGGGTCGGGATCCTCCCGCAGCGTGGCGATGCGGTCGGCGAGCCCGCTCAGCGCGCGCTCGAGTTCGGCGGTGTCGGGCAAGCTGCCCCCCTTTCTCGACGTAGACGCTACCGGATTCGTCCACAGTGCTCCGCGGCCTTCAAGCCGGGGTGAAGCGGACTCTATCGACTACCGGGGCGGGAACAGCGATTCGGCGCAGCGGCGGATCGGCGTCACCTGGCCGAGGCGGGACGGTTCTGCTGCTCGACCCACGAGGCGTAGGAGACGAGGACGGCACGTGGTTCGCCGTTCCGCTCCACGATGGTCGCCTCGCCGGTGTAGTGGGCGAGGTCGATGCGGCGGCCCAGGTTGTCGCGGAGTTCTCGGACGCTCATACGTTCAGCCATGGTCCCAACGGTACACTTGGAACCGTGCAGCCCAGGCATGGATCCTGCCCCTTGCCGGCACCCGGCCGGCATGTCGGGCCGGCGTGGATTAACCCCGAACCTATGGGAATGGTCTTTCAACCATGGAGACAACGTCCATCCTCGCGCGTGACCTCGCGGCCCTCGGCCGTGTGACGGAAGGCACGTCCGCGGAGAGCGTCCTGCGCGGGATCACTGAAGCGGTCGCGCGGGGCGTGCCCGGCTGCGCGGGCGGCACCGCCGAGCTGTGGATGGAGGAGCGGGTGCTGCTCGCCGCCTCCCACAGCGAGCTCACCACGCTCATCGATCGCGAGCGCGACCTGCGGGAAGGCCCGTCGAGGGAGGCGCTGACGAGCGGACGCCCGGTGTCGATCCCGGACGTGATGCGCGAGTCGCGCTGGTCCCGTTACGCCGCCACCGCCGTACGGCACGGCGTGCGCTCGGTCCTCGTCGTGCCCGTCGCGGTCGACAACGCCGTCGCGATCATCGGCCTGTACGGTGTGCGTCCCGGCGTCTTCACCTCCGGAGGCTCGCTGATGGCCCTGCTGCGCGAGCAGGTGACCGTGGCGCTGGCCAACATCTGGGAGTTCGACGACGTGCTGACCGGCGCGGCGCAGATGCAGGAGGCGCTGGCCGGCCGCTCGGTGATCGACCAGGCCAAGGGGATCATCATGTCCAAGAGCGGCTGCTCGGCCGAGGAGGCGTTCGAGGAGCTCCGGCGGGTGTCCCAGCACCACCAGGTCAAGGTGGCCGACCTGGCCCGGCTCCTCGTCACCGAGCACCAGCAGAAGCACGGGGGAGCGGCGCCGGAGTGATCACCTGTCCCGATGGTCCCGCGGCCCGGCACGGGCGCTGGGCGGCGGGCCGCCGGCCCTCCGCCGACCCGCCGGCGGCGAGAACGGCCCAGCGGTGCGAACGGCTCGGGTGGCTCGGGTGGTTCGGCGGTTCAGGCGGCGAACGCGGCCAGGGCCTCGTCGAGCGTGTCGAACAGCGGCAGCCGCTGGGACAGGCCCGTCACCCACATCACCTTGGAGTTCGGGTACTGCACGGAGACCAGCGCGAAGTTGCCGCCCGCGGTGGTGGAGCGCTGCCAGTGATGCACGATCAGGCCGAGCGCCCGGGAGTCCATGAAGGTGACACGGCCCAGGTCGAGGACCATGTCGGGGCCGTGGTCGTCGGCCGCCGCGTCCAGGAAGTCCGAGAACTGATCACGTGTGGTGGCGTCGAGGACGCCGTTCACGTGGATCACCACGATGTCTCCCGCCATGCTCGACGACAGGGACAGCAATCCGTTGTTAGACACCTCGCGCCTCCTCTGCCGCAACATTACTGGCGCGGAAGGGGTGGTGAAACTCCCGAGTTTGCGGCAATATACTGAAGCAGAGGTCCAGCAGAGGGCCTCGTCTCGATACTGTAGCGAGGCGTGCCTTCTGCCTGGTCACCCCAGCCGCGTAGGCGCCCTCGCGAGAAGAAATACGAGGGGACTGCGCAGATGGCTGCCGAGGTCCGTGCAGAGACCGCCAGCAATCCGACCGCCGAGGAGCTCCTGGACGAGCTCACCCGGGACGACGTGTCCGAGGCCCGGCGGGAACGCCTCCGTGAAATGATCGTCGAAATGCACCGCCCGATGGCGAGGGACATCGCCCGGCGGTACCTCAATCGGGGCGAGCCGATGGAAGACCTCCTTCAGGCCGCGTACGTCGGCCTCATGAAGGCCATCAACGGCTTCGACCCCACCCTGGGGCACAGCTTCCGCGGGTACGCCATGGTCACCATGACGGGTGAGGTCAAGCGGCACTTCCGCGACCGCACCTGGGCCGTCCGGGTGCCCCGCCTCTACCAGGAGCGCCGCGCCGAGCTGAACCGGCACGTCGCCGACATGACCCAGGAGCTCGGCCGGTTCCCCACCGTCGCCGAACTCGCGAAGAAGATGGGCCTGTCCGAGGAGGACATGCTCCTCACCATGGACGCCTCCGCGGCGTACAGCACCCTTTCCCTGGACGCGCCGATCGGCGCGGACGACGACGCCGCCGCGCTCGGCGACGTGATCCCCGAAGAGGACGACGCGCTCGACACCCTCGTGGACAAGGAAGCGCTGAAGCCTCTCATCGACCTTCTCCCCGAACGGGAGAAGAACATCCTCCTGCTGCGGTTCTACGGCAACATGACGCAGGCCGAGATCGCGGCGGAGTTCGGCATCTCGCAGATGCACGTGTCGCGGATCCTCCGCAAGACCCTCGACCAGCTTCGGGCGGAGCTCGTCGCGGGATGAGGAGATCGCGACGATACCCGGAGCACCGCCTGTGTTCAGGCGGTGCTCCGAGGTATCTTCGTCCTGCCCACAGCCCACAGGTCCTTAGATAGCCCGAATTGCGGCGGGAGGCGTGTACCGCGTGAAAGATGACGGCGTTCCCGCGCACGTCACCGGAGCGGCGAGGGAGCGTACCTTCTCCTTAGCCGATCTTCCTGATCTGCGTGAGTTCGCCGCCGCCGAGGCGCAGCGCCGCGGCATGCCGGAAGACGCGCTGGGCGATTTCCTCGTGGCGCTCAACGAGGTCGCCACGAACGCGGTCACGCACGGGTCGACGAAGGCCCGGCTGGGACTGTGGCGTGAGGGGCCGGCCCTGGTGGTGGCGGTCCACGACGACGGCCGCGAGTGGCGTCCGCCGGCCGTGCCGGGCCACGACCCGCCGCCCGAGAACGCGACCAGCGGCATGGGCCTGTGGGTGGCCCGCCTGCTGAGCGACGACCTCCGTGTCACCGCCGGACCCGGTGGGAGCACCGTGGTGATGCGTTTCCTCCTGGAGTGAGGGTAGGGGACGGCCATGGCTGTCCCACGGATTCTGATCGTCGGCGGCGGATACGTCGGCATGTACACCGCACTGCGCCTGCAGCGCAGACTCCGCCGCGGCGAGGCGCTCGTCACCGTCGCGGACCTCGACTCCTACATGACCTACCAGCCCTTCCTGCCGGAGGCCGCGGCCGGCAGCATCGAGGCCCGGCACGTCGTCGTCCCGCTCCGGCGGGTGCTGAACCGGTGCCAGATCCTCAGCGGACGGATCACCCAGGTGCGGCTGGCAGACCGCAAGGCGGAGTTCGAGCCGCACGAGGGACCCGCTCTCACCATCGCGTACGACTACCTGGTCATGGCCCCCGGGTCGATCTCACGGCTCCTGCCGGTGCCCGGCCTGGCCGACAACGGCATCGGGTTCAAGACCATCGAAGAGGCCATCGCGCTGCGCAACCACGTGCTCGGCAGGCTCGACGTGGCCGCCTCCACACCCGACCCCGAGGTCCGGCGCCGGGCGCTGACCTTCGTCTTCGTCGGCGGGGGATACGCCGGGGTGGAGGCCCTGGCGGAGCTGGAGGACATGGCCGCCGACGCCTGCAAGTACTTCGAGGGGATCAGCCGCGCGGACATGCGCTGGGTGCTCGTGGAGGCGACCGACCGGATCCTGCCCGAGGTGGGGCCGGACATGGGCAGGTGGACGGCCCAGCAGTTGCGTGAGCGGGGCATCGAGGTCCGCATGAAGACGATGCTGAAGTCGGCCGAGGGCTGCCACATCGTGCTCAGCGACGGCGAGGAGTTCGACACCGACACCCTCGTCTGGACCGCCGGCGTCAAGCCGCACCCGCTGGTGCGCGCCGGAGACCTGCCGGTCGACGAGAAGGGCCGGGTCAGGGTCGACGCCGCGATGCGCATGCACGGGACCGACTTCGCCTTCGCCGCCGGAGACTGCGCCGCCGTCCCCGACCTCACCCGGCCGGGGGAGTTCTGCCCGCCCAACGCCCAGCACGCCGTACGGCAGGCGAAGACGCTCGCCGACAACGTGCTGGCGACGCTGCGCGGGCAGCCCCGGCGGCCCTACCGGCACAAGTACGCGGGGTCGGTGGCGAGCTTGGGGCTCTACAAGGGCGTCGCGCAGATCTACGGGCGGGAGCTCCGGGGGTTCCCCGCGTGGTTCATGCACCGCACGTACCACCTGACGCGGATGCCGACCTTCAACAAGAAGACCCGGATCCTCATGGACTGGACGCTCGGGATGTTCTTCCCCAGGGAGATCGTGTCGCTGGGGGCCATCGAGGAACCGCGCAAGGAGTTCACCCTGTCGGCCCGCTCCTGAGCGTCGCCGCCTCCGCGCCGCTCACGAGCGGATCGACCTCGGCTTCGCCGTGCCTCGTCCCCGCGTCCGGCGGCCCTGCAAAGCGTGCTCCTACCGGGACGGCAAGTACGGCGCGGTCGTCAACCCCGACGGCGCGCTGTACAGCTCCTGGACCACCGCGGGCAGGCCCGAGTGGCGGGTGGGCACGGCCCGCGACGGCTACCTGCCCCGCGAGCGGACCGACGACCGCTGGTTCACCTGCGAGGACACGTACGGGCGGGCCGACGACACGCGGGCGGCGGCGGGGTTCCGCGACCGGGTGGACGCGGCGCACCTCGACCACCTCAGCGCGACCGGCCGGCTGCGGGCATGACCGAGGGCCGTACGGGGAAGTACCCCACGGCTCCCCGGGAGGACCGGACCGAGGTGTTCCACGGTCACGTGGTGGTGGACCCGTACCGCTGGCTGGAGGACTCGGGCGACGAGCGGACCCGCGCGTGGGTCGCGGCCCAGGACGCGCTGTACGACGCCGAGCGGGCCGCGTGGCCGCACCTGGAGAAGTGGCAGGTGGCGCTGGCCCGCCTGCACGCGTTCCCGCTGTCGTCGGTGCCCCGCCCCCGCGGTGACCGCGTCTTCTTCACCCACAGGGAGCCCGGCGCGGAACACCCGGTGCTGCTGGTCGCCGAACACGGCGCCGTACGGCCCCTGGTGGACCCGCTCGCCCTGGACCCCGGCGGGCGCACGGTGCTGGAGGCGTGGCATCCCTCCGTCGAGGGCGACCTGCTCGCCTTCCAGGTGTCCGCCGCCGGCATGGAGGACTGCGCGCTCCGGGTGATCGACGTCGCCACCGGCGCCGTGGTCGACGGTCCCGTCGACCGGGTGCGGCGGACCCCGGTCGTGTGGCTGCCGGGCGGCCGGGCCTACTACGTGCGCCGGTTGCATCCCCGCCTGAATCCGGGGGAGGAGCGCTACCACCGGCGCGTCTTCCTGCACCGGGTGGGCGCCGACCCGGAAGACGACGTCCTCGTCTTCGGCGAGGGCCGGGAGAAGACGAGCTTCCACACCGTCGCCCTCACCTCGGACGGCCGATGGCTGAGCGTCTCGTCGGCCGTCGGCACCCGTCCCGCGACCGATCTTTGGCTGGCCGACCTGACAGACGTGGACGGCTTGGACGGCGCCCCCGGCCAGCCCCGGCTGCGCGCCGTGCGGACGGGCACGCCGGCCCGCAGCAGGCTCCGCATCGCGCCGGGCACGGCGCCCGGCGACCCGATCTGGCTGCGTACGGATCTGGACGCCCCCCGGGGACGGATCGTGGTGACCACGCCCGCCGCCACCGCCCCCGGCACCGCCGGCGCCGAGACCGGCGTGGAACGGTGGCGCACGCTCATCCCGGAGCGGCCGGACGCGGTGCTGGAGGACTTTGCACCACTGCACGGCCCGGCGCTGCCGCGTCCGCTCGCGCTGGTCTCCTGGACCCGTCACGCCGTGTCCGAGATCACCCTGCACGACCTCGCCGACGGCCGGGAACTGGCCGAGGTGCCGCTGCCGGGCAGGGGCACCCTCGGCCGGTTCGCCACGCGGCCCGAGGGTGGGCACGAGGTGTGGTTCGGCTACCACGACCACGTCACGCCGCCGACGGTGCTGCGCTACGACGCCCGTACGGGGACGCTGGAGGTCTGGCCGTGCCCGGCGGCGCCCGTCACGGCCTCTGCCTCGCGGGCACCCGTCCCGTCTGGTGCGCCGGGTGTCTTCCCGGCGTCCGTCCCGGGTTCTCCCGCGGCTTGTCCCGCGGCCTCTCTCCCGTCGCCGGAGCCGGGTTCGGTGACGACCACGCAGGTCGCGTTCCCGTCCCGGGACGGCGTCATGGTGCGGATGTTCGTCCTCTCGCCGCACGGCGTGCCGGACCGCAGGCGCCCGGCGATCCTCACCGGGTACGGCGGTTTCGGCACCTCCATGACCCCCGCCTACACGCCGCAGGCGCTGGCCTGGGTCCGGGCCGGCGGGGTCTACGCGATCGCGTGCCTGCGCGGCGGGGGAGAGGAGGGCGAGGAGTGGCACCGGGCCGGGACGGGCGTACGCAAGCAGAACGTCTTCGACGACTTCGACGCCGCCACCGACCTGCTGATCGGGCAGGGCTGGACCGCCCCCGACCGCCTCGGCGTCCTGGGGGAGTCCAACGGGGGCCTGCTCGCCGCCGCGGCGCTCACCCAGCATCCGGACAAGTACGCCGCGGTCGTCTGCGTCTCGCCGCTGCTGGACATGCTCGCCTACGAGCGGCTGGGCATGGGCCCGAGCTGGCGGGCGGAGTACGGCACCGTGCGCGACCCCGGGGAGTTCCGCGCGCTGCTGGCCTACTCGCCCTACCACCGGGTGCGCGAGGGCCTGCCGTACCCGCCGGTGCTGTTCGCCGTCGCCGACGGCGACACCCGGGTGGACCCGGGCCACTCGCGCAAGATGTGCGCGCTGCTGCAGCACGCGTCGGCCGGTCCGGGCCCCGTGCTGCACCGGCTGGACCGGGGCGTCGGCCACGGCGCCAGGTCGGTGTCGGCGAAGCTCAGGCTGCTCGCCGACGTCGTCGCCTTCCTCGCGCGGCACTGCGGCCTCGACCCGGTGGGCCTGCCGTGAACGTCCTCCTCTGCCCGTTCAGCGATGCCGGCTACCTCTACCCCGCCCTCGCGGTCGGCCGGCGGCTCCACCGGCGCGGGCACGCCGTCTTCCCCCTCGTCCGGCCCGGTGCGGCCGGCGTCGTGGGCGAGGCGGACTTCGCCGCGCTGGACGCGCACGAGTACGGCGGAGCCCGCGCCTTCTCGGTCGCCTGGTGGGGGGAGACCGGCGCCGCCCAGTATCGGGCCGTGGTCCGCGCGGCCCGCGAGGTCCGGGCCGACGCGCTGGTCACCTCGATCCTGTGCCACGGCGCGCTCCTCGCCGCCGAGGCGCTCGACGTACCGGTGGTGGTGCTGGGCTTCGCGGCCCACCTGTGGACGTACGGCCGGGGTGGCGAGGGGGAGCGGCACGGGCGCGCCGCCATGCGAGAGCAGCGGCTGCTGGAGCTGCTGCGCCGATATGACCTCGCGCGGGAGCGGGCCGGGCTGCCGCCCCGCCGGGACCGGCGGCGGGACCTCCCGCTGATCGGTTCGGGCCTGCTGCTCCGCGGCGACCCGGCGCTGGAGCATCCGGGGGCGGAGCTGCCCGAGGGCGTGCGCCACGTGGGGCCGTGCCCGTGGGAGCCCGCCGCCGACCCGGCCGCGCTGCACCGGCTGGCCGCGCGGGTGCGCCGGATCGGCAAACCCGTCGTGTACGTGCATCTGGGCCGGGTGTTCGGCGGGGAGAGCATGTGGCCCCGGCTGAACACGACGTTCACCGGAGGCCCGTTCCAGGCGGTGGTCGAGCGGGGCCGTTCCGGCGAGCCGCGGCCCGCCCCGGAGGCGGACGTCGTCGTGGTGCACGAACCCTGGATGGGCCCCCTGATCGAGATGTCGGACCTGGTGCTGACGAACGGCACCTCGTCTCCGGTCCTCGCCGCGCTCATGCGGGAAAGGCCCCTGGCCGTCGCGCCGATCGGCTCGGAGCAGCCGCTGCTGTCCGAGGCGTGCGTACGGGCCGGGGTGGCAGTCGGGTTTCCCCCGGGCCCGGGCCCGGGCCCGGCGGGCGACGGCGTCGCGGCGCTCGGCACCGCGTACGCGGGCGGGCTGGGGGAGCGCGTGCGGGCGCTC
>QFZU02000166.1 GCA_003260025.2 Microbispora triticiradicis | reverse complement strand
CCCCGGAGCGCCGGCCGGGCGATCCGCCGTGCCGGTCCCGCGGGCCCGCCGTCTCGCCCCGCCCGGTCGCGTGCTCGACGGCCAGCCGGTCGATCGCCCACAGGAAGGCCGCGAGAGTCTTGCCCGACCCCGTGGGGGCGACCACGAGTGTGTTCTCACCGCGGGCGATCGACGACCACGCGCCCTCCTGCGCCGAGGTCGGCGTCGCGAACGCCCCGGTGAACCACTCCCTGGTCACCGGGCTGAAGCCGTCGAGCGCACCCACCCGCCCATCATGCATCGCCCCACCGACAGAAAACGCCACGCCGCCTGGTCGCGGTGGCCGCCCGCCCGCGGCACGGGTGGAACGGGACGTGCCCATCGGGCGACCGGGGGCATGACGAGGGCAAAACAGGACAATCTTCTTGAGTATGGAAATCGACTACGCGGCCGTCGAGGTGGCGCGCACCCGCATCCGGGAGCGCTACCTCGGCGAGCGCCGTGCCGCAAGCAGCGCGAGGGGCCTGCACCACTTCGCGTTGATCTCATCCGACGTCGAGCGGACCATCCGCTTCTATCACGAACTCCTCGAGTTCCCGCTGACCGAGATCTTCGAGAACCGCGACTACCGAGGGTCGAACCACTTCTTCTTCGACATCGGCAACGGGAACCTGCTGGCCTTCTTCGACCTCCCCGGACTCGACCTGGAGCCGTACAAGGAGGTTCTCGGCGGCCTCCACCACATCGCGATCTCCGTGGAGCGGGCGACGTGGGAGCGCCTGCGCGGCAAGCTCGACGCGGCCGGCGTGCCGTACCAGGAGGAGAGCGGCAGCTCGATCTACTTCCGGGACCCGGACGGCGCTCGCCTGGAACTCCTCGCCGACCCCCTCGGCGAGATGTACGGCACCCGCGTGATGTGACGGGATGGGCGCGGCGTCACGGTCGCCGAGGGCGGTGAGGCCATTCCGCCTGGGGGGCCATACTGAACGCATGCGCCTCACCGACTTCTGGAACAGGATGCGCCGCCACTTCGGCGAGGCGTACGCGGAGTCGTGGGCCAAGGACTACGTCCTCGCCGGTCTCGGCGGGCGCACCGTCGAGCAGGCCCTCGCCGAAGGCGTGGCGGCGAAGCAGGTCTGGCAGGCCGTCTGCCAGGCGGTCGACGTCGATCCCAAACTGCGCTGACGCACTGCCGCGTGGCATCGGCGTCGCACCGCTGAACAGGCCGCGGGCCCGCACCAACGCCGGCCGCCACCTCCTCCTCCGCCTCGCGATCACGCCACTCTCCCGGGCGGTTTCCGTCTCCGACGGTCAGTCGCCCATGGCAAGTACTTGAACGCCGGTTGAGCGGTTGCTATCGTGTTGATCGGATGAATGGGGAGGAAGCGCATGAGTGGAGATCACTTAACTCCCGACGAGGCTCTCCGGGAGATCGGGCGGGTGGACCGGCAGGTCAGGCGGTCCGCTCGCGGCCCCGGGCGGGCGTACCTGCTCGTGGGGCTGGCCACGATGGTCTACTGGCCGGTGATGTTCCTCGGCGGCGGCGTGTGGCCGTTGATCGGCGGGCTCGGGTGGATCGCGCTGACGGTGGCACTCTGCGTGTACTGGGCCAGGCTGCGGGTCCACGACCGGCTGCTGAAGCGGGTCAGGAAGCCCGTCGAGGCGGCGTACGTGGTGACGATGGCGCTGCCGTTCGTCTACGGCGTCTGGCTGATGCCGCCCACCCTCACGGTGGGATCGACAGTGGTGCTGCTCGCGCTGGCGGTGCTCGCCGGACTGCCCCTGGTGTACGGCGGGCTCCTCCTGATGAGGGACTCGCCCGCGGGGGCCCCGCTGACGAGGGACCGATGACCGCGCACCCGCGTCACGAGCTCGACGAGATCATCCACGCCCCGGTGCGGCTGTCGATCGTGGCGGCGCTGGCCGCCGCCGAGAAGGCCGATTTCCGTTTCCTCCGCGACACGATCGAGGTCAGCGACTCACTGCTCAGCAAGCACGTCCTCACACTCGAAGAGGCCGGCTACGTCCGCGTGGAGAAGACCTTCGTCGGCAAGCGGGGGCGCACCTGGCTCTCGCTGACCGAGCGGGGACGGGCGGCGTTCGAGAACTACATGGACGTGCTCCGGCGAATCATGGAGGCAACCCCCCGTGCTTGAGATCGACGGACTGCGCAAACGCTACGGAGACAAGACCGCCCTCGACGGGGTGGGCTTCACCGTACGGCCCGGCGAGATGTTCGGCTTCGTCGGCGCCAACGGCGCGGGCAAGACGACGACGATGCGCATCGTGATGGGCGTGCTCGGCGCCGACTCCGGGGAGGTGCGGCTCGACGGGCGTCCGCTGGGTTACGACGACCGGCGCGCGTTCGGCTACATGCCGGAGGAACGCGGCCTCTACCAGAAGATGAAGGTCGCCGAGCAGATCGAGTACTTCGGCCGGCTCCACGGCCTCGCCCCGGCCGCCGCCCGCACCGCCACGGACGCCCTGCTCGAACGGCTCGGCCTGGTCGAGCGGCGCGACGACGCGGTCGAGGCGCTGTCGCTCGGCAACCAGCAGCGCGTGCAACTCGCGGTCGCGCTCGTCCACGAGCCGACGGTGCTGATCCTCGACGAGCCGTTCTCCGGCCTCGACCCGCTGGCGGTCGACGCGCTGGCGGAGGTGCTCAAGGACCGCGCCGCCGAGGGCGTGCCGGTCATCTTCTCCAGCCACCAGCTGGACCTGGTCGAACGGCTCTGCGACTCGGTCGGCATTATCTCCGCGGGCCGGATGGTCGCGTACGGCCCGGTCGCCGAGCTCCGGGAGCGGGAGGGCCGCGGGGTGCTGCGCGTCGTGGTCCGGGACGCCGCGCCCGGGTGGGCCGACGGCCTGCCCGGCAGGATCGCCCGCGAGGGCGACCGCGACGTCCTGCTCTGCGAGGAGGGAGACGACCAGGCCGTCCTCCGTACGGCGATGGGCGCGGGGACGGTCGAGCACTTCGGGCGGCGGCAGCCGACCCTCACCGAGATCTTCAGGGAGGCGGTGGCATGAACGGGCTGTTGCTGGTGGCCCAGCGGGAGGTCCGCACGCGGATCCGGACGAAGTCCTTCCTGATCAGCCTGGCGATCAGTGCGATCCTGGTGGCCGCGCTGGCGTTCCTGCCGAAGGCGCTCGGCGGCGACGGCACCTTCGACGTCGGTGTGGTGGGCCCGGCCCCCGCGCCCGTCACCCAGCTCTCCTACTCGCGGTATCCGGACGAGGCGGCCGCGCGGAAGGCGGTGATCGGCGGAGACGTCGACGCGGCCCTGATCGGCGGTGACAGGGTCATCGCGAACGGCGAGCTCGACCAGCGGCTGGGGCTGATCCTCGAAAGCGTCCACCGGGACGAGCAGATCAGGGCGGCCGGGGTCACGGTCACGCCGCTGCGGGTGGAGTCGGTCGGCGCCGACGCGCGGTACCAGGGCGTGCGCACCGGCATCGCCACGCTGCTCGTGATGGTGCTGTTCTTCCTGTTCATCTACTCCTCGATGTACGTCGCGATGGGCGTGGTGGAGGAGAAGGGCAGCCGGATCGTGGAGATCCTGCTGACCTCGGTGCGCCCGTGGCAGCTGCTGGGCGGAAAGATCGTCGGGCTGGGCGTCCTGGGGCTGGTCAACCTCGCCGTGGTCGTCGCCGCCGGGCTGGCCGCGTCGGCCGCGACCGGCTTCGCGGCCGACCTGCCGCCGGGAATGGGCGGGATCGTCGTCAGCGCGCTGGTCTGGTTCGTGCTGGGCTACGCGTTCTTCGCCGTGCTCGCCGCCACCTTCGGCTCGCTGGTGTCGAGGCAGGAGGAGCTGAACACGGTGCTGACGCCGATGACCACGCTCATGATGCTGACCTACGTGACGGCCTACTTCGCCGCCGTCCAGCCCACCGGCACGGTCGCGCGCGTCCTGTCGCTCGTGCCGCCGTTCTCCTCCATGGTCATGCCCGTGCGGACGGCGGCCACCGGCGTTCCCCTGGGAGAGATTCTCATCGCCGTGGCGCTCATGATCGTGGCGGTCGTGGGCGTGCTGCTGTTCGCCTCCCGGGTGTACCAGCGCGCGGTGCTCCGTACGGGCGCCCGGGTCAGGCTGGGCGAAGTCCTGCGCTGACCGCGTACGGGACCGGGCTCGGCGGGTTCTAGCGAGGTCCCGGCGGGTCAGAGCGGCCGGGTGAGCGTCGAGTGGATCGTCTCGGCCGCGCGGCCGGGATCGTCGGCGCTCTCCTGTCCGCCCGGGGCCCACAGGAACACCCAGCCCTCCCCGGAGGGGATCGCGAAGACGATCGTCTGCCTGCCGGTCTCCGGGTGCCAGACGGAGAGGACGGGGGTGTCTCCGCCGATCAGCCGGGCGGCGAGGCCGTAGCCGGGGAGCCGGGCGGCGAGTGCCTCCAGGTAGGCGAGGCGCTGCCTGCCAAAGTCGCCGGTGCCCGTCACGAGGCCCCCTTCGCGGGAGATCCAGCTTTGTTACAAGGATCGTCGCAGGTCAACGGGACGACAACCATGAACGGGTAACGCCCGGGAATGTAACGCCGCCGGGAACTCCGGCCGGTTTCCCGACACCGGCGGCGGTTCCTCATGTGATCGAACAGTCGTTCGGCTATATTGGTCTGGTCGCCCATGGGGTGCGCGCCGCGCGCGGCGCCCGGACGCGGCGGACCGCCGTACCCGCCCTCAGGGCGGTGTGCGGGAAGCTCAGGAAAATGTCGGTCGCACCCCGTAGCTTTTCGGTGACCGAGCAGACGACCACCCTCCAGGGGGCACCCAATGGCAATCAACGACCGCGAGAAGGCCCTTGAGACCGCCCTCGCGCAAATCGAGCGGCAGTTCGGCAAGGGCAGCGTCATGCGTCTCGGAGACGACGCGCGTGCCCCGATCGAGGTCATCCCCACCGGCGCCATCGCTCTCGACGTGGCTCTCGGCATCGGCGGCTTCCCCCGGGGCCGGATCGTGGAGGTGTACGGTCCGGAGTCCTCCGGTAAGACGACGGTCGCCCTGCACGCCGTGGCCAACGCCCAGAAGGGCGGCGGCATCGCCGCCTTCATCGACGCCGAGCACGCCCTCGACCCCGAGTACGCGAAGAAGCTGGGGGTCGACGTCGACGCGCTGCTCGTCTCCCAGCCGGACACCGGTGAGCAGGCCCTCGAGATCGCCGACATGCTGATCCGCTCCGGCGCCGTCGACATCATCGTGATCGACTCCGTGGCGGCCCTCGTGCCCAAGGCGGAGATCGAGGGCGAGATGGGCGACAGCCACGTCGGTCTCCAGGCCCGCCTCATGTCACAGGCGCTGCGCAAGATCGCCGGCGCGCTGAACCAGACCCGGACGACCGCCATCTTCATCAACCAGCTCCGCGAGAAGATCGGCGTGATGTTCGGAAGCCCCGAGACCACCACGGGTGGCAAGGCGCTGAAGTTCTACGCGTCGGTGCGGCTGGACGTGCGCCGGATCGAGACGCTCAAGGACGGCACCGAGCCGGTCGGCAACCGGACCCGGGTGAAGGTCGTCAAGAACAAGATGGCCCCGCCGTTCCGCCAGGCCGACTTCGACATCCTCTACGGCATGGGCATCTCCCGCGAGGGTGGTCTGATCGACATGGGCGTCGAGCACGGGTTCGTGCGGAAGGCGGGCGCCTGGTACACGTACGAGGGCGACCAGCTCGGGCAGGGCAAGGAGAACGCCCGCAACTTCCTGAAGAACAACCCCGACATCGCCAACGAGATCGAGAAGAAGATCAAGGAGAAGCTGGGGGTCGGGCCGCGGCTCGACACGCCGAGCGAGACTCCCGCCGCTCCGGCCGCCACGGCGCCCGCGCCCACGTCGGGCCGAGCGACCGCGTCCGCGTCCGCGTCCGGCCGGGGCAGCAAGGCGGCCGCCGCGCCCAAGCCGGGTGACGTCTGAGCGCAGGCATGAGGCGCGACGAGCCCTCCGGCCCGGACGACGAGTTCGGGCCGGGGGACTGGAACTCGGGACCCTGGGGGCCGGTCGAGGAGTCGGCCGGTCCGGCCGGCGACGCGTCCGCGACGATCGCCGCCCTGCGGGCGCAGATCCGCAGGAGTGAACGGCGAGCCCCGGACGGCCAGGAAGCACAGGCGGACCAGGGAGCCCGGGAAGCGCCGGCAGCACCGGACCGGGAAGGGCTCGGGGACCGGGAGGCGCTGGGAAACCGGGGCGGGCTCGGGGATCGGGAAGCGCTGGGAAACCGGGGCGGGCTCGGGGATCGGGAAGCGCCGGGAGGGCTGGGAGGCCGAGGAGGCCAGGGAACTCGCCGAGGCCAGAGGGCGCGGGGCGAGCGGCGTGAGCGGTCCGGCGGGTGGCTGCCGGACGGGCCGCGGGAGGGCAGCGCGGCGAGCGAGGGGCCGCCGGCCGATCCCGAGGCGGTGGCCAGGGCCATCTGCCTGCGGCTGCTGACGATGGCGCCCAGGACCCGGGCCCAGCTCGCGGACGCCCTGCGCAAGCGGGACGTGCCCGAGGAGGCGGCGAACGCCGTGCTGGAGCGGTTCTCCGAGGTCGGGCTCATCGACGACGAGGCGTTCGCCGCCGCGTGGGTGACCTCCCGGCACGCCGGACGCGGCCTGGCCCGGCGCGCGCTGGCGCAGGAACTGCGGCGGCGCGGCGTCGCCGAGGAGACGGTCGAGGACGCCCTGGAGCGGCTCGATCCCGACGAGGAGACCGAGACCGCGCGCAGGCTGGTGGAACGCAAACTGGCCGGTACGCGCGGGGTGGAGCCGCAGGCGCGCATGCGGCGGCTGGTCGGCATGCTGGCCCGCAAGGGCTACTCACCCGGCCTGGCGTTCCGCATCGTCCGAGAGGCGATCGAGGCCGAGGGCATACCCTCCGATGGGCTTCCCGACAGCTTCGAGTGAGCTATAGCACCATGCAAAAGTCGCTTGACAGGGCATCTTTGCTTGCTCGTTACCTCTCTGACGCTTAATCTCGACCGCAGTGAGGAGTTACTCCGCGCAGCGCGGATTGCCATAACGGTGAACCACGACGGACGAGGACTTTGGCCGGCCTTCGGGCCATATCGGCCACCCTTCGGGGTGTCCGGGCGATGTGACGATATTTGTCCTGGTGACGCCACCGGGCTCTGCCGTGCTGCGCGTGTGACCCCTGCCATGAGGTTGTCGTGAGGCGATAGGGGTGAGCGCGCATGGACACGATCGTGATCGTTCTTGCGGTTGCGGTGGTGCTGCTGGCTCTCGTGATGATCGCCGCCCTTTTCATAGTCGTACGCCGCACCGCCGGAGTCGCCGCGCCGTCCGGTCCCTCACCCGAGCAGCTCGCCGAGGTCAAGGCCGAGGTCAACGAGGAGCTCGAACGGGCCCGGCGGGAGGCCGAGGAGATCCGTACGAAGGCGGAGCGGGACGCGGGGGAGATCCTCCAGAAGTCCGAGTCGCTCGCCGAGAGCGCGGCGCTCACGCGCAAGGAGGTCGAGGAGGAGGCGCGCCTCCTCAAGACCGAGCTCAAGGAGCTGCGCTCCGACCTGGAGCGGCGGGAGAACCGGCTGGCCGAGCGTGAGCAGCGGCTCGACGAGGAGGCGCGCAGGCAGGCCGAGCGGGCCCGCAAGCTGGCCGAGACCGAGACGGAGCTGGCGGACCGCCGCGAGGATCTGGAGCGGGTGGCCGAGCGGCGCAAGGAGATCCTGGAGCGGGTCGCGGGCCTGACGGCCGATCAGGCCAAGGCCGAGCTGGTCAAGGAGATCGAGAACCAGGCCAAGCGCGAGGCGGCCCTGATCGTCCGGGAGATCGAGAGCGACGCCCGCAAGGAGGGCGAGAAGCGCGCCTGCAAGATCGTGACCCTCGCCGTGCAGCGGGTCGCCACCGAGCAGACGGCCGAGTCGGTCGTGAGCGTCCTCCACCTCCCCGGCGACGAGATGAAGGGCCGCATCATCGGCCGCGAGGGCCGCAACATCCGGGCCTTCGAGTCCACCACCGGCGTCAATCTGATCATCGACGACACGCCCGAAGCGGTGCTTCTGTCGTGCTTCGACCCGGTTCGCCGGGAAACGGCCAGGCTGACGTTGGAGAAGCTCGTGCTCGACGGGCGCATCCATCCCCAGCGCATCGAGGAGGCCCACGAGCGCAGCAAGGCCGAGGTGCGGGACCTGTGCGTACGCGCGGGGGAGGACGCCCTGGTCGAGCTGGGCATCACCGAGATGCACCCCGAGCTGATCACCTTGCTCGGGCAGTTGCGCTACCGCACCTCCTACGGCCAGAACGTGCTCAAGCACCTGATCGAGTCGGCGCACATCGCCGGGATCATGGCCGCCGAGCTGCGGCTCGACCGCGACCTCGTCAAACGGTGCGCTCTCCTGCACGACATCGGCAAGGCGCTCACGCACGAGGTCGAGGGCAGCCACGCGATGATCGGCGCGGAGATCGCCCGCCGGTACGGCGAGCACGAGGACGTCGTCCACGCCATCGAGGCGCACCACAACGAGGTGGAGGTCAGGACCGTCGAGGCTGTCCTCACCCAGGCCGCCGACGCGATCAGCGGCAGCCGGCCGGGCGCCCGGCGCGAGTCCCTTGAGGCGTACGTGAAGCGGCTGGAGCGCCTGGAGGAGATCGCCCAGTCGTACGACGGGGTGGACAAGGTGTTCGCCATGCAGGCGGGCCGGGAGATCCGCGTCATGGTCCGGCCCGACAACGTCGACGACATCCAGGCCCAGGTGATCGCCCGGGACGTCGCCAAGCAGGTCGAGGAGGAGCTGACCTACCCCGGTCAGATCCGCATCACCGTGGTCCGCGAGTCCCGCGCCACCGAGTTCGCCCGATAACCCCCGGTAACCCCCGGTCGCCGCGGCCCGGCGGGGAAGCACCGTCGGCGCGGCCTTTGGTGGGCACTAACCGGATATGGGGCGAATGTGCTATACCCCTACGTATCCTCCGGTTTCGCCGGTGTTCCCCCAGCCCTCGAAGCAAGCGAGCGTACGGTCATGATCTCCTCCACCCCGTACCGGGGGCTCCTCGTGCTCGCGCTGGCGGCCACCGCGATCAGTGCCTGTACGGCGGAGACGGAGGCCCCCAGGGCCTCCCGGACTCCCGCGGTGAACATCGTGCAGCCGGGCGCGCCGGGCCAGGGCAGCAAGGTCCTGCCGGCCGGCGAGGTGCCGCGCTCCGAGGACCAGAAGTACACCGACGCCGACGTGCGGTTCATGCAGGGGATGATCCGGCATCACTCCCAGGCCCTGCGCATGACCGCGCTCGTCGCCGGCCGCAGCGAGAGCAAGGACCTTCCCCGGTTCGCGAAGCGGATCGAGATCTCCCAGCAGGACGAGATCGACCAGATGGTGCGCTGGCTCAGGGCCCGGCTCCAGCGGGTGCCCAGCGTGGGCTCCGGCGCCGGGCACGACCACGGCGGCGGGGAGCCCATGCCGGGCATGCTCACCGACGCGCAGTTCGCCGAGCTGGAGCAGGCCAAGGGGGCGCGGTTCGACCGGCTCTTCTACGAGGACATGATCCAGCACCACATGGGCGCGCTGACGATGGTCGAGCGGCTCTTCGGCGACGGGGGAGGCGGCGAATCGGAGATCAACCAGTTCGTCACCCACGTCGACGGGGACCAGCGCATCGAGGTCGACCGCATGCGCACCCTCCTCGCGCAGCTGAAGGGATAGCCGGCGGCGTACGGCCACCGATCGCACCGTCACCGGTCCAGGGACGGGGGCGTGGTGTAGCGGGTGGCGAGGACGCCGAGCTGGTCGATGACGGCCCGGTTCCAGCTGCCGTCCTCGAACATCCGGCGCAGCGCGTCGTTCACCTGGTCGCGCAGGGCGGCCGTGCTGGTGGCGATGCCGTACTTCTCGGTGGACAGCGGCCTGCCGCTGAACCGGAACCTGCCGGGATACCGCGCCGACAGCCCGGCGAGCACGGGCGCGTCGGCCACGATGGCGTCGGTGCCACCACGGGCGAGCAGCGGCGCGCAGGCGGCGGGCAGGTTCGCCTCGGCGAGGAAGAACCGCCGCCAGCGGGCGCCGAACCTCGCCACGAGCGGCGCGGCGGACTCCCGGGTGGCGCAGACCCGCTTGCGGGCCAGGTCGCGGGGCCGTCTGATCGACAGATCGTCGGCCCGGACGAGGACGTCGGTGCTGGTGACGAGGTACGGTCCGGCGATCGGCCGGGAGTTCGCCGGGCCGGTGACACCGACGACGAGGTCCGCGTCTGCCGTGCCGGCCGTGTAGACGATCTGGTCGTCGCGGTAGCCCAGGGCCCGGGCCACGTAGTGCGCGACCTCGACGTCGAAGCCGCCGAAGTGCCCGTCGGGCATCCGGGTGACCAGCCCCGGCTGCCCCGGGCGCACACCGATCACCAGCCTGCCGTCGCCCCCGCACCCCGCGAGGCATCCGGCCGCCAGGACGCCGATCACGGCGAGGCCACGCCACACGCGCTCAATATCGAGGTCGCGTACGCGCCGCCGCCAGCAGCGACACGGCAAAACTCCCTTGACCCGGGAGCGCGGGCTCAGCGGACGAAGGCGACCTCGCCGCCCGCCCGTTCGGCGGCCGCCGGATCGGCCGTGACCTTCCTGCTGCGCCGGCTGCGCCGTTCCAGCCAGGCGGCGAGATAGCCGAGCGCCAGGTTGATCGCGATGTAGACCGCCGCGATGACGATGACCGACGGGATCAGGTTGGCGTAGTTGGCCGGCACGACGCGGGCGCCCGCGTTGAGCAGGTCGGCGTACGCCACGACGAACCCGAGTGCGGTGTCCTTGAGCAGCACCACGAGCTGGCTCACGATGGCGGGCATCATCGCGGTGACCGCCTGCGGCAGCAGGATCAGCCGCATCACCTGGTTCTTGCGCAGGCCGATCGCGTAGCCCGCCTCGGCCTGGCCGCGCGGCACCGCCAGGATGCCCGCACGGACGATCTCGGCCAGGACCGACCCGTTGTAGACCGTGAGACCGAAGACCACGGCCGTGAACTCGGTCACGACCAGCCCGGCCAGGCTCCCGCCGTACTGCGCGAAGAAGATCAGCATGAGCACCGGGACCGCGCGGAAGGCCTCGACGACCACCGCGGCCGGGATCCGCACCCAGCGGTGGTCCGACAGGCGGGCGATGCCGAACACGGCCCCGAACAGCAGCGCGAGCACCGCGGCGAGCGCGGCGGCGACCAGCGTGTTCAGCAGTCCGGGCAGGATCAGCTCGGTCCAGGTGTCGGCCCGGAGGAACGGCTGCCACAGCTCGCCCTTCCACTGGCCCTTCTCGTCGAACTTCGTCCAGACGAAGTACGCGACCAGCAGCAGGACGACGCCGAACGCGAGGGTCAGCGCGTTGTTGCGCAGGCGGGCGCGCGGGCCCGGGACGTCGTAGAGGACGGTGGCGCCGCGCTCGGTCATCGGACCACCGCCAGGCGCCGCGCCAGCCGGCCGGACAGCAGGTTCAGGGGGAGGGTCAGCACGACGAACCCGGCGGCGAAGCCGAGGAAGATGGGAATGATCGCGTCTCCGTGGGCGTCGAACAGGTTCTTCATCCGCAGCGCGGCCTCCATGACGCCGATCGCCGCGGCGACCGTCGTGTTCTTGACCAGCGCGTTCAGCAGGCTCCCGAGGGGCGCGATGACCGTGCGCACCGCCTGGGGGAGGATCACCAGGCGGAGCGTCTGCAGGAACGTCAGGCCGATCGCGCGGGCCGCCTCCGCCTGGCCGAGGGGCACGGTGTTGATCCCGGCCCGCACGACCTCGCAGACGAAGGCGGAGGTGTAGGCCGACAACCCGATGATCGACAGCCAGAAGCTGTTGAGCGACAGGTCGTCGGAGAACTGGACGTCCATCACCGTGCCCAGGCCGAGGCCGCAGAACACGATGATCAGTGTGAGGGGCGTGTTGCGCAGCACGTTGACGTACAGCGCGCCCGCCCCTCGCAGCACCGGCAGCGGGCTCACCCGCATGGCGGCCAGCGCGATCCCCCAGACCAGCGAGATCAGCCCGCTGACCACCGTGAGCTTCACCGTCAGCCAGAACGCGCCGAGGATGACGGGAAGCTCGTCGACCACGGCCTCCACCGCCGGCCTCCTTCCAGTGCCGCTGTCGGTGTCCTAGTACCGGTCGACGGACGGCGGCGTCGTGAAGTACTTGCCGAACTCGCCGAGGTTCGTGTCGATGGCCTTGCGCCAGCTTCCGTCCTTGAAGAACTTCTCGATGGCGTTGTTGATCGCGTCGCGGCCGGCCTTGTCGTCCAGCTTGAGGCCGATGCCGTACCTCTCCTCGCTGAACGGCTGGCCGATCAACTTGAACTTGCCGGGGAACTGGGCGGCGAACCCGGCGAGGATCGTGGCGTCGGTGGAGATGGCGTCGACCTGCTTGTTCTCCAGCAGCGGCAGGCAGGCGCCGTAGCCCTGCTGCTGGGTGAGGTTCTTGGACTCCCAGTCGGGGCCGAACTTCTCCGCGAGCCGCTTGGGCGACGACGATCCCTGCGCGCCGCAGACCTTCTTGTCCTTGAGTGACTCGACCCCGGTGATCGAGGTGTCGTCGGCGCGGACGAGGATGTCCTGCCCGGTGACGAGGTACGGCCCGGCGAAGGAGATCTTCTTCTTCCGCTCGTCGGTGATCGAGTAGGTCGCGATGACCATGTCGACCTGGCCCTGCTGGATGAACGGCTCGCGGTTGGCCGACTGGGCCTCCTTGAACGTGATGCCGCTCTCCGGCACGCCGAGCTCCTTGGCGACGTACTTCGCCACGTCGACGTCGAACCCGGCGTAGCCGCCGTCGGGCTTCTTCAGTCCCCAGCCCGGCTGGTCGATCTTGACGCCGATCACGAGCTTCTTGTCGTCCTTCGCCTTGTCGACGATCGAGCTCGCCCCCGAACCGCCGCAGGCCGTCAGGCCGGTGGCCAGGGCGGCGAGCGCGAGCAAGCCGGCTGCGAATCGCATCCGCATCACCTTTCGCTTCTTGTGGAGCATGTCGTGAGCTGGGATCAGTGCGTGAGGATCTTGGAGAGGAAGTCGCGGGCGCGCTCGGTGCTCGGCTTGGTGAAGAACTCCGAGGGCGACCCCTCCTCGACGATCTGGCCGTCGGCCATGAACACGATGCGGTTGGCCGCCCGGCGGGCGAAGCCCATCTCGTGGGTGACGACCATCATCGTCATGCCGTCCTTGGCCAGGCCGACCATCACGTCGAGCACCTCCTGGACCATCTCCGGGTCGAGGGCCGAGGTGGGCTCGTCGAAAAGAATCATCTTGGGGTCCATGGCCAGCGCGCGGGCGATGGCCGTCCGCTGCTGCTGGCCGCCGGACAGCTGGGCGGGATACTTCGCCGCCTGCGAGGCGATGCCGACCCGTTCGAGCAGTTCCATGCCCCGCTGCTCGGCCTGCTGCCGGGGGATCTTCCGCACCCTGGTCGGGCCGAGCGTGACGTTCTCCAGGATCGTCTTGTGGGCGAAGAGGTTGAAGGACTGGAACACCATCCCGACCTCGGAGCGCAGCCGGGCCAGCGCCCTGCCCTCCGCGGGCAGTTCCCGCCCGTCGAACACGATGCTTCCGGAGTCGATGGTCTCCAGCCGGTTGAGCACCCGGCACAGCGTGGACTTGCCGCTGCCGGACGGGCCGATGACGACGACCACCTCGCCCCGGGCCACGCTCAGGCCGATGTCCTTGAGCACGTGCAGGGGACCGAAGTGCTTGTTGACTCCCTCCAGCCTGACAAGCGGATCGGAACCACTGATCTCCGTCATGGTCAACAACGTAGGGGCGTCAACGTCGCGCCGTCACTAACGGGCCGGTACCGAATAGATCACATCCCGGCTGCTCAGGACATCACTCCCGGTTTGTCCGGACGGTCCGCCCCATGCGGCCCGGGACGCGGTCCCGGTTGGCTCCTGCCGATCCCCTTGTCGCATAGGAGCGCAGATGCTGAAAAATCCGGATCTGTTCAGGAAGACCGTCGCGGCCGCGGCCATGCTGGCGTGGCCCGTCCTGCTCGGGCTGGCCTTCGTGACCTCGCCGCCGGGCACCGAGCACGACCCCGCCGTGTTCCGCGCGAGCCCCGTACAGGTGCAGACCAGCGCGCTGCTGTTCCAGTGGGCGACCGTCTGCCTGGTCCCGGTGGTCCTCGGGCTCGCCCATCTGCTGCGCCACCGCGCGCCGCAGACCGGCAACATCGGCGCGGCGGTCGGCCTGACCGGCGCGGTCACCGCCGCCTGCCTGTTCATGACCGACTTCTACGACCTGGCGCTGGCGCTCAGCCTCCCGGACGCCCCGGCCGCCCGGGTGACCGAGGTGGCGGGCGCGCTCGGCGGCTTCGTGTACGGCGTCCTCCTGCCGGGCTTCCTCACCCACGTGGGCCTGCTGGTGCTCCTGACGGGCCTGGCGGCGGTGCGGCGCGCGCCCTGGTGGGTCCCGGTGGCGGCGCTCGTGGGGATCTGCGGGCCGTTCCTCACGCTCGGGCAGCCGCCGGCCGTCCAGGCCATCGGGTCCCTGTTCCACCTCGCCGCCTTCGGCACGGTCGCCCTGAAGGTCCTGCGCATGCCCGTCGAGGACTGGCGGGCCGCCTGAGCGCCCGCCTCCGAGGGGCGCTCCGGAGAGCCCGTCAGAGGCCCGACTCCCTGGCCCGCATGATCGCCTCGGCCCGGTCGGCCACGCGCAGCTTCGCGAAGACGCTGGACACGTGGTTGCGCACGGTCTTCTGGCTCAGCCCGAGCCGGGCCGCGATCTGGACGTTCGTCAGGTGGCCGGCGACCAGGCCCAGGATCTCCCGCTCACGCGGGGTGAGCTCGGGGAAGCTGGGCTCGGGCGTCCTGCCAAGGCCGGAGAAGTAGCCCATGAGCCGTCCGGCGAGGGCGGGGCCGAAGATCGCCTCGCCCTCGGCCACGGCCCGGATCGCCCGTACGAGCTCGGCCCGCCGCGCGCCCTTGAGCACGTACCCGCGCGCGCCCGCGCGCACCGCCGCGAAGACCGCGTCGTCGTCGTCCGCCATGCTGAGCACGAGGACCCGCACGTGCGGGTGGTCCCTGGTGATCCGCTCGGTCGCGGCCACCCCGCCCATGCCGGGCATGGCGAGGTCCATCAGCACGACGTCGGGCTGCACGCGGGGAAGGAGGGCGAGGGCCTGCTCGCCGCTGGCCGCCTCGTCGGCGACCTCCGTCTCCTCCACCGGCCGCAGGAGCGCGCGGAGCCCCGCCCGGAAGGCCGCGTGGTCGTCAACCAGCAGCACGCGGATCGGCTCCATCGCCCGCCTCCCATCCCGACTCCCGGACCGTGTCCGGCATCGTGTCCGGCATCGTGTCCGGCATCGTGTCCCGCGCCGTGTCCGGCACTGTGCCCTCCGCCGTGCCCGGCGCGATGTCCCGGGTCGTGTTCCCGGCTCTGTTCCCGGCTCTGTTCCCGGCCGTGTCCCGCGCCGTGCCGGGGGCGGTGTCACGGGTGACGTTCTGGACCGGGAGGCGGGCCAGCACCCGTGTCCCGCCCCCAGGCCGCGGGCCGATGTCGCAGGTGCCGCCCAACTCGGCCGCCCGCTCGCGCATCGACGCCGTGCCGACCCCGGGCCGGGTGGACGCCGGGTCACCGGCGTCCACCGCGTACGGCTCACCGCCCTCGTCGGCCACCTCCACTTCGAGCACGCCCGGGTGGCCCCCGCCCGCCATGCCGAGCCGTACGCGCACCCGCCCGGCCCCGGCGTGGCGGCGCGCGTTCGCCAGCGCCTCGGCCGCGATCCGGTACGCCGCCACCTCCACGGCGGCGGGCAGCGCCGGGAGGGTCCCGTCGATCTCGACGCCGACCTCGGCGCCGGGCAGCCGGGCCGCGTGCGACCTGATCGCCCCGGCCAGGCCCAGCGTGTCGAGGGCCGGCGGACGCAGTCCCTCCACCAGCGTCCGTACGTCGGCCATCGCCGTGCGGGCGTCCGTCATGATCTCTTCGAGCATCGCCAGGGCGTCCGGATCGTCCACCATGTCCTGCACGGCCTCCGCCCGCATGGTCAGCGCGGCCAGGGTCGGCCCGAGGCCGTCGTGCAGGTCGCGCCGCAGCCGCCGCCGTTCCTCCTCACGCGCCGCCACGAGCCGTTCGCGTGAGCGCTGCAGGTCGGCCGACAGCCGTACGGCGTGCACGGCGATCCCGGTCTGCCGGGCGAGGTCGGCGAGGACCCGGCGGTCCCTCCCGCCGAGTCCGCTCTCGCCCGGGCGCGGAGAGAGGACCAGGTCGCCCACCGGCTCGCCCCGGTGCGCGAGCGGCAGCCGTACGGTTCCGGGGGAGGGCACTCCGTAGGCGTGGGTCGGCCCGCCGGCGACCTCGACCGCGACGTGCGGCAGGCGCAGCGCCTCCGCCACCGACCGCGCCGCCGCGGCGAGCACCGCACCCGGCTCCGCCGCCTCCTCCAGGCGCCTGCCCAGCAGGGCCAGCGCCGCGTACGGATCGTCCCGCCTGCCGTACATCACGAGGTTGACGGCGCGTTGCAGCCGCTCACGCAGCGGCGCGAAGACGACGGCGACCACCCCGGCGGCGGCCACCGACACCGGCAGCCCGCCGGCCGCGCGGAACACCGCGCCGAGATAGGTGACCACGAGCACGTAGCCGCCGAAGACGCACGCCGACAGGAGCACGTAGACAAGCGTGCGGTTGATCACGAGGTCGATGTCGAACAGGCCGTGCCGTAGCACCGCGACCGCGGCGGCGGCCGGCAGCAGGCAGGCCGCGAACGTCCCCATGACCTCCCAGAACGCGCTGGTGACGGGCCAGATGGAGCGCGGGTCGCCGTCGGTGAGCCCCGCGGCCAGCCGGCCCGCGACGATCAGCCCGGCGAGCCCGGCGGCGTACGCGAGCCACTTGAGCTGGGCCCTTTCGCCGGCGTCGCCGCGCCGGGCCCGCCGTACGAGATCGCCCGCGCCCGCGAGGAACAGCGCGCCCATGAGCGCGGTCGTCAGCGGCTCGACGAACGGGGCGACGGCGGCGAGCGCGGGCACCGCGAGGGGGTTGGGCAGCGGCGTGCCCCAGCCGATCTGGTGGCTCGGACCGGGCAGGAGGGCGCTGACCGCGGTCATCACGGCGGCGACCGCGGCGAGCACCCACAGGGCCGCCCGCCACCCGGGCGACGACGGCCGTCCCGACGGGAAGAACGCCGGCACGGCGGCGACCGACAGGTTGGCGGGGACCCACAGCCACGTCTGCGGCCAGGCCATCGGGCCCGCGAGCGGCAGCCCGGCCAGCGCGTAGTGCCCGGTCGCGTCCAGCAGCGCGAAGCACAGCCCGCAGGCCGCCATCAGCCATCCGACGGCGTTGCCCAGACGGGCGGCGGCGATCAGGCCGCCGACCACCGCGCAGACGGCGACGGAGAGGAGGTGGTTCTGGGGGAACAGCCCGGCGCCGTTCCGGTGGCCGAGCACCAGGGCCGCGGCGACCAGGAGCAGGCTCAGCGCGCAGACCGCCCACGCCGTACGCCGCACCGCCCGCCTCCTTCGCGCGCCTCCGGCGCGCGCCCCGCCTCCTTCGCGCGCCTCCGGCGCGACCACTGGATCGGGCTCAGGCTAGCGACCGATATGCCCAGATGAATAGGACAATGTCCCAGGACGTCCTACGACGCCGGAAGCCGTTCGCCGGACGGCGTCGCCGTCCGGCTCATCGCGGGACCGGGAGACCGAGAAAATCGCTGTGGCCGGCGTGATGCTCGCTGCGGCCTGCGATCTGTGGCGCTTCCCGGACGGGGAGGCGCAGGACGAACCGGGCTCCCCGTTCGCTGTCCTGGATGGTCAAGGCGCCCTGATGCGCTTCCGCGATCTCGCGTGCGATCGCCAGTCCCAGCCCGGTTCCCCCTGAGTCCCGGTGGCGTGAGGCCTCCAGCCGGGTGAAGCGGTCGAAGACCCTTTCCCGGTCCTCCGGTGCGATTCCGGCGCCGTCGTCGAGGACCTCCAGCGTCGCCGTCGGCCCGTCGGCCCGCACGCTGACGGTGATCTGCGAGGCGGCGTGCCGTGCGGCGTTGTCGAGCAGGTTCACCAGGAGCCGGGTGACCCGCAGCCGGTCGCAGTCGACGAAGACGTTCCGCTGAAGGTCCCTCACGATCTCCACTCGGTAGGTGCGGCGGTCCAGTTCGCCGTGGACCAGCCGGCCGAGGTCGGTCGGACGGAGGTCGAGGGGGGCGCGGGCGTCCAGCCTGGCCAGGGTCAGCAGGTCGGTCACGATCGCCTGAAGCCGGTCCACTCCGGCGAGCACCGCCGTGGCCGTCTTCGGCCAGTCGATGTCGTGCGGATGCATGAGGGCCTCTTCGAGCTGGGCCCGCATGGCCGTGAGAGGGCTGCGCAGGTCGTGAGAGGCGTCCGAGGTGAACTGCCGCAGTTGCTTGTAGGCGCCTTCGAGCCGGTCCAGGGTGTCGTTCACCGTTCCGGCCAGGAGCTTGATCTCCTCCTGGTGGTTGTGCGCCACGGGGACCCGGCGGTGGAGATGGGTGGCGGTGATCTCCGCCAGTTCCGTGCGGATGACGTCCACCGCACTCATGTCCCTCCTGGTGACGTAGAACGTCCCGGCGGCCGTCATCGCGGTCGCCAGCAGGGACATGCCGATCGCGAAGGAGAGCGCCTCGGTGCTCCCGTACCAGGGGACCGTGGGCACCGCCACATAGAGGATCCAGGGCCCGTCCGGCTGATAGACCTTGTACGAGAAGACGGTCATGCAGCCCTTCAGCCCGGCCGGAGGGCACAGCACCCGTTCGGCGTGCACGCTCGCGCTGGTCGCGTGGAAGGTGGCCATCGGGGGCCTGCCCGCGAGTTGCGGCGTCGCCGAGACGACCTGGTGCCGGGTGTCCAGGACCTGGATCGCGATGTCCCTGCCCGCCGGCAGCTCGGCGGGGAGGTACCCCTGTCTGATGAGGGGCACCGCTCGGTCCCACGCCCCGGTGACGCGATCCCGGGCCGCGTCGGCGTCCTTGCCGCCCACGAAGACGAGGAAGAGCACGCTGACCCCGGTGCAGAGCAGTGCCGCGGCGGCGGAGTAACCGACCGTCCTGCGGAGGAGAACGGATGATCGGTTCCAGTTCGACATCGGGTCAAGGCCAATCCGTGGGAAGCGTGGTCTATGCCTACAAAAGGGCACCACACAGGCATGAATCACTCAATAAAAGGACATTTGCACTTTGCACAAGCCTGGGTAATGGCGGATGCGAGCCCTGGTCATGTCAGGCGGGTCCGCACCCGCCCGAGCGCGCGATGTTCGGGTTCGGCGGGGGCGGGGAAGCGCCTACCCTTGTAGTGCGATGAGTGCGACCACACAGACTGTGACCACACCGGACGCCGAGGGCGCGACCCGGACCTACGAGGTGCGGACCTACGGCTGCCAGATGAACGTGCACGACTCCGAGCGGCTCTCGGGGCTGCTGGAGGACGCGGGATACGTCCGGGCCGCCGAGGGGCAGACGCCGGACGTCGTGGTGTTCAACACCTGCGCCGTACGCGAGAACGCCGACAACCGGCTCTACGGCAACCTGGGGCACCTGCGGCCGATCAAGATGGCCCGCGAGGGCATGCAGATCGCGGTCGGCGGGTGCCTGGCGCAGAAGGACCAGGGCGAGATCGTCCGCCGCGCTCCCTGGGTGGACGTCGTCTTCGGCACCCACAACATCGGCTCGCTGCCGGTGCTGCTGGAGCGGGCCCGGATCGCCGAAGAGGCCCAGGTCGAGATCAGGGAGTCGCTGGAGACGTTCCCCTCCACGCTGCCGAGCCGCCGTGAGTCGGCGTACGCGGCCTGGGTGGCGATCTCGGTCGGGTGCAACAACACCTGCACGTTCTGCATCGTGCCGTCGCTGCGCGGCAAGGAGAGGGACCGCCGTCCCGGCGACGTCCTCAACGAGGTGCGCACCCTCGTGGACCAGGGCGTCCTGGAGATCACGCTGCTGGGACAGAACGTCAACACCTACGGCGTGGAGTTCGGCGACCGGCTGGCGTTCGGCAAGCTGCTGCGGGCCTGCGGGGACGTCGAGGGCCTGGAGCGGGTCCGCTTCACCTCGCCGCATCCGGCCGCCTTCACCGACGACGTGATCGCCGCGATGGCCGAGACGCCGAACGTGATGCACCAGCTGCACATGCCGCTGCAGTCCGGCTCCGACCGGGTTCTCAAGGCCATGCGCCGGTCGTACCGGTCCGAGCGCTACCTCGGGATCATCGAGCGGGTGCGCGCCGCGATGCCGGACGCCGCGATCTCGACCGACATCATCGTGGGCTTCCCCGGCGAGACCGAGGAGGACTTCCAGCAGACCCTCGACGTCGTGCGGCAGTCGCGCTTCGCCAACGCGTTCACGTTCCAGTACTCCATCCGCCCCGGCACCCCCGCCGCGACGATGGAGGACCAGGTGCCCAAGGCCGTCGTGCAGGAGAGGTACGAACGCCTGGTGGCGCTCCAGGAGGAGATCTCCTGGGCGGAGAACAGGACACAGGTCGGGCGCACCCTCGAAGTGCTGGTCGCCGAGGGCGAGGGCCGCAAGGACGACGCCACGCACCGCCTGTCCGGCCGTGCGGCCGACAACCGTCTCGTCCACCTCGCCGCCACCGACGCCGCCACCGGTGCCGCCGTCGACGCGCGCCCCGGCGACATGGTCACCGTCGAGGTGACCTACGCCGCGCCGCACCACCTGGTCGCCGACAAGGTGCTGTCGGTACGGCGGACCCGCGCGGGCGACGCCTGGGAGGCCCGGCAGGCGGCGCCGCCGCAGGGCGGCGCGGTCAGTCTGGGCATGCCGACCATCGGCCGCCCGGCCCCGCTGCCCGCGCAGCCGTCCGCCTGCTCGGCCGTCTGAACCACGACCGACCCGGTTGATCTGATCCGCGAGGGCGGCCCGCATAGGCGGGCCGCACGCGGTCATCGGGCGAGGCGGCGCAGGACCTCGTAGCAGTAGGCGCGTCGCAGATCGTGGAACCGCAGGCAGGGGTCCTGGATCCGGGTGCGCGCCACGCCGGCCGCCTCGGCTCGGGACGCGGCAGAGGTCCCCGTGCCCGTGTCCCGGGCCGCCGTGCCCGCCGCGTTCCCGGCGGGTGTGGCGGCTCCGGTCGCCGGGTTCCGGGGCGTCGCGGTGTCCGCGCCAGAGCCAGTCGCGGTGTCCGCGCCAGAGCTACGAGCGGCGGTATCCCGGCCGGTCGAGCCCTGGGCGTCCGGCTTGTGCGTGACCGGCTTCGCGCTTCCGGGCGAAGCGGTCCGCGCGGATCGCCGCCGCTCCGGGTCTCTCGTCCCGGTACGGCCTGCCGTGCCGCTGGAGCCGCTCCCGCCGGGACGTGCGGCGGACAGAGGCGGGCCGGAGGGGCCGTCCGCCCGGACGACCCGCCCGAACGATCCCGGCGAGCCGGTCTCGTGGCCAGGGGGCAGTAGGGGCAGCAGGGGCGGTAGCCCCCGCTCAGCCGCCGCCGGCTGTCGCTCCGCCGTGCCGTCTCCGGTCGCCCCGCCTCCCTCTTCTTCGGCGGACTCGCCGGAAACTCCCGGCGCGCTTTCCGGAGCCGTTTCCGGCCGCTGCGATGCGGCATCCGATGAAAGGTCCGCGGAGACGGATGACGGCGTATTCCAGGACTGCGAGAAGAAGGGGCCGGCGGCGGGGAGGCCCGGTGCCGCGGAGCCGAGAGGTCCTTCTCGTCCGAAGCGCTGGCCTGCGGCGGCCGAACGGGCGGCGGAGGACGCCACCGGGTCCTGACCGGGCAGGACGGCCAGGACGACGCCGAGTCCGGCGATCGCGGTCACACCGATCGCGCCCGTCAGAGCGAGAACGGTGTTACCGCCACGCCGATGCCGTGGGGTGGGGGAGTTTTCCGGCAAGGTCGTTTTCTTCCATGTGGCGGTGTGTCGGTTTCGACTCCCCAGTCTGCCCACGCCGTACGGAATTCAGCGCCGATTCCCCCGATTTCCGGGAACTCCAGATGTGCCATTTCCAGCGCAATTCGGCAAATATCCAAGATGTGCGGTGGGCTCTGGCGGCGTACTTCGCCCTCCGGAACAATCTCCCGGGTGCCCTCCGGGGGTCTGGTCCCGGCCTAGCATCGGCGGTGTGTCCGTACGTGAACTCGTCGTCCTCGGCACCTCCAGCGCCGTGCCCACGCGCCACCGCAACCACAACGGCTACCTGCTGCGCTGGGACGGCGAGGGGTTCCTGTTCGACCCGGGAGAGGGCACGCAGCGGCAGATGCTGCACGCCGGGGTGAGCGCCCACGACGTCACCTGGATCTGCGTCACCCACTTCCACGGAGACCACTGCCTGGGCGTTCCCGGCGTCGTCCAGCGGATCGCCAGGGACAAGGTGGCCCACGAGGTGCGGGCGGCCTACCCCGCGAGCGGCGAGATGTACTGGCGCAGGCTGCGCAACGCGTCGGCCTTCGCGGACACGGACGTGATCACTCCCCGGCCGGTCTCCGGCGAGCTGACGCGGTGGCCGTCGGGGCCGGTGACGCTGACCGCGCGCCCGCTGTCGCACCCCGTCCAGTCGTACGGCTACCGCGTGGACGAGCCGGCCGGGCGGCGCATGCTCCCCGGCGAGCTGGCCAGGCGTGGCGTGCGCGGGCCGATGATCGGTGAGCTTCAGCGGCGCGGCTCGCTGACCCTCCCCGACGGGTCGGTGGTCACGCTGGAGGACTGCAGCGCGCCCCGGCCGGGCCAGAGCGCCGCCTTCGTGATGGACACCCGCCTCTGCGACGGCGCGTTCGCCCTGGCCGAGGGCGTCGACCTGCTGGTGATCGAGTCGACGTTCCTGTCCGGTGAGAGCGCGCTGGCCGCGCAGTACGGGCACCTGACGGCGGAGCAGGCCGGGCGGATCGCGGCGGCGGGCGGGGTGCGCCGCCTGGTGCTCACCCACTTCTCCGAGCGGTACACGACGGCCGACGAGCCCAGGTTCGTGGACGAGGTGCGCAAGACCTACTCGGGCGAGGTGGTCACGGCCCGCGACCTCATGCGGGTGCCGGTGCCCAGGCGGAGCGCCGAGGCGGGCGGCTGACCGCTCACCAGAGCCAGCGGGCCACGAAGTAGCCCACGCCGTACGGCGCGTCCTCGCGCAGCAGTTCGGCGGCGGGCGGCGGCGCGCCGTGCGCCGCACCGGCCAGGACCTGGAAGGCGGCCCGGCCGGCCACCCACAACTCCGCGGCCCGGGCCGGGTCCAGCGCCAGGAGCGCGCCGGAGTCGCCGGCCCCGAGCGCCGCGGCGAGCAGGTCGTCGTACGGCACGGCGTCCGGATGCACGTAGCCGGGCGACTTCTCCACGCGCCGGGCCGAGCCGTCGCCCATGACCAGCAGCGCGACCCGTCCCGCCGAATCGGCCAGGCGGCGGCCCAGCGCGGCGCACTCGGCCGTCGGCGCGTCGGCGGCGACCGCCTCGAACCGCAGCGGCAACCGCCCCTCGGGAGCGCCGGCAGAGTGTTCCAGCAGCCAGCGGCCGATCGTGAGCGACAGCGGCAGCACCGGTTCCCCGCCCGCCGGGCCGACCCTGACGTCGGGCCCCCAGGGGCGCAGCGATCCGGCGGCGTCGCCGGGAAAGGACGCCGGGGAGCCGTCGCCGCCGGTCACCACGAGCACGTCCGGACCGGCTTCGACGAGGGACCGGACCGCCTCGGCGCAGGCGGCGCGCAACCGGTCGAGTTCGGCCGCGGCGGCCCCGGCGACCTGCGGGACGAGCAGCGGAGGATGCGGGCAGACGGCCGCGGCGACCAGCACCCGATCACCCTACCCGGCTCGCCTGCCCCACAGATTGGACGTATGGGCAGAATGGACGTATGGACAGCAGCACGGTCGCGTTCGCCACCGTCCCGACCCGGCTGGGCGACGTGCTCGCCGCCGTCACCGCGGACGGGGTCGCCGCCACGCACTTCCGGGACGGCGGCAGGGTGAGGGCGCGCATCTCCGCCCGCCTCGGCATGCCGGCCGCCGACGACCCGGCCCGTACGGCCGCGGTCCGCGAGGAGCTGGCGGCGTACTTCCGGGGCGAGCTGAAGGAGTTCCGGGCCCCGGTCGACTGGCGGCTCATGTCGCCCCTCCAGCGGCAGGTCCTCGGCACGCTGCACGCCACCGTCCCGTACGGCGAGGTGGTGACGTACGGCGAACTGGCGGCGCGCAGCGGCACGGGGGTGCCGGCCCGGGCCATCGGCTCGATCATGGGCGGCAACGCGATCCCGATCATCGTGCCGTGTCACCGGGTCGTGGCGAGCAACGGCCTCGGCGGGTTCAGCGGCGGCGACGGCGTGGAGTCCAAGCGGTGGCTGCTGACCCTCGAAGGCCATCTGCCGCCCACCCTCGACTGGGACCTGTGACCTCCCCGTTCCTGGGACACTGGAGGGTGTGGGGCAGCTACCTGTGATCGCCGTCGTGGGCGCCACCGCGGCGGGCAAGTCCGACCTGGCCGTCGAGCTCGCGCTCCGCCTGGGCGGCGAAGTGATCAACACCGACTCCATGCAGCTCTACGAGGGCATGGACATCGGCACCGCGAAGCTGTCGCTCCAGGAACGGCGTGGGGTGCCGCACCATCTGCTGGACATCTGGCCGGTGACCCGGACGGCCAGCGTGGCCGAATACCAGCGGCTCGCCCGGCCGCTGGTCGAGGACCTGCGCTCGCGCGGCAGGGTGCCCGTCCTGGCCGGCGGGTCGGGGCTCTACGTGCGGGCCGTCCTCGACGACCTGGAGTTCCCCGGCACGGACCCGGACGCGCGGGACCGGCTGGAGAAGGAACTCGCCGAGACCGGCCCGGCGCCCCTCTACGACCGGCTGAAGAGCCTCGATCCGGTGGCCGCCGAGAACATCCTGCCGAGCAACGGCCGCAGGATCGTCCGCGCGCTGGAGGTCATCGAGCTGTCCGGGCGGCCGTTCTCCGCGACCATGCCGTCGTACGACGCGGTCTACGACAGCGTGCAGATAGGCGTCGAGGTGCCGCGGCCGGTCCTGGACGAGCGGATCGAGCTCCGGGTCGCCCGCATGTGGGAGGCCGGGCTGGTGGACGAGGTGCGCGAGCTCGCCGGGCGCGGCCTGGCGGAGGGCAGGACGGCCGGGCGGGCGCTCGGATACGCGCAGGTGCTGCGGTACCTCGCCGGGGAGTGGACCGAGGAGCAGGCGCGGGCGGAGACGGTGCGCGCCACTCGCAGGTTCGCCCGGCGGCAGGAGTCGTGGTTCCGCCGCGACCCGCGGGTGGTCTGGCTGCCGTTCGACGCGCCCGGCCTGGCCGACCGCGCGATCGGCGCGATCACCGGAGCCTCGTAGACTCACCGCATGCGGTTTGTGAAGGGACACGGCACCGAGAACGACTTCGTCATCCTGCCGGACCCGGACGCCCGGCTCGACCTGACCGCCCCGCAGGTCGCGGCGCTGTGCCACCGGCGTACGGGCATCGGGGCGGACGGCGTGCTGCGTGTCGTCCGCGCCAAGCTGTGCCCGGAGGCGGCCGAGCAGTCCGGTGAGGCCGAGTGGTTCATGGACTACCGCAACGCCGACGGCAGCATCGCCGAGATGTGCGGCAACGGCCTCCGGGTCTTCGCCCGCTACCTGGTGGACGCGGGCCTCGCGGCGCCCGGCGAGTTCGCCGTCGCGACCCGCGGAGGGGTCAAGCGCGTACGGCTCGGCGTGTCGGGCGACGTCTCCACCGACATGGGCAGGCCCCGGGTGCTGGGGGAGAGCCGCGCGGTCGTCGGCGGGCGCGAGTATCGCGGCGTCAACGTGAACATGGGCAACCCCCACCTCGCGTGCCTGGTCGAGGAGCCGGTGTCGGGGCTCGACCTCGGCCGGGAGCCCGAGTTCGACCGGGAGGTCTACCCGGAGGGCGTCAACGTCGAGCTCTTCAACGCCGTGGGCGGCCGTACGGTGTCCATGCGCGTGCACGAGCGGGGGTCGGGGGAGACGCGCTCGTGCGGCACCGGCGCCGTCGCGACGGCCGTCGCGGCCGCCCGCGCGGCCGGCGAGACGACCGGGACCTGGGAGGTCCGGGTGCTCGGCGGCACGGTGACCGTCACGCTCACCGAGGACACGAGCCACCTGGCCGGCCCCGCCGTCCTCGTCGCCTCGGGCGAGTGGCCGGCCGCCCTCTGATCGTTCCGGACGCTTGCGGAAGGTTGTTCTGATCCTTCACTCTGAGTCTCAGATCCGAACCTGGGAGGGTGGATGGATCCGCGTGACGCGATGGTGCGGACGAAGGCGGCGATCGGGCGTCTCGGCGGGGGCTTCATGCTCTCGCGAGAGGTCAAGGCGCTGTGCGAGCGGCACGGCCTCGGCGGCCGTGAGATGTACTTCCGGGGCAGGTGCGGGGTCCTCGGCGAGGTGAACGCGGACGTCGTGGTCGCCGCGGTCGTCTTCTTCCACGCCGGGCACGTCCGCGAGTCGTGGGAGGGCGGGCGCAAGCTCCCGGCCGAGGAGGCCGCCGCGCTCTACGCCTCCGCCTGCCACGACTGGGGGCGGCGCAGGCTCGCCGGGCTGCGGGACGCCGACCGGCTGTCGGAGCTCCTCGCCGTCGTCGCCGACCGGTCCGACCCCTTCTGCGCCCCGCTGTTCGCCGGGTGGCGGGCCATGCCCCGCCCGGACGGCGGGCCGGCGCTGACGGCCCACCTGCTCCACGTCGTACGGGAACTGCGCGGCGCCCTGCACGCGGTGGCCGTGGTGACCTGCGGTGTGGGCCCGCTGGACGCCACGCTCGTCGGCGGGGACGGTGTCGGGGCGCCCGTCTCGTACGACAGCACGGCCGGCTTCGCCCGGTTCCTCGGGTGGCCCGGGCCGTACCCGGAGCCCTCGCCGGAGGCGGCCGAGCGCAGGGCCAGGGCGGAGGAGCTCACCGACGACCTGCTCGCCCGCGCCTTCTCCGTGCTCGGCCCCGCGGAGCTGGCCGAGCTCACCGGGCTGCTCGGGGAGGCCTCCCAGGTGGCTCTCACCCGCTGAGGCGGAAGCCGAGCCCGGCGGCGTGCTGCTCGGGTCGCCGCGTTGTTCGGGTCGGCGTGCTGTTCGGGTCGGCGCGCTGTTTGGGTCATGGTCGGCGACCTGGCAGACTGGCTGCCCATGGACGTGGACATCTGGGCCTGGGTCGGCGGCACCCAGCGTGAACTGCACGAGGCGGGCAACACGGGGCTCGCCATGGCGCTGGGCGACGTGCCCGCGCAGGCGCTCGAGGGCCGATTCGCCCAGTTGGACGTCGTGGCGCCGGCCATCACGCAGCACGCCGAGTCCCTTGAGAAGCCGTGGCTGGAGCTCTTCGCCCGCTACTGGCACCTGCTGGGGCGGGTGGGCGACCGCGCCATGGGCGGGGTCGCGCTCGACGACGCCGCCTCGCTGGCGGAGTTCGCGGAGCGGGGCGACGTCAGCGACTGCCCCGCCGCCCCCGGCGGAGTGGAGGTCCTGGCCATCACCCAGGCCAACACCGACGGTCCCGGCTACGCCGCCACCCGGCTGAGCTCGCTCGGCGCCGCCCTCGACGGCGTGGGCCCCGACTCGCTCGCCTTCTCCGGCCTGGTCACGCAGTACGTCGCGGCGCTCGTCGACGCCGGTCAGGCGGCCGAGGGCGTCACATACGCGGAGGCGGCCGTCGAGCGGCTGCGCGGGGCCGGGCGCGAGGCGAGCTGGGAGCTGGGCGCCGCCTCCGTGCGCGCGCTGCTCGCCGCCGGACGTCCCGGCGACGCCCTGACCGCGCTGGACGCCTCGACCGGCTTCAAGCCCGACGACCCGGTCGCGAAGGGCCGCCGTGAGGCCCTGCTCCGGTCGCTGGTGCTGGCCACGCTCGGCCGTACGCAGGAGGCCGTGGAGGCCCTGCCCGACCTCGACGTGGTGGGGGACCACCCGCGGGAGTGGGTCGAGTGGGCGCACACCGTCCGCATGCTGGTCACGGGCGGCGGCTCGATCGCCAACAGCTGGCAGCTCGGCCGCATCCTGCGCCAGTGGATGACGTACTTCGAGACGATGGGCGGCCACCGCGCCCGCTTCGAGCTCGCTCTCACCGCCGGGCACCTGGCCGTCGCGCGGCAGGGCCTGTGGCAGGCCCGCCTGCTCGCGGACGAGGCGGAGGCGGCCCTCGCCGGCCTCCGCGCGACCGAGGGCCTGGCGGATCGGGTGGCCGAGCTGCGCGCGGCGGCCGGCGCCGC
>QFZU02000165.1 GCA_003260025.2 Microbispora triticiradicis | reverse complement strand
GGCCCGGGTCCGTACGCGGTGCGTGCGGACCCGGGCCGGGCGCCCTGTCAGTGGGAGCGCAGGCTGTAGAGAGGGTGCCCGCCCTCGATCTCCAGGCGGTACTCCTCGCCCGACCTGGCGCGGTTGTCGTCGATGACCCGCTCGCTGGCCGGCTCGACGTCGTCGTGGACCTGCTCCTGCCAGCGCTGGAACCGTTCGTGGGCCTCCTGGACGTAGCCGGTGCCCAGGGTCGTGTGGTCGATCTGCGTGGAGATGAGCTCGCGCAGGTAGCCCTTGTTCGGCTCGAAGGTGACCGGCGTGGGCAGCGTGGGGGCCAGCACCTGCTCCGGGTCCCGGCCGTCGTGCTCGCGGAACTGCTCCGCTGCGATCCGCAGGTGTTCCAGCTCCATGTTCAGGTGCAGCTCCCAGATCGCCTTCACCTTGGGGTCCGACTCGGTCTCCATGAACGAGTGGTACAGGTAGCACTCGTTGTACTCGTGGTTGAGCCACTGCTCCCACCACGTCTCCCGCGGGTCGAGCAGCGACTCGTAGTGGGTGACGTGCTCCTCCTCGATGAGCCCGATCTCCTGGTACAGCTGCCGCGCGATCGGCTCCATGTACGTCGGGCCGACGTTCATGTAGAAGTTCATCGTCTGCTGCTCGGCGGACATGATCGTCAGCGCGTGCAGCTTCGAGACCGGCTTCGCCTTCTCCCGGTCGTAGTGCTCGCGGACGTTGTCGACGGGGTGGCGGTGGTGCATCTTCGTCGGCCGGCCCGGCATGACCTCGGTCAGCTGGTCGACGATCTTCTCGGCCTTGCGGTGCTCGATCATCTCGTACAGGTTGGCATACCGGTACAGGTGGTCGAAGTCCTCCAGCACGCCGAACTCGTAGGCCTTCCTGAGGTAGGGGTCGGGCTCCATCCGCGCCACCCACGCCGTCAGGTCAACCGCGACCTGCTCGTAGGCGATGGTCGTCTCCAGCACCGAGGCGAGCCCCGGCAGCAGCCAGTTGACCGCCTTCTGCTGCTGCTGCTCGACGTAGCGCACCTCCGCGAGGCGCTGCCGGACGCCGAGGTCCGGGCAGCGGCGGGCGAAGTGGTGGCTGAACATGATCGATTCGATCTCGATGCCGTTCATCGTGATGATCCGGCACCGCGTGTAGGGGTCGGCATGGTCGGGGTCGATCGGCGTGACGTCCAGCTCACGCCAGTTCCGCACCTGCCGGTCCAGCGGGATTCCGCGCTCACGCAGTGGATTGAACGTCATCTCGGTGCTCCTCCCCACGATTCGCGCTGGGCGTACCCAGGCCATGGAATGCGACAAACGTGGCTATTTGGAGCTTTTGGCCGAGATTGGCATCCGGTGGCGTGCGGGGGATCAGCCGGACGACGCCGTCGCGGAGTGCGGGTCGCCGACCTTCTTCGACTGCGGGGAGCCGCGCTCCCGAAGGAAGATCGCCAGCAGGACCATCGAGGCGACGGCCAGGAACTCCGACTGCCAGTTCTGCAGCGTGCGGTTCCAGAACTCGGCCGACAAGACGTACCCGCCCCAGCCCACCGGGTCCTCCAGCCGGGCCAGTCGCTCCTCGTCGTACGCGGCGAGCCCGGCAACCGACTGGGCCAGCCAGGACAACAGGAAGATCAGGCCCATCGCGAGGCCGAGGGAGTGGCTGAAGAGCGTCCTGCGCCAACCGCCTGCCGCCGCCCACGCGGGGGACCCGGCGCCGGCGAACCGGCCGACCTTCTGCTCGGCGTCGGACTCCAGGCCCTCCTCGCCCCTCTTCTTCGACTCCGGCGAGCCGCGCTGGATCAGCCACACGGTGATGAGGATGTAGAGGAAGAACTGCAGATACTCCGACTGCCAGTTCTCGGCCACGTCCACGGCGAAGGTCGAGGAGGTGACGTACTGGAGCCACGTGACGGGGGCCCCGCCCTCCGCGACCTGGTCCTCGTTGTAGGCCGCCGTGCCCGCGACCGACTGCCCGGCCAGGCTGAGCAGGAACAGCAGCAGGAAGCACGCCGCGAGGGCGTTGTCGCGAACCAGGCGCCGCACCCCGCTACCTCCCCGCCAGCCCGATGAAGATCACGTATCCGAGGACCAGCGCGATCATCACCAGGAGCGCCCAATAGAGCGTGCGCGCACCGTTCACGCCTCCACCTCGCATTCGTACGGCCGGCCCGGCCGGGGGTCGCAGCCCGCGGCCCGGATGCGCCAGCCTTCGGGGAACCGGTGCAGAAAGAGGGTGTCGCCGTCCAGCCGCACCCGCGCCTCGTCGCCCCAGACGTCGACCTCGCGTACGGCGGCGGGACGCAGGCCGACGGAGACGATCTGCTTCTCACAGTCGTCCAGGGACCGCGCGGCCTTCGGCGCCAGGAGCCCGCAGGCCGGCCCGCCCTGGCCCTGGCCGGCGGCGGACAGGAACCGCTCGGCCGTCGAGACGACCGGGTCCTTCTCGGCGGACGCGCAGCCCGCGGTGATCAGTGCGAGGCAGACGACCACCATTGCTCGTGCAGCCATGGACCGGCACTACCCTGGAGACGGGTGTGAAACGAAGGCCGCGATTGGAACGGTCATATGGGATTAATCGCCTACAAAGCGTAATATGAGCGAGTCCCGAAGGTTCTCCTGAGGGTCGTCACTCCGACGGAGGTGGGACCCTTGCACGATTTCCAGGTCACGGTGACGCAGTCGCCACCGTTCACCGTGGTCACACTAAGCGGGGAACTCGACGTACTCACCGTGTCCAGGCTGCGGGACCATGTGGCCCCCCTGCTGGCCCGGCCCGCGACGCGCATCCTGTTCGACCTCGAGAAGCTGCGCTTCATCGACAGCGCGGGCATAAGAGTGCTCATCGACGCCTGCGTCCGGACGCCTCCGGAGGGCGGCGACGGGGCCGTGTGCGGTCTCAGCGATCACCTGCGGCATCTGTTCGGAATGCTCGGCCTCACCGAGCGGTTCACCATGTATCCGGCCCTCGCCGACGCCCTGAACCGCCCCGTGACCATCACGCGCCACGCCGCCCCTCTCCGCTGAGCTGCGCCTGCCGCTGAGCTGCGCCTGTCACTGGGCTGGGCCTGCCATTGAGCTGGGCCTGCCATTGAGCTGGGCCTGTCACTGGGCTGCGCCTCCCACACCGCTCGCCCGCGGCGCCCGCCCTGCGCCCGGCGGGCGGGGCCGCCGGGGCAGGGACGATGGACCAAGGCGCTGGGCCGAGGTGGTGGGTCGTGCCGCCGGGCAGGGACGGTGCGCCGATAGGGGGCTGAGGCGGTGGGCAGGGCCACCGGGGAGGGGCGGGAGGCAGGGGCGGTCGGCCGCGGGGCGCGGCCCTCACACGATCGTCTGCCACCACCCGTCGACCGCCGGCGGGTCGTCGACGGAGACCCGCTCGCCCGGTCGAGGGACCACCAGCCGCACGTCGCGCTCCTTCGCCTCCCGCCACAACTGGTCGATCGGCTCGCTCCACGCGTGCGGGGCGAGGGAGAAGGTGCCCCAGTGCACCGGCAGCAGCACCCGGGCGCGCACGTCCAGGTGGGTGAGGACGGCCTCTTCGGGCGTCATGTGGATGTCCGGCCAGCCCTTGCTGTAGGCGCCGATCTGGACCACCGAGAGGTCGAAGGGCCCGTGCGCCGCGCCGATCGCGGCGTACCCGTCGAAGTAACCGGAGTCACCGGTGTAGAAGACCTTCCTGCGCTCGCCCGCGATGACCCACGACGCCCAGAGGGTCTGGTCGCGGCGGAGGGCGCGGCCCGAGAAATGGCGCCCGGCGGTCGCGACGAACCGGATGCCGGACACCGTGGTCTCCTCGTCCCAGTCCAGCTCGACGATCCGCGACGCCGGCACCTTCCACCGCTCCAGGTGGGCGCCCACGCCCAGCGGCACGAGGAACGGCGCGGTCTGCGTCCGGGTCAGCAGGCGCACCGTGGCCATGTCGAGATGGTCGTAGTGGTCGTGCGAGATGACGATCGCGTCGAGTTCGGGCAGCTCGTACACCGGCACCGGCGGAGGATGCAGGCGACGGGGCCCGGTGAACGACGCCGGCGAGCAGCGCTCGCTCCACACCGGGTCGAGCAGCACCCGCCGGCCCTCGATCTCGATCAGAGCCGAGGAGTGGCCGTACCAGATCGCGTCGAGGTCGCCTCCGGCGGACGCACCCGGGGTCACCAGCGGCACCGGCAGCCGGGGCTTGCGCGGGGCCTTGCCGAACAGCAGGTCACGAACGACCTGCCGGGACGTCCCGGGCGGGAGGATCGACGTGGGCGCCGTGTTGCGGAACGCGCCGTCGCGGAACTGCTTGGAGCGGCGCACCCGCTGAGCCCGCTCGCCCGACGGTCGCGCCCCCAGCGCGGCGGGAACCTCCCGCAACGTCCATCCGACGGCCGCCAGGGCCGCCGCTCCCGCGAGCAGGCCCACACGACGGCCCCACGCACCGTTCTTCTGTCCACCGGTCTTCAACGGCAATCTCCTTGCTGGGTTCTGCCGATCAGCCTAGGCAATTCCGGCGCCCGCGCGCGCACCGCGTCTCCCGTCTGTGGACGACCACGCCGTGAACGAGACCGTACGGACCGGTCCGCCGCAGAGACATGACCGGCCGCGCGAGCGGGCGTCGGCCGGGGCGGCCGGCCTTGGAATGTTTCCCCCGTTGTGTTTCGCGCCGTCCCGCTCACCGCACAACAAGGGGAACGGGGCAGGGTAGGGAGGACCGAGAGCGTGAGACCGGACACGCCGGACAGGACAGGCGAGGCCGGCGCGCAGGCGGAAGGAGCACTCGTGACCGACGACGACAGCACCTCGCCCCGGACCACAGGCCGGACCTTCACGCCGGCCCCCGATCCGGCCCCCGATCCGGTGGCCGGCCGTGGCCCTGTCTGGGCTCCCCGCGGCGCCACCCTGAACGCGCGCGGCTGGCCGCAGGAGGCGGCCCTGCGGATGCTGATGAACAACCTCGACCCCGAGGTCGCCGAGCATCCGGAACGGCTCGTCGTCTACGGCGGCAGTGGCAGGGCGGCCCGCGACTGGCCCTCCTTCGACGCGATCGTGCGGGAGCTCACCGCCCTGCGCGCCGACGAGACGCTGCTGGTGCAGTCGGGCCGCCCCGTCGGGGTGATGACCACCCACGAGTGGGCTCCCCGGGTGCTCATCGCCAACTCCAACCTGGTCGGCGACTGGGCGACGTGGCCCGAGTTCCGGCGGCTGGAACAGCTCGGGCTCACGATGTACGGCCAGATGACCGCCGGTTCGTGGATCTACATCGGCACCCAGGGGATCCTGCAGGGCACGTACGAGACATTCGCCGCGGTCGCGGCCAAGAGGTTCGGCGGCAGCCTCGCGGGGACGATCACCCTCACGGCCGGGCTGGGCGGCATGGGCGGCGCGCAGCCGCTGGCGGTGACCATGAACGGCGGCGTGGCCGTCTGCGTCGACTGCGACCCGCGCGGCGTCGAGCGCCGGATCGGCCACGGCTACCTGGACGTGCGCGCCGACGGCCTGGACGAGGCGCTGCGCCTGGCGTACGAGGCCAGGGACGCGCGGCGCCCGCTGTCGATCGGCGTGGTGGCCAACGCGGCCGAGGCCGTGCCCGCCCTGCTGGCGCGCGGCGCGGAGATCGACGTCGTCACCGACCAGACCAGCGCCCACGACCCCCTGGCGTACCTGCCGCTGGGCGTCGCGTTCGAGGACATGGCGGCGCTGGCGCGGAAAGACCCCGAGGGCTTCACCCGGCGGGCCCGGGAGTCGATGGCCCGGCACGTCGAGGCGATGGTCGGCTTCCAGGACGCCGGCGCGGAGGTGTTCGACTACGGCAACTCGATCAGGGGGGAGGCCAGCCTCGCCGGGTACGCGCGGGCGTTCGACTTTCCCGGGTTCGTGCCAGCCTACATCCGGCCGCTGTTCTGCGAGGGCAAGGGCCCGTTCCGCTGGGCGGCGCTTTCCGGCGACCCGGCCGACATCGCCGCGACCGACCGCGCGGTCCTCGATCTTTTCCCGGACAACGAACCACTGGCGCGGTGGATCCGGATGGCGGGGGAGCGGGTGCGCTACCAGGGCCTGCCCGCGCGCATCTGCTGGCTGGGGTACGGCGAGCGCGACCGCGCGGGGGAGCGCTTCAACGACCTCGTCGCCTACGGGGAGGTCTCGGCTCCCCTCGTCATCGGCCGCGACCACCTCGACTGCGGGTCGGTCGCCTCGCCGTACCGGGAGACGGAGGGGATGCTGGACGGCTCCGACGCGATCGCCGACTGGCCGCTGCTGAACGCCATGGTCAACGTGGCCTCGGGCGCGTCCTGGGTGTCGATCCACCACGGCGGCGGGGTCGGCATTGGCCGTTCCATACACGCCGGGCAGGTCACCGTCGCCGACGGCACACCGCTGGCCGGTGAGAAGATCCGGCGGGTGCTGACCAACGACCCCGGCATGGGGGTGATCCGGCACGTGGACGCCGGGTACGACCGGGCCGCGGAGGTCGCGCGTGAGCGCGGCGTGCGGGTTCCGATGGCGGGGACGGAGCACCCCGATGCCCGCGCCTGACCAAGCCGCGGGCCCGGGCGGCGTCGACGACCCCGCGTGGCGGCACGGAGGGCAGGAGGCATGGCAGGCGGAGATCGCGGAGGAGGCCGGGGACGGGTTCCGCGCGATGTGGCGTGACCTGCTGCCCATCGGGCTGGACGCCGGGACCGGTGGCTACCGCCGGCACGGGTGGACGGCGGCCGACGCCGACTGCCGTGCCTGGTTCGCCGGGCAGGCCCGGGCGCGAGGGCTGGCGTACGAGACCGACCGCAACGGCAACCAGTGGGCCTGGCTGGGCGACCCGGCGGCGGGAGACGCCGTGGTCACCGGGTCGCACCTCGACTCGGTGCCCGACGGCGGAGCGTACGACGGCCCGCTGGGGGTGGTGGGGGCCTTCGCGGCGCTCGACGCGCTGCGGGCCAGCGGCCTTCGTCCGCGGCGGCCGCTGGCCCTGGTGAACTTCACCGAGGAGGAGGGCGCCCGGTTCGGCCTGGCCTGCCTGGGATCGCGGCTGATGACCGGGGCCGTCGCGCCGGATGCCGCCCTGGCGCTGCGCGACGCGGACGGCGTCTCCCTCGCGGCGGCCATGGAGCGGGCCGGGCGCGATCCGGAGGCCGTGGGGCGCGACGACGAGCGCCTCGCCCGCGTCGGCGTGTTCGTGGAGTTGCACGTGGAGCAGGGCCGTCACCTCGCCGGCACCCCGCACCGGGTGGGCGTCGCCTCCGCCATCTGGCCGCACGGCCGCTGGCGCTTCGACTTCCGCGGCGAGGCCAACCACGCGGGGACCACCAGGATGGAGGACCGGCGTGATCCCATGCCGTCCTACGCGGCGGCCGTGCTGGCGGCTCGCGCCGAGGCCGGGCGCCTGGGAGCCCTGGCCACCTTCGGCCGGATCAGGGTGGAGCCCAACGGAACCAACGCCATCCCCTCGCGGGTGACCGCCTGGCTCGACGGCCGGGCGCCCGACCCGGGTGTCCTGGACAGGCTCGTCGAGGAGACGGCGCGGGCGGCGGCGGGGGCAGAGGTGACCCGGGAGTCCTACACTCCGGTCGTGACGTTCGACGGAGCGCTGCGCGAGCGTGCCGTCCGCGTCCTCGGCGGCGCGCCCACGCTGCCCACGGGCGCGGGACACGACTCGGGCATCCTCTCCGCCGAGGTCCCGGCCGCGCTGTTGTTCGTCCGCAACCCCACCGGCGTCTCCCACTCGCCGCGGGAGCACGCGGAGGAGTCCGACTGCCTCGCCGGTGTCGCGGCCCTCGCCGCCGTGCTCGCGGACCTGCTCACGACCCCGCCGACCCCGGCGGTGTCTCCCGCGCGGACCGCCGGGAGCCCGGCCGACGGTGCCCCCCGCGGCCGTTGACCCCCGCTGGTGTCTCCCGCGCGGACCGCCGGGAGCCCGGCCGACGGCACCCCCCGCCACCGTTGACGCCCGACAGCGCCTCCGCCGAGGAGATGGTGTCGTTGTTCGCGGACTGCGCCGAACGCGCGGAGCGGCTGAGGCGGCGGGAGCCGCGGTGGTGTTCGACGGCGCGGACCGCCGGGAGCCTGGACGATGGCACCCCCGCCGCCGGCGCGACGCCGAACCCTCGTCACCTCCTCCCGCACCACCACAAGTGGCGAGCGGGGAAGGGGGAGGCTCCCGTGTGTGGGGCCGGACGGGCAGCGGAGGTGCGGCAGCCGTTCGTCGGCAGGGCGCCGCCGCTGCTGAGAGCGGCCTGCCGCTCTCAGCGCGAACGGCGTTCGTCAGTAGGGGCGCCGCTCGTGAGGCGGAGTGCCCTCGTCAGCGGGAGCGGCGCCGGTCAGTGACAGCGCCGCTCAGGAGTGGGAGACCCGTCGTCAGTGAGAGCGGCGCTGGTCAATGAATGCGCCGCTCGTGGGCGGGGATGCCCTCGTCAGCGGGAGCGGCGGTCGCCGCCGGAGTCGCCGAGACCGGCCCGGCGGAGGGCCTCGGCCATGGCTCCGCCGGCCGGTGCCCCGCCCGAACCACGGCCTCCACCTTGGCCCGACCCACCTCGGCCGCCGCCCTGGCGGGGCTGGCCCTGGCGGGACTGGTTCTGCCCGCCCTGGCCGCGGCGGCAGTTCGGCCGGTCGTCGCGTGAGCCGTCGCGGGACTCGCCGCCGGGGCCGCCCCTGCGGCCGTTGCCCGCCGTCTCGTCGTCCAGGCGCAGCGTCAGGGAGATGCGCTTGCGCTGGAGATCCACATCGAGCACCTTGACCCGCACGATGTCGCCGGGCTTTACCACCTCGCGCGGGTCCTTCACGAACGAGTTGGACATGGCGGACACGTGGACGAGGCCGTCCTGGTGCACGCCGACGTCCACGAACGCCCCGAACGCGGCGACGTTGGTGACGACGCCCTCCAGGATCATCCCGGGAGACAGGTCGGACGGCTTCTCGACGCCCTCCTTGAACGTGGCGGTCTTGAACGCGGGCCGGGGGTCGCGGCCGGGCTTCTCCAGCTCTTTGAGGATGTCGGTGACGGTGGGCAGACCGAAGGTGTCGTCGACGAAGTCGGACGGCTTCAGCGTGCGGAGCGCCGAGGTGTTGCCGATCAGCGTGCGCAGGTCGCTCTTCGAGAAGTCGAGGATGCGGCGCACCACCGGGTACGCCTCGGGGTGCACGCTGGAGGCGTCGAGCGGGTCGTCCCCGCCAGGGATGCGGAGGAAGCCCGCACACTGCTCGAACGCCTTCGGGCCGAGCCGCGGCACCCCTTTCAGCCCCGTGCGGGAGCGGAACGGGCCGTTGGCGTCCCGGTGGGCGACGATGTTCTCCGCGAGCCCGGCGCCGATGCCGGAGACCCGGGTCAGCAGGGGAGCGGAGGCGGTGTTGACGTCCACCCCCACCGCGTTCACGCAGTCCTCCACCACCGCGTCGAGCGAGCGCGACAGCTTCACCTCGGACACGTCGTGCTGGTACTGCCCGACGCCGATCGACTTGGGGTCGATCTTGACCAGTTCGGCCAGCGGGTCCTGGAGCCGCCGCGCGATCGAGACCGCGCCGCGCAGCGAGACGTCGAGACCGGGAAGTTCCTGCGAGGCGTAGGCCGAGGCGGAGTACACCGAGGCCCCGGCCTCGGAGACCACGATCTTGGTGAGCTGCGGCAGGTGCCTGACGAGCTCCCCGGCGAGCTTGTCGGTCTCCCGCGAGGCCGTGCCGTTGCCGATGGCCACCAGCTCCACGTTGTGCTCGGTCGCCAGCCGGGCGAGCACGGCGAGCGACTGGTCCCACTGCCGCCTGGGCTCGTGCGGGTAGATGGTCTCGGTCGCCACGACCTTGCCGGTGCCGTCGACCACCGCGACCTTCACGCCGGTACGCAGCCCGGGGTCGAGGCCCATCGTGGGCCGGGCCCCGGCGGGGGCGGCCAGCAGCAGGTCGCGCAGGTTGGCCGCGAACACGCGCACGGCCTCCTCCTCGGCCGCCTGCCACAGGCGGGTGCGCAGGTCGATGCCGAGGTGCACCAGGACCCGCGTCCGCCAGGCCCAGCGGACGGTGTCGAGCAGCCACCTGTCGGCGGGGCGGCCCAGGTCGGCGACGCCGAACCGCCGCGCGATCCGCGCCTCGTAGTCGTTCGGCTCCTCGGCCTCCGGGTCGAGCGTGAGGGTGAGGACCTCCTCCTTCTCCCCCCGGAACATCGCGAGGATCCGGTGGGAGGGCAGCCGCGTGAACGGCTCGGAGAAGTCGAAGTAGTCGGAGAACTTGGCCCCCGCCTCCTGCTTGTCCTCCCGGACCTGCGAGACCAGCCGGCCCCGGCTCCACATGCGCTCGCGCAGGTCGCCGATCAGGTCGGCGTCCTCGGCGAAGCGCTCGACCAGGATCGCCCTGGCCCCCTCCAGCGCCGCGGCGGCGTCGGCCACGCCCTCGCGCACGTACGCCCCGGCGGTCGCCTGGGGGTCGAGCGAGGGATCGGCGAGCAGCGCGTCGGCCAGCGGCTCCAGCCCGAGCTCCCTGGCGATCTGCGCCTTGGTCCGGCGCTTGGGCTTGAAGGGCAGGTAGATGTCCTCCAGCCGGGCCTTCGAGTCGGCCTCCATGATGCGGGCTTCCAGGGCCTCGTCGAGCTTGCCCTGGGACCGGATCGACTCGAGGATGGCCGCGCGCCGCTCCTCCAGCTCGCGCAGGTAGCGCAGGCGCTCCTCCAGCGCGCGCAGCTGGGCGTCGTCCAGCGCACCGGTCGCCTCCTTGCGGTAGCGGGCGATGAACGGCACGGTGGCACCGCCGTCGAGCAGGTCGACCGCCGAGGCCACCTGGCTCTCGCGCACACCGAGCTCTTCGGCGATCCGCCGCTGAATGGACGTCGTCACGATCCTGATCCGCCTTCTTCCGGGCTCGCCCTCCCCGGGCCGGCCCTGTCCGGGGAGCTTCATTCTGCCGGATCCGGCCGACACTCTCGGTCCTCCTGTGGACGACCGGCACAGCGGCGTCCGGGCCGGCCGCCGCTGTGGACAACTCCGCGCGGACGCGCACGGGCCTCGCTATCGTCTGTCCCGCCGCTCCCGAATCCCGGGGGCCGACGAGAAGGTGAGCCGGAGTGGCGACGTCCGCGCGGCAGGAGACGGAGGGCGGGAGCGGGCCGCTCCGCGCCTGGTTACTGGAGGGCCTTCAGCACGACCAGGGGACGGCGGGCTCCCATGCCGGGCAGCCGGGCAGCCGCCACCCGTGGTGGCAGGTGATGTGCCTCACCGGGGTCGACTACTTCTCCACGCTCGGCTATCAGCCGGGCATCGCCGCCCTGGCGGCGGGGGCGCTGTCGCCGATCGCGACGGCGTTGCTGGTGGCACTCACCCTGTTCGGCGCCCTGCCCACCTACCGTGCGGTCGCCGAGCACAGCCCGCACGGCATGGGGTCCATCGCGATGCTGGAGCGGCTGCTGCCGAGGTGGTGGGGCAAGCTCCTCGTGCTCGTGCTGCTGGGCTTCGTCGCCACCGCGTTCGTGTTCACCATCACGCTGTCGGCGTCGGACGCGACCGCGCACCTGATCGAGAACCCGTTCTTTCCCAAGGCCCTCGCCGGGCAGCGGGTCGTCATCACGCTGGTGCTGATCGCCATTCTCGGCGGGATCTTCCTGCGTGGCTTCAGTGAGGCCATCGGGCTGGCGGTGGTCCTCGTGGGGGCGTATCTCGTGCTGAACACGGTGGTCGTGGCGGTCGCGCTGCGCGAGGTGGTCACCCACCCGGACCTGGTGGCAGACTGGCACGGCGCGCTGACGGCCGAGCACGCGGGCCCGCTCGCGATGGTCGGCATGTCGCTGCTCGTGCTGCCGAAGCTGGCCCTCGGCCTGTCGGGGTTCGAGACCGGCGTCGCGGTGATGCCGCAGATCGACGGCGACCTGCGGCAGCGGATCGCCGGCGCCCGCCGCCTGCTGACGACCGCCGCGCTGGTCATGAGCGTGTTCCTGCTCGCCAGCAGCGTCGCGACCACCGTCCTCATCCCGGCCGCCGAGTTCCGGGAGGGCGGCAAGGCCGGCGGGCGTGCGCTCGCCTACCTGGCCCATCGTCTCCTGGGCGACTGGTTCGGCACGGCCTACGACCTCAGCACGATCGCGATCCTGTGGTTCGCGGGCGCGTCGGCGCTCACCGGGCTGCTCAACATCGTCCCCCGCTACCTGCCCAGATACGGCATGGCGCCCGACTGGGCCCGTGCCGTACGGCCCCTGGTGCTGGTGTTCACCGCTGTCGCGTTCGGCATCACGCTCCTGTTCGGCGCCCAGGTGGAGGCCCAGGGCGGCGCGTACGCGACCGGGGTGCTGGCGCTGATCCTCTCGGCCGCGGCGGCCGTGACCATCACCGCCTACCGGGAGAGCCGTCCGGTCGCCGCGGCCGCCTACGGCCTGATCTCGCTCGTCCTGGGCTACGCGACCGTGGAGAACATCAGGGAGCGGCCGGACGGACTGAAGATCGCCCTGCTGTTCGTCGTCGCGATCGTCGCGACGTCGTTGATCTCGCGGGCCACCCGGTCGACCGAGCTGCGCGCCACCCGGGTCGAGCTCGACGAGACGGCGAGGAAGTTCGTGCTGGGCGTCGGCGGGGAGCTGCGGCTGATCGCCAACGAGCCGGACGCCCGCGACCCGGCCGAGTACGAGGACAAGGACCGGGAGACGCGCGAGTATCACCACCTGCCCGAAGACGAGTGCATGATCTTCCTGGAGGTCACGCTCAGCGACGCCTCGGAGTTCGAGTCGGAGCTGCGCGTCGCGGGGGAGGAGCGGCACGGCTACCAGGTGCTCAAGGTGGAGAGCCCCGCCGTGGCCAACACGATCGCCGCGGTCCTGTTCCACCTGCGGGACCTGACCGGCAAGCGGCCGCACGTGTACTTCCACTGGGCGGAGGGCAACCCCGTCGGCGCCCTGCTGCGCTATCTGATCTTCGGCGGCGGGGACGTGCCGCCGCTCACCCGGGAGGTCATCCGCAAGGCCGAGCCCGACCTCTCCCGCCGCCCCCAGGTCCACGTCGGCTAGAGACGCCGCCGTACGGCGCTCTCAGCGGGTCAGGTAGCCGGTGGGAAAGGTGGTCACGGTGCCGCATCCGCACCCGGGGCAGGTCGTCCCGGACCAGGGCGGCTGGACGGCGACGCCCTCCCGGGTCCACACCACGACGTCGTCCCCGTGCTCGTCCCCGTGCTCGCCGCCGTGCTCGTCGCCGGTGCGGCGGACGACGTACTCCACCTCCCAGACCAGCAGGCAGCGCAGGCACCTGAACGGCCACGTCTCGCCGGAGCCGATCGTCTCCCGCACCGGTACCACCCCCCACTGCCTCCGTCTTCGAGTCTCGGCAGGCGGCGAAACCACCGCAAGTGGCGGTGTGGACACGGGGAGTAATGTTTGCACCGTGCGGCACCGTGCCCTGCCGTGCGCTGCCGGGCCGGGGGCGGATCAGACCACTTCGAGCAGCTCGTCGACGACCCCGAGCGCCAGCGTCTTGTAGCCCACCGAGTCGAACAGCACCGTGATCCGGTCCTGCTCCCGGCTCATCACGATGCCGTGTCCCCATTCGGCGTGCCGGACGTTCGCGTGCATGGGGAACGGGCCGTCGCCGGCCGCCGGCGCGGCCACCGTCCCGGACCGGCAGGTGTCGCAGTCGCCGCACGCCCGCTCGTACGGCTCGCCGAAGTACTCCAGCAGGAAACGGCGGCGGCATCCGGTCGTCTCGGCGTAGCCGCGCATCATCTCCAGCCGGGAGTCCTCCATCCGGTGCCTGAGGTCGTCGAGCTCCACCGCGCGGGCGGCGGCCTCGTCCGGCGGCGGGCCGCCGGGGACGTACCGCAGCGCGCCGCCGTGGGCGACCTCGACCGCGCCGGTCCGCTCCAGCAGGTTGACCTGCGAGGTGAGCTTGGCGGCTCCCACGCCGAGCAGCTCGCGCAGCTCCGCGGCGTCCACCTCGCCGCCGTGCTCGCGGACCAGCGTCGCGACGCGCCGGATCAGGTCGCCGTCCGCCCGGCCGCCCGCGAAGAACTTGCGCAACCCGAGGTCCTCCGGCCGGTAGAACAGCACGACCTCGGCCGGGTTGCCGTCCCGCCCGGCCCGCCCGATCTCCTGGTAGTAGGAGTCGATCGACTCGGGCGGCGCCGCGTGCAGCACGTAACGCACGTCGGGCTTGTCGATCCCCATCCCGAACGCCGACGTCGCCACGACGGTGTCCAGGTCGTCGTCCTGGAACCGCTCGTGGATGCTTCGGCGTTCGGTGGTCTTCATCCCCGCGTGGTAGGCCTCGGCCCGGCGGCCCCGCTCCTTCAGCAGGTCGGCGTACTCCTCGGCCTGCCGCCGCGTCGCCACGTAGACCAGCCCGACCCCCTCCAGCCCGGCGGCGTGGTCGGCCAGGGCGGTGCGCTTGTCGTCCTCGCCGACGAACCGCCGCACCTCCAGATGGAGATTCGGGCGGTCGAAACCCCGGACGATCTGCTGCGCCCCGGTCAGGCCCAGCGACTCGACGATCTCCTCGCGGACCGTGGGCGCGGCGGTGGCCGTCATCGCGATGACCGGAGGGTGACCCAGACGCTCGATGACCTTGGCCAGGCGCAGGTACTCCGGCCGGAAGTCGTGCCCCCAGGAGGAGACGCAGTGCGCCTCGTCCACCGCGATCAGCGAGGGCCGGGCCGCGGCCAGGCGCTCCACCACCTCGGGCTTGGCGAGCTGCTCGGGCGACAGGAACACGTACTCGGCGTTCCCGGCGGTGACCTGGTCGAGGCCCGCCTCCACGGAGCCGGCCGAGTTGACCGCCACCGCGCCTGCGGCCCCCGCCTTGAGCAGGCTCATGACCTGGTCGCGCTGCAGGGCGATGAGCGGTGAGACGACGATCGTCGGGCCGTCGAGCAGCAGGCCGGGCACCTGGTAGACGGCGGACTTGCCGCCGCCGGTCGGCATAACGAGCAGCACGTCCCGCCCGGCGAGCAGGTGCTCCATCGCCTCCTGCTGTCCCGGGCGCAGCTGTTCCCAGCCGAACGCCTCTCTCGCCGTGGCGCGCAGCCGCCTGCCCCTGCGCCCGAAGCGGCGGCCGAACCGGCCGCCCGCCCACCCCCTGGCCCAGCCGCCGGACCAGTCCCTCGACCAGCCGCCCGACGTCCCGCCGAGCCGGTCACCGGGCCTGCCGCCGGACAGGCCGCCGTACCGCTGCCTGACGCTCATGCCGCCGCTCCCTCGCCGATCGGGCTCCGTCGCCCGATCGGCGTGCCACTACCCGCCGCACATGGGTCGAACCGGAATGGCCCACGCCGCTCACGGCGGGCGCGCCGCGGGTGGGGAGGAGGCCGGGCCGCCCCTCTGTCACCTCCCGCCGGAGCGCACGGCCGGCGCGCACGACGCGGTGCGGTCGGAGTGATCGGAAAGGTGCCGCCGGTGTCGCCGCCGAATGATCAGCCGTGCGCGGGCGCGGCCGGGAGCAGGCTGTACGGTCGGGGCATGCGACTCGGAGTCCTGGACGTCGGTTCCAACACGGTGCACCTGCTGGTCATGGACGCGCACCAGGGAGCAAGGCCACTGCCCGCCTTCTCGCACAAGGAGGAGCTGCGCCTGGCCGAGCACCTCGTCGACGGGAACAGGCTCGGTGAGGAGGGGGCCGCGAGGCTGCGGGCCTTCGTGCGGGAGGCCGCCCGCATCGCGGAGGACAAGGGCGTGGAGGACCTCGTGGCCTTCGCCACCTCCGCCGTGCGCGACGCGGTCAACGGCGTGGACGTGCTGGCCCGCATCAAGGCCGAGACCAGGGTGGACGTCCAGGTGCTGTCGGGCGACGACGAGGCCCGGCTGACCTTCCTGGCCGTGCGCCGCTGGTTCGGCTGGTCCTCGGGACGGCTGCTGGTCACCGACATCGGGGGCGGTTCGCTGGAGATCGCCTCCGGCATCGACGAGGAGCCGGACGTCGCCGTGTCGCTCCCGCTCGGCGCGGGACGGCTCACCCGCGACTGGTTCACCGCCGACCCGCCCGGCCCCGAGGAGGTACGGACGCTGCGGCGGCACGTCCGCACGGAGATCGCCCGGACCGTCGGAACGGTGACCAAGTACGGCAGGCCGGACCACGCGGTCGCGACTTCCAAGACGTTCCGCCAGCTCGCCCGGATCGCGGGGGCGGCTTCCTCGACCGAGGGGCCGTACGTCAGGCGGACGCTGACGCACGAGCACCTGGTGGAGTGGACGGCCCGGCTGGCCGGGATGCCGGCGGCCCGGCGCGCGGAGCTGCCCGGCGTGTCCGAAGGGCGGGCCGGGCAGCTGCTCGCCGGGGCGATCGTCGCGGACGCCGCGATGGACCTCTTCGAGCTGCCGGTCCTGGAGATCTGCCCGTGGGCCTTACGAGAGGGGGTCATCCTGCGCAGGCTCGACAACCTGCCCATGGGGCGCTCCCCGGTGACCGATCAGTAAGGTATGAGCGCCCTCCAAACGGGGCAAGGCACCAATACTCGGCAATTTTTCCGCTCCTACCGCATGGCCGGTGATTGGACCGCCGGTCACTGGAGTGCCGTATCGGGGTCGACCTCTGGAGGAATCGGAATGGTGGAGCTGCTGGGAGCCGTGGTCTCCCTGGCGGCGGTGGCGGTGCTCGCGCTCGGTGCGTTGGTGACGATCGCGGTCGTGACCCTCGTCGCGCTGGGCGTGCTGGCGGCGAGCACCGGGCGCGAGAACTACGGCCGGGTGCCGCCCGTCCCGGCCGGTGAGGGCTCGGGAGAGCCGGCGCGCGGCGCGGTCTCGCGGGACGGCGCTGTGAGTGGTGCCGCACGTGGTGCCGCGAGCGGTGCCGAACGTGGTGCTGAACGCGGTGCTGAACGTGGTGCTACGAGTGGCGCCGTTCGTGGCGCGAACAGCGCCGCGAGCGGTGCCGTGCGCGGCGCGAAGGGCGGTGCGGCGGTGCGTGAGCACCGCGTCCGTGCGAGTGCCGCCTCCGTACGCGGCGCGTGACACCGCGTCTGGCGCACAACGCACCCCTGCGTCCCCGTCAGGCCCCGCCTGGCGGGGACGCCTCGTTTCCCGGGGTCTCCGCGGAGCTTCGCGCGGCCCTTCGTCGGCTCAGCGGGTGTCGCCGCTCTGCCCGGACAGCTCCTTGACCAGCTGGGTGAGGCGGGCGACCTGGCTTTCCAGCCCGCGCACGCGCGCCTCCAGTTCGGTCAGCGTGGGGGCTTGGAAGCCGTCGGCGATCTGCCTGCTCATATGTCCTCCCGAACGGCGCCGGCGGGGAACCGGCATTGGGGGTGCGGGCCGAGGGTTGTCGGGGACCTGCCTTTCTATTCCCGGAATACGTCGCTTGGCACCTCTTCTCGCGGGTGAAGATGGAGAGATGAAGGTCGTCGTGCTGGCGGACACCCACGCTCCCCGGCGCTGGAAGTCGTGCCCGCCCGCCGTCGCGCGGCACCTGCGGGGGGCGGACCTGATCCTGCACGCCGGCGACGTCTGTACGGCGGAGGTGCTGGTGGAGCTGTCGGCCTACGCGCCGGTACGCGCGGTGCTCGGCAACAACGACGGCCCCGACGTGGCGGCCTGGGGGGCTCCCGAGACGCTCGAACTCGACCTCGGCGGCCTGCGGGTGGGGATGATCCACGACAGCGGCCAGGCCACCGGGCGGACCGCCCGGATGCGGCGCCGCTTCCCCGGCGCGGATCTCGTCGTCTACGGCCACTCCCACATCCCGATGGACCTGACCGGCGACGGGGTGCGGGTGTTCAACCCCGGCTCGCCCACCGACCGCCGCCGCCAGCCGCACGGCACGATCGGCCTGCTCGACATCGCCGGGGGCGAGCTGCGGCGGGCCGAGATCGTGCCCGTCACCTGACGGACCGGCGGACCGCCCGGGCGGACTGCCGGGAGACCTGCCTAAGGACCGTACGGCGGGGCATGGGGCCGGTATGAGAGAGAACAGACCACAGCCCGATCCGCGGTCGCGGTTCGAGGATGAAGGCATTCCGGACCTGCAGGAGGGCACACCCGAGCAGCAGTGGGCGGCCGACCCGCAGGAGATGCCGCTGCCCGGCGACCGGCCACTTGGCCTCGACGAGTACGGCACCACCCCGAACGAGATGCGTGAGGGTGAGTCCCTCGACCTCCGCCTGTCCCGCGAGGTCCCGGACACCGACGTGCGCTTCGGCCCCGATGACGGCCCTGATGCGGGCAGTGAAACGGGCGCCGAGGGCGGCGAGCGGCCGTACGACGAGTACGAGGAGCTGACCGGGGACGAGGCCGGCGGGTACGGGTCGGAGGACCCCGACGGCTACGCCACCGTGAACCCGGACCAGGCGGGCAGGTACGGCACCGACGAGCCGGGCCGGGCCGGGCGGCTCGTCGACCCCGACGGCGGCATGGGCGTGGACACCGAGAAGGACATGATCGCCGAGGACGTGGGGCCGGACTTCGGCGGATACACCGCCGAGGAGCAGGCGATGCACGTGGAGGACGAGGGCCCCTGAGCCGCGCCGCCCCGGAACGATCGGCCCTGGGTGGCACGGAGCGTGTCGTGGCCCGGAGCGGGACCCGGTCTCGCGAATCGATCCGAGACCGAGACCGGGGGCTATGCCTCGGGCCAAGGCCTCCGCCTCGCGGGCCTCGCCCGAGACCGGGGCCCGGAGTCGTGGCCCGGGGCCGTGCCTCGCCCCGGGCCCCGGGGTCGTGTCCGGTGGGGGCGGCGAGAGGACCCCTGATTCGTTACGCTGCCCCGATGGCGGATGTTCAGGAGACGCGGCACGAGTGGCGGGTGCCCCGGGGGATCGTCGCGCTGAAGGCCGCCGGCGCCGTGCTGTGCGCCGTGCTGGCGCTCACCGGCGACGGCTTGCTGCTCTTCCTCGCCGGTGTGGCCGCCCTGGGCTTCGCCGTGCTGGCCGGACGCGACCTGGTGGCACCCGTACGGCTCACGGCGGGGGAGGACGGGCTGGTCGTCAGCGGGCTCGGCGGCAGGGAGCGGATCTCCTGGAACGACGTCGACCGCATCCGGGTGAACACCAACCGCAGGTACGGCCTGACCACGGAACTGCTGGAGATCGACGCGGGGGAGCAGATCCACCTGTTCAGCCGGTTCGACCTCGGCGAGCCCGTGGTCGCCGTGGCCGAGGCGCTCATGCGGCTGCGCCCCTGACCCGGCCGCCCCGGGCGGTGCCCGGGGAAGGCGGGCGAAAGGGGTGCAAGCGGATGTCAAGCCAGGCGTCCTAGAGTCCGGTGCGTGTCACAAACCGCTCTTATCACTCTGATCCTGTCCGGCCTCGGACTCGTCTTCGGCCTCATCGGCGGAGGGATCACGGTCAACGCCCGGGAGTTCCGCCGCCGGGCGCATCGCGCCAGCGGCCTCGTCGTGGGGCTGCGGGCGAGCCATTCCGACGACGGCACCGTCTACTACCCGACCATTCGCTTCGTCACCCTGTACGGCCAGCAGGTCGAGGCCGAGAGCACGTACGGGAGCAACCCGCCGCCCGCGCGGCCCGGCGAGGAGGTGCCGGTGTTGTACGACCCGGCGAAGCCCACCCGGATGCGCATCGACAGCGCGGCGGGGAGCGGCACGCTGCTCGGCGGGATCTTCCTCGCGGTGGGCGTCGTCCTGTTCACGGTGGGAGCGGGCATCGCCCTCGGGCAGACGTTCTGAACACCCCGGAAGGCCGCGCCACACGGTCGTGCCCGACGGATCATGGCCTGCTGGCCGGGGCCCAGGGGGATGTCTCCTCCTGGACCCCGAGCGGCGGGCGGTCGGACTACGGCGCGGCGCGGCCGGTCACCCGGTGGCGCAGGCCGCGCCGTTCAGCGTGAACGCGGCGGGGGTGGCGTTGGCACCGCTGTAGGTGCCCTGGAAGCCGAAGCTCGCGGTGCCGCCGTTCGCGCCGATCGTCCCGTTGTAGGAGGCGTTCGACGCCGTGACCTGCTGGCCCGACTGGGTGACGACCGCGTTCCAGTAGCCGGTGATCTTCTGGTTCCCCGCGTACGTCCACTGGAGCCGCCAGCCGTTCACGGCGCTGGACGACCTGTTCGTGATCGTGACGTCCGCGGTGAATCCGCCGCCCCAGTCGTTCGTCCGGTAGGTCACCACGCATCCGCCGGCCGACGGGCTGACGCTCGGCGACGGCGACGGGCTGGGCGACAGGGACGGAGAAGGGGACGGGGACGGGCTGGGCGAAGGGCTGGGCGACGGTGACGGGGAGTGCGGCGGCGGGACCGTGTAGTCGAGCCCGTAGCCGTACTTGAACAGGGCGTCCTTGCCGTCCCCGTCGTTGATCGGCTCCTGGTCGGCACTGCGCGGCCAGGTCATCGGCAGCCGCCCGCTCGGGGCGGAGTCGCCGAACAGCATGTCGGCCACGCCGCGCCCCTCGGTGCCCGGCAGCCAGGCCGCCACCAGCGCGTTCCACTGGTCGATCTGGCCCGCGATGTCCAGCGGGCGGCCGGAGACGAGCACCACGACCAGCGGCACGCCCGACGCCTTGAGCCGCTGCAGCGTCGCGAGGTCGGTGGAGTCGAGGCCCATCGACCCCGTCCGGTCGCCCTGGCCCTCGGCGTACGGCGTCTCGCCGACGACGGCGATCGCCGCGCGGTAGGACGAGTCGATGCCGCTGCCGTCGCGGTTGTAGGTGACCTGGGCGCCCGAGCCGACGAGGTCGCGGATGCCCTGCAAGATCGTGGTGCCGCCGGTGATGTTCCCGGACGAGCCCTGCCAGCTGATCGTCCAGCCGCCGCTCTGGTTGCCGATGTCGTCGGCGCTCTTGCCGGCCACGAAGATCTTGCCGCCGGTCTTCGCCAGCGGGAGCACGTCCCCCGCGTTCTTCAGCAGCACCAGCGACTTGCGTACGGCCTCGCGGGCGACGGCCCGGTGCGCGGCGCTGCCCACGGTGGAGGTGTAGGAGCGGTCGGTCAGCGGCTTCTCGAACAGCCCGAGCTCGAACTTCTTGGTCAGGATGCGCCGGTTGGCGTCGTCGATCCGCGACGTCGGGATGCGGCCCGCCTGCACCTCCTGCTTCAGGAGCGAGACGAACTTCTTGTAGTCGTTCGGCACCATCACCATGTCGACGCCCGCGTTGATCGCGGTGGTGATCTCGTTCGCGGTGAACCCGGTCTGGCCGTCGAGCTGGTCGATGCCCGCCCAGTCGGTCACCACGAAGCCCTTGAAGCCCAGCTCGCCCTTCAGCACGTCCGTGATCAGGTACTTGTTGCCGTGCATCCTGGCGCCGTTCCAGCTGCTGTAGCTGACCATCACGCTGCCCACGCCGCGCTGTACGGCCGCCTTGAACGGCGCGAGGTGGATGGCCCGCAGGTCGGCCTCGCTCAGCTCGGTGTTGCCCTGGTCCCTGCCTCCCGTGGTGCCGCCGTCGCCCACGTAGTGCTTGGCGGTGGCGAGGATGGAGGCGTTCCCGGCCTTCTGGAACCCGTCCACGATCGTGGTCATCTGCGTGACGAGCTGGGGGTCCTCGCTGAACGACTCGTACGTGCGGCCCCAGCGGTCGTTGCGGGCCACGCACAGGCAGGGGGCGAAGGTCCAGTCGATGCCGGTGCCGGAGACCTCCTCGGCGGTGGCGCGGCCGACCCGTTCGACCAGGTCGGGGTCGCGGGTCGCGCCCAGCCCGATGTTGTGCGGGAAGATCGTCGCGCCCACGACGTTGTTGTGCCCGTGCACGGCGTCGATTCCGTAGATCATCGGGATGCCGAGCGGGGTGGACAACGCCTGCCGCTGGAAGTTGTCGTACATGTCGGCCCAGGACGACGGGGTGTTGGGGGAGGGAGCCGAGCCGCCGCCGGACAGGATCGAGCCCAGCCGGTACGCCGCCACGTCGGACACCGTGGTCAGGGCGCCCCGGTCGGCCTGGGTCATCTGGCCGGCCTTGTCGTCGAGGGACATCCGGGACAGCAGGTCGGCCACCCGGGTGGCCACGGGCAGGCTCGGATCCTTGTAGGGAGCGTCCGCCGCCCGTGCGACGCCGCGGCCGGCGGCCGGGACGGCGCCCAGCGCCGCGGCGAGCAGCGTCACGAGCGCGATGATCCACGGGGATCTCAGCCGGGATGTCATGGGTCCTCCCTCACATTCCTGCTGACCGTAGGAATCAAGGGATTTTCGGGTCAAACAACGTCGGCTACGGACACGCGCCACCAGCCGTAGGCCGGGAAACTTTCACGCCCGCGGCCCGCCTCACCGGGTGAAGCCGCCCAGCTCCTCGGCGAACTCGATCTGCGGCTCGGCCACGAGCAGCTCTCCGAACCGGGCCACGAATCCCGAGACGTACGGCGTGCCGAAGTGGGCGTCGCGCGCGGCGTCGTCCGCGTACTTCTCGTAGACGATGAACCTGTCCGCGCCCTGCCGGTGGATCACGAAGGTCAGGGCGCCCTTCTCGTCCCGGGTGGCGTCGACGATGTCGCGGAGCGTCGCCTCCACCTCCTCCGCGTGCTCGGGCTTGGCCTGCAGGATCGCCACGCACACCGACACCGTCCGGTCTCCTCTCGGCAGGGCCTCTGAGTCGTTGATCATGGTCAGCGTACGGCGCGGCGCGGTCAAGCGCCACCGGGGCGGAACGATCGGCCGGGACGGCAGGGGTGAGGCCGGCGCGGACGGGGGATGTCCCGACCGTCACCTGTCCCCCAGAGGCCGCCTGAGAGGCCGCGGTTAGGGGTGCGCATGCGCGTCACCGCCGTCGAGTCCACCGAACTGTTCGTCCGCGGCCCCCGCCAGGTCGTGCGCGTCACCCTCGCCGGGGTGCCGTACGGATCCTCCCTGGTGGTCGAGGCCGGCGGCCCGGGAGCGCGCGGGCGGCGGACGGCCGGCGTCAGCGAGACCACGGAGCCGGGGCCCGAGACGGTGGTGGTGGAGGTGCCCGTCGAGACGGAGGGGCCGGCGCGGGCGCCGGGAGCCCGCGTCCCGATCACCGTGCGGGCGACCGCGGGCGGCGAACGGTGCGCGGCGGACGGCGAACTGGTCGTCGCCGAGCCGGGCTGGACGGTCTGGATGATCCCACACTTCCACTACGACCCCGTCTGGTGGAACACCCAGGCCGCCTACACCGCCACCTGGGACCGGGCGGGCGGCCTCGCGCAGGCCCACCGGCAGGAGTTCCAGCACGCGGGCTTCGACCTCGTCCGGCTCCACCTGGATACGGCCCGCAGGGAGCCGGAGTACCGGTTCGTGCTGGCGGAGGTCGACTACCTCAAGCCCTACTGGAACGCCCACCCCGAAGACCGGGCCTACCTGCGGCGCCTGCTGGCCGAGGGCCGGCTGGAGATCGTCGGCGGGACGTACAACGAGCCGAACACCAACCTGACCGGCCCGGAGGCGACGATCCGCAACATGGTCCACGGGATCGGCTTCCAGCGCGACGTGCTCGGCGGCGACCCGGCGACGGCCTGGCAGCTCGACGCGTTCGGGCACGACCCGCAGTTCCCGGGCCTCGCCGCCGACGCCGGGCTCACCTCCAGTTCATGGGCGCGCGGGCCGTACCACCAGTGGGGCCCGATGCTCCGCGGCGGAGGGTGGGGCGACCCGTCGGTTATGCAGTTCCCGTCGGAGTTCGAGTGGCTGTCGCCGTCGGGCCGGGGCGTGCCGACCCACTACATGCCCGCCCACTACAGCGCCGGGTGGTGGATGGACTCGGCGCCGTCCCTGGAGGAGGCCGAGGCCGCCGTCTACGAACTGTTCCTGCGGCTGAAGAAGGTCGCGGCGACCCGCAACGTGCTGCTGCCCGTCGGCACCGACTACACCCCGCCCAACAAGTGGGTCACGGAGATCCACCGCGACTGGAACCGGCGCTACGTCTCGCCCCGGTTCGTCTGCGGGCTGCCGAAGGACTTCTTCGCGGCGGTGCGCGCCGCGGGCGTCCGGCTGACACCGCAGACCCGGGACATGAACCCGATCTACACCGGCAAGGACGTGTCGTACGCCGACACCAAGCAGGCTCAGCGGCACGCCGAGACGCGCCTCGCCGACGCCGAGAAGTTCGCCGCCGTCGCCACCGCCGTCCTCGGCGCGCCCTACCCGCACGCCGCCCTCGACAAGGCCTGGCGCCAGATCGCGTACGGCGCGCACCACGACGCCGTCACCGGCTCGGAGTCCGACCAGGTGTACCTGGACCTGATGACCGGCTGGCGGGAGGCGTACGACCTGGGCGGGCGGGTCCTCGACGCGTCGCTGCGCCGCCTGGGGGAGGGCCTGACCGGTGTCGTCGTCTGGAACCCCTCCTCCTGGCCGAGGACCGACCTCGTGCGCGTGCGGCTGACGCTGCCCGAGCCGGGGGCGTACGGTGTCGTGCTCGACCCGCCCGCGCCGGGGCTGCTGCTGGAGCACCCCGAGCGTCACCCGGACGGCAGCCTGGCCGCCGTGGACGCGGTCTTCGTCGCCCGCGACGTGCCCGCGCTCGGCTACCGGACGTTCCGCCTGGCGCCGACCGGCGACCATGTCCCGATCGGCTGGGCCGTACGGGAGGGGAACCGCATCGCGAACGCCACCCACGCGGTGGAGGTCGACCCCGAGCGCGGCGGGACGGTGTCGAGCCTCGTCGTGGAGGGCCGCGAACTGCTGCAGGAGGGGCGGGTGGGCAACGAACTGCTCGTCTACGACGAGCACCCGGCGCACCCGCGCTTCGGGGAGGGCCCCTAGCACCTGCTGCCCAACGGCGAGGTGACCGGTTCTGCCGGAGCGCACGCGGAGGTCGCCGTCGCCGAGTGCCCGGCGGGCCGGCGGATCACGGTGTCGGGGAAAGTAGGGTCGAAGAAGGCGGGATCGGTCGCCTACACGCAGGAGATCACCCTCTGGGACGGGCTGCCCCGGGTCGATCTCACCACGCACGTGGACGACTTCCACGGCTCCGACGTGCTGCTGCGGCTGCGCTGGCCGGTGCGCGTGCCGGGGGCGCTGCCGGTCGCCGAGGTCGCCGGCGCGGTCGTCGGCCGCGGGTTCGCCCTGATCGACCTCGACTCGGCCGAGCACCCGTGGACGCTGGACAACCCCGCGCACAACTGGTTCGCGCTGTCGTCCACCGCCCGCGTCGTGCTGCGCACGCGCGCGGGCCGCGTCCTCGGCACGCGGGCCGTCGGCGTCGCCGAGATCATCGCACCGTCGGAGGCGCCATTGGAGGCGCGGTCGGAGGCGCGGGCGGAGGCGTCGTCGAAGGCGTCGGCGGGCGGGGCCGGGGACGGGCTCGGGGACGGGCTCAGGGAGCTGGCCGTCGCGTTGGTGCGGCAGGGCGTCACCTCGACGTGCTCCACCGCCCCCGGCCCCCGGTACGGGAACCTGGCCGTCGACTCGAACCTGCCCGACGTGCGGATCGCCGTCGGCACGCCGGAGGAGAACCCGTTCGTCGCCGCGCTGCTGGACGACGAGGAGGCGGCGGAGCTACGCGCGCGGCTCGGCGCCGAGGGCCGGGCGCGGCTGTGGGTCCCGGCCGCCGAGCCGCTGGAGAAGGTCTGGGTGCCGAGCGCGGACCTCACCGGAGCCCGTGACCTTCCCGTCCTCGTGGTCTGTGGCGAGGGTGCCGTAGAAGAACTGGTCGCCGACCTCGCCGACGCCGTGGTGGAGGTGGTGACCGGTGCCGAATCCGACGGCGGTGTGCTTGACGACGCGGTACTTGACGACTCTGCGCCGGACGACGCCGTGTTGGCTGGCTACACGGTCGGGCTGGTCAACCGGGGCGTCCCGGGTTTCGCGGTCGATCCGTCGGGGGCGCTGCACATGTCGCTGATGCGCTCGTGCACGGGCTGGCCGTCCGGCGTGTGGATCGACCCGCCCCGCCGCACCGCGCCCGACGGCTCCAACTTCCAGCTCCAGCACTGGACCCACGCGTTCGAGTGCTGCCTGGTGGCCGCCCCGGGCGACTGGCGCGACGCCGGGCTCGTCCGGATCGGCCACGACGTCAACCATCCGCTGATCGCGACGGTGGGAGCCGACGGGCCCGCGGGCGAGTCGCGGTCGTTCCTGGAGACCGGTCCCGGCCTGGTCCTCACCGCGCTCAAGGCCGCCGGCAACCCGATCGCCGAGGGCCGGACGCCCGGCCCGGTGACCGCGCTGACCGCCCGCGTGTACGAGGCGGGCGGCGGGACCATCCCGCTGTCGATCGCCACCACGCTGCCGCTCGGCGCGTGGCGGCGGGCCGGGCTGCTGGAGAACGTCACCGGGGAAGCCCCCGGCACGCTCGACGGCATGGAGATCGTCACGCTCGTCGCCCCGCTGCTCGCCAGGCCCGCCGACAGACCCGAAAAGGCGGCCGCCGGCGGCGGCCAGGCCGGGGGCACTGCGGCTCACAGCATCGGGGCTCACAGCATCGGGGCTGACAACCTCGGGGCTGACAGCACTGGGGCTGAGGGCACTGGAGGCGGGGGCGCCGAGCCCGGCGGCGTGCCGGAGGTCGAACCGCACCAGCCGGTCTTCACGCGGTACTGGCTCAACGACACCGGGCCCGCACCCATCGGCGACCTGCCCGTCGCGGTGCACCTGTCCGAGCCGGACGTCGACGTCGCCGGGCCGGTGGACCTCACACTGACCATCGCCTCCTGCCTCACCGAGGACCGGGCGGAGGGCGTGGTCACGCTCACCGCCCCCGGCGGCTGGACCGTGACGCCCGCCGTCCGGCCGTACGTGCTGCCGCCGGGCGGTCACGCGACGGTGCCGGTGCGGCTGACGCCGCCGCCCGGCGCCGAACCCGGCCTCTACCTGCTCACGGCGAGCACGGAGTTCGGCGGCCAGGCGTACGAGGACGTGACCCGGCTCCATCTGGCCCGGCCCGGCGAGGGAGGGCGGCGGTCGCCGGGCCTGGAGGTGACGGTCGAGGGCCTGGGTCACCCTCCCGGCCTCCGGCTACGGCCCGGTGGCCGGGCGGAGGTCGTGGTCCGGCTGCAGTCCGGCGCGCGGTCGCCGATGCCGGCGCAGGTTCAGCTGGTCAGCCCATGGCAGACGTTCGAGATGTTCCCGGAGTGGAACGGCGGCACGGTCGTGCCGCCCGGGGACGAGGCACGGGTGCGCTTCCCCGTCCGGGTGCCGCCCGGCACCCGGCCCGGCCGGTGGTGGGCACTCGTGAAGATCGCCTGTGCCGGGTGGGTCCACTACACCGACACGATCGAGATCGAGGTCGAGCCGTGAGCCCGGGCGCTCCGGCCGGCGGCGGAAGAGATCGCGGCGGTCGGGCCGTGGGATCTGGCGGCCGGGCGGGTGGCGGAGAGAGTACGGCGGTGTGCCATGAAACCTGACGTTCCGGCCGGCGGCGGAAGAGATCGCGGCGGTCGGGCCGTGGGGCCTGGTGGTCCGGCGGGTGGCGGAGAGAGTACGGCGGTGTGCCATGAGATGTGATGTTCCGGTCCGCGGCGGAAGAGATCGCGGCGGTCAGGCTGTGGGGCCTGGTGGTCCGGCGGGTGGCGGAGAGGTCGCGGCGGTGCGCCATGAGACGTGACGTTCCGGCCTGCGACGCCGAGATCGCGGCGGTGGTGGGGGAGCGGGCGATGACGGTCGCCGAGGTGGACCACCGGCTCCGCCTGCTGCGAAGCGGGCCGCTCGCGGCCCGGCTGCCGGCCCCGGACACCGCCGAGGGCCGCAACCTGCGCCGCTGGCTGGTGCAGGTCATGGTGGCCGAAATTCTGGCCGGGCAGGAGGCGGCCCGGCTCGGCCTGCCACCCGAGCCCTCCGAGCCGCCCGAGCCGCCCGAGCCCTCCAAGCCGCCCGAGCCGCCCGAGCCGCCTGAGCCCGAGCCGTCTGAGCCCTCCGAGTCACCCGAGCCGCCCGCGTCCACGACCTCCGCCCGGCCCACCGAGCCCTCGGCGTCCCCCGCACGTTCCGGCCGTCGGGCGCCGCATCGGGTGGCGGAGGACGCCGCCCGGGCCGTGCTCACCCTGGCGGGCGCGCTGCGGACCGGCGGGGTCGCGGCGGCGGTGCTGTCGACGCCCCGGCCGCGAGGGCGGTGTGCCGGGCGCTGACGGCGGAGAGCACGCCCTCCGAGGAGGACGCGCGCGACTACTACCGGCGCAACCTCGACCGTTTCACCACCCCCGAGACGCGCTGGGTCAGGCCGTTCGGGCCCGTACGGCGAGGGGAGATGGCCGGGCCGCTGGAGGACGCCGTCTTCGCCGCCTGCGAGGGGGAGACGGTCGGGCCGATCGAGGGCCCCGGCGGTCCGTGGACGCTGGTGGTGGAGCGCATCGAGGCGGCGCGGCGCGAGCCGTACGAGGCCGTGCGCGCGCTCATCCGCGCGGAACTGGCGGAGCGTGAGGGGGAACGCGCGTTCGCCCGCTGGCTGGACGCCCGGCAGGCCGGGTGTGTGCGGCTCACGCCGGGTCACGAGCATCCCGCCGACCCGGCGCAGCCCGACGCCGGGCACCGCCACTGACCGGCCCTCGGAGCGCCGCACGGCTGCGCGGCTCTTCGGCACCGGCGGTCCGGGCGCCTGAACCGCACGCCCGGTCCGGTGACGTGGAGGATTGGGGGTTGCATCCGGTACCTGGGTACAGGCTTACCGTCGAGGCATGACCCAAGACATCGTCCTCGATCAGGGATGGGCTCCTCCGGCGTGCACGCTGCCCACCGCCGACCAGCCGCTGCGGGTGGCCGAGTTCGACGCGTTGTTCGCCGAGACGGTCCAGGGGGTGCGGCGCGAAGAGCGTGAGCGCCTGCGGCTGGAGCTCGCCTTCGGTCCGGAGCACGCCGCGCGGGCGGCCGAGCTGACGGCGCGGGAGAGCGGCTGCTGCTCCTTCTTCACCTTCATCCTCACCGTCGCCGGAGGCAGCCTGACGCTGGACGTGGCGGTCCCGCCCGAGCACGCCGAGGTGCTGGACGTGCTGCAGGCCCGGGCCGGCGCGGCCGGCCGATCCACGGCGTCCGCCGAGGCGGGGCGGCCGGCGTGAGGCAGGACGTCGTGCTGCGGGGCCCGGGCGGGCCCTACCTGCGCACCGGGCAGGTGGCCGAGCAGGCCGGGGTCAACGTCCAGACCCTGCGCTACTACGAGCGGCGCGGCCTGATCGCCGAACCGGCGCGCAGCCCCGGCGGGCACCGTTCCTACCCGCCCGAGACCGTCGCCCTGCTGACGGTGATCAAAGCCGCGCAGCGGCTCGGCTTCACCCTTGAGGAGGTGGCCGAGCTGCTCGACACCGGCCGGCGTGGTCACCCCACCCCCGACCTGCGGGCCCGCGCCCAAGCCAAGATCCTCGAAGTGGACGCGAAGATCGCCGATCTGACCACCATCCGCCACGCGCTGGCCCAGGTGGTCAGCGCCGGGTGCGACAGCCTGACCCACTGCACCTGCCCGGACTGCCCGCTGCCCTTCGCCGACCTGGCCGAAGGCCGCTTTCCGAAGGAGAGCTGATCCGTGAGCACCCACGAGGAACACCGCACGCCGGTCGCGGCCCCGCCGCCCGGCCCGCCCGCGCTTCCGGCGGGGGGTCCGGCGAGGCCGGTCACGGTGCCGCTCACCGTCACCGCTCACGCGTCCGAGAGCCGCCGCCCCGCCGACGCGGGCGAGCCGCCGCTGCGCAGCAAGGTCGCCGCCGTGCTGGCCCTACTGGCGTGCGCGGCCTGCTGCGCGCTGCCGGTGCTGATCGGCGCCGGGCTGCTGACCGGCGCGGGAGCGGCGCTGGCCGAGCAGGCGCTGCTGACCATGGCCGGACTGCTGCTGGCCGCCGCCGCGGGCATGTGGTGGCTGCACCGGCGCACGACCATGGCCGCCGCGCGCAGCGCCAGAACAGGGTGCGGCCCGTCCGGAACAGGGTGCGGCCCGTCCGGCTGTGCGTGCGGCGGCTGCTGACCCTGTGATCCCGCCGGCCTGCGGCACCACCACACCAGGTGCGACAGCCTGACCCACCGCACCTGCCCCGACTGCCCGCTGCCCTTCGCCGGCCTAGCCGAAGGCCGCTCCCTAATGCAGGGCTGACCCGTGAGCACCCACGAGGAACACCGCACCCCGGCCGCGCCCGCACCGGACCGCCCGCCGACTAATCTCCAGAAGGGGGGCATCCCGACCAGGCTCGAATCGAGCACCGGCCGGGCGGTGGATCGGACACCGCGGATCGGACACCGCCGGAGCACGGCAGCCGGTCGCGCCGGTGGTCGGACCAGGACGTTTCGGGGCAGGTGAGTAGACATGGCACAGCAAGTCAGCGCCTTCGACGCGCAGTTCCTCAACTTCGAGACGCCCACGAATCTCGCGCACATCGCGGCGCTCACGATTCTCGACCCGTCGGACAGGCCGGGCGGCGCGCCCGCCCGTGAAGAGCTGATCGAGCTGCTCCGGCGGAGGCTCCACCTCGCGCCGCCGCTGCGCAGGCGGCTGGTCGAGGTGCCCTTCGGGCTCGACCACCCGTACTGGGCGGAGGACCGGGAGGTCGACTTCGACTACCACGTGCGGGAGCTGGCGCTGCCGCCTCCGGGCGACGGGCACAAGCTGGCCGAGCAGGTCGCCCGGCTGCACGGGAGGCGGCTCGACCGGGGGCGGCCGCTGTGGGAGCTCTACCTGATACACGGCCTCGCCGAGGGCCGGATGGCGATCTACACGAAGGTTCATCACGCCGCCGTGGACGGGGTCACCGGAGCGGAGGTGCTGGCGGCGCTGATGGACTTCGGGCCGCAGGTGTCCGACACGCCTCCCCCGGGGGACGCGGCGGAGCCGCAGCGGGCCCCCGACGTGCTGGAGATGGTGGTCAGGGGCGTCGCGCGGGTGCTGGACAACCCGCTGGCCCTGCTGCGTTTCGTCGCCGAGGCGGTGCCCCGCCTGGATGAGGTGCCGTTCGTCGCCCAGCTTCCGGGGGTGGGGCGGGTCTCGCGGTTCGTCCGGGGCATCGGCCCCGACACCGATGTGAACCTGCCGGAGCTGCCCCGGATGGTGGTGCCGCGCACGCCGTTCTCCGGGCCGATCTCGGAGCATCGCCGCTTCGCCTTCGGCGAGCTGCCGCTCGACGAGGTCAAGCGGATCAAGAACGCCTTCGGCGTGACCGTCAACGACGTCGTCATGGCGATGTGCGCGACGGCGTTGCGGCGCTGGCTGGTCAGCCGGGACGAGCTGCCCCGCCAGCCGCTGGTGGCGGGGATCCCGGTCTCCACCCGGGGTCAGGCGTTCAACGGTTCGGCCGCCAACGAGGTCATGCTGACCATGACCACCCTGCCCACCAACGTGGCCGACCCGGGCGAGCGGCTGCGCTCGGTGAACCGCTCGATGAGACTGGTCAAGGAACGGCTCGCCGCCGCGCCGGCGGCCTGGCTCCTGGAGTTCAGCCAGGCCATGCCGGCCGCGCTGAGCGCGCTGGCCGCCAGGTCGGCCTTCCGGATCGCCTCGCGCCGGGCTCCCGCGATGAACCTGATGATCTCCAACGTGCCGGGGCCGCAGTCGCCGTTGTACGTGAGCGGGGCGCGGGTCGTCGCGCTCCATCCGATGTCGGTGATCACGGATGTCAGCGGCGGCGTGAACATCACCGTGTTCTCCTACGACGGCCGTCTTGACTTCGGCATCGTCGCCGATCGCGAGATGGTGCCCGACGTCTGGAACCTCATCGACTACCTGCGGGACTCTCTCGCCGAGTACGGCGCGATGGCCGGCCCCGCCGAACCGCCCGCCCCCGAGCCACGCCGGCGGGGGAAGAAGGCCGCGGGGAAAGCCACAGAGGAAGTCACGGAGCAGGCCACCGGGAAGAGCACTGAGAAGGCCGCCGGGAAGAGCACCGGGAAGCCCCCCGGGAAGAGCACCGGGAAGAGCACCGAGAAGACCGAGAGGCCCCCGAAGGCCGGCAGGAGCACCAGGGCAGGGAGACCGGCCGGCTGACCCGCCGCACGCCGGCAGGGCGACCTTCCTGGCGACCTCCCCGGCGACCGTCGCGCACCGCCGCGTCGCCCGCCGCCGTCGCCCGCTGCCGTCGCCCGCTGCCGTCGGCCACGGTGTGGCTCACTGCGCCGCCGGGACGCTCCGGGCGGGAGCGCCGCCGAGGCGCGAGGAGGTCCCGGGGTCCTGGCCGCCCTCAAGCAGCAGGACCACGAGCCCGGCCGCCAGCAGCAGGGCGAAGACGGCGGCGACCATCGCGAACACCATCGACTGCCGGGACACCCCCGGCGCCGGGCGCGGCGGCAGCGTGGGAGCCTGACGGAGGCCGCGTGGTGCCGGCCTCGGTGGGGTGCCCGGCCTGGCGCCGGGCGGCTGGGTGGGCGTGCGGGCCAGCGCGTGCGGAGGCGCGACGTGGCCCGGCCCGCCATAGGCCGAGTGCCCGTCCCCGGGGTGCCTGTTCCCGGCCTGCACGTTCCCGGGGTGGGTGTTCCCCGAATGGACGTTGCCGGGGTAGGGGTCTGCGGTCTGCGCGTTCCCCGGGTGGGCATCCATGGGCCGGGCGCTCCCGATGCGGCTGTTCCCGGTCTGCGCAATCCCGGTCTGCGCGTTCCCTGGGTGACCGCTCCCCGGGTGGACGTTGCCGGGGTAGGGGTTTCCGGTCTGCGCGTTTCCGGGGTGGCCGCTCCCGTTCTGGCCGTTCCCCGGGTGGGCGTTCCCTGAGTGGGGGCTTCCGGGGGAGCCGTCGGGGGCGAGGGCCGCCAACGCGTCGCGCAGTTCGGCGGCGGTCCTGATCCGCTGGGCCGGATCGCTCGCCATGCCGTGGCGCAGGACGGCGGTGAGCGCGGCCGGCACGCCGGGGATGTCGGGGACGGGCAGCCGGTGCAGGGCCATGACGACCGCGATGTTCACCACGCCGTGCTCGGGGAACCGCGGCGGCCTGCCGTGCAGCAGGGCGTACAGCGTGGCGGCGAGCGAGTACACGTCTCCCGCGGCCGTCGGCTCCGTCAGGTCGAACGCCTCCGGAGGGGCGTACGCCGGGGTGAGCGACTCACGCGTCACCGACACCTCGCCCGGGACCGCCCCGCCCGCCCCCGGCATGGTGGCCAGTCCGAAGTCCGAGAGCGCGACCATGCCGTACGAGTTGACCAGGATGTTGGCGGGCTTGACGTCCCGGTGCAGCACGCCCAGGGCGTGGGCGGCGGCCAGCGCGTCGGCGATCCGGACGCCGATGTCGCGCACCTCCCGCGGGTCGAGCGGCCCGCCGTCGCGCAGCCGGTCGGCGAGCGACCCGTTCGGGCACAGCTCCAGCACCATGTACGGCCTGCCGTCGCCGAGCACCCCGGCGTCGTACACGTCGGCCACGTGCGGATGGCCCGACAGCGCCCCGGCGGAGGTGACCTCCCGCATGAACCTGCGCCGGTCGCGGTCGGAGACGAGCACCCTGTTGTCGACCTTGAGCGCGACCTCCCGGCCCACCGCCAGCTGCCTGGCCCGGTACACGACGCCGAAGCCGCCCTGGCCCAGGATGCCGAGCATCTCGTAGCCCGGCACCAGCGGCCCGCCCGCCTCGCCCACCCGACACCTCCAGACCCGGCATCTCCAGACCCGCACCTCCGGACCCGGCCGGAGCCCGGCCGCGGAGCCCGCGTGCGGCAGACTACCGGAGCGATCGCCCGCCGGTCCGCCTCGTGATCAGGACGCGGCCCGAGCGTGACCGGCCGCCCTATCCTGGTCCTCATGACGGGCGGCAGGGCGGGCGGCACAGGGGAGCGCGGCCGGAGTCCGGAGCGGCGCAGGGACCTGCTCGACGCGGCCGACCGCGTGATCCGCCGGGAGGGCCCGCAGGCGTCGATGGCCGCGATCGCGGCGGAGGCGGGCATCACCAAGCCGATCCTCTACCGGCACTTCGGCGACAAGAGCGGCCTCTACCAGGCGCTCGCGGAGCGCCACACCCGCGTCGTGCTCGACCTGCTGCGCCCGGAGTTCGCCTCGGCCGTGGCCGATCCCCGCGTACGGGCCAGGGCCACGGTCGACGCCTACCTGGAGACCATCTCGGCCAACCCCAACCTCTACCGGTTCCTCTTCCACCGGGCGAGCGCGGAGGACAGCCGCACCCACTCGCGGATGGCCGCCATCGTGCGCGGCGTCGGCGAGGAACTGGGCACGGTGCTCGCCGAGGCGGGAGTGGCCGGTCCGGAGCGGGCACGGGTGCTCGGGCACGCGTTCGTCGGCATGGTCCAGGCGATCGGCGACTGGTGGCTGGAGAACCCCGGGCTCGACCGCGAGACGGTCGTGGACGGCCTCGTCGACGTCATCGCCGGCGCCCTCAAGGCCTGATCTCACAGTAGGGGTCGCACCCCGGTTACGCATGTCGCCCATGCCGGGAAACATCAAGTACATCCGGTGGGGGTAATTTAGTTCCTCTAACTAACTGTTCCGCCGTGCGCGCGCGGGAACACGAGGAGGGGAACCAGTCCGTGGCCGTAGCGAACCAGTCCCGGGCGGGGGCGCCGCAGCAGCCGGCGTCGTCCTCGCGGTACAGGTGGATCGCGCTGTCCAACACCACCCTCGGCGTCCTGATGGTGACGATCAACCAGTCCATCGTCCTGATCGCCCTCCCGGACGTCTTCCGGGGCATCCACCTCAACCCGCTCGACCCCGGCAACACGGGTTACCTGCTGTGGATGATGATGGGCTTCATGGTCGTCACGGCCGTCCTGGTCGTGATGTTCGGCCGCCTGGGCGACATGTTCGGCCGGGTCCGCATGTACAACCTGGGTTTCGCGGTCTTCAGCCTGTGCTCGATCATGCTGTCGCTGACCTGGATGGACGGCGACGCCGGGGCCATGTGGCTCATCGGCTGGCGAATCGTGCAGGGCGTCGGCGGCGCGCTGCTGTTCGCCAACTCGACGGCGATCCTGACCGACGCCTTCCCCGTCCGCCAGCGCGGCACCGCGCTCGGCATCAACTCCATCGCCGCCATCGCTGGCTCCTTTCTCGGCCTGGTCGTCGGGGGTGTCCTGGCGCCGGTCAACTGGAAGGCGATCTTCCTGGTCTCCGTGCCGTTCGGGGTGTTCGGCACGGTCTGGGCGTACCTGAAACTGCGTGACAACGGGGTGCGGCGCCGGGCGCGGATGGACTGGTGGGGCAACGCGACCTTCGCCGTCGGCCTGATCTCGCTGCTGGTCGGCATCACCTACGGCATCCAGCCGTACGGGACCGGTGTGATGGGCTGGGGCAACCCGTGGGTGATCGCCGCGCTCGCCGGAGGCGTGCTGCTGCTCGCGCTGTTCGCCTGGATCGAGACCAGGGTGGCCGAGCCGCTGTTCCGGCTCGCGCTGTTCCGGCAGCGCGCGTTCCTCGCGGGCAACATCGCCAGCCTGCTCACGGCGCTCGGACGCGGCGGCCTGCAGTTCATGCTGATCATCTGGCTGCAGGGCATCTGGCTGCCGCTGCACGGCTACAGCTTCGAGGAGACGCCCCTGTGGGCGGGCATCTACATGATCCCGCTGACCGTGGGCTTCCTGCTGTCGGCGCCGGTCTCCGGCTGGCTGTCGGACCGGTTCGGCCCGCGCATGTTCACCGTGGGCGGCGCGCTGGTGACGGCGGCGAGCTTCTACGCGCTGATGACCCTGCCGACCGACTTCGGCTACGGCGTGTTCGCGCTGCTGATCCTCATCAACGGGGTGGGCTCCGGCCTGTTCTCCTCGCCCAACCGGGCGGAGATCATGAACGCGGTCCCGGCGGAGTCGCGCGGCGTCGGCGCGGGCATGACCGCGACCTTCCAGAACTCCTCGATGGTGCTGTCGATCGGCGTCTTCTTCAGCCTGATGATCGCCGGTCTGGCGCAGTCGCTGCCGCACACGATGCACGACGAGCTCGTCGCCCAGGGCGTGCCGGCGGCGCAGGCCGAGGGCATCGCGCAGTTGCCGCCCATCGCCGTGCTGTTCGCGGCGTTCCTCGGCTACAACCCGTTCCGCGAGCTCCTCGGCGGCGTCCTGAACCGGCTGCCCGACGGCGGCGCCCACCTGACCGGCAAGGAGTTCTTCCCGCACCTCATCGCGGGCCCCTTCCACCAGGGCCTGGTCATCGCCTTCTGGTTCGCCGTGGCCGCGTGCCTGGTGGCCGCGCTGTCGTCGCTGCTGACCGACCGGCTCGGCCGCGGCCACCAGGCCGCCGCGCACGAGACGCTCGGCTCGGAGCTGGCCGCCGTCTCCGGCGAGGCCGGGCTGGCCGGCAACGAGCTGGTGGTCCCGGACGAGGAGTTCGACGCCCGCCGGGCGGCGGCCCCGGACGCGCGGGGGCCCCGGCCCTGACGCGTGTGCGGGGCCGCGCGGGG
>QFZU02000164.1 GCA_003260025.2 Microbispora triticiradicis | reverse complement strand
GGCGGCGACGGCGACGACGCCCGCCCCGGCGAGCAGCGCGGCCCCGCCCATCAGGAGCGCGTACGGGCGCGGGCGGACCGGCGGCCTGCCCGGGCCGGTCAGCCGCCGCCGTACGGCCGCCTTGGCGGCCAGGGAGTAGGGGGGTGCCTGCGGCCGCTCACGGGCCACCAGGTCGATCTCGTCGATCATGGTCAGTCCTCCTGGGGAAGATCGAGATGGCGGCGCAGCTTCGCGCGTACGCGGTGGAGGCGCGAGCGCACCGTGCCGATGGGGATCCGCAGCGCCTCGGCCGCCTCCTCGTAGGAGAGGTCGGCCCACGCGACCAGCAGGAGCAGGTCGCGTTCGGCGGACGAGAGCCGCGCCAGGGCGGCCGCGAGCGCGGGCCGCAGCGCGGCGGCGCTCGCCCGCTCCGCTCCGCGCTCCTCCTCGTGGGCGCCGCGTTCGCCGGCGTCGTGCGGGGCGCGGGCCAGTGCCCGCAGACGGCGGACCTCCGCCCGGCGGTGCCCGGAGATGAGGTTGCCCGCGATGCCGTACAACCAGGGCCGGGCGTCCGGGCGGGACGTGTCGTAGCGGTGCCGCTTCCGGAACGCCACGAAGAACGTCTCCGCGGTCACGTCGTCGGCGTGCTCGGGGCCGAGACGGCGGCCGGCGTAGGCGTGGATCTCGTCCGCGTGCCGGTCGAAGACGCCGGCGAACCGCTCGGGCGCGCGCAGCGACGCCTCGATCAGCCGGGCGTCGCTCGGCTCGCCGTCCTCCGGTTCGTCGCCGTTCACGCCGGGATACGCCGCCGGGGCGTGCTCCGGCCCGCTGTCTTCCGCCTCGTCGTCGCCGGGCCGGGGACCCGCCGCGGCCGAGGGGAGGCGTGTGCCGCCGGGGACCGTCCTCACCACCCGTTGTATCCGTTCATAGGGGATTTCCTTCCACGGGCGCCGACGCGCCCTTCACCCCTACTCCGCCGGACGGCCCGGGCCGGTTCCATGGTTCTCGGAGCCGATGTCCGAGGCGTTGTCAGCCGGAGGGCAGCGTGTCACCCGGTCCTCCGGCGACCACCCCGGGCCGCCTGTTCTGTCTGTCCGCCTGTCGCGTGACCAGCGGCCTCTCGGCGGGGGGCGGCACGGCGGACGCCGCGGGGGGCGCCGCCGCGGAGACCGGCTGGTCGAAGATGTCGATGTCGACCTCCTCGCCGCCGACCGTCAGCGTCTCCCAGGCTCCGCTGACCAGCAGGGTCCGCAGCGTCTCGGTCCGCAGTTCGCGCAGGTGCCGGAGGAGGGTCGCGTCGTCGGGCATGCCGGGAATGCGTGGGGACAGGCGGTCGCGGATCTGCCGCAGGCGCTCCATCAGGGCGTCGATGTCCGCGTCCCTGTCCGAACCGGCGCCGCCCTCCTCGATGCCCTGGACGATCGTGTCCTTGATCGCCCGGGTGACCCCCTGCTCGTCGGTGGTCACCATCGCGTTCCACGCGCGGCTCTTGTGCCGGTACTGCAGCATCGACATCGCGGCCTCGTGCCGTACGAAGTCGGCGTCGCGGAACGGCCTGCCGCGCCAGTTGCGGTTGAGCGACCGGGCCAGCGAGATGGCCGACGCGAGCCCGCTGTTGAGACCCCGCCCGGGCCAGAAGTGGATCGCGTTGGCCGCGTCCCCCAGGAGGAAGCCGTACGTGCCCGGGGTGGTGGACGTGGGGGAGTACAACCGGGCGGTGAACCGCGGCCGCTGCACCATGTCGAGCCGGAAGGCGGTCACCGCGCTCACGTCGCCGTCGGCGACGCCGAAGAGCGCGAGCCCCTCCTTCGCCCGCCTCCACAGTGCCGAACCCCTGATCAGGGCGGGCAGGAACAACGTGTGGTGGGTCGAGCAGTGGAAGTCGCCGTCCTCGGTGCGCTCCATGAGGCAGGGACTGGAGGCGACGCACTCCTCGAACACGTGCCGGACGGGGTCGATGCCGACGACCTCCGCGGCCTCGTCGTCGGTGAGGCGCATGTTCAGGAAACCCTCGCCGCGCAGCGAGTTCAGCAGGAACCGGTTCTGCGCCACGGTCAGCAGCACGATCGCGGGGTCCGGCAGGGCGGACTTCACCCGTATCCCGAGCACCACGTCCTGCACGTGCCGGCCGTCGAGCGAGAAGATCGAGTCGTCGGCCCGGCCGAACCTGTCGGTGAAGTGCTCTCGGGTCCGCGAGCGCCCTCCCTCGCAGATGGCCAGCACGTGGTCCCTGGCCACGGTGTCGTGGCGCTCCGCGGGGTCGAATCTCTCCGGCACCAGGCGGATGCGGGCGGACCTCTCGTTCGCCATCTCCAGCAGGGTGTCCTCGATGTAGGCGATGCGGATGTTCCGCGGGCCGTGGCCGCGGATCGAGTCCGGACCGGCCGGCCACATCTCGCTGTAGGACCCCTCGGTGAACAGCCGCGCCTGGACGTCCTCCGGAAGGTTCAGATACTGGCGGCTCTGCACCGTCACGACCTGCTGCCGCCGGTTGTTGCCCTGCGCGGCGTTCTTCCACACGATCCGCGACCCGTCCTCGGTCCAGCGGCCGTCGTAGATCGTGATGGCGACCCGGTGCCCCATGAGATGTTCGAGGAGCAGGGCGAAGGCCAGACCGACGGGCCCGCCACCGGAGACGGTGACGTGCAGGACCTGATCCGGTTCGACGTCCGGGACCGACCGGCGGAACCGCTGCATCAGGGAGGTGTCCATGACCGTCTCGGAGTCGTCGAACGCCTCGAAGCGGAACGTCTCCCCTCCGATGGCGATCGTGTCGCCGGGCCGGAGCACATGCGTGGTGACACGCCTGCCGTTGACCAGCGTCCCGTTGCTGCTGCCCCGGTCGCGCAGCACGTATCCCTCGGCCTCGCGGCGCACCTCCGCGTGGAAGCGGGAGGCCCGTTCGCTCGTGATCACGACACTGTTGTCGCCTCTGCGGCCGAAGGTGATCGGCTTGTCGTCGATCGGGAAACGCTGGCCGGCCAGGGGACCTTCATACCCGACGATCGCAGGTGGCACCGGTCCGCCCCCTCTCCCTCGGAAACGCCGATGCGATCATTTATCGTGACACGCTTCCCGGCTGCGGCAAAGCGTTCCAGTCAGGACGGGCAGGCCGCCGCCTCTCATCCCTGTGCGGTTGAGGCGGAAGCGGGCGTCCCGCGGACCCGCAGGGACGCGAGGAGTTCGGCGCTGGCCCGCGTGATCTCCTCCACGGCGTGGTCGAACGCCTCGGCGTTGTGCGCGGCGGGCGCGCGGAACCCGGAGACCTTCCGCACGTACTGCAGGGCCGCCGCCCGGATGTCCTCCTCGGTCACCTCGTCGGTGAAGGGCGGGCGCAGGGTCTTGATGCTTCGGCACATGAGCCCATACTGGCCCATCCGGCGCGGTCCGGTCAGGAGCGTCGAGCCACGAACGTCGAGTCATGAGCGTCGACGAGTCACGAGCGTCGAGTCAGCGGCGTCGGGTCAGGAGCGGAAGACGGCGGTGCCGAAGTCCTCGGCGACCTTGCGCAGCATCGCGGCCAGTTCCTCGCGGTCGATCGCGTCGATGCGCTCGGCCGGGCCCGACACCGACAGCGCCGCGAAGGTCCGCCCGCCGTCGTGGACCGGCACGGCCATGCAGTGCACGCCGCTCTCCTCCTCGCCCAGGTCCAGCGCGTACCCCCGGGCGCGGACCCGGCCGAGCTCCGCCAGCATCTCCTCCGTCACCGTGATCGTCCGGTCCGTACGGCGGGGCAGGCCGGTGCGCCGGAACACCGCCGCCGCGTCGGCGCGCCCGGCCAGCAGCGCCTTGCCCACGGCCGTGCTGTGCGGCAGCACCCGGCGGCCGACCTCGGCGAACATCCGCAGCCTGCGCGGCGAGGGCACCTGGGCCACGTAGACGACGAAGTCCCCCTCCAGCACGGCGAGGTTGGCCGTCTCCCCGGACAGCTCGACCAGCCGGGTGAGGTAGGGCTCGGCCCAGACCGCCAGCATCCGCTCCGCGACCCCGCCGATCCGCACCAGCGCGCCGCCCAGGGCGTACCGCCGGTCGGACTCCTGCCGGACGTACCCCCGGGCGAGCAGCGTCTGTAACAGCCGGTGGATCGTCCCGTACGGCAGGCCGGTCCGCGCCGCGATCTCCGACAGACCGGCCTGGCCGCCCTGCTCCGCCAGGGCCTCAAGGACGTCAAGCGCCCGGTCGACGCTCTGCACGCTCACCGCTTCGTCCTCGCCTTCCCGGCTCCCGGAGATCGTCCCAGCACGCCGGGATCGAGGCCGCGCAGCGAGGCGTCGAGCACCTCGGCCGTGTGCGCGACCCGGATCTCGCCGCCGCCCGCCCTGCGGACCGCCGCCGCGATCTGCATGGAACATCCCGGGTTGGCCGACACCAGCACCTCAGCGCCGGTCGCGAGCACGCGCTCCGCCTTGCGGTCGCCGAGTTCCCTGGCCGCCCGCGGCTGGAAGAGGTTGTAGGTGCCCGCCGACCCGCAGCAGATCGCCGCCTCGGCGACCTCTCGCAACTCCAGCCCGGGCACGGCGCGCAGCAGGTCGCGCGGCTGCGCGCGTACGCCCTGGGCGTGGGCCAGGTGGCAGGCGTCGTGGTAGGCGACCGAGACCGGCAGCGGGCGCCGTTCCGCGGCCGGTCCGAGCTCGGCCAGGAACTCCGCCAGGTCGCGGATGCGCAGCGCCCCGGCACGCGCCGCCCAGGCCGGATCGTCCGCGAGCACCTCGGCGTAGGTCTTCATGCTCGACCCGCAGCCGGCGGCGTTGACGACGACCGCGTCCACATCCGCCCGCCCGAACACCGCGACCGTGCGGCGGGCGAACCGCCTCGCCTCGGCCTCGCGGCCGGAGTGCAGCGACAGCGCGCCGCAGCAGCCCTGCCGGGGCGGGATCACCACGTCGCAGCCCTCCAGCGCGAGCACCCGCGCCGTCGCCGCGTTGACCTGCGGGAAGAACTCGCCCTGCACGCAGCCGGTGAGCAGCCCGACCCTGGCCCTGCGCGGCCCCCTCGCCCGCACCAGCGGCGGCAGCCGTACGGGCCGGGGGACGTCGGCGGGGGCGAGTTCGGCCATCGCGCCGAGGGAGGGGTTCACCCGCTCCAGGAACGGCTGGAGACGCCTGCCCAGCCGCATCGGCAGCCGCATCGCCCGCAGCCTGCGCCGGTAGGGGAACAACGCGAACACCAGGGCCCTGACCGCCCGCTCGTCCGGGCGGCGCACGTGCTCCCGCTCGACCACGGCCCTCGTCTGCTCGATCAGCCGGTCGTACCGCACCCCGGACGGGCACGCGGTGACGCACGCCATGCAGCCCAGGCAGGCGTCGAAGTGCCCGGCCATCGCGCCGGTGAGCGGAGTGCCCTCGGTGTGCTGCCCCATCAGGTGGATGCGCCCGCGCGGCGAGTCCATCTCCTCGCCCCACAGCACGTACGTGGGACAGGTGGGCAGGCAGAACCCGCAGTGCACACAATCCTTGATCAGCTCGGGGTCCATCAGATCCCTCCGACGAAGCGGCCGGGGGACAGCCGGCGGCCGGGGTCGAACCGTTCCTTGACCCGGCGCATCAGCGGCAGCGCGCCGACGCGCCCCCACCGGTCGAGGCGGCGTGCGGCCTCCCGTGGGGCGCAGAGCACCACCACGCGGCCCTCGTCCTCCATGTGCGCGCGCAGTTCACCGGTGAAGGCGGCGACGAGGCCGGGCTCGGTGTCCGGCGGCAGGGCGACGTGGAGCACCTGCGCGGCCAGGGAGCCGCGTACCGCCGGACGGACGTCCGCGGCGCGGGCCGCCCAGAAGGGGCCGACGAAGCTCCCCGCCAGCCGGGAGGGGATGTTCCGCACCTCCAGCAGGATCTCCCCGCCGCCGGACGCCGCACTGTCGGATGCCGCGCCGGTCAGCACCGCGGCTTCCGCGTCGCGCGGCCCGGCAGGCTCCGGCGCCTCGGCGGGCGGCCCGGACCCGGCTCGCCGGGACGGCTCGGGCAGGCGTCCCCACCATGGAGGCGGCTCCTCGGTCACCTCCGCAGTGCCGCCCATCAGCGCGGACAGGGCCTTGGCGCGCTCGGCCGCGGCGGTGCCCTCCAGCAGGACCGTCACCGTGCAGGGGCCGTCCACGTCGGGCCAGTCGACCTCCACGGCGCTCGGCTCCAGCGGCGACTCGGTGATCGCCGGCACCATCGCCCGCAGCGCGGCGGCCACGTCGGTGGAGGTGGTGTCGAACGTCCTCCCCTCGTACACATAAGGCTCGACGGTCTCCGTCACCGGGCGCGCGACGGACGCCGTCACCCAGGCGCGGGCGGCGGGCAGGGGACGCAGGCGGAAGGTCGCGTCCGCGATGACGCCGAGGGTGCCGTACGAGCCGGTGAACAGCTTGCCGAGGTCGTATCCCGCGACGTTCTTGACGACCTTCCCGCCGGACCTGGCGATCGTGCCGTCGGCCAGCACGACCGTGATCCCGATGAGCAGGTCGCGGGCCGTTCCGTGGCGGAACGCGCGCGGCCCGGCGATCCCGGTCGCCAGCAGCCCGCCGACCGTGGTGCCCGGCACCGGCACGTCGAGCGCGAGTTCCTGGTTCTCCGCCGCGAGGGCGTCCGCCAGCACCTCCGTGGTCACCCCGGCCTGGACCCGTACGACCAGGTCGCCCGGCGTGTGCTCCAGCACCCGGTCCATGCGGCTCAGTTCCACGAGCACGTCGCAGCGTTCCGGCGGGGCGCCCCAGTGGAGCTTGGTCCTGGCGCCCGTCGCGACGGCCGCCAGGTCGTGCGCCGCGCAGGCGCGCAGGACGGCCGCGATCTCCTCGGCCGACTCGGGCAGCGTCACCCAGCGCGGCCGGACGCCCGCGACCTCGTCCCCGTCGCCCGCCTCGCGCACCGCGACGCCGGTCGCCGCGAGCGCGTCCGGCGTCCGCTCGCCGCGCATCAGAACTGCTCCGCGAGGCCGGCCTCGACCAGCGGGTGCACGCCCGTGCGCACTCCCGGCGCCTCCCCGCACAGCCGGGGGGTGGGGAAGACCTTGCCGGGGTTGGCCAGGCCCTCCGGGTCGAAGGCGCACCGGAGAAGCTGCATCGTGCCGAGGTCGTCCTCGGTGAACATCCGGGGCATGTACCGGGATTTGTCCACTCCCACGCCGTGCTCCCCGGTGATCGAGCCGCCGTGCTCGACGCACAGGTCGAGGATGCGCCCGCTGACGGTCTCGGCGCGCTCGCGCTCACCGGGAACGGCGTCGTCGAACAGCACGAGGGGGTGGAGGTTGCCGTCTCCCGCGTGGAAGACGTTCGCCACCCTGATCCCGTACTCCTCCTGCAGCCGGTCGATGCCCGCGAGCACGCGCGGCAGCGCGGTCCGCGGCACCACCCCGTCCTGCACGATGTACGCCGGGCTGATCCGGCCGACGGCCGCGAACGCCGACTTGCGGCCCTTCCAGATCGCCGCGCGCTCCTCGCCGGAGGCGGCCGTCCGGATCTCGAAGGCGCCGCTGTCGCGGCAGATGCGTTCGACGGCCGCGAACTGGTGCTCCACCTCGGCGCGCGGCCCGTCCAGCTCGACCACCAGCACCGCTCCCGCCCCGGCCGGGTAGCCGCAGTGGACGGCGGCCTCCGCCGCCTCGATCGCCAGCGCGTCCATCATCTCGATCGCCGCCGGGACCACGCCCGCCGCGATGATCGCCGACACCGCGTGCCCGCCGGCCTCGATGCCGGTGAAGGCGGCGAGCAGGGTCGTGACCGCCTCCGGCGCCCGCGACAGCCGTACGGTGATCTTCGTCGCGATGCCGAGGGTGCCCTCCGAGCCGACGAACGCGCCGAGCAGGTCGTAGCCGGGATCGCCGGCGGACAGCTCCACGACGTCCCCGTCGGGCGTGACGATCTCGGCGGCGAGCACGTGGTTCACCGTGAAGCCGTACTTGAGGCAGTGGGCGCCGCCCGAGTTCTCCGCCACGTTCCCGCCGATCGAGCAGACCTGCTGGCTGGAGGGGTCGGGGGCGTAGTAGTAGCCCTGGTCGCGGACCGCCTCGGTGATCGCCAGGTTGGTCACCCCGGGCTCCACCACGGCCCGGCGGTCCGGGACGTCGATCTCGACGATCCGCCGCATGCGGGAGGTGACGACCAGCACGCCGTCCGTGCGGGGGAGGGCGCCGCCCGACAGACCCGTGCCCGATCCCCGCGCTACGAACGGCACGCCGTGCTCGCGGCACAGCCGTACGACGGCCGCGACCTGCTCGGTGGTCTCGGGCAGCACGACCACGCCGGGGACGGCCCGGTGGACGGTGAGCCCGTCGCACTCGTAGGTGCGCAGCCGCACCGGGTCGGTCACGACGGCGTCCGGCGGGAGCACGGCGGTCAGCCGCTCCGTCAGCCGTTCGAGCACGGACATCGGCTCCCGCCACCCCTCACGTCGTCCCGCCCCTCACGGCATCCGCGCGTACGCGGGAAGCGTGAGGAACTCCGCGAAGTCGTCGTCAAGGGCGACCTCCTTGAACAGTGCCGTGGCCTGCCGGTAGAGCTCCTCGTCGTAGCCCGGTCCGGCGGCGATGCCGGCGAGCTCCTCCTCGATGATCCGCTCGACCAGCTCGCGTGTCACCACCTCGCCCGTGTCGGCCAGCGTGATGTCGTTGTGGATCCACTGCCAGACCTGGGACCGGGAGATCTCGGCGGTCGCCGCGTCCTCCATGAGGTTGTGGATCGCCGCGGCGCCGTTGCCGCCCATCCAGGCCGCGAGGTAGCGCAGGCCGACGTCCACGTTGCCGCGCAGCCCCGCCTCGGTGATCTCGCCGGGGGTCTTGGACACCGACAGCAGGTCCTCGGCGGTGACGTTGACGTCCTCGCGCAGCCGGTCGAGCTGGTTGGGCCGGTCGCCGAGGACGCTGTCGAACACCTCGCGGCAGATCGGGACGAGGTCGGGGTGGGCCACCCAGGAGCCGTCGAAGCCGTCGCCCGACTCGCGCGTCTTGTCGGCCCGCACCTTCTCCAGCGCGACCCTGTTGACCTCGGGGTCGCGGCGGGACGGGATGAAGGCCGCCATGCCGCCGATCGCGTGCGCGCCGCGCCTGTGGCAGGTGCGCACCAGCAGTTCGGTGTAGGCCCGCATGAACGGCGCGGTCATCGTCACCGCGTTGCGCTCGGGCAGCAGGAACTCCCGGCCCCGGGTGCGGAACTTCTTGATGACGCTGAACAGGTAGTCCCAGCGGCCGGCGTTGAGGCCCGCCGAGTGCTCGCGCAGCTCGTAGAGGATCTCCTCCATCTCGAACGCCGCCGGGTACGTCTCGATCAGCACGGTCGCCCGGATCGTGCCCCGGGGGACGCCGAGCAGCTCCTGGGCCCGGACGAACACGTCGTTCCAGAGGCGCGCCTCCAGGTGCGACTCCATCTTCGGCAGGTAGAAGTAGGGCCCGCGGCCCTTGCCGAGCTGCCGCGCGGCGCAGTGGAAGAAGTAGAGCCCGAAGTCGAGCAGCGACGCGGACATATCGGCGCCGTCCACCAGGATGTGCTTCTCCGGCAGGTGCCAGCCGCGCGGGCGGACCACGACCGTGGCCAGCTCCTCGTCTGGCCGCAGCGCGTACGTCTTGCCGCCCGACTCGAAGTCGATCGTACGGTCGAGGGCGTCGCGCAGGTTGAGCTGCCCGTTCACCGTGTTCTCCCACGTCGGGGAGTTGGCGTCCTCGAAGTCGGCGAGCCAGACCTTGGCGCCCGAGTTGAGCGCGTTGATCGTCATCTTCCGGTCGACCGGACCGGTGATCTCGACCCTGCGGTCCTCCAGCCCCGGCGCGGGCGGGGCGACCCGCCACTCCGACGTGCGGACGTGGGCGGTTCCCGGAAGGAAGTCGAGCGTGCCCCCCGCGGACAGCTCCGCCTGCCGTGCCCGGCGGGCGGCGAGCAGCTCCCGCCGCCGGGGATTGAACTCGCGCTGCAGGGTGGCCACGAAGCCGAGGGCCTCGGGGGTGAGGATCTCGTCGAACCGGTCCAGCAGGGGCCCTGTGATCTCGACGCCTTCCACCATTTCCACCCTCCGGAAAAGTAATTCTGAATGGTGGAATCGACGCTACGTCAGGGTGCGGCCGGGGGTCAACGTGAGGGCCGCACCAGGGATGCCCTAGGGCCTTCCCCGATGGGAGAGGGCGCACGCGTGCCGGAGGATCGGGAGCATGAAGAACACAACCCTGGCCGTCGCGGGGGCCGCCCTGGGCCTGAGCCTGACCGTCGCGGCGTGTGGCGGGCCGCTGGGCTTCGGCGGGCAGCAGGCCGTGCAGTCCTACGACGTGGCGGACGCGGTGACCCTCGTCGACACGCACACCGGGTCGGGCGACATCGTGGTGAGCGAGAGCGACAGGTCCGGCATCCACGTGACCGAGACCCTGCACTGGTGGGGGAACAGGCCGAAGACCGAGGACGGGCACTCCGTGGACGGCGGCACGCTCGAGCTCAAGTACAAGTGCGGCCGGTGCTCGGTGGACTACAAGGTGGAGGTGCCGAGAGGGCTGACCGTCAAGATCGACACCGGTTCGGGGGACCTGACCCTGCGGAACCTGACCGGCCAGGTCGAGGCCTCGACCGGCTCCGGGGACGTCGACGCCCGTGGTCTCGCCGCGAAGGAGGTCGACGCCAAGACCGGGTCGGGCGACGTCACGCTCCGCTTCACGGCGGCCCCCGCCGAGGTGCACGCCGTGACGGGCTCGGGCGACGGCAAGGTCTGGCTGCCGGACGGCGCCTACAACGTCGACGCGACGACGGGGAGCGGCGAGCGCCGGGTCGACTTCGCGGAGAACGACTCGGCGCCGCACACGATCATCGTCAGGACGGGCTCGGGCGACGCCGAGGTACGCAAGCTCTGACCGCCCCCGCGACCGGCCCAGCGACCGACCCGACGACCGGCCCTGCGGCCGGTGCTACGACTGGGCTGACACCGGCTTGTTGCTGCGGAAGACGCCGTGCGGGTCCCGGCGGCGCTTGATCTCGCGCAGGCGGGCCAGCGTCTCCGCGTCGAAGGCGGAGGCGGCGGTCTCGTCCGCGTGGAGGTAGGTGAAGGGCTTGCGGCCGGTCGTGTGCGGCGCCATGGAGCGGGCGATCTCCGCCAGCCGCGCGTGCACCGCCCGCCCGCCCTCGGGCGACATGATCGGCCCGATCATGCCCAGGAGGTACGGCTCGGCGACGTGCCCGCAGGCGCCGCCGGCGGGGGCCGGCCGGCGCAGCGCGCCGCCCAGGTGACGCACCTGCACGGAGGCCAGCGGCGCGATGTCGCCGAGGGCGGCGAGCAGGTCGCCCGCCACGACGTCGTCGAGACCGGTCAGCAGCTCGCCGCGGCCCGCGCCGGGCACCGGATGCGTCGGCTCGGCGCAGATGCCGCCGAGTGCGTCCAGCGGCATGGCGGCACGGCTGTCGAGCAATACACCGGGAACGTCCTCGAACCGCCGGAGCAGGGCGCGTCCCTCCTCCTCGTCGCCGAGGAACGTGGTGTCCACCGCGACCGCGGCCAGGCCGCGCAGCGGCTCGGGGACCTGGGGCACCGGGGGGAACCTCACCATCGTGAACCAGACGGTCAGCTCCGCGGGGGCGCCGGCCGTCACCTCCCGGAACGCGGCGAGCAGCTCGGGCGCCCGGTCGGCGGGCCACAGCATCCGTCCTCCGTACAGCCGGGGAGCGGGGTGCAGGTCCAGCTCGACCGCGGTCACCAGCGCGAAGTCTCCGCCGCCGCCGCGCAGCGCCCAGAACAGGTCGGCGTCGGAGTCCGCCGTGACGCGGGCGGGCACGCCGTCGGCGCCGATCGTCTCGAAGGCGCGCACGCTGTCGGCGGCCCAGCCGTACCTCCGGGCGAACCAGCTCAGCCCGCCGCCGAGGGTGTAGCCCACGACGCTCACCACGGGAGAGCTTCCGGGCAGGCCGGTCAGCCCGTGCTTGCCCGTCGCCGTGAGCAGCTCGCCCCACTGCACGCCGGCCTCGACCCTGGCGACGCGGCGCTCCGGATCGACCTCCACACCGCGCAGCCGGCCGGTGCGCACCAGGATCGTCCCGTCCAGGTCGGTCGTGGCGCCGTGCCCGCCCGGCTGGGCCGCCACGGCCAGGCCCGCCAGCGCCGCGTGCCGGACGACGACGGCGGCGTCGGCCGCGTCCTCGATCTCCACGACCGCCCGGACCCGCTGGTCGACCGCCCGGTTCCAGGGCAGCCGGGCGGTCTCGAACGTCTCGTCGCCGGGCACGTGGACCCGGCCGCGCACCACGCGCCGCAGATCAGTCTCCAAGGTGGACATGCTCGTCCTTCCGCTCAATGTTCCGGGGAGTCGGAGGACATCCTGACCGGGAAGGCTTGCGGGCGATTAGGAAACGGCTAGTCACGCGCTGTTCGTGCGGTGGCGAGTCCGGCAATACGCTACGAACCGGACCCTCCGCTCTCTTGGGGAAAAATGGACTTTCGCCTGTTCGGCCCGCTGGAGGTCGTCGACTCGTCCGGCCGTGCCGTCGACGTCGGCACACCCAAGCGGCGCGCCGTGCTGGCCATGCTCGCCCTGGAACCCGGCCGCGTCGTCGCGCTCGACCGCCTCATCGACGAACTGTGGTCGGGGGAGGCGCCGGCCAGCGCCACCGGGACCCTGCAGGCGTACATCTCCCAGCTCCGCCGGGCGCTGGAGCCCGGCAGGGCGCCGCGCACGCCGCCGCGGGTCCTGCTCACCCGCGAGCCCGGCTACCTGCTGGACATCGCGCCGGGTCAGGTGGACCTGGTCCGCTTCGCCGCGCTCGCCGAGGACGGCCGCCGGATGCTGGCGAGGGGCGCGCCCGGCGAGGCGGCCGACCTGCTGCGCCGCTCCCTGGAGACGTGGCGCGGCGAGCCGCTCGCCGAGTTCACGGCGTACGAGTTCGTCCAGCCGGTGGTCGCGCGGCTGGCGGAGCAGCGGGCCGCGGTGACGGAGGACTGGTTCGAGGCGCGGCTGGCGCTCGGCGACGCGGCGTCGTGCGTGCCCGACCTCGAACGCCTGGTGAAGGATCACCCGTACCGGGAACGGCTGTGGGGCCTGCTCGTGCTCGCCCTCTACCGGTCGGGCCGGCAGGCCGACGCCCTCGCCGCGCTGCGCAGGGTCCGGGCGCTGCTGGACGAGGAGCTGGGCCTGGAGCCAGGCCCAGAACTGCGCCGGCTGGAGCAGGCCGTCTTCGGCCAGGCGCCCGAGCTCGGCGGCGCCGGGCCCGCCTTCCTCGCCCCGGCCGCCGAGCCGGGGACGGCGGTGCCGCCCGGGACGGTGGCGGTGCCCGTCGTCCACGCCGGGCTGGTCGCCCGGCGCGAGCAGACCGGCCGTGTCGCCGCCCGGCTCGCCGACACGCGGCGGGGGCGCGGTGGCGTGCTGCTGGTCGCCGGGGAGGCGGGCCTCGGCAAGACCCGTCTGGCCGAGGCCGCGGCCGACGAGGCGGCCGCCCTGGGGATGACGGTCGCCTGGGGCCGCTGCGCGGAGGACACCGGCGCACCCGCGTTCTGGCCCTGGCTGGGGGTCCTGCGCGACCTCGGCCAGGACCGGCGGGCGGACGTGGCGGACGCGCTCGCCACCCTGTCCGGAGGCCCGCCCGGTGACGCCCCGGCCGAGGCGGCGGGCGCCGCGGCGGGCGGCGACGACCCCGGCAGGGCACTGTTCGAGCTGCACGAACGCGTGACCACCGTGCTGGGGGCGGCGGGTCCGGCGCTGCTCGTCCTCGACGACCTGCACTGGGCCGACGCGTCTTCCCTGCGCCTGCTCGCCTTCGCGGCCGGGGAGCTGCACCGGTCGCCGGTGCTGGTGCTGGCGACGATCCGCCCCGAGCCCGGCGGCGACCCGGAGCAGCTTCGCGACACACTGGCCGCGCTCGCCCGCGAACGCGGCGTGGAGCGGCTCACCCTGCCGCCGTTCACACGGGAGGACGTCGCCGCCTACCTCGCCGGGCGGGACCTGCCGGGCGGGCGGCTCGCCGCGCTGCTCCACGAGCGCACCGGGGGCAACCCCTTCTACCTGCGCGAGCTGATCCGGCTGCTGGACAGCGAGCACCGGCTGGACGCCGCGTCCCTCGGCGTTCCCGAAGGAGTGCGCGAGGTCATCGGCCGCCGCGTCGGACGGCTGCCGGAGGAGACCCGCGCGTTGCTGGAGGCGGCCGCCGTGCTCGGCCGGGAGGTGAGTTTCGACGCGCTGGAGGCCGCCTGCGGCCTGGGTGCGGAGGAGGTGATGCTGCGCCTCGAACCGGCCGTGGCGACAGGCCTGCTCGTCGAGGTGCCCGGCGGCTTCGACTACCGGTTCTCGCACGCCCTCGTGCGCGACGCCCTCTACGCGGGGCTCGGCCGGGTGCGCGCGGCGCGGCTGCACCTGCGCACCGGGGAGGCGCTGGAGAGCCTTCCGGGCGTGGAGGTGTCCGTCCTCGCCCACCACTTCGTGGCGGCCTCCCGGGCGGGCGGCGCCGCCAAGGCCGTGGAGTACGCCGTCCGGGCCGCCCGGCAGGCCGCGGCCCGCTGCGCGTACGACGAGGCGGCGGACTGGTGGGACAGGGCCCTCGCCGCGCTCGGCCCGGGGGACCCCGCCCGGCGCTGCGCGCTGCTGGTGCGCCGTGGCGAAGCGCTGCGCGCGGTCGGCGACGTCGCCGGGGGGAGGAAGGCGCTGGAGGAGGCGATCGTGCTCGCCGCGGATATCGGCGAGCGCGCGACGCTGATCGAGGCCGTCACCGCGTTCGGCGGCATGTCGGTGTGGAACTGGCGCCACTACGGCGTCGTGGACGGCGAGACGGTCGCCCTGCTGGAGCGCCTGCTGCGGGAGCCGCTGGGCGACGTGGAGCGCGCCACCCTGCTGGGCACCCTCGGCCTGGAGCTGTACTACTCCCCGCGCAGGGCCGAGGGGGAGCGGCTGGCGGCCGACGGCGTGCGGCTGGCCCGCCGCACCGGCGACCCCCGCCTGCTGGCCCGCTCGCTCAACAACTACCTGGTCGCCGCCTGGGTCACCGAGAGGGAGGACGAGCGCCGCCGCGCGGTCGAGGAGATGCTCGCCCTGCCCCTCGACCCGCCGGCGGAGGCCGTCGCCCGGGTCTTCCGCATGGCCCACCTGCTGCGGGTCGGCGAGCTCGCGGAGTGGGACCGCGACCTGGCCCGCTGCGCGCGGCTGGCGGACGAGATCAGGCGGCCCGAGATGACCGGGATGGCCCGCATCGCCGAGGCAGCCGGCCGCACGATGCGCGGCGACTGGGCGGCTGCCGAACGCCTCGCGGAGGAGTTCACCTCGCTGATCGCGGGTTTCAGCATGTGGGGCCTCGACTACCCCGGCTTGATCACCCTCTACACCTGCCGCCGCGAGCAGGGCCGGGCGGGGGAGGTGGCCGACCGGCTCGTGTCCCGGGCGCACGACCCCGACATGGTGCCGCTGCGCCCGGTCGCCGCGCTGGCCGCCCTCGACGCGGGCGACACCGCCCTCGCCCGGAGGCTGGCGGAGCGCTGGGGCGGCGAGATCCGCGACGACTGGACCACAGAGTTCCTCGTCGTCGTGTGGGGCCACCTCGCCGCCCGGCTCGGCGTGCCCGATCCCGCCGCCCTCTACCGCAGGCTCGCGCCGTACGGGGAACGGCTCGTGGTGAGCGGCATGGGCGGCGCCGGATGGGGCTCCACCCACCTGGTCCTGGCCGGACTCGCGGACGCCACGGGCGGGCGCGACCTCGCCCTGGGTCACGCGCGGCGGGCGCACGAGACGCACCTGCGCCTGGGCCTGGACCACTGGGCCGGACGGAGCGCGCGTCTCCTCGGCGAGCTGGGTGACTGAGCCGCCGTCACCTGGGCCGCCGTCACCCGGGCCGTCGTCATCCGAGGACCGGGTGGTTGCCGGCGAGCACGCCGTCCGGGTCGCGGCGGCGCTTGATCTCGCGCAGCCGGGCCAGGATCTCGGCGGGGAAGGCGGACGCGGCCGGCTCGCCGTGGCCGAGGAAGGTGAAGGGCCTGCGGCCGCTCGCGGCCCCCGCCACCGCCGCGGCGACGGCCGACTGCCGTTCGCGGATCGCCTCCTCCATGCCGGGCGCCGCGAGCACGCCGAGCGCGCTCAGCAGGTACGGCTCCGCGATGTGGCCGCAGGCGCCGCCCTTCTCGTCCACCCGGGCGAGCGCCCCGCCGAGGTGGCGGATCTGCACGGAGGCGAGCGGCGCGACGGTGCCGGGCCCGGCGGCGGCCAGCATCGCCGCCGCGGTGGCGTCGTCGAGCCCGTGGAGCAGTTCCGAGCGCAGCAGCGCGGGCGTCGGATCGGTCGGCTCCGCGCAGATGTCCGCGAGGTTCGCCACCGGCATCCGGCCGCGCGTGTCGAAGATCGGATCGGGAATCCGGTCGAACCGGTGCAGCAGGGCGCGCGCCTCGTCCGGGTCGCCGAGGTAGGTGACGTCGACTGTCACGGCCGACAGGCCGCGCAGCGGCTCGGGCAGCTCGGGCAGCGGCGGGAACTGCAGCAGGTGGAACCAGACGGTCAGCTCCTCCGGCGCCTCCGCCGTGACGGCGCGGAAGGCGGCCAGCACCTCCGCGGCCCGCTTGGCCGGCCACAGGATCCGCCCGCCGTACAGCACGGGCGCCGGGTGCAGGTCGAACTCCATCGCGGTCACCACCGCGAAGTCGCCGCCACCGCCGCGCAGGGCCCAGAACAGCTCCGGGTCGCTGCCGGCCGTGACGGTCGCCTGCTCGCCGGAGGCGTCCACGACCTCGAACGCGCGCACGCTGTCGGCGGCGAAGCCGTACCGGCGCCCGAACCAGCTCAGGCCGCCGCCCAGGGTGAAGCCGGTGGCGCTGACGACCCCCGTGCTGCCCGCCAGCGGCGTCAGCCCGTGATCTCCGGCCGCGGTGAGCACCTCGCCCCACGAGACGCCGGCCTCCACCCGAGCCACCCGCTCCCCGGGGCGTACGGTGAGCCCCCGCAGGTTCCCCGTACGCAGCAGGATCGCGTCGTCGAAGGCGGCGGGGGCGTGCCCGTTCGGCTGGGTGGCGACGCGCAGCCCGGCGAGCCCCGCATAACCGACCACGGCCGCGACGTCCTGGGCGTCCCGCGCCTCGACGACCGCCGCGACCCGCTGGTCGACGGCCAGGTCCCAGGGGCGGCGGGCGCCGTCGAAGCCCTCGTCGCCGCGCGTCAGCACCCGCCCGCGCACCACCCGGCGGAGATCGGCGCCGAGCGCCTCGATCTGGTTCATGTCTTCCCCTCCACGTCGTGGGTTCCTCCTGCGGAACCACCGTGCGGAACCACCGTGGGACACGGGGATTGGGGCGGGGATGAGCGCCGCTTGAAGACCGTCCAAGTCGCTCTCAAGTGCCACGCCCGACATTGCGGAAATGGAGCGTTCCGGTTGGGCTTGTCGCGGCTCTACGCTTACATCCGGCGATCACGGGAGAGCGATCGGAGCACGTGGCCATGAACTCGCTGTCCTTCCGGCTGCTGGGCCCCTTCGAGGTGATCGACGGTGATGGCCGCGTCCTCGACCTCGGCCCGCGCAAGCAGCGGGCGGTGCTCGCCGTCCTCGCCCTGGACCCCGGCAGGATCGTCTCCCTCGACCGGCTGATCGACGAGCTGTGGGCCGGCGAGCCGCCCTCCAGCGCCACCGCGACGCTGCAGTCGTACGTCTCGAACCTGCGCAAGGCGCTGGAGCCAGGACGCAGGCCGCGCACGCCGCCTGCCGTGCTGCTCACCCGCGAGCCCGGCTACCTGCTGTCGGTCGCGCCGATCCAGGTCGACCTCGCGCGCTTCGTCTCCTGGGTGGAGGAGGGCCGCAGGGCGCTCGGCCGGCGGGAGCACGCCGCCGCGCTCGGGCTGCTCGACCGGGCGCTGGAGACGTGGCGGGGCGAGCCGCTCGCCGAGTTCGCGTCCTACGAGTTCGCCCAGCCGGTCATCGCGCGCCTGGGCGAACTGCGGGCGGTGGCGGTCGAGGACCGGTTCGACGCCCGGCTCGCCATGGGCGACGGCGCGTCCTGCGTGGCCGACCTGGAGCGGCTGGTCGAGGCGTACCCGTACCGCGAGCGGCTGTGGAGCCTGCTCGTCCTCGCCCTCTACCGGTCGGGCCGGCAGACCGACGCGCTCGGCGCGCTGCGCCGGGTGCGCGCCCTGCTCGACGAGGAGATGGGCCTGCTGCCCGGCCCGGAGCTGCGGCGGCTTGAGCAGGCCGTGCTGGAGCAGTCGGCGGCCCTGGACGCGCCCGCGCCCCCGGAGACGGCCCTCACCGCGCCCGCACCCCGGGAGGCGGCCCTCACCGCGCCCGCGCCCCAGCCGGCCCC
>QFZU02000163.1 GCA_003260025.2 Microbispora triticiradicis | reverse complement strand
CGCCCGCGCGCCGATCGCGCGCCCGTCGCCGCCCAGGGCTCGCCGAGCAGCGCGGCGAGCGCGACGGCGGCCAGGACCGCCCCGGCGAGGGTCACGCTGTGGACGCCGGGCCCCTCGATCAGCGCGCCGCCGAGCATCGACCCGGCGGCGATCCCGACGTTGAACGCCGAACTCGTCCCCGCGGAGGCGAGGTCGGTGCCGCCGGGGGCGATCTGGAGCGTACGGTTCTGGATCGCGGCGGCGAGGGCGCTGAAGGCCATGCCCGCCAGGCAGAGGCAGACGACGGTCGCGGCCTTGACGGCGCCGAAGGCGTGGAGGCCGAGCAACGCGCAGGTGATCACGGCGAGCGGCGTCAGCAGCGCGCCCCTGGGGGCCCGGTCGAGCGCCCGGCCCACCAGCACGGTGCCGGTGACCCCGGCCACCCCGCCCGCGAGCAGCAGCGGGCTCAGCGAGCCCGGCGCGAAATCCCCCACTTCAAGCAGGTACGGCGTGATGTACGTGTACGCCGTGAAAAAGCCGGTCACGCCGACGACGGTGGCGACGACGAGGGTCACGTACCGCCCGAGGTCGGGCGCGGGGGCTCGGCCCACCTGCCCGCCGTCCTCGCCTCCCGGCCCGGCGGCGGCCGGGGGCAGGAGCGTGGCCACCGCGACGCAGGTGACGAGCCCGAGGACCGCGAGCGCCGCGAGCGCCACCCGCCAGCCCGCCTGCTGCCCGAGCCACGTCCCGGCGGGGACGCCGAGGACGGGCGCGAGCGCGTTGCCGATCGCCATCCGGGCGACCACGCGTCCGCGTACGGCAGGGGGGAACATCGCGGTGGCCGTCGGGGCGACGACCGACCAGAAGAGCGCCTGGGTCAGCGCGATCAGCAGTCGCCCCCCGAGCAGGACCGGGTAGCCGGGCGCGACGGCGGTGAGCAGGGAGCCCAGCACGAGCACCCCCAGGGTGGCGGTGAGCAGGGCGCGCCGGGGCACCCGCCGCGTGAGCCGGGTGAGCGGCAGCGACGCCAGCACCACGACGGCGGCGTATCCGGTGACGAGGAACCCGGTCTCGGACGGGGATCTGCGCAGATCGTGCGCGATCACGGTGAGCAGCCCGATCGGCAGGACCTCCGTGGTGACGTAGGCGAAGCAGGCCACGGAGAGGGCGGCGAGCGCCCACTTCTCCCGGCGTCCCGGTAAGGGCGTCATGTGTCCTCCATCTGCTACCGGCAAAACTCTCTTTACTGGTAGCATGACATGCGTGACTGAGGCCCACAACGGTGATCCGCGCATCGTCGGCGGACATCTCGCGCTCGACCTGGTCAACACGGTGGCGCCTCGGGTGCCCGGCGGGTCCGAGCATCACGAGTACCTGCCCGGCCCCGCCGCCCTGCTGGCGTGGGCGGTGCGCGCGGGAGTCGCCGACGCCGAGGAGGCGCGGGCGGTGGCGGCTGCCTGGTCGGCCGTCCCCTCGTCCGCCGCCCAGGCGTGGCACGCCGCCCTGGAGATCCGGGAGTCCGTCTACACCGTGCTGGCGGCCGGCCTGCCGGCGGCCGGGACACCGGGGATCGGGGCGCAGGGGGTCGAGGCGCCGGCGGCCGGCATGCCGGCGGCTGGGGTGCCGGCGGCGTCTTCGCCGGAAGTGGCCCCCGGAAGCCGTCCGAGCGCGGAATCCGAGGTGGTCGCGGCGCTGGAACGGCTCGGGCTGCGGTGGGCGGGCGCCGCGGCGCGCTCGGCTCTCGTCCCCGACACCGCCCTGCCTGTCCCCGACACCGCCCTGCCTGTCCCCGAGGGCGCCCCGCTTGTCCCCGGCAGTGCCCAGCTTGTCCCTGCGAGCGCCTCGCCTGTTCCCGAGAGCTCCCCGCCTGTCCCCAACACCGCCCCGCTTCTCCCCGGGAGCGCCCCGCCCGCTCCCGAGGCCGCGCCGGGCCGGGTGGTCCGCCTGTTGGTGGGCACCAGCCCCGCGCTCCTGGTGCCGGACCGGCTCGCCCACGCGGCCGTGGAGTTCCTGTCCACGGCCGACCTGCGGCGGCTGCGGGTGTGCCCCCTGGCGGAGGGCGGGTGTGGCTGGCTGTTCCTCGACCACAGCCGCAACGGCTCGCGCCGCTGGTGCGCGATGGCCGACTGCGGGTCGCAGGCCAAGGCCCGGCGTCTCACGGAGAGACGCCGGGCCAGGCGTGCTACCGGTGTATCAGGCTAGAGCGGTAGCGTCAGGGGTTGAAGAAGACCATCAGGAAGAGGATGACGAGCCAGATCAGCGCGCTGATCCCGCCGAGCGCGGCGATCCGCCCGGTCTGCACCTTGGCGTCGTCCGCCGGCGACTCGGTGGACAGCGCCTCGATCGCCGTGCGCTGGTCCCGCTCGACGATCACCAGCAGGACGGCCGCCACCACGAACAGCGTCATCGACACCGACAGGTAGGGCGCGCCGAGGGCGCTGCGGCCCAGCAGCAGGCCGAACAGGAACACTCCGATCGTGAGCAGCCCGAACAGCCGGGTCGAGCGGTGCAGATAGCGCAGCACACCGATCTCCCGGGCCCTGATGTAGCGCGGCGTGACGCTCGTGACCGCCGTCAGCGGGCCGAGCGCGAAGATCGCGAATCCTATGTGCAGCCACAGCAGCAGATGGTCGAGAGGCGACATGGGGCAGAGGCTATCGCGTCGGTTCCGTACCGCACCCGTCGCGGCACGAAGCGCGTTGCCGCGGACAGGGCGGGCCGGGCCGCGCGTCCCGGCACCCGGCCTCATTTCCGGCGGCGCGGGCGGTTGTGGACCGACATCTCGTAGAGGACTCCGGTGAGGATCATCAGGACGACGAGGCCGACTGCTGCGAACATGGGAGCGCTCCTTCCACCGGCGTGTGGAACGACCAGCGCGAACACGGGGAGTGTCTGTCTATCGTCCGCCGATTGCAGCCCGGTCGGCAATGGATTATCGATCCCGCCGGCGACGGTCCCCGGATCCCAGGCCCACGATCGGATCGTGCCGCCTGTCCGTACGCCTCCTTCCGCACGTGCGGCGTGCCGGTGCGGGGCCGTCCCCCGTGACGCCCCTGTCCCACCAGGGTGCCACGCGCGGGCCCGGTGCACCCCGTCCGGGGCCGCTCAGCGGGTGCGGCGGGCGCGCAGGAAGTCGCTGACGACGTACTCGCCGAGCCGGTCGGCGCTGGCGGAGAAGACCCGGCCGCCGTTGCGCCTGGCCACCTCGTTGACGAACTCGCGCAGCCGGTCGTCGGCGGCCAGCATGAAGACGTTCAGCGTCGCGCGGCGCCGGGTCATCTTGTCCACCTCGGCGAGCGTGAGCGTCAGCGTCTCCTGCGAGGGCGGCCACTCGAACCGGGGCGCGCCGTTGCGCATCAGGTGCGCCGTGGGCTCACCGTCGGTCACCACGAGCACCACCGGCTCGAAGTCGGGGTGCCGGTCCAGGTGGCGGCCCGCGATCAGCAACGCGTGGTGCAGGTTGGTGCCCTGCACCATGTCCCATTCGAGCCCGGCGAGTTCGTCCGGCCGCAGCACCCGCGCGTAGTTCGAGAAGCCGATGATCTGCACCGCGTCCTGGGGGAACTTCGAGGCCACCAACGCCTGGAGCGCCAGCGCGGTCTGCTTGGCCGCCGCCCAGGTGCCGCGCAGGGCCATCGAATACGACAGGTCGACCAGCAGGCACACGGCCGCCGCCGAGCGCCGCTCGGTCTCCACCACCTCGAAGTCGTCCACCGACAGGGCCACCGGGGCGCCCCCGCCCCGCCGTACGCCGTTGACGACGGTCCGTACGACGTCGATCGGCTGCTCGTCGCCGAAGCGCCACTGCCGGGTCGATCCGGTGGGCTCCCCGGCCGTCCCGGCGTCGCGCTGGTCGTGGTCGCCGCGCCGGCCGGATTCGAGCGAGGAGAACACGCGGCGCAGGGCGGTCTCGCCGAGCCGCCGTACGGCCTTGGGGGTGAGCTCCAGCTTGCCGCGGTTGCGCCGCAGGTAGCCCTGGGCCTCCAGCTCGCGCTCGACCTGGCGCAGGGACTCCAGGTCGTCCACCGCCGAACGGCCGAGAGCCCGGCGTACGGCCTCCTCGTCGATGTCGTCGAGCCGGGCGCCGGGGTAGTCCTGCCGGAGGGCGGACTCCAGGTCGCCGAGGTCGGCCAGTTCCTGCAGGGCGGTCACGGCGTCGCCCATCGCCATCGGCCGCTCGCCCGACACGCGTTCGGGAGCGCCCCAGGCGAGGTCGGGGCGGCGGGCGTGGAGGGCCTCGCCGAGCCGGCTCATCTGCTCGGCCAGGCCCGCCTGCTCCAGCGTGTGGTTGATCAGCCCGGCCAGCTCCTCGCGCTGCTCGGGGGTGAGCGAGGCCAGCAGCCGCTGGGCGGCGGCGGCGCGGCGGGCCAGCTGGTCGACCAGCTCCTCCAGGTTCCGCGGATTCTCGGGGTACATGTCCCCGTATTTCTGCATGAACCGGTCGAAGTCATCCTGGGTATGCTCGCCCCGGGCGTCCCGGTCGAGCATGTCGTTGAGATCCGACATCATCTGCCGGACCCGTTCCATCGCCGCCGGATCGGGGTTGGCCAGAGCCTCCCGCATGCCGCGGAACTGGCTGTCGAGGACCTCCCTGCGCAGCAGGTCGCGCAGCTCCTCGAACGTCTGCCGAGCGGCGGCCGACCGCCAGTCGTAGCCGGCGAGCTCCTGCACGGCGCGGGCGGTGTCGGAGGGCAGCGTGTCCAGCATCGCCTCCCGGAACCGGGCGTCGTCCAGAGCTTCCCCGGCCTCTCCCAAGCCCTCGGACTCCCGCTGGAGCTCCGCCCGCTCCTGGCCGATCGCCTTGTCGAGCAGGGCGCGGGCCCGCTCCAGCGTCCCGTCGAGCCGGGTGCCGTCCCTCAGCTCCCGGCGGCGGCGCCGCACCTGGCGGAGCAGATCCTCCAGGCCGCGGCGCCCGGGCGCGCCGGGCAGCCCCCGGCGCAGCAGGTCGCGCAGCGCGTCGAGCGGCGTCGAGCCGGACAGGACGGCGTCGCCCATCTCGTCCAGGGCCGCGCGCACGTCGTACGGCGGAGCCAGCGGATCCGGCCCGTCGTGGTACTCCCCGTAAGCGTAGGACACGCGACAACGCTACCCCCGGGGGCTGGAATGCGCGCCGTACGTGGAATCCGCCGATTCGACCGCGCGGACGGCCCGCCCCATGGCCGCTGCCCACACGGTCCGGGGGCGGTGGGCGTCAGGGGTGTCGGGGCCGGGCGCCGTCTTCCGATTTTTTTCCGTGGTGGTGTCGAATGGCGCCGATCCCTTTCGTAGCCAGGGTGAGAGGCCGGCGACGGGCCGGTCGCCACTCACCGGAGGCCCACCATGTCCGTGGAGAACGTGAGCGCCACCTTGACCGTAGCCGTGCCCGCCGCCAGGGTGTTCGCGGTGCTGGCGGACCCGACGACCCATTCCGCGATCGACGGCACCGGCTGGGTTCAGGAAGCCGCCGACCGGGCGCCGCTGATCGAGGTGGGGCAGATCTTCCGGATGGACATGCATCACGCCGGCCATCCAGAGGGTGACTACCAGGTGGTCAACAAGGTCGAGGTGCTCGATTCGCCGCGCGCGATCGCCTGGCAGACGGGGCAGGAGAAGGGCGACGGCCAGATGGAGTTCGGCGGCTGGGTCTGGCGGTACGACCTGGCGCCGCTCGGTCCGTCCGAGACCGAGGTCACGCTCACCTACGACTGGTCGGCCGTGCCCTGGTTCATCCGGGAGCGGGGCATCCGGTTCCCGCCGTTCGGCCCCGAGCACCTCGTCAACTCGCTGCACCACCTGGCGGAGCTCTGTCACGTCCGGTAGACGGAACCTCCCGCCACGTCGTCCTTGGACAGCCTGCGCATCAGGTACAGCCCCTCCAGGGCGAACTCCAGCGCCGCGGCGGCGTGGCCGGGCGACTCGTCGCCCTCGCCCATGCCGAGCCTGGCCATGATCTTCGACAGCCCCTCGACGCGGCCGATGCGGCGCAGCAGCTCGGGGGCGGGCACCAGATCGCCCGACTCGACCCGCGCGCCCTCGCCGAACCGGTCCAGCAGCGGCGTGAGGTCGGCCCCGCCGAGAGTGCCGCGGAAGGTCTCCGCGGTCGCGCGGCGCAGCAGGTGGGAGAGCACGTCGACCTCCCGCCCCTCCTCGCTGACCTCGAACTCCACCTTGCCGCGCAGCGTGTGGACCACGCCGGGCAGGTCGCACACCCGCGTGACCGGCCGTTCCTCCCCGCTCAGCGCGGCCCGCCGTACGGCGGAGGCGGCGGCGGTCTCGGCGGCGGCGATCGAGAACCGCGCCGACACGCCGGAGCGGGAGTCGACGGCGGTCGACTCGCGGACGAGGCGGGTGAACCTGGCGATCACCTCCACGAGGTGGTCGGGCAGGTCGGCGCCGAGCTCGTCGAGGTCGGCCTCCTGGCGGATCAGGACCAGCTCGTCCTCGATCGTCTGGGGGTAGTGCGTGCGGATCTCCGCGCCGAAGCGGTCCTTCAGCGGCGTGATGATCCGGCCGCGGTTGGTGTAGTCCTCGGGGTTGGCGCTGGCGACGAGCAGGACGTCCAGGGGGAGGCGGAGGTTGTAGCCGCGGACCTGGATGTCGCGCTCCTCCAGCACGTTCAGCAGCGCCACCTGGATGCGCTCGGCCAGGTCGGGCAGCTCGTTGACGGAGAAGACGCCCCTGTTGGTGCGGGGGACCAGGCCGTAGTGGACCGTCTCGGGGTCGCCGAGCGTGCGGCCCTCGGCGATCTTGATGGGATCCACGTCGCCGATCAGGTCGCCGACGGAGGTGTCGGGGGTGGCCAGCTTCTCGCCGTACCGGTCCTCGCGGTGCTTCCAGGCGACCGGCAGGTCGTCGCCGTGGGCGGCGGCCAGCCGGCGGCACCGGACGCAGACCGGCGCGTACGGGTGGTCGTTGATCTCACAGCCCTTGACCACGGGCGACCACTCGTCGAGCAGGCCGGTGATGGTGCGGATCAGCCGGGTCTTGCCCTGGCCGCGCTCACCGAGGAGCACGAGGTCGTGCCCGGCGATCAGCGCCCTCTCCAGGTGCGGCAGGACGGTCTCGTCGAAGCCGACGATGCCGGGGAACCGGGGCTCGCCGGAACGCAGTCTGGCCAGCAGGTTCTCCCTGATCTCGGCCTTGACCGTCCGGTATCGATGTCCACTCTCGCGCAGTTCACGCAGAGTGCTGGGGGCAGGCGTGGGCGATTTGTGCACGGAGTCGAGCCTACGTCCCCGCCCGGTGATCCGGCAGCAGGGTCGCGTCATCCGGGCCGCGCGATCGGGCCGTACGAGCGCGATTCGCCGGGCGTGCCGCGCGTTGACCTCCGTTCAGTGGGGAGAATCGTGGAAACGACCGGCCGACGAGAAGCGGTCGCGCGAAAGAGAGGGCGAGACGATGGCGGTATTGACGAGCCGCTTCGCCGACGGTCTCGCCGTGGGCGCCAACCTGGAGGAGGCGGCCGAGACCGCCGTACGCCAGGCGTTGGCCGGCCTGTCGGGTCCGCCGGACCTGGTCTGTTTCTTCGTCTGCGGCGACGACCCCGACGACGTGGCCCGGGCAGGGCAGCGGGCGATGTCCGTCGCGTCCGGGGCCGACGTGATCGGGTGCAGCGCGACGGGCGTGATCGGCCACGGCCAGGGCGTGGAGCTCGCCCCGGCGGTCAGCGCGTGGGCCGCGTCCCTCGACGGGGCCAGGATCGACGCGTTCGCGCTGGAGACGCTGCGGACCGAGGACAGGTTCGTGGTCGTGGGGCTGCCCGAGCGGATCCCGGACGACCGGGTGGCGATCCTCCTGGCCGATCCCTACAGCTTCCCGACGGACGCCTTCGTCGAGCACTCCGACGAGGTGCTGGACGGTCTGCCGATCGTCGGCGGCCTGGCCAACGGGCTGCAGGGCCGCGGCTCCGTCCGGCTGTTCGCCAACGGCGAGGTGCACGAGTCGGGCGCCATCGGGGTGGTCATCGGCGGCGAGGTGAACGTGAGCACGGTGGTGAGCCAGGGCTGCCGGCCGATAGGCCCGACCATGGTCGTCACCCGCGCCGAGGACAACGTGCTGCTCGAACTCGCCGGGCAGCCCGCCCTCGCCCGCCTTGAGGACATCGTGAGCGATCTCGACGAGGAGGACCGCGAACTCGTCGCCGCCGGCTTACAGATCGGCGTCGCCATGGACGAGTACGCCGAGCGCCACGAGCGGGGCGACTTCCTGATCCGGGGGGTCATCGGCATCGACCCCGAGCGGGAGGCGGTCGCCATCGGCGACGTGGTCGAGATCGGCAGGACCGTGCGGTTCCAGGTCAGGGACGCCGACGCGGCCGACGAGGACCTCTACGAACTGCTCGACGCCCATCTGCGCGACACCGGCAGGGCCGACGGCGCGCTGCTGTTCTCCTGCAACGGCCGCGGCTCCGGGATGTTCGACTCGGCCGACCACGACGCGCTGGCCGTACGCGAGACGCTGGGGCCGATCGGGGTCGCGGGGTTCTTCGCGGCCGGAGAGGTCGGGCCGGTCGCGGGGCACAACCACGTCCACGGGTTCACCGCCTCGCTGCTCGTCTTCTCCTCCGGCCCGTCCGGCGCGGGGAAGGGCGCGTGAGCGATCTCACCCTGGCCGTCGACATCGGCGGCACGAAGTTCGCGGCCGGGCTGGTGGAGCCGGACGGGCGGGTCGTGGCCGCGCAGCGGTCCGCGACGCCCCCGGGCGGCGACGCGGAGACCCTGTGGGAGACCCTGACCGGCCTGCTCGACCGGCTGGAACCGCCCCCGGGCGTCGCGGGCGTGGGGATCGGCTGCGGCGGCCCGATGACCTGGCCCGCCGGGGAGGTCTCCCCGCTCAACATGGGCGGCTGGCGCGGCTTCCCGCTGCGTGAGCGGCTCGCCGCCCGGTTCCCCGGCATACCGGTCCGCATCCACAACGACGCGATCTGCCTGGCCGTGGCCGAGCACTGGCGCGGCGCGGGGCGGGGGAGCGCGGCCATGCTCGGCATGGTCGTGTCGACCGGCGTCGGCGGCGGCCTGATCCTCGGCGGCAGGCTCATCGACGGCGGGACGGGCAACGCCGGTCATATCGGCCACGTCGTGGTCGACCCCGGGGGACCGCAGTGCGGCTGCGGCGGCAACGGCTGCCTGGAGGCGATCGCCCGGGGTCCCGGGCTGGCCGCCTGGGCGGTCGCGCAGGGCTGGTCACCCGGACACGCCGGTTCGTCCCAGGAGCCGGGCAGGGCTTCGGAGCCGGGCGGGGAGTCCCTCCGGCAGGACGGGGAGCCGTCCGGGCAGGGCGGGGAGCTCTACCGGGAGGAGGGGACGGCCACCGCGCGGCGCCTGGCCGCCGACGCGGCGGCGGGCGACCCGATCGCGCTGGCCGCGATGACGCGGGCCGGGCGGGCGCTCGGCGTCGCCATCGCCTCGGCCGTCAACCTCTGCGACCTCGATCTCGTGACCGTCGGCGGCGGGCTCAGCCAGGCCGGCGACCTGCTCTTCGGGCCGCTGGAGAAGGCGCTGCGCGAGCACACCCGGATGGGCTTCGCCGGGCGGGTGCGGGTCGTGCCCGCCGCGCTCGGCCAGGACGCCGGCCTCGTCGGCGCCGCCGCCCTGGTGATCGCGGGCGACCGGTACTGGTCACCCGGGCCGTGACGACGCGTTCCGCCCGCGCCCACTCCGCACGCCGCCTCTCCCCGGAACCTGTGATGATGGGCGCATGGCTGTCCCACAGGTGACGTACGACGACGTCGTCGCCGCGCGCGAGATGCTGTCCGAGGTGGCGGCGCTGACGCCGGTGCTGCACTCGCGGGTGCTGTCCGAGACCGTCGGCGGCCCGGTCCACCTCAAGTGCGAGAACCTGCAGCGGGCCGGGTCGTTCAAGATCCGCGGCGCGTACGTGCGCATCGCGCGGCTGACCGCGGAGGAGCGGGCCCGTGGGGTGGTCGCGGCCAGCGCGGGCAACCACGCGCAGGGAGTGGCGCTCGCCTCGTCCCTGCTCGGGGCCAAGTCGGCCGTCTACATGCCCGAGGGCGCGCCGCTGCCGAAGGTGGAGGCCACCCGGGCGTACGGCGCGGATGTGGTGTTCGCCGGGCACACCGTGGACGAGGCCCTCCGGGCGGCCAGGGAGCACGCGGAGCGCACCGGGGCGGTGTTCATCCACCCGTTCGACCACCCCGACGTCGTCGCCGGGCAGGGCACGGTCGGCCTGGAGGTCCTGGAGCAGCTCCCCGGCACGGCCACGATCGTGCTGCCGATCGGCGGCGGCGGCCTGGCGGCGGGCGTCGCGCTCGCGGTGAAGTCCCAGCGTCCGGGGATCAAGGTGGTGGGGGTGCAGGCGGAGCGGGCCGCCGCCTATCCCGACTCGCTGGCCGCGGGCCACCCGATCACGGTCGTGCCGACGTCCACGATGGCCGACGGCATCGCGGTCGGGCAGCCGGGCGACCTGCCGTTCGAACTGATCCACTACCTCGTCGACAGCGTCGTGACCGTCTCGGAGGAGTCGCTGTCGCGGGCCCTGCTGCTCTGCCTCGAACGCTCGAAGCTGCTGGTGGAACCGGCCGGCGTGGCGGGGGTGGCCGCGCTGCTCGACCACCCCGAGGCGTTCGAGCCGCCGGTGGTCGCCGTGCTGTCCGGCGGGAACATCGACCCGCTGCTGCTGGCCCGGGTGCTGCGGCACGGCCTGGCGGCGGCCGGCCGCTACCTCGCCTTCCGCATCCGGCTGACCGACCGGCCCGGCGCGCTCGCCGTGCTGCTGGCCAGGCTGGCGGACCTCGGCGCCAACGTGCTCGACGTGGTCCACGAGCGGTTCGGCTCCCGGCTGCACCTCGACGAGGCCGAGGTCCTGCTGCAACTGGAGACCCGGGGGCCCGCGCACGGCGACGAGGTGCTCGGCGCGTTGCGGCGGCACGGCTACCGGATCGACGCGGAGTACGGCCTCCAGGTGGGCGGCGAGGGCGTCGTCGCGGCCTTCAGGCCCTGACCCGGCGGGTCAGGCGACCGGCGCCGGGCGCCCCGGCCGGAACAGCCAGGCGTCGAAGAGCGGCGTGAGGTTCTTCCCGGAGACGCGCTCGGCCAGCGCGAGGAACTCGGGCGTCGTGACGTTGCCGTACCGGTGCGCGGCGGTCCACTGCCTGATCAGCGGGAAGAAACTCTGATCGCCGATCTCCCGGCGCAGGGCGTGCAGCGCCATCGCGCCACGCGTGTAGACCGCGGCGTTGAACAGGTCGTCGGCGCGGGCCACGCCCGGGGGATAGCTCCACATCGGGTCCGCCTCGTTCGCGTAGTAACGGCGGAAGGTCGCGTCGGCGGTGCCCTGGCCGCTGTGCTCCGCCCAAAGCCACTCGGCGTACGTCGCGAAGCCCTCGTTCAGCCACAGGTCACGCCAGCGGCTGACGCTCAGGCTGTTACCGAACCACTGGTGGGCCAGTTCGTGGGCGATTATGGCGGGCTCGGGCGAGAAACCGCCGTAGATCGGCTTGGTCTGGTTCTCCAGCGCGTACCCCACCGCGTGGTCGTCGATCACCCCGCCCGTGGAGGAGAACGGGTACGGCCCGAAGACGCTCGACCAGTAGTCGGTGATCGTCCCCGTCTGGGCGATCAGGGTGTCGAGCGAGCCGCGGAACGAGTCGGCGACGGCCGCGTAGATCGGCAGCCCTCCGGCGCTCGTGCCGGTGCGCACCTGGAACTTCCCGGTGGTCATCGTGGCGAGGTAGCTCGCCATCGGGTGCTTCTCGCGCCACACGAACGTGGTCTTGCCCGCCGTGGTCCGCGGCGTTCCGGACATCTCGCCGTTGGCGATCGCGGTCAGTCCCGCGGGCACGGTGATCTGGAAGTCGTACGTCGCCTTGTCGGCGGGGTGGTCGTTGGAGGGGAACCACGTCTTGGCGCCGTCCGGCTCGCAGGTGACGAATGCGCCGTCCGGCGTGGCGATGAAGCCGTACTCGCCGAGGCTGGCCGACCGCAGCGACCGGGGCACGCCGGAGTAGCCGATCGTGACCGCGAACTTCCCGCCGTCGGCGATCCGCCCGGCCGGTGTCACCACGAGTTCGTCGTCCCGCCGGCTGAACGCGGCCGCCGTGCCGTCCACCGTCACCCGGCTCACCGTGAGCCCGTGCAGGTCGAGGTCGAACGACGTCAGGTCCTGCGTGGCCTTCGCCCGGATCGTCGTGCTGCCCGCGAGGTTCCGCGACGCCGGGTCGTAGGACAGCTTGAGGTCGTAGTGCTCGACGTCGTAGCCGCCGTTGCCGCCGCCGGGGAAGTCGGGATCCCCGATCCCGGGGGCGCCCGTCGTGCTTCCCGTGCTTCCCGTGCCTCCCGTACGCGCGGTGCTCGCCGGTGAGGCCGCGACGTCGGCCGTGCCGGGGGAGGCCGAGGCGGCGGCGCTCTGGGACGGCGCGCAGGCCGTGGCGGTCGCGACGGCCACGGCGCAGACGACCGCCGGAACGGCCGGGATGACTGGGAAACGGTTCAGCGGCATAGAGTCGCCACTCTACGCGAGGCGACGGCGTGCTCCGTATCGCCACGTCAGGGTGTCTCCCCTGCTCAGAGGGGGTTCAGGCGTCCACGACGAGGGTCCGGGCGGCCTTGTCGTGCAGGGCCTGCTTCCTGGGGTCGAACAGGATCCAGGCGAGGTCGACCAGCCCCAGGCAGCAGAGCGAGCCGAGCACGGTCATCACCGCCTGCCGCAGCGCGACCGGCCGGAGACCGGCCGGTTCCCCGCTCTCCCGGACGACGCGCATGCCGAACAGCCGTTTCCCCACGGTCTGCCCGTTCCAGTACGACTGGAGCAGCCAGTAGTAGAGGAACCCGATCACCGCGACGAGGAGGCCGTCACCGGCCGGGACCCTCGTCACCGCGCCCGCCACGTCGTCGTACACGGCCCTCCAGTCGTCCCAGGTGACCGGTGTCGTGATCAGCGAGACGATCACGGCGTCCACGATCCCGGCGAACAGCCGCCGCCACCGCCCGGCGAGCCGCGGCGCCGTCTGCCCGAACGGAGGGGGCGTCCAGGGAGTCCTCGGCTCCTCGTACGGGCTTCCCGGAGGCGGCGGCGTTCCCATGGCTGAATGGTCACCCCGCCGCCCTTCGGGCAAAGCCCGGCATGCGCAAAGTGTGCGTTAGAGGGTGCCCCGGCGTTCCTGCTCGCGCTCGATGGCCTCGAAGAGGGCCTTGAAGTTGCCCTTGCCGAAGCCGAGGGAGCCGTGCCGCTCGATGAGCTCGTAGAACACGGTCGGGCGGTCCAGGACGGGCTTGGTGAAGATCTGCAGCAGGTAGCCGTCCTCGTCGCGGTCCACCAGGATGCGGCGCTTCTTCAGCTCCTCGACCGGCACGCGGACCTCGCCGATGCGGGAGCGCAGTTCCGGGTCGTCGTAGTAGGAGTCGGGCGTGTCGAGGAACTCGACGCCCGCCTGCCGCATCGCGTCCACCGTCGCGACGATGTCGTTGGTGGCCAGCGCGACGTGCTGCACGCCCGGACCGCCGTAGAACTCCAGGAACTCCTCGATCTGGGACTTCTTCTTGCCCTCGGCGGGCTCGTTCAGGGGGAACTTGACCTTGCGGGTGCCGTCCGCGACGACCTTGGACATCAGCGCCGAGTACTCGGTCGCGATGTCGTCGCCGATGAACTCCGCCATCTTGGTGAAGCCCATGACCTTCTCGTAGAACCCGACCCACTCCTCCATGTGCTCGACGTTGCCGACGCAGTGGTCGACCGCCTGGAAGAGGCGCCCGTTCTTCACCGCGGGCGGCGCGACGATCGGCTCGGCCGCGACGTATCCGGGCAGGTACGGACCGGTGTAGTTGGCCCGGTCGACCAGCGTGTGCCGGGTCTCGCCGTACGTCGCGATCGCCGCGACCACGACCTTGCCGTGCTCGTCCTCCACGACGTGGGGCTCCGCCAGCCCCCGGGCGCCCTGTTCCAGGGCGTACCGGTAGGCCGCCTCCACGTCCGGCACGTCCAGCGCGAGGTCGACGACGCCGTCGCCGTGGTCGGCCACGTGCCGCGCGAGCGGCGTTCCCGCCCGTACGGCTCCGCGCAGCTCGAAGCGCGCCGAACCCGAGACGAGGACGTACGCCACCTCGTCGCGGCTGCCGGTCTCCGGCCCCCGGTAGGCCACCAGGCGCATCCCGAAGGCGGTCGAGTAGTAGTGGGCGGCCTGCTTCGCGTTGCCGACCGCGAAAACCACCGCGTCCATGCCGTGAACCGGAAAGACATCGTTCATGTGACAACTGTCGGTTGGCATGGCCAATATGTGCAACAGTGAGTTGATTCGGTGGACAATTTGCTCAGTCTCCGCGCCACGGAAGGGGAAACGGTTATGACGATTGACCACCTCGACGCCCGGCTCGTCGCCCTGTTGGCCGCCGAGCCCAGGATCGGCGTGCTGGAGTGCTCCCGCAGGCTCGACGTCGCCCGGGGGACGGTGCAGGCCCGGCTCGACCGGATGGCCGCGAAGGGGGTCATCACCGGCTACGGCCCGGACATCGATCCGGCCGCGCTCGGCTTCGACGTGACCGCGTTCGTGACGTTGCACATCAGGCAGGTCGCGGGGCACGTGCCGGTGGCCGACCAGCTCGCGCTCGTCCCCGAGGTCCTGGAGGTCCACACGATCACCGGCGGGGGGGACATGCTCTGCCGGGTGGTCGCCCGGAGCAACGCCGACCTCCAGCGCGTCATCGACCTGATCGTGGACGTGCAGGGGGTCGTGCGGACCGAGTCGGTGATCGCGCTCGACACGCCGGTGCCGTACCGGACCCTTCCCCTCGTACGGGCGGCGGGCGGCTGATCGGGCCACCGGGGGGCCATGTTGGCGTGGTTTATCCACAGGTGCTTGTCCGCGGGGCATCTTTTCCACAGAGGTGACGGGGAGTGCGGAACCATCGTGGGCCATCGTTTACCGTGGTTGCATTCGCCCAGCTCACAGGGCCACAAGCGGGCGTATCGGGGGTATCGGACTTATCGGGGGTCGCAGGGTGGACAACACCGGGGAGGGCCCGATCGGGGAGGGCTCGGCCGAGAGGGACGCCGGCGACGGGGCGGGCAGGCCGGAACGCCGCCGGCGGCGACGGCTGCCGCGCGTCCTGCTCGCCTGCCTCGTCACCTCGATCGCCGGACTGGTCGTGTTCCTCGCCGTCGTGTGGGCGCTGACCCCGATCCCGGGCGGCACCCAGGAGCTGGCGACGGCCCAGGGGTCGGTGATCTACTACCGGGACGGCAGGACCGTCCTCGCCACCGAGGGCGTGAACCGCAAGAACGTGCCGCTCGCCCGGGTTCCCAAGGCGGTCAGGGACGCCGTGATCGCCGCCGAGAACCGCACCTTCTACCGGGACCAGGGCGTCTCCATGTCGGGCACGGCGCGCGCCCTCTGGTCGACGGTCACCGGACGCCAGCTTCAGGGCGGCTCCACGATCACCCAGCAGATGGTCCGCAACTACTACAGCGGCCTCGGCCAGGAACGCTCCGTCGGGCGCAAGCTCAAGGAGATCATGATCGCGCTCAAGGTGGATCGCTCCAAGCCGAAGGACTGGGTGCTGGAGCGCTACCTCAACACGATCTATTTCGGCCGCGGGGCGTACGGCATCCAGGCCGCCGCCCGCGCCTACTTCGACAAGGACGTGCAGAACCTCACGGTGGCCGAGGGGGCCTATCTCGCGGCCGTGATCCAGCAGCCCACCCGGTTCGCCGATCCCACCGGCCCCGCGCTCGACGCGGTCCGGGCGAGGTGGGCGTCGGTGATCCAGGGCATGCGTGAGATCGGCGCGATCGGCCGCGAGGAGGCCGGGTCGCAGACGTTCCCGACGCTCGCCCGGCAGCGGCCGCCGCTGTCCCTGGGCGGCCAGAACGGCTACATGCTCGCGCAGGTGCGGGCCGAACTGAACCGGCTGGGCTTCACCGACGAGGACATCAACCACGGCGGCCTGAAGGTCACCACGACGTTCGACAAGAAGCTCATGTCCCTCGCCGCCGAGGCGGTCAGGTCGGTGCTGCCCGAAGGCACCCCCAAGAAGGTGCGCACCGGCCTCGCGGCCGTCGACCCCGGCACCGGGGAGGTCGTCGCCTTCTACGGCGGGCGCTACGAGACCAACCAGTACGACAACGCCTTCTCCGCCAAGGTCCAGGCCGGGTCGACCTTCAAGCCCTACACGCTGGCCGCGGCGCTCGAAGCCGGGTACGGGCTCGACACCCTGGTGAACGGCAACTCGCCCGTCACCATCGGAGCCGCGAGCATCCCCAACTCCGGCGGCAGGTCCTACGGCCCGGCGATCCCGCTGGTCCAGGCCACGCAGTATTCGGTCAACACCGCCTTCGTCGACCTCGGGCAGCGGATCGGCCTCGACAAGGTCGTCGCGGCGGCCCGGGCGGCCGGCATCCCCGAAGCGCAACTCGCCCCCCACTCGGGGGCCGCCACGCTCCCGCTCGGGGTGGCGTCGGTGAGCGCCGTGCAGCAGGCCTCGGGGTTCGCCACCTTCGCCGCCGGGGGGATCCACCGCGAGGCCCACGTGATCAGGTCCGTCACCGACGGCACCGGGCTCGTCCGGACGTTCTCGCGGCCCGGCGTCCGGGCCTTCAGCGAGAACACGGCCGCCGACACGACGTACGCGCTGGAGCAGGTCGTGCTGAACGGCACCGGCACGGCCGCGCGGCTGTGGGACCGGCCGGTCGCGGGCAAGACCGGCACCACGGACGAGTCGGCCGCCGTCTGGTTCTCCGGGTACGTCCCGCAACTGGCGGTCGCCGTCGACATGTTCCGCGACGACAACAAGCCGGTGACCGTCCCCGGATACGGCGAGTTGTACGGCGGCACGCTTCCGGCGGAGATCTGGAAGACCTTCGTGGGCGCCGCGATGGAGGGCAAGCCGGTGAAGGAGTTCCCCGAGCCGGTCACGTGGAACCCCTACTACTCCTGGGACTACGGCAGGGCCACGCCCCGGCCGAGCGGCGATCCCAACGCCATCCCGATGGACCCTTCGGGCACCTTCCCGCCGTACACGCCGGGCGCGCCGGGGCTGCCTCCCGGAGCGCCCGGAGACGCGGAGCAGTCCGGCGGCGCCGGCCAGGAGGGCACGGGCCAGGAGGGCGGTGGCCCGCGGGGCGGCGCCGACAACTTCGCCCCGAACCTTCGCCCGAACGGTTTCGATCCCAACGATCCGGGTCGGTCCGACGACCCGGGGACCGCGCCGGGCGGGCCCGTCACCGGGCGGAACGCCCCCGCCTCCGGCGGCACGGACCGCACGGGCACGGACCGCACGGGCACGGGCATCGGGGGCACCGGCACGGGCGGAAGAAGGAGCGCCGGTGACGCCCCGGCACGCCTGCTGCCGTAACCGCCGGGGGTCGGCCCCGCGTCAGTTCGCCAGTTCGGCCCGGAGCTCGGCGGGGGTGGTCACCGGCGCCCGGCAGGTGAAGCGGCGGCACACGTAGGCGGCGGGCGAACCGCCGATCATGCCGCGTCCCTCCAGCAGCGGCACGTCCACAGCTCCGTCACCCACGGCTCCGTCACCCACAGCTCCGCCGTCCACCGATCCGCTGCCGGCGGATCCGTCGCCGAGCGCCACCACCAGGCCCGGCGCGCCGGACAGGAGGGCCGCCCGGTGCAGCGCGCGGGTGCGGGGGTCGCCGGACGGGCCGACGATCGCCACCTCCACCGGCCCGCGCAGGGCCGCCTCCGCCACGGCGAGACCCCATCCCGCGAAGCGGGCGTACCGCCCCGCCAGCGTGGAGACCGCGCCGAGCGCCGCCTCGGCCGCCTCCCGGTGCCGGGCCGAACCGGTCAGCGCCGCGTACGACAGCAGCGCGCCCGCCGCCGCGAAGCGCCCGGACGGCGTGGCGTTGTCCGTGGGGTCGGCGGGCCGCTGGAACAGCCGTTCGCCGTCGTCCGGGGCGTCGTAGAACCCTCCGGAGCCGTCGGGGAACCGGGTCAGGACAGTCTCCAGCAGGTCACCGGCCCGGTGGAACCAGCGGCTCTCGCCGGTGACGCCATAGAGGGCGATGAACCCTTCCGCCGTGTTCGCGTAGTCCTCCAGCATGCCGGCGTTGGTCCCCGCCCGGCCGTCGCGTGAGGTGCGCAGCAGCCGGGCCGGGCCGCGGGCCACCGTGTGCAGGTCGTCGAGCAGCACGGCCGCCTCCCGGGCGGCGTCCACCAGCACGGGCCGCTCGAACAGCGCGCCCGCCTCGGCCAGGGCGGCGATCACCAGCCCGTTCCACGAGGCCACGATCTTGTCGTCCCGGCCCGGCCGCGGGCGCCGTTCCCGCGCGGCCCGCAAGGCCGTACGGATTCGGTCGAACCGCTCCGGGTCGTCGGGGTCGGCCAGAAGCTGGAGCACGGACGTGCCGTGCTCGAACGTGCCCGTGACCTCGAACACCGAGGCCGCCCAGGCGCCGTCGTCCTCCCCGAGGACCTCGCGAAGCTGCTCCGGAGTCCAGACGTAGAACAGGCCCTCGCCGTGGGCGCCGTCCGGTCCCTCGCTGTCGGCGTCGAGAGCCGAGGCGAAACCGCCCTCCGGGGTGCGCATCTCCCGCAGCAGCCATTCGGCGGTCTCCAGGGCCACCCGCCTGGCGAGGACCGAGCCCGTCGCGCGCCACCAGTGGGCGTAGACCCGCAGCAGCAGCGCGTTGTCGTAGAGCATCTTCTCGAAGTGCGGCACGACCCAGTCGGCGTCGACGGAGTAGCGGGCGAAACCGCCGCCGATCTGGTCGTACATGCCGCCCCTGGCCATGGCCTCCATGGTCGCCTCGGCCATGGACACCGCCTCGGGCGTACCGTGCCGCAGCAGGAACTCCAGGGCCATGGACGGCGGGAACTTCGGCGCCCCGCCGAAGCCGCCCCGGCGCTCGTCGAAGCCCTCCGCGAGATTCCGTACGGCGAGGGCGAGCGTGCCGGCGTCCGGCAGCGGGCCCGACGGCACCCCGGTCCGCTCGCCGAGTGCCTCCACCACCTTCGCGCCCTGGGTCAGGACGCCCTCCCGGTCCTGCCGCCAGGCCTCCGAGACGGCCTGCAGCAACCGGTGGAGGTGCGGCCGGGGAAAGTAGGTCCCGGCGTAGAACGGATGGCCCTCCGGCGTGGCGAACACCGTCATCGGCCAGCCGCCCTGCCCGGTCATCGCCTGGACGGCGCCCATGTAGACGGCGTCCACGTCGGGGCGTTCCTCGCGGTCGACCTTCACGTTGACGAACAGGTCGTTCATCTGCCGCGCGGTGGCCTCGTCCTCGAACGACTCGTGGGCCATGACATGACACCAGTGACACGCCGAGTAGCCGACGCTGATCAGCAGGGGGACGTCGCGCCTGCGCGCCTCCGCGAACGCCTCCTCGCCCCACGGAAACCAGTCCACCGGGTTGTCCACGTGTTGCAGGAGGTAAGGAGAGGTCTCGCCGCCCAGCCGGTTCATACGGCCAGCCTCTCACACGCTCAGATGCGCGATCCCTCGTCTTCCGGCCAGGGCAGACGGGCTCCCGGGGCGGTCGCCGGGTTCGGAGGAAAGGCCCGGTGGGAACGCGCGGGGAGAACGTGGGGATGTGTTCGGGCGCGTCCGGGCGTAGGCTCACAGGACGTGGGCTTGGATCTGGACTTCGCGGTCAGGCACTCGGGGCGCCCGGCGGCCGCCATGACGCGGCGGGACGTCGCCCGGGTGCTGCTGGCCGTGCCGTCGGGGCAGGCCCTGGTCGCCCTTCCCGACCTGCGGCGGCAGTTGCTCGCCGTGGGCAATCCGCTGTCGGTCACGTTCTGGGAGTCCGCCAAGGCGGTGCTGACCAGCATCGAGTCGGGCGTGGCCACGGTGGGCGAGGTGCAGCGCTGGCTGGAGTCCAGTGGCACCGAGCCGATCATGCTCACCCGCAGCTACTTCCTCTGGCCCGAGGAGAGCGAGCGCGGCCCGGTGGCCACCGAGATGTACGAGCGGCTGGTCGAGTTCCTGGAGGAGCGCCTTGCGGCGGGGGAGATCGACGCGGACGCGCTGGCCGCCGGAGACGCCGGGGCCCGCCACGCCTACGAGGAACTCCAGGAACGCTGGCTCGGCACGCCGCTCCCCGACGGCCGGGTGCCCAACGTCGTGGTCAACGACGAGCAGGACAAGGAGCTGTACGCCGCCTGGGACGAGGAGGAGGCCTTCGCGCTGAGCGAGCTGCGGCGGGTGCTCGACGACCTGCCCGAGCCGCCCTTCCCCGAGGCCGACCTCCGCATGGCCGCCCGCCGGTTGCGCGTCACGCTGGGCCGGCCCGGCTATCCCGGCAACGTGCTGCGCGCGTGCGCCGGCCTGGAGAAGGGCGACCTGCCGGAGCGGGACGAGGACCTGTGGCTCACGGTCGCCGCCGGGATCGCCGCGCCGATCTCCGACCTCCCGGACGAGGAGGACGCGGCCCGGTTCTTCGACATGGAGGGCGATCTCAGCCACGAGGACTCGATACTGGCCTCGCTGTGCGCCATCCACCACGCCGACTGGCTCGCCTCGGTGATCACTCTGGTCCGGTACGGCCCCGGCGTGCTCGCCTCACCCGAGCGGATCGCCCGGTTCATCGCCGACTCCGAGGACGTCGACGTCGACCCGGACGAGCCGGAGGACCTGGAGGCGACGGAGATGCTGTTCACGGCGGTCACCCCGCTGTGGGCGCACCTCGGCATCGTGGACCGGGCGGAGGTGCTGACCCCGCTCGGCTGGTGGGGCCTGCCCAAGGCGCTGGAGCGCGCCTGGTCCTCCGGCCCCGCCCTGCCGGACTGACGGCACTAGTTCCGGTAGTCGTCGTCCACCAGGTCGCGGTACTCCGGATTTCGCTGGATGTACCAGGCCACGAACGAGCACAGGGGCACGACGCGCAGCCCCGCCGTACGCGCGCCGTCGAGGGCGGCGCCCACCAGATGGCCGCCCAGCCCCCGGCCCTCGTACTCGCCGCGGACCTCGGTGTGCGTGAAGATCATCGCCCCGTCCCGCATCCGGTACTGCGCGAACCCGGCGACGACCCCGTCGACCAGGATCTCGTAGCGCGACGCGGCCGGGTCGGCGACGACCTCGACGGCCGCGCTCACGCGTCCGGTCCGTTCCCGTGGCGGTCGTCCTCGCGGCGGTCGTCCGGCACCTGGATCTTCCTCATCTGCTTGTTCATGTTCTTCAGCAGGAGGAACAGGGCGACGGCGATCGCGGCGACGACGAGGAAGCCCAGGAGACCCGGCCCGTAGGTGTTTGCGTCCACCCGTCCAGCTTACGAGCGGGCAGGGGCGGCCTCCGCGTGGATCCCCGTGAACAGGTCGTCCTCCGGCAGCGTGGTGTCCACCAGCGACCGCGCGAGGTGGTAGTCCTCGGTCGGCCAGATCTCCTCCTGGAGATCCCTCGGGCAGACGAACCAGAAGCCGTCGGGGTCGACCTGGGTGGCGTGCGCGAGCAGGGCGAGGTCGCGAAGCTCGAAGTACTCCCCGCACGGAACCCTGGTGGTGACCTCCCACTTCTCCGGGCGGTCCTCCCACCGGGCGATCCAGTCGGCGTACGGCGAGCCGATGCCGCGCTCGGTCATCGCGTTGTGCAGCGCCTCGAACCGCTCCCTGGTGAAGCCCATGTGGTAGTAGAGCTTCAGCGGCTGCCACGGCTCCCCGGTGCCCGGGTAGCGGTCGGGGTCGCCCGCCGCCTCGAACGCCTCGACCGACACCCGGTTGGTCATGATGTGGTCCGGGTGCGGGTAGCCGCCGTTGTCGTCGTACGTGAGGATCACGTGTGGCCGGAACTCCCGCACGGCGGCGACGAGCGGCGCCGAGGCCGCCTCCAGCGACTGCAGCGCGAAGCAGCCCTCCGGCAGCGGCTCGTTCTCGTCCTCCGGCAGCCCGGAGTCCACGAACCCGAGGAAGCGCTGCCGCACGCCGAGGATCTCGCGGGCCTTCTCCATCTCCTGCCGGCGCACCTCGCCCATGTTCTCGAGGATGTCGGGCCGGTCCATCTTGGGGTTGAGGATCGAGCCGCGTTCACCGCCCGTACAGGTGACGACGAGGACCTCCGCGCCCTCCGCGACGTAGCGGGCCATCGTGGCGGCACCCTTGCTCGACTCGTCGTCGGGGTGCGCGTGCACGGCCATCAGCCTGAACGGTGCGCTCACGGCTCTCCTCATGGTGTCCTCTGGCTGTCAAAGAGGTTAGCTTCTAAGTGACCGTGCGTACCGGACCGGCATGGCCCGCGCGGGCACGGTCCCCTGTGCGGACGATCGTCTCGCACAACACCGACAAACCTCAGGGAGATTCCGCGATGCCCACCGATGAGGCAGGCGGCGGGGGGACACGCCCGGTGCTCGGCACGCCGGACGACTTCGCGCCACGCCCGGCGCGGCCCGGCCGGCTGGTGCCGTACGTCGTGATGGCGCTGGTCGTGGCGCTGATCGCGGGCGGCTGGGGCTATGTCATGCTCCGCGCGAACGGGAACCCGGCCGTCAGCGCCCAGGTGATCACATTCGACGCGAGCGCTCCTGACTCCGCCGTAATAACGTTCACCGTGCACAAGCCCGCGGGCCGGGCGGCGACGTGCCGGATCCAGGCGCTCGACACCAGGCACCTGGAGGTCGGCAGCCGCGAGGTGGACGTTCCGCAGGGCCGGTCGGACCTGGAGTTCACCGAGCGGGTGAGGACGAGCGCGCAGGCCACAGCGGTACATGTCGACTACTGCGATCTCGTATAGTGGAATCTTTGGGGAAGCGTTCGAAGGCGTTAACTCGTTAGCCTTTCGAGTCACTTACGGAAACAAGGAGAGCCCGTGGCCGTCTCCCAGAACGACAACGTCACCTGGCTGACGCAAGAGGCGTACGACCGCCTCAAGGAGGAGTACGAGTACCTTTCGGGCCCGGGTCGCACGGATATCGCAAAGAAGATCGAAGCCGCCCGGGAAGAGGGTGACCTCAGGGAGAACGGTGGCTACCACGCCGCCAAGGACGAGCAGGGCAAGATGGAGGCCCGCATCTTCCACCTCCGGCAGATCCTGGACAGCGCCAGGGTCGGTGAGGCTCCCCGCGCCGAAGGCATCGTCGGACCCGGCATGACCGTGACGGTCCGCTTCGACGGCGACGACGAGGAGGTCACCTTCCTGCTGGCCTCCCGCGAGGAGAGCGGCGCTCCGATCGACGTCTACTCGCCGAACTCTCCCCTCGGGTCCGCCATCAACGGCAAGAAGGTCGGCGAGCAGGCGACCTACACGATGCCCAACGGCAGGCAGAACACCGTCGAGATCCTCGAGGCCGTGCCGTACGTCGGCAACTAGGGGCCGTGACCCAGGGGTCTTGTCCCTTTTCGCCCCGGCCGGGAATTCTGCAATCGATTGCGCTATTCCCGGCCGTGCGGCAGTCTCGTCGTGGAACGAAGCATTCGCTGCGGAAGGGGTGAGATCGTGCTCGAACGCCGAGCGCGCTTATCCACCCGTGTCCGCAGGAAGCTCGCCGTAGCGGTCTTCGAGGCGCGTCAGGACCTCGCGTACCGGCCGCGGCTTCCCCGGCACAACCTCGGACGGCACAGCCTCGGACGGCACAGCCTCACCCGGCGGGCCGCCGGGCTGCGCAGGACGGTCCCCTTCATCGCCGTGCTGCTCGTGTGCGTGCTGGCGGCCGACGTCCTCGCGCTCGGCGAACTCACGTCCGGCACCGCGAACCCCGATGTGACCGCGGGGGTCTCCCAGCGGCGTACAGCCCACGGCTACGTGGCGGCGGCGCGGCAGGACCGCGCCGGGACGGCCCCCGGAACGGTTCAGAACCCGGCGGCGGGCCCGCCGGAGAGCCCGGCGGCGCAGGTGGCGCCGCTGGGGCGCCTGATCCGTCCGCACCTGTTCGTGGTGGCCGATCAGCCGCTCCCCGCCGAACTGGTCGAGAAGGTGCGCCGGGTCAAGGGCGTCGCGGACGCCGAGGTGACCGGTGCCGCCGACGTGACCGTGGACGGCAAGCGCGTGCAGACGATGGGCGTCGACCCGTCCACGTTCCGCGCGTACACGCCGAAGGTGACGGCCGCCACCGACGGGCTGTGGCGCAACATCGCGGCCGGGGACATGGCGGTCTCGTTCGAACTCGGCCACGACGGCGGGGTCAAGCTCGGGTCCGTGGTCGAGGGCGGCGGCAGGCGCCTGCGCATCGGCGCGTACGCCACGGTCGGCATGGGCTCGATCGCCGCGATCGTCTCGAAGAACACGGCGGCGGCGCTCGGCGTCCCGGACGGCAACGCCCTCGTCGTGAGCGCGCCGAAGGTCGACTCTGCCAAGCTCCGCCGGAGCCTGCTGAAGATCCTGCCCAAGGGCAGCCAGGTCGCCACGATTAATCCGGTGGTGGTCACGCCCAAGGGGCGCACCGTGTGGCCGTCGACCGCGTTCATGTCCGCCGACCAGCTAAAGGTGGCGCTGGAGGCGGCCGTCAGCAAGCTCGGCCGGCCGTACGTCTGGGGCGCCGAGGGACCGGACAGCTTCGACTGCTCCGGGCTCGTGCAGTGGGCGTACGCGCAGGCGGGCGTGCGGATGCCGCGGGTGACGTACCAGCAGTGGGTCACCGGGCCGCAGGTGCCGCTGTCGCAGGCGCAGCCGGGCGACCTGCTGTTCTGGCGCAACGATCCGACCAACCCCGGCTACATCTCGCACGTCGCCATCTACTGGGGCAACGGGAAGATGCTGCACGCCCCGCACACCGGCGACGTCGTGAAGATCGCGGACGTCTACACCAGGAACCTCGCCGGAGTCGTGCGGGTCAGTCCTCAGGTCTCCGCCCGGGTCCGCTGACCCCGCCGGCCGCGAGGCCGTCCATCACGAGCGAGAACAGGTGGTCCCGCCGGGCGGCGAGGGACGGCGCCTGTTCGGCGATCCAGCCGACGGCGTTCACCAGGGCGAACAGGTCGATCCTCGTGACGTCCGGCCGGATGCGGCCGTCGTCCTGGGCACGCCGCAGCAGCCGTCCCGCGGCCTCCCGCATCGCCGCGCACGACGCGTGCAGGGGAGAGCTCTCGTCGCCGATCGTGGTCATCATCGAGGCGGACAGGCCGCGGTAGGCGGCCGCTCCGTCGACGAACTCCCGCAGCCACTCCAGCAGCGCCGCGTGCGGGTCGCCGCCGCCGGCCAGTTCTCCCGCCCTGGCCGCGAGGTGGTCGAACCGCTGCCGCAGCAACGCCTCCAGGAGGGCCTCCCTGGTGGGGAAGTGCCGGTAGAGGGTGCCCATGCCGACCTCGGCACGGCGCGCGATGTCACGCAGCGACGCCTGCGTCCCCTGCTCCTCCACGACGATCCTGGCCACCTCCAGGATGCGCCCGTGGTTGCGCCGTGCGTCCGCGCGCTGCTGCCGGTCCGTCATGCGTCGATCCTCGCACCCCGGCATCTGGGGCGTTGACATTCGGAGCGGTGCTCCGCTTATTATCTGGAGCACCGCTCCGAATCGCCCCTACAGGAGGATCGATGTCCGCGATGAAGGCCGTCCGCATGCACCGGATCGGCGAACCCGGCGTTCTGGAGGTGGAGGAGCTTCCCCGCCCCGAGCCGGGGCCCGGAGACGTGCTCGTCCGCGTCCACGCGGCCGGCGTGAACCCGCCCGACTGGTACGCCCGCCGGGGCTTCGCCGGCATCCCCGAGGACATACGGCCCACGCTCCCTCTGCCGTACACGCCGGGCTCGGACGTCTCCGGGACGGTCGCCGCCGTGGGCCACGGCGTCACCGAGTGGCGGGAGGGCGACGAGGTGTTCGGCCTCGTGCGCTTCCCCTCCCTGGAGAACGGGGGGAAGGGCTATGCCGAGTACACGACCTCGCCCGCGTCGCACCTGGCCCGCAAGCCGGCCTCGCTCAGCCACGTCGAGGCGGCCGGCGTGCCGATGGCGGGCCTCACCGCCTACCAGTTCATCGTCGATCACATCAAGCTCGATGAGGGCCGCAGGGTGCTGGTCAACGGCGCCGCCGGCGGGGTCGGCCACTTCGCGGTCCAGCTCGCCAAGATCAAGGGCGCGTACGTGATCGGGGTCGCCTCGGGACGGCACGAGACGTTCCTGCGCGAGCTGGGGGTGGACGAGTTCCTCGACTACACCACCACGCGGGTGGAGAACGAGGTGCGGGACGTGGACGTCCTCATCGACACCGTGGGCGGGCCGGACGCCAACCGGTTCCTGCCGGTGCTGCGGCGCGGGGGCGTGATCAGCCCGGTCTTCCACGCCGATTACCACCGGGAGCGGGCGGCCGATCTGGGCATCTCCTTCCGGCGCGGCCAGGTCCACTCGGACGGCGGGCAGCTGGCCGAGCTGGCACTACTGCTGGAAGAGGGCCGGCTGCGCGTGGGCGTCGACTCGGTCTTCCCGCTCGCCGAGGCCGCGAAGGCGCACGAACGGGCGGAGCGCGGGCACATCCAGGGGAAGATCGTCCTGCGGGTGGCGCCCGATCAGATCGGCAGGCCGGCCTCCAGGTAGCCGAGCGCCTCGTCGATCAGGACGAGCAGCGGCGTCCTGCCGTCCTGCTCCACCCAGCCGAACAGGGCCGTGAGGATGACTCCCAGGACCGCCCCAGCGAGCGTCCGTACGGCGGGGCCGCGCGGATCGCGGCCGGAGCGTTCCGCCATGGCGGCCGCGAGCAGCTCGATCGTGGCGAACAGTCCCTCCACGGTCCGCGCCCGCAGGGCGGGCACGGAGGTGGTGAGCTTGATCCGGGCGAGCATCTGGTCCAGCTCCTCCGGGCCGATCGACTCGAAGGCGGTGCGGAACGCGGCGCGCAGGGCGGTCAGCGGGGGCAGGTCCGGCGGCTGGGCCCTGATGGCCTCCAGCAGCATCGGATCGTAGTCGTCCTGGATGACCACGTCTTCCTTGGTGGGGAAGTACCGGAAGAACGTACTGGGGGAGACCTCCGCGGCCTCCGCGATCTGCTCGACCGTCGTGGCCTCGTAACCCTGTTCGGCGAACAGCCGCAGGGCCTCCTCCTGGATGGTCCGGCGGGTCTTGGCCTTCTTGCGCTCGCGCAGGCTCGTGACAGCGCTGGTGGAGGCGGCGGAGTTCCGGTCAGCGCGCTGTGGTGAGCTCATGCCCCGATTCTGCCGTCTTTCCGCTCCTGGCCGTGTTCCTCGGCAGGAAGACGGCCACCAGGACGGCGGCGGCCGCGGACGCGCCCCCGCACAGCAGCAGGACCAGGTCCATGCCGTCGACGAACGCCTCGCGGGCGGCCCGCAGCAGCGCCGCGTCGCCCGTACGGACGGCCAGGGCCACGGCGGTGGTGATCGAGTCGTCCGCCGCCCGCGGGACCCCGGCGGGCAGCCCGGAGGCGTACGCCGCGGAGAGCACGCTGCCCAGGCCGGCCACGCCCAGCGCGCCGCCGACCTGCCGGACGGTCTGCAGGGTCGCCGAGCCCGAGCCCGAGCGCTCCTGCGGCAGCAGGGCGAGCACGCCGTCCATGGCGGGGACCATGGCCAGGCCCACCCCCGCGCCGAGGACGGCCAGCCAGGCCGCGACGAACCCGTACCCGGAGGAGACCGAGGTCGTCGCGCCCAGGACGAAGCCGGCGGCGAGCACGACCAGGCCCGCCGGCATCACCACGCGCAGGCCGAGGGGGGCCGTGAGCCGCTCACCGGCCAGGCCGCCGAGCATGAGCCCCGCCACCATGGGGATCACCCGTACGCCGGTGCCGAAGGCGTCGTGGCCGAGCACGGCCTGCAGGTGCTGGGGGACGACGAACAGCACGCCCGACATGCCGAGGCTCACGAACGTGGCACCGGCCGCGCCCCACACGAAGACCCGGCTGCGGAACAGTCCGACGTCCAGCATCGGCCGCCGGACGCGGGCCTCGACCCGGACGAGCGCCGCCAGCAGCACCACCCCGGCCGCCAGGCCGGCGAGGACGCGGACGTCGCCCCACCCGCGGGCCGGCGCCTCGATGACGCCGTACACCAGTGCCGCCAGGCCCGTCACCGACAGCAGCGCGCCGGGAACGTCGGTCCGGGGCGCGGCGGGGTCACGGGACTCGGGGATGAACACGGCCGCCGCGACCGCCGCCACGACGACCACCGGGATGTTGACGAGGAAGATCGAGCCCCACCAGAAGCGGTCGAGCAGGTAGCCGCCCACGATGGGGCCGAGGGGCAGGCCGAGGGCCAGGGCGGCGGTGAAGACGGCGATCGCGCGGCCCCGCTCACGCGGGCCGAAGACCACCGGCAGGATCGAGGTCGACAGCGGCATGATCAGCGCGCCGCCCGCGCCCATGAGCGCGCGGGCCGCGATCAGCGCGCCGGTGCCGTCCGCGTACGTCGCGAACACCGACGCGATCCCGAAGGCCGCGAGCCCGGCCAGTAGCAGCCGCCTGCGGCCGAAGCGGTCGCCGAGGGCGCCCGCAGGAAGCATCAGCGCGGCGAACGGAACCAGGTACGCGTCCACGATCCACTGCAGGTCGCCGGTCGTGGCGCCCAGGTCGGCCGCCAGCGTCGGCAGCGCCACGTTGAGCACCGTCGCGTCCATTCCTATGACCAGGACGCTCAGCACGAGGGCGCCGAGCGCCCACCAACGAGAAGTGAGAGAGGCCATGAATTGATAGTAACTGTCAAAAACTAGCATCTGTCAATTCAGGCCACGAACTGAGCAGCGTTGTAATCTTGATTACATGGATGCAGAAGAACAACTGAAGGCGTGGTTCGCCGGCCGCCTGCCGGAGACGTGGTTCGCCGGCCGGCCGGAGGTCGTGGTGGACCGTGAGGAGATCACCGTGCTCGGGACCCTGCCGCCGCTGTCGGTGGCCGAGGGGCTGCCCGACCTCGAACGGGCCGCGGCCGTCGAGGGATACGTCGAACGGTTCCGCGAGGAGACCCGCGAGCGCAGGATCGAGATCGCCCGGGAGGCCGAGCACCGCTTCCGGCGCAAGGTGTCCTGGGGGGTCGTCGCCGGTGACGAGACAGTGATGTTCACCACTCTTTCCGTGCCGGTCATGACCCGCCTGCGCCAGCCGGAGCGGCAGGTGCTGGACACCCTGGTCGCCGCGGGTGTGGCGCGCAGCCGCAGCGACGCGCTGGCCTGGTGCGTCCGGCTGGTCGGGAAGCACACCGACAACTGGCTCGCTGACCTGCGCGATGCCCTCCAGCACGTCGACCGGGTCAGGGCGGAGGGTCCCGGCGGATTGGACTGAACCAATTTGCCCAGAGGTCTAAACCATTGCGATCGGTCTATACCAATGTGTAACGCCGGTGAGGCGGGTAAGGAGGGGAAAGACGTTTTTTTCGACAGGGCTCGAGTGGGTAAGGTCGCACAACATCACGGCCCCTGCCTGGGCGGATACCGTCGGGGGCCGTGGTGGAGAATGGCACCGAATTGCACGGGAGTGGAAACGCGATGGTCTACTCCAATCGGCTTCGGGGGCCGTTCGCCGCGAATGACGCTCTGGCCCTGAGAGATTAAGGAGCCGCCCCCGTGTCCATTTCAGTAGATGTACCGACGCCCACCACTCACAGCGATCTGGCGGCCTGGGTGAGCCGGATCGCGGAGCTGACCCAGCCGGACCGCGTCGAATGGTGCGACGGCTCGGAGGCCGAGTGGACGCGCCTGACCAACCTTCTGGTCGAGCAGGGCACCTTCCGGCGGCTCGCCAAGCGTCCCAACAGCTTCTACGCGGCCTCGGACCCGGGCGACGTCGCCCGGGTGGAGGACCGCACGTTCATCTGCTCCGAGCGTGAGGAGGACGCGGGCCCGACCAACAACTGGATCGCGCCGGACGAGATGCGCGAGACGTTCGCCACCCTGTTCCGGGGCTGCATGCGGGGCCGGACGATGTACGTCGTGCCGTTCTGCATGGGCCCCCTGGGCGGCGACCTCTCCCAGCTCGGCGTCGAGATCACCGACTCGCCGTACGTCGTGGTGTCGATGCGGATCATGACGAGGATGGGTGAGGAGGCGCTGCGCCTCATCGAGGAGCGCAACGACTTCGTCAGGGCGGTGCATTCGGTGGGGGCGCCGCTGGAGCCCGGTCAGGCCGACGTGCCGTGGCCGTGCAGCCGGACCAAGTACATCAGCCACTTCCCGGAGACCCGCGAGATCTGGTCGTACGGCTCGGGCTACGGCGGCAACGCGCTGCTGGGCAAGAAGTGTTTCGCGCTGCGGATCGCCAGCGTGATGGCCCGCGACGAGGGCTGGCTGGCCGAGCACATGCTGATCCTCAAGCTCACGCCGCCGGAGGGCGAGGCGCGGTACATCGCGGCCGCCTTCCCGTCGGCCTGCGGCAAGACCAATCTCGCCATGCTCCAGCCCACGATCCCGGGCTGGAAGGTCGAGACGATCGGCGACGACATCGCCTGGATGCGCTTCGGCGCCGACGGCCGGCTGTACGCGATCAACCCGGAGGCCGGTTTCTTCGGCGTCGCGCCCGGGACCGGACAGACGACGAACGCCAACGCGATCGAGACGCTGTGGGGCAACAGCGTCTTCACGAACGTCGCGCTGACCGACGACGGCGACGTCTGGTGGGAGGGCCTCACCGACGAGCCGCCCGCGCACCTCACCGACTGGAAGGGCCGCGACTGGACGCCCGGGTCGGGCGAGCCCGCCGCCCATCCGAACGCCCGGTTCACCACCCCGGCCGAGCAGTGCCCGACGATCGCCCCCGAGTGGCAGGACCCGGCCGGCGTGCCGATCTCGGCCATCCTGTTCGGCGGGCGCAGGGCGACCGCCGTGCCGCTGGTGACCGAGTCGCTGAGCTGGCGGCACGGGGTCTTCCTGGGCGCCAACGTGGCGTCGGAGAAGACCGCGGCGGCCGAGGGCAGGGTCGGCGAGCTGCGCCGCGACCCGTTCGCGATGCTGCCGTTCTGCGGCTACAACATGGGCGACTACTTCGCGCACTGGATCGGCGTCGGCGAGTCGGCCGACCCGGAGAAGCTGCCCAGGATCTACTACGTGAACTGGTTCCGCAAGGACGCGGACGGCCGCTTCCTGTGGCCCGGCTTCGGCGAGAACAGCCGGGTGCTCAAGTGGATCGTCGAGCGGCTGAACGGCGTGGCCGGCGCCGTGCCCACACCGATCGGCAACGTGCCGGACGCGATCGACACCGAGGGCCTCGGCATCGCGCCCGGGGACATGGAGCTTCTGCTCGGCGTCGACCCCGAGGTGTGGCGTGAGGAGGCCGCGCTGATCCCGCCCCACTTCGAGACGTTCGGCGACCACATGCCGAAGGAGCTGTGGGACGAGTACCACGCCCTGGTCGAGCGGCTCGGCTGACTCCCGCGTACGGCCCGCGCGCCGGGGAAGCCGGAGGAGAGCGGGCGGGGCACGCCGCGCCGCCCGCGATAATTGGTGACCGAACCCCCCACCGGTCGTGAGGAAGAGGGTCGCATGAGCATGCGCGATCTCGTGTACAAGCTGTACGAGCGCAGGCTCGAAGGGAAGCTGTCCTCCGCTCGGATTCCCCGGCACGTCGGCGTCATCGTCGACGGCAACCGCAGGTGGGCGCGGGCCATGGGCCTGCGGGACGTCAGCCGGGGCCACCAGAAGGGCGCCGACAAGATCTCCGAGCTGCTCGGGTGGTGCCGGGAGGCCGGGGTCGGCTACGTCACGCTGTGGCTGCTGTCCACCGACAACCTCTCCAGGGACAAGGCCGAGCTGGGGCCGTTGCTCCAGGTCATCGAGAACCTCGTGCAGGATCTCGTGGACCAGGGCTGGCACGTCAACCCGATGGGATCGCTGGACCTTCTGCCCGATCACACGGCTCGTGTCCTCAAACACGCGAAAGAAACCACATCGCATCGCCCCGGCCTGATTGTGAACGTTGCCGTTGGGTATGGAGGAAGGCGTGAGATCGCTGATGCGGTGCGCTCCCTCCTCCAGGAGCACGCCAGCAAGGGCGCGAGCATCGAGGACCTCGTCGAGGTCCTCGACGTGGAGCACATCGCGGAGCATCTCTACACGCGCGGCCTGCCCGACCCCGACCTCGTCATCCGGACCTCGGGAGAGCAGCGACTCTCCGGATTCCTGCTCTGGCAGAGCGCCCACTCCGAGTTCTACTTCTGCGAGGCCTACTGGCCTGACTTCCGCAGAGTCGACTTCCTGCGGGCGCTCCGCTCGTACGCCGCGCGACACCGTCGGTACGGCTCCTGAGACGGTACGTGACCAGCGCCTTTTAACCTGCCTAAACCTATTGGGCTGGGGACTTTCGTTACGTACCGTGGTAGCTGAGCGGCCGTCGAGAGGATCGGCGGTCACCACCTCGGGAGAGGGCCCGTCCTTGCGCGACCACCATGCGGGGAGGGCCGGAGACCCGGTCTGCCTTCGCAGGTCACGGGCCCGGTCCGGTCACCACCAGTCAAGGCAGGGCGCCGGCCTCAGGCGCCCGGGGGAGAACGCGTGGCAGTGTCCTCGAGCAACCCGTCCACATCCCGCACCTACGTTCTGGACACCTCCGTCCTGCTCGCCGACCCGGCGGCGCTGAGCCGCTTCGCCGAGCACGAGGTCGTCGTCCCGATCGTCGTCATCACGGAACTGGAGGCCAAGCGTCACCACCCGGAGCTCGGCTACTTCGCCCGGGAGGCGCTCCGCTTCCTCGATGACCTCAGAGTGCGGCACGGACGGCTGGATGAGCCCATGCCTATCGGCGACGGGACCATCCGGGTCGAGTTGAACCATAGTGATCCATCCTGCCTCCCGGCGGGGTTCCGCCTGGGTGACAACGACACCCGCATCCTGACCGTCGCCCAGAACCTCGCGGCCGAGGGCGCGGACGTGGTGCTGGTGTCGAAGGACCTGCCGATGCGGGTCAAGGCCGCGTCCATCGGCCTCTGCGCGGAGGAGTACCGCGCGGGCATGGTGGTCGAGTCGGGCTGGACCGGCATGGCGGAACTCCAGGTCACCACCGAGGAGATGGACACGCTCTTCGACGCGGGCACGGCCGACATCGACGAGGCACGCGACCTGCCGTGCCACACCGGTCTGCGGCTGCTGTCGAGCCGCGGCTCGGCGCTCGGCCGCGTCATGCCGGACAAGTCGGTACGGCTGGTCCGGGGCGACCGGGAGGTCTTCGGGCTGCACGGCCGGTCCGCCGAGCAGCGGATCGCGCTCGACCTGCTGATGGACCCCGACGTCGGCATCGTCTCGATGGGCGGCCGCGCGGGCACCGGCAAGTCGGCGCTCGCACTGTGCGCGGGCCTGGAGGCGGTGCTGGAGCGCCGCCAGCACCGCAAGATCATCGTCTTCCGTCCCCTGTACGCCGTGGGCGGCCAGGAGCTCGGCTACCTGCCCGGCACGGAGAACGACAAGATGGGCCCCTGGGCCCAGGCGGTCTACGACACGCTGGGCGCGGTGACGACTCCGGAGGTCATCGAGGAGGTCATCGACCGGGGCATGCTGGAGGTCCTGCCGCTGACCCACATCCGCGGCCGTTCCCTCCACGACGCGTTCGTGATCGTGGACGAGGCGCAGTCGCTGGAGCGCGGCGTGCTGCTGACCGTGCTGTCCCGCATCGGGGCCAACTCGCGGGTCGTGCTCACCCACGACATCGCCCAGCGCGACAACCTGCGGGTGGGCCGGCACGACGGCGTGCTCGCGGTGGTGGAGAAGCTGAAGGGCCACCCGCTGTTCGCCCACATCACGCTGACCCGGTCCGAGCGGTCGCCGATCGCGGCCCTGGTGACCGAGATGCTGGAGAACATCACGCTCTGACCCCGTCAGGGTGGGAGCTGGCCGTCCTCGGGGGCCAGGTCCCAGTACTCCCGGCAGGTGTGGGCCTTCAGCCGCCCGTTCCTGCCGGGAGCCACGTGGGCGATCTCCACGGCCCAGACCTCCGGGCTCAGCCGGGCCGTACAGGTGATCTGGGCCATGGCCGCCCTGGAGATCTTCCATCCGCTGACGAACAGGCGCACGCGCAGGCTCAGCGTGCTGTCCGGGTCGTTGCGGCTGCCCTCGTACGGCGAGTACCTCACGAGCTGCGTCTGGGCTGGCGAGAGCCCGGTCAGCGCGGTGGACAGGCGGTTCGCGGGCCGTCCGCTCGCCTTGAACAACGCGTCGAGGACGTCGTTGACGTGCGCGGACCGCGCCGCGACGCGGGCGGGCCGCAGCTTGCCGTCCCGCAGCAGGTAGATCGTGACGAGGGTCGGGGTGCCGCTGATGGCCGGCGCCGGGCCGGCGTCGACCACCTCGCTCGGCCCGACCCCGCAGGCCGCGGAGGCCGCCAGCAGGGCCGTGAGCAGGGTCGTGCGCAGGGTCGTGCGCAGGCCCGCCGCCCCGGCCCGCCGTCCCCGGCCGTCTGCGATACCGGTCATGGCGTGGGGATCCACAGCCGGAAGAGGATGCCGGGCTCGCGGCGCTCGGCCGTGACCGACCCGTCGTGCAACTCGGCGTTGGCCCTGGCGATGGCCAGGCCGAGGCCGCTGCCCACGCTCCGCGCCCGGTCGGCGCCCGCCTTGTAGAAGCGCTCGAAGACGTGCGGGAGGGCGTGCTCCGGGATGCCCTTCCCGTGGTCGCGCACGGTCACCTCCAAACCCCGCGACGCGTCGGGGCGGACGCGCACCCGGGCGGTGACCACGACCGGCGGCGCGCCGTGGTTGAGCGCGTTGCCGACGAGGTTGGCCACGATCACGTCGAACCTCCGGATGTCCAGCGAGAAGGTGAGGCCGACGGGCACGGTGAGCTTCACCTTGTCGGCCCAGCCCCGCACCTCCAGGCAGTCCGCCAGGGCGTCGCCCACGTCGACGGTCTCCCGGTGGAGCCTGGCGGCGCCCGCGTCCAGCCTGCTGATCTCGATGAGGTGCTCGACCAGCACCCGGAGCCGGCCGATCTCGCGGACGACGATCCGGACGGCCTCCCCGGCGTCGTCCGGCAGGTTCTCGGCGTCCTCGGAGAGCATGTCGGTGACCGCCGTCATCGCCGTCAGCGGGGTGCGCAGCTCGTGGGAGACGTCGGCGACGAACCGGCGCGACATCGACTCCAGCGTCCGCAGCTCGCCGACCGTCTCCTCCAGCGCCGCCGCCGTCTCGTTGAACGTCGCGGTCAGCTCCGCCAGTTCGTCCCTGCCGCGTACGGGCAGCCGGACGTGGAGGTCGCCCGAGCCGAGAGCGCGGGCGGCGGCGCCGAGCCGGCGCACCGGCAGCAGCACGCGCCGGGCCGACAGCAGGGCCAGGGTCAGCGCCAGGACGAGGGTGATCCCCCCGGCCTGCGCGAGGGCCGTCCGCAGGCGGGAGAGGACGGCGTCCTCCTCCGACAGGGGGACGAACACGTACGCCGTCAGGCCGGTCGGCCGCACCACCCCCTGGCCGGTCTCCCGCTGGATCTGCGTGGCCACGATCAGCCACGGCCGGCGCCTGAGGAGCACCCGCTGGTGGACCAGCCGCCCGGCCGCCTGCTCGCGCAGCCGGCGGGGCACGTCGGCGATGGTGAACTCGAAGCCGGGGCTGGTCCGCAGGAGCCGGCCGTACGTCACGATCACGGTGCGCTCCGGCGCCTCCAGCGCGTGCACGACCTGGCCGAGGTCGTCCTCGGTGACGGTGGTGTCGCTCGGCCAGACCACGTCGCTCACTCCGATCGGCAGGGTGGTCCTGGACAGCGTCTCGCGCACGTCGGCGACCGCGCCCCGCTCGGCGCGGTCCAGCAGGCCGCGGCGGACGATCTGGTATCCGAGGCCGGTGACGACGGTGGAGGCGGTGACCGCCACCAGCAGGAAGGTGATCACCAGCCGCCCCCGCAGCCCCGAGGGCAGCCAGGTCATGGCGGACTGAAGCGGTATCCGAAGCCGCGCACGGTGTGGATGTAGACGGGGTCGGCGGGCACCGGTTCGACCTTGGCGCGGATGCGCTGCACGCAGGCGTCGACCAGCCGGGAGTCGGCCACGTGCGTGTGGTCCCAGACGGCGCGCAGGAGATAGCGGCGGGTGAGGACCTGGCCGGGACGGCGGACCAGTTCGAGCAGCAGGCGCAGTTCGGTCGGAGTGAGATGGATCTCCCGGCCGGCCAGGCTCACCTTCAGCGCGCCGCGGTCGATCACCAGGTCGCCGAAGACGAGCCGGTCGGGCGAGGCCGACTCCAGCCGGCGCAGGATGGCCCGGATGCGGGCGTCCAGCACGCGGGGCTCGACCGGCTTGACCACGTAGTCGTCCGCGCCGGCCTCCAGCCCGACCACCACGTCGAGGTCGTCGCCCCGGGCGGTGAGCAGGATGATCGGCAGGGGGTCGAGCCTGCGGATGCGGCGGCACACCTCCACGCCGTCGATGCCCGGCAGCATGACGTCGAGGATCGCGATCTCGGGACGCCGGGTGCGTATGTGGTCGAGCGCCTCCTCGCCCGTGGCGTACGCGGTCACCGCGTGGCCCTGCCGGGTGAGCGCGAGTTCGAGCCCGGTGCGGACCGAAGGGTCGTCTTCGACCAGGAGAATGCCTGCCACCTGGTCATTATGCGACGTACACAATGATTCCCCTATTCGTCCCAATATCGATGCCGGGTTGTCACGAGACGAGGTGTGACCAAAATCACACCGACGGGGAAAGCGCATGTGATCGGTGGTGGGGTCAAGACGTCACCAAACAGGTACCACGTTTCGGTTGCGGACCACCCCCCGGGACAGGGCAAGCTCATTGGCCGTGAGCTCTGGTCAGCAGTTGAAGGATCGCCCCCGCGCCTCCCGGTCCCGACGGGGCGGAAACGGCCGTTCCGGCCCCGGCTGGCTGACACCCAAGCGGATCGCGATCCTCGGCGTCTCGGTGGCCGTGCTCGCCGGGGGGACGTTCTACACGGTTCGTACGGCCGTCGACCACGCCAACGCGCCCGCCAAGCCCCTGGAGCCGGGCGACTTCCTGGCCCTCGACCCCGCCAAGCCCGACCCCGAGGCCGACACGCTGAAGGAGAACGCGGTCCAGGCCCTGCGCAAGGACCGGCTGGAGAAGGCCCGCGACCGCTCGAAGGTCCTCGACCCCGTCGACATCGTGGAGAAGGCCCCCGGCGGGGCCGGCCTGCCGCCCGCGAACTTCCCGCCCGGTTCGACCCCCGACCCCGGCAGCAACAAGGCCCTCGGCAAGCAGATGGCCGAGGCGCGCGGCTGGGGCGGCGAGTGGGGCTGCCTGGAGAAGCTGTGGGACAGGGAGAGCCACTGGAACGAGCGGGCCATGAACCGCTACAGCGGCGCGTACGGCATCCCCCAGTCGCTCCCCGGCAGCAAGATGGCGAGCGCGGGCGCCGACTGGCAGACCAACCCCGCCACCCAGATCAAGTGGGGGCTCGGCTACATCGCCGGCCGCTACAAGACGCCCTGCGGCGCCTGGGCCCACTCCCAGTCCACCGGCTGGTACTGAGCCACCGGACGGCTCCCCGAAACTCTGGTCAGGGTTGGTCGATCCTTCGGCAAGCCCGCGCGTCCGGCGGGGCCCGCGCTGCACCCTTGGCCTCATGGGTGTGAAGGTCAGCGTGGTTATGCCCGTGTCCAACCCCGGGCTCTCGAACGACGACTTCGGTGCCGCCGTGCGTTCGGTGCTGGAGCAGTCGCTGCCGCCGGACGAGTACGAGGTCGTCTTCGCCGACGACGGGTCGACGGACGGGACCCGCAGGCGGCTCGACGCCATCGCCGGGCAGCGCGGCAACGTGCGGGTCCTGCACCTCGACCACACCGGCTCGCCCGCGCGCGGGCGCAACGTCGGCCTGTCCGTGGCCCGCGGCGAGTACGTCTTCCTGCTCGGCCAGTACGACAGGCTGGAGCCGCACGCGCTGGAGCGGATGTACGACCGGGCGGTGGAGACCGACGCCGACGTCCTGATCGGCAGGCTGGCCGACGGCGGACCGCCCCCGGCCGCGTTCGCCCGCGACCGCGACCGGGCGGACGTGCTGCGCGACCACCTCCTCGCGCTGCCCACCGCGCACAAGCTGTTCAGCCGGGAGTTCCTGGAGACCTGTCAGCTCCGCTTCGCCGACCGGCCGCTGTCGGAGCAGGCCTTCGTGACCCGGGCGTACCTCGCCGCGAAGGTGGTCGCGGTGCTGTCCGATGAGATCTGCTGCCATCTCGGCCCGGCCGCGCCGGGCACGGCGGGGGAGGAGCGGCTCGACGCCGAGGCGCTCTTCGACGGGCTGAACGCGGTCTTCGACGTGGTGGACGCCTGCACCGAGCCGGGATCCCAGCGCCGGCGGATCCAGGCCCACTGGTACCGGGCGCTCGGGCTGCGCCGTCTCGCGGGGCCGCGCTTCCTCGCCGCGGAGCCCGACGAGCGGATGGTCCTGTTCTCCTTCCTGCGCCGGTTCACGCTCGACCGGTTTCCCCCGGAGCTCGACGTCCACCTGCCCGCGCACCTGCGCGCCCGTACGGCGCTGCTGCGGCAGGACCGGCTCGACGCGCTGCTCGCCCTCGCCGAGGCGTCGCGGGGCACCGGGATCAGCGCGGAACTGCGCGGGCTCCGCTGGGACCGGGGCGCGCTCCTGCTCGACCTGAGCGTCGAGGTGCTGCGGCCGGGCGGGAGCCCGCTGTGGCTGCGGCAGCGCGGCGACCGGCTGCTGTGGACGCCGCCGGCGGCCCTGGAGGGGCTGCTCGACGGGCTGCTCGGCGACGAGGAGGCCGACGTGACCGAGGCGGTGCGCCGGGCGCGGGTGGAGGTCTGCGTACGGCACGCGGAGACCGGGGTGACGTACGCCCTGCCGGTCGACTGCTCGGTCGGCCAGGCGACGGTGGGCCAGGCGACGGTGGGCGAGGGCCCGGCGGGTCAGGCGGCGGGCGGCCGGGGGCGGGCGGTCGGTGAGGGGCAGGCGCGGGTCTGGGTGAACGGCCAGGCGCGCCTCGACGTCGGCTCGGCGGCCCTCGGCCGGTCGTTGCCCGCCGGGCTGTGGGAGATCCACGTGCGGCTGCGGGGCCTGCCGGGGGGCCGGGCCCGGATCGTCCGCCCCACGCATCCGATGAGCTGCGCGGGCGCCCTCGCCGGGGAGCCCGGGAGGCTGGTCGTGCCGTGCTGGTCGGAACGCGGCGAGCTGGGCGTGTGCGTGGAGCCGAGGTCGTTCCCCGAGTCGATCGCGCTGGTCTCGTCCCGGGCCACCGTGGCCCGGCAGGAGGGGCACGTCTTCGTCGTCGTGCCCGTGCCGTACGTGCCGCCGAGCGGCGGACCGCCGGCCGAGCTGGTGCTGCGCGAGCAGGACGGGCGGGGGCGCAGCATGGTCGTGCCCGCCCTGGTCGAGCCGGGGATTCCCGGCCGGGTGGCCGGGCAGCTCGTCGCGCGGGTGCCGGTGAGCCGGCTCGGCGGCGACGACTGCCTCGGCCCCGGCCTCTGGCGGCCCGCCCTGCGGATCGGGCAGAAGGACGTCGACCTGCTGTTCGGGCTGACGATCCGCCGCGGCGGGCAGGCGTCCGTCCTGCCCGCCGGAACCCCGCCGCGGGCGCCCTCGCCGCTGCGCCGCCTCGCCGTACGGGTGCTGCGCGACCGCCGCTGAACGGGCCGGCCGGGGATCAAAAGGGGATCAGCTCCGCAGGTGGGCGAGCAGGGCCGCGCGGAACTCGGCGGGCCGGTCGAGGTGCGGGCCGTGGCCGGCGCCCTCGACGACCACCTCGCGGTAGGCGCCGTAGCGCTCCAGGACGGCCCGCGTCTGGGCGACCATCGGCTGGGCGGGCGTGCCGTCCCAGCCGGGCACGGCCCCGATCGCGCCGAGATGCGCGAGGTCGAACAGCGAGGTGTCCGACACGATCACGTCCTGGTCGCCCCTGATCCACAGGATCGGCGGCTTGGGGTCGATCTCGTGCAGGTCGTCGATCCGGAAGTTCGTCGGCGCGATCGAGTTGAGCACGCCGCGCTTGCCGGGCGCGAGGTTCGGCCAGACGTCGGAGGGCAGGAAGTCGCCGGGGTAGTGGTCGTCGCCCACCCGGGTGGACAGCATCGACTCGACGAACGCGTCCTCCTCCTCGCCGAGGTCGGTGCCGGGCGCGACGTACGTGGCGCGCAGCACCGACCGGGGCGAGAGCGGGGAGCCGTCCGAGCGGTCGCCCTCCCGCAGCAGCCGCACGAACTCGGGGTTGGCCCCGCCGCCGCCCGAGCCCACGCCGTCGGGTGAGTTGAGCGTGCCGTCCACGCCCGTCGTGCCGCCGAAGCCGTACGGCGAGACGGGGTTGACCAGCGTCAGGCTGCGGACCGCCGCCGGCCGGTCGCGCAGGACCTGCATGACCACCCCGCCGCCGAGGCTCCATCCGACGAGGTGCACGGGCCCGAGCCGGTCGAGCAGCGCGAGCACGTCGTCGGAGTAGTCGCGCACGCCCCGGCTCGCGTCCACCGGCTCGGGATCGGAGCCGCCGAACCCCCGCAGGTCCACCGCGTACGGCCGGAACCCCTCGCCGAGCGAGGCCATCGTGGACCGCCAGAACGCGCTGCAGGAGACGTTGCCGTGCACGAACAGCACCGGCTCGCCCGACGTCCCGGGCACGGACAGGATGTTCAGGGTGAGACGGTCCGTGCGGATCCGCTCGGCCGTGACGGGCAGGGTCATGGTGTTGCTCCCAGTGTGCAGGTGTTGTCGAGATCGCCCGTGGCCGGGCGGGGCAGGGTGGTGCTCGGAGGCGGTGTCGTGCCCCTGCCGATCCACGCCTCCAGCGCGGTGAACGCGCTGCGGAAGCAGGGCAGCAGAGGCCGCAGCCGGTCGGGGAAGGCGGGGTAGAGGCTGTCGACGTGGGTGCCGTCCTCGACCCGGTAGTAGCGGAGCAGCCGGTCGCGGTGCCGGTCGGCGATCATCTTGGCGTAGACGTCGGAATCCACGCGGATCGGCAGCAGCGCGTCCAGGGTGCCGTGCACGATGACCAGCGGCTTCTTGATCTTCCCGGTGAGGCTCACCCGCGCCATCGCCTGCTTCACGGCCGCGGGCCGGGAGGCGTAGTCGTAGTCGGTGTCGCAGCCGGGCGTGCCGGAGGCGCAGAACGGCGTGCCCGCCTCGGTGTCGCCGTCGTAGGCGGGGTCGAACTCCTCGCGGAAGACGCGCTGGGTGAAGTCCCAGTAGTACTGGTAGTGGAACGGCCAGAGGAAGTCGGACTCGGGGGCGAAGCCCGCCGCCGCGATCCCGGCGGTGTCGCCCTTCGCGTACGCGCGCAGCGCGGACGGCAGGAACGTCAGCAGGTTGGGGCCTTCGGAGGTGAAGAGCGTGCCCTCCCAGTCGACGCCGCCGTCGAACAGGTCGGGGCGGTTCTCGATCTGCCAGCGGACCAGGTAGCCGCCGTTCGACTGGCCGGCCGCGATCGTCGTGCGGGCCGGCCTGCCGTACCGCTGCCGGACGACGGCCTTCGCGGCGACGGCCAGTTCGCTGACCCTGCGGTTCCACTCGGCCACCGCGTCCCCGGGCCGTACGCCGTCGCGGTAGAACGTCGGGCCGGTGTTGCCCTTGTCGGTCGCGGCGTACGCGTAGCCCTTTGCCAGCGCCCAGTCGGAGATCGTGAAGTCGTTGGCGTAGGTCTCCCGGTTGCCGGGCGACCCGGCGACCACCAGGCCGCCGTTCCACCGCTCGGGCAGCCGGATCACGAACTGCGCGTCGTGGTCCCAGCCGTGGTTGGTGTTCCCCTTCGAGGTGTCGGGGAAGTAGCCGTCGATCTGCGTGCCGGGGACGCCGGAGGGGTTGACGGCCCCGGCCGAGTTGAGCCCCGACCAGTCCGCCTGGTCGGTGTGCCCGGAGGCCAGGGTGCCCTTCGTGGTGAGGTCGGCCAGGCAGGCGGTCACCTGCTTCTCCGCGCCCGGCACGGTCACCGCCGGGCACGCCCCGGGCGGCGCGGCCCGGGCGGGAAGGGCGGCGGCCACGAGGGGCAGGGCCGCCGTCAGCGCGGCCAGGCCGGCGAGACGCCCGCGCCGAATCATGTCTTTCTCTCGCATCAGGCCTCTTTCGTGATGACAGCGGCCCGGGCGGCGCCGGAGGCTGGTTCGATCGCCGACAGGTCGCGGTCGCGGGTCTCCCTGGAGGCGACCACCGCGACCACGGTGAGCACCGCCGCCACGACCACGTAGACCGAGACCGGCACGCTCGATCCGTACGCGTCGAGCAGCGCCACCGCGATCAGCGGGGCCACGCCGCCGGCCGCGATCGAGGCGAGCTGGTAGCCGATCGACACGCCCGAGTAACGCATCCGCGTGGCGAACAGCTCCGAGAAGAAGGCCGCCTGCGGGCCGTACATCGCGCCGTGCAGCACCAGGCCGACCGTCACGGCCACGGTGACCAACGCGAAGTTCTTGGTGTCGATCAGCGGGAAGAACGCGAAGGCCCACAGGCCCACGCCGACGGCGCCGAGCAGGTAGACCGGCCGGCGGCCGAGCCGGTCGGACAGCGCGCCCCACAGCGGGATCGTGACGAAGTGGATCGCCGAGCCGATCAGCACGGCGTTGAGCACGGTGCCCTTGGGCAGGCCCGCCGTGGTGGTGCCGTACACGAGCACGAACGCGGTGATGATGTAGTAGGAGACGTTCTCGGCCATCCGGGCGCCCATCGCCACCAGCACGTCGCGCCAGTGGTGGCGCAGCACCCCGAGGATGGGCGCGGTGGGCGCGGGCTCCTGACGGGCCAGCGCCTCCTGGAACACCGGCGACTCGGTGACCGTGATCCTGATCCACAGGCCGATCAGCACGAGCACGCCGGACAGCAGGAACGCGATCCGCCAGCCCCAGGCGAGGAACGTGTCGTCCGGCTGCACCGCGGCCAGCAGCGCCAGCACGCCGACGGCGATCAGGTTGCCGCCGGGAGCGCCTGCCTGCGGCCAGGACGCCCAGAAGCCCCGGTTGCGGGGGTCGCCGTGCTCGGAGACCAGCAGCACCGCGCCGCCCCACTCGCCGCCGAGGGCGAAGCCCTGCACCAGGCGGAGGAGGGTCAGCAGCAGGGGCGCGGCCACGCCCAGGGTGGCGTACGTCGGCAGCAGGCCGATCAGGAACGTCGCGCCGCCCATCATCAGCAGGCTGATGACGAGCAGCCGCTTGCGACCGAGCCGGTCGCCGTAGTGGCCGAAGACGAGGCCGCCGAGGGGCCGGGCGACGAAGCCGACGGCGTAGGTGAGGAACGCGAGAAGCGTGCCGACCCGCTCGTCGTAGGTGGGGAAGAACAGTTTGTTGAAGACCAGGGCCGCGGCGGAGCCGTAGAGGAAGAAGTCGTACCACTCGATCGTGGTGCCGATCAGGCTGGCCCCGACGACCTTGCCGATCCGGGCAGGTGGGGTGTGTGCCATGGGAACTCCTCCGATGGGGGGTGCCGCCACGGTACGCAGTGACCGGGGTCACTCCTATGGGGCGGTTCCACACACCTCACGCGTCGGGCATGTGGGTCCTGAGCCGGTGCAGCCGCAGGGCGAGCTGGATCTCCAGCGCGTGGTCGGGCTCCTGCCAGTCCACGCCCAGCAGTTGCCCCACCCGGTCGAGCCGCTGGGTGACCGTGTTGACGTGGATGTGCAGCGCCTCGGCCGTGCGCGACAGCGAGCCGCCGGTGCCGAAGTAGGCGGTCAGCGTCGTCACCAGGGCGGTGCCCCGCCGCGCGTCGTAGTCGAGGACCGGCCCGAGCACCCCGGAGAGGAAACCCGCCACCTCGCGCCGCTCGCCGACCAGGAGGCCCACGAAGCCCAGCTCCTCGGCGCTCGCGCCGTCGCCCGTACGGCCCAGCGCCACGAGCGCGCCGGCGCAGCGCCGCGCCTCGGCGTAGGCCGCGGCGACCGACGTCACCGGCCCGCCACCGGGCTCACCGGCCTGACCGGTCTGACCCGCATCCTGACCGGCGCCCGGGCCGGCGGCGGGGGCGGCCCCGGCCGTCGCCGGCCGCCCGAGCGAGGC
>QFZU02000162.1 GCA_003260025.2 Microbispora triticiradicis | reverse complement strand
GCCAGGCGGGCGGGGACCGACAGCGGGGCCAGGCGGGCCGGGGCGGACGGCGCCGCCAGGCAGCTCGCCAGGGGCCTCGGCGCCGCGCTCGCCCACCTCGTGCCGGTGACGGTCGTGACCGGCCGCGCCGCCCACCCGGACGCCGCCCTGCTGATCGTCGGTCTCAGGCGGACGACCTCCACCGAGGTCGCCCGGGCCGTACGGCAGCTCGGGCGGCAGGGAGCGCGGGTCCTCGGCGTGGTCACCGTGCCTCAGGGATTCACCCCGCCCGTTCCCGAGCCCGTCACCGAGCCCACGAGGTGGAGCGCTTGACGTCACCGACGCCACACGCCGCCTTCCCCGGCCACAACGATCCCCCGCCGTACGCCGCGTCTCCCGGCCCCGCGCCGTACGGCTTGGGCGGGAACGGGCGGCTGCCCGCTGCCCGGCCCGCGCACGCGAAGCGCCTGGAGTCCGCGGACGCCCCGCCACCCTCACCGGAACATGAACCGGCGCGTGGCAGGCACCGCGTGCCGATGAGCGGACCGGCGACAGGACCGGCGACAGGACCAGGGCGGACGTCCGCGGCGGCGTGGCCGATCGGGGCGCTCCTGCTGGGCTACCCGCTCTGGTGGGCGCTCGGCCTGGGAGCCCTGTCGGTGGTGGTGCTGGCCGTGCCTATGGCGGTGGTGCTGTGGCGCAGGCGGCCGATAAGGGTGCCGAAGGGGTTCGGCCTGTGGGCGCTGCTGCTCGTGGGCTACCTCGTCAGCGCGCTCACGCTCGCCGAGACCCCGGACGGCACCTACGGCGAACTCGGCACCGGCCGGGTCATCGGCTACCTGATGCGGCTCGCGGTCTACGTCGCCCTTCTGATCATGGTGCTCTATCTGGGCAATCTGAGCGTGGCGGAGCTGCCGCAGCGCACGCTGGTGAGGTGGCTCGGCGCGCTGTTCCTGACTGCCGTCGCGGGCGGCCTGCTCGGCGTCCTCGTCCCGCGCTTCGAGTTCACCTCGCCACTGGAGATGGCACTGCCGTCGTGGCTGGGCGGCAACCCGTTCGTCGCCAACCTGATCCATCCGACGGCGGCCCAGGTGCAGCACGTGCTCGGGCACGCCTCGCCGCGCCCGGAGGCGCCCTTCGAGTGGGCCAACGCCTGGGGCAGCGACGTCTCGGTGCTGGTGATCTGGTTCGTGGTGGGCTGGTGGACCTACGGCGGGCCGTACCGGCGGGCGGCGGCCGTGCTGCTGCTCGCCGTCGCGGCCGTCCCGGTCGTCTACTCGCTCAACCGGGGCCTGTGGATCGGGCTCGGCGTCTCGGCGGCGTACCTGGCCGTCCGGGGTGGGCGTCCTCTCCTCGCGGGCCTGGTCGCGGCCGTCGCTGGGGTCGCGTTCCTGCTGTCGCCGCTGAGCGGGATCGTCGCGCAGCGCCTGGACAATCCACAGAGCAACGGCATCCGGGCCTTCACGGTCGCGACCACGGTCCGGGTCGCGACCTCGTCCCCGGTCATCGGCTACGGCAACACCCGCACCGCGTACGGCAGTCACCGCACGGCCACGACGGGCCGCAGCGCGTGGTGCCCCGACTGCGGCCATCCCCCGCTCGGGAGCGACGGGCACCTGTGGCTGCTGCTCATCAGCCAGGGCTTCACGGGGGCGCTTCTCTACGTCGCCTTCTTCGCCGGAGCGGTGCGGCGCTACTGGGCCGACCGGTCGCCCATCGGCAAGGCGGGGACGCTCGTGATGATCCTCGTGCTGCTCTACATGGTCGTCTACGACGGGCTGGTGAGCGCCCTGACCCTCTACCTGATCTCCTTCGCCCTCCTCTGGCGCAACGGAGCCACGACGGCCACCGGTGCGTTCCCCGGCGATCGGCGGCGGCCATGAGGGACGCGACCATCCGGCTCCGCTACCTCGACGAGGTGCTGGAAGCGCTGTTCCCGCCCGCCGGGGAAAACATCCCGGCCGCCGGGGAACGCGACCGCATCCTGTCCGGCGAGGGACGCGCCCGTTCTTCGGCCGGTGAGGCACGCGACCGCTTCCCGGCCCCTCCGGGACACGGCCGCTACCTGGCCGGTGGGAGATCGGACGGCCCTTGGCCCCCCGGGGTGACGGCGCGCACCGTGTTGCCGCACCGCCTCGTCCCCCGGCGGGTCGTCCCCCGTGCCTGGTGGCACGCGGCGCTGGGCCGCGGCCTGCTGACCGGCGGGGCGTCCGGCACGATCGAGACACACCTGAGCGAGGTCTTCGGCCGCCGCGTGCGCGTCGTCGTCCACGTCAGGCCCGCCCGCCGGGCCAACCGCAAGCCGGTCCTGGAGGCGTACGACGCCTCCGGGCTCGTGTCGTTCGTGAAGATCGGCGACTCCGAGCGAGCGCGTGAACTGGTGCGGCACGAGGGCGAGGTGCTGCGCGGGCTCGCCGACCGGCCGCTCAAGGTCGTCGTGCCGCCCACCGTCCTGCATCAGGGTGTGTGGCGAGGTCTGGAGGTGCTGGCGCTGTCACCCCTGCCCGTCACCTCCCGCCCCGTCAGCTCTCGCCCCGTCCGCTTCCGCTCCGTCAGCTCCCGCCTCGTCACCTCTCGCAGAGTGCCCGCCGGCCTGCTCGCCTCGGCCGTACAGGAGATCGCCGCCCTCGGCCCAATCACCCGCCAGGCCACAGGCGGCCCCATACCCATGCGTCACGACGGCCCGCCCGGTGACCTGCACAGCGATCTGCGCAGTGACCCGCACGCCGGCCCGTACGCGGACCGCGGCCGGACGGCGGCGTGGCACGGGGACTTCACTCCGTGGAACACGGCGGCGGGCGCGGACGGACGGCTGCTCGTGTGGGACTGGGAGCGGTTCGCCGTCGGCGTGCCCGTGGGCTTCGACGCGCTGCACCACTTCTTCCACCGGGCGCTGCGCCGGATGTCTCCCCCGGTCGCCGCCCGCGCCTGCCTGGCCCAGGCGGGCCGGATCCTGGAGCCGTTCGGCGCCGACGCCACCGCGGCGCGTCGCACGGCGGCCCACTACCTGATCACCCTCGCCGAGCGGCACCGCCGCGACGGCCACGAGCCGCTCGGGTCCCCCGCCAGCTGGCTCAACCCCGTCATCGACCACCTGGAGTGCCTCCTGTGAATCCTGTCGGACGCGCCCGATCGCGCGGGAAAGCTTCTTCCGTCCCGGGACGACGGAAGGGGCGACCATGACGTCCGTACTGAAGCGCTCGGCCCACGCGGTCTCGTTCGCCGCAGGACGGCTCACCACGGAGGCGCGGGTGCTCCCCTCGTTCCTCATCGCCGGGGCACAGCGGTGCGGCACGACCTCGCTCTACCGCGCCCTGTCACGCCACCCGCTCGTCATGAAGCCGGTGCTGCGCAAGGGCGTCCACTACTTCGACATGGCCTACGACCGGGGCCTCCCCTGGTATCGCGCCCACTTCCCGCTGGTGACCACGGCCAGGGCGCTGGGCCGCAGGCACGGCGGCCGCGTTCAGGCCTTTGAATCCACCCCCTACTACCTCTTCCATCCCCTCGCGGGCGCCCGGATCGCCGCCGACCTGCCCGGCGTCAAGCTGATCGTCCTGGTCCGTGACCCGGTCGAGCGGGCCTGCTCCGCCCACGCGCACGAACTGGCCCGGGGCTACGAAACCGAGCCGAGCTTCGAGCGCGCCGTCGAACTCGAACCGCTCCGCCTCGCAGGGGAGGTCGAACGACTGCGCGACGTGCCCGGCTACGTGAGCGCCGCCCACCGGCACCACGCCTATCTCGCCCGTGGCCGGTACGCCGAGCAACTGGCCCGGCTGGAGCCCCTCCTGGGCCGCGACCGGATCCTCGTGCTCGACAGCGGGCGCATGTTCGACGACCCGGCCTTCGCGTACGACCGGGTGCTGGAGTTCCTGGACCTGCCCCGGATCGGCGGCGTGGAGTTCGCGCGGCACAACGCCCGCCCGCGTACGGGCGTCGTGCCCGAGTCGGTGCGCCGCCGCCTGAACGAGCACTTCGAGCCGTGGGACACCCTGCTCGTCCGCTGGCTGGGAGCCGACCCGTCATGGCGACGCTGACCGTGCCGCGGCCAATCGGAGCGGTCGGAAAGGTGACGCTCCCGACACGGCTGGGAGCGGTGCCGTTGTGGCGACGCTGACCGGGGAGCCGAACCGCTGGCTGTTCCGCCTGGGCCGGCTCCGCCGGGAGCTGTTCCGGCATGGGCTCGCGCGGCACGGCGCCGCCGGTCTGGCCGCCGCCGCAACGGCCGCGACCGGGCAGTTCGCGATCGTGCTGGTGGTGACGCGGACGCTCGAACCACGCGCCGCCGGCGCGTTCTTCACGGCCACCACGGCGTGCCTGATGCTCGCGGGCGTCGTACGCCTCGACACCGGCAACGGCCTCGTCCACGCTCTCGCCGGGAGCCGTACGATGCCCGCGCTGAACGCCGGGTCACCGGGACCGGAGCGGAGAGTCCTGGCAGGCACACCGCGTCAACGGACACCACATCCAACAGCGTCGCCGGGATCGGCGCGGGGGGTGTCGGCAGGCGCACCGCATCGACGGGTGCCTCCGGCAGCGTCGGCGGGATTGCTGCGGGGGGTCCTGGCTCCGGTGGCGGCGCTGGCATGCGTGGCCGCGGCCGGGGTCTGGCTGGCGGCCGGCCCGCTGGCCGGGCTGACCGGCGTGTCCCCCGGCGTCTGGGCGGTGCTGGCCGCCGCCCTGCCGTTCGTGGTCCTGTCCGACGTGCTGGTCTGTGCCACCCGCGGCCTCGGCACGATGCGGCCCACCCTGCTGATCTCCGGGGTCGTCCAGCCGATCGGCCAGCTCGCCCTCGTCACGGCGGCCGTCCTCGCCGGGGCTCCGCCGACTGCGCTGGCGGCGGCCTGGGCGCTGCCCTCCGTGGCCTGCGCGGCGCTCGCCGCCGTACGGCTGCGCGGCCTCGGGCCGTACGACGTGGGAGACGTGCGCGCCTTCTGGCGGCACACCGCGCCCCGGTCGGCGGCGGCGGCGGTGCAGTCGGTGTTCCAGCGGCTCGATGTGGTGGTCGTCGCGCTGCTCGCCGGGCCGGCCGCAGCGGCCGTCTACACCGCCGCGACCCGCTTCAAGGTGGTGGGACAGCTCGCCGGGCAGGGGCTTGCCCAGGCCGCGCAGGCCCGCCTGGTCAGGGCCCTGTCGGAGGGCGACCTCGGCACCGCCGGGAGGGTGTACCGGACCACGACGAGGTGGCTGGTCGGGCTGACGTGGCCGCTCTGGCTGGGGTACGCGGCGCTCGCGCCGTGGGCGCTGTCGCTGTTCGGGCCCGCGTACGCGGGAGGTGTCGCGATCGCGCTCGTCCTGTCGGCCACGATGATGGTCGCCACGGCCTGCGGGATGGTCGACGTCGTGCTCGTGGCGGCCGGGCGTACCAGGGCCAGCCTGGCGAACGTGTCCGCCGCAGTGGCTGTGACGATCGTCCTCGACGTGCTGCTCGTCCCCTCGCACGGCGCGCTGGGAGCCGCGCTCGGATGGTCGGGCGGCGTGCTCGTGAAGAACCTGCTGCCCGCCGTACAGGTCTCCCGCCGCTACGGCCTGCGCCCCTTCGGCGTGGGCCGCCTCACCGAGAGGCCCCTCGCGGCCGGTTGCCTGGCGGGGAACACGCGCAGCGCCGGGAGGGCGGCGTCATGACGACACCGGCCGGGCCGCCCGTGCTGGTCACCGGCTTGCCCCGCAGCGGCACGAGCTGGGTGGGCCGGATGCTCACGGCGAGCGGGCGGCTGGTCTATGTCAACGAGCCGCTGAACCCGCAGCGCCCGCCCGGCCGCTCCCCCGGCGTGCTCGACGCGTCCGTCACGCACCGGTTCCAGTACATCTGCCCGGACGACGAGGCGCCCTGGCTGACGGCGTTCTCCCGCACGGTCGCGCTGCGCTACGGCTGGCGGGCGGAACTGCGCCGCAACCACCGGCCCGGCGACCTCGCCAGAATGGCCAAATACGGCACCGCCTTCACCCTCGGCCGGTTGGTCGCGCGGCGGGCGCTGCTCGACGACCCGTTCGCGCTGCTGTCCACCGAATGGTTCGCGAGCCGCCTCGGCTGCCGGGTGGTCGTCGTGGTCCGCGACCCCGTGTCGTTCGCCGGAAGCTGGCGGCGGCTCGGCTGGTCGGTGGACGTCCGCGAACTGCTGAGCCAGCCGCTCCTGGTCCGCGACCATCCGTACGTCGCCGAGCTGGAGTCCGTCGCCGGCGGTCAGGACGTCATCGCGGGGACGGCGACGCTGTGGCGGGTCGCCCACCAGGTCGTCCGCACGGTGGCCGGCCGTACCGCCGGCATCAACGTCGTGCGCTACGAGGACCTGTGCGCGGCACCGCTCGACGGCTTCCGCGACCTGTACGCATGGTGCGGCCTGCCCTGGACCGATCGCGCCGCTCGCCGCGTCGCGGCCGCCTGCACGTCCCGCCGGGGTGCGACCCGGTCCGCGTTCACCTGGACCGGCCTGTCCCGTACGGCCTACCGTCCCATGGACTCCCGCCAGGCCCTCGCCCCGCCTTCCCTCCCCGCCGAGGACGCCGCCCGCGTACGGGCCCTGACCGACGTGTGATGCCCGGCGTGTTCCAGAAACGCGACCTCTACCGGTGTGGCCCGCGATGAGCCGATGCCACCAGTCGTCCTCCGCGGAGAGGGCCGATGACCGCGCATCCGACACGATCCTGTATCCACCGCGACGTCTCCTTGCTTTGTACTGTCTGCAGACAGTCCGACCCGCGTGTGGTGGGCCGCTCCTCCCACAGGTCCCGCCACCTGCCTGATCCGCTCACCGTGAGGACCACCTCATGACCGAAGAAGCGGTACCCCCCGTTGTCGAACCCGTCGCGTCCACCACGGCGCCCGCCACTGTGGCCGGCTCAGTGGCCGGCTCTGTGGCCGACCCTGTGGAGGACGAGAGGCCCTACCTCGCGGAGGTGTTCGGCCTGGCGAAGAAGCTGGACGGCACCTGGCCACTCTTCGCCCGGAGCCTGGATCCCGCCACCGACCCCGCACGCCTGCGCGGCCGCTACCGGTCGGCGGCGGTGTCCACCGCCCGCTGGTCGATCCGACGGAGAAACGTCGATGGGTATGTGTCTCTGCTCGCCCTGCTACTGATGTTCGCCGTGGCCTGCACCGTCCTGGTTACGATCTTCTCCGTCGACTCCTGGCAGGAGCTCGGATCGGCCGTCGGCGGCCTCGTGGTCTTCTTCGGGATCGTCGCCTGGGCCGAGAACCGCCGGCATCGCCTGCTCTTCCGCTTCCTCATCAACCCGCTGGTCAACGTGGTGGGATTTGGCTGCTTTCCGGTGGCCTTGTACGGCCGCTACGCGAGCGGCCCAGCATCGGCCATCGACCTGGCGGGCCGGTGGTGGATGCCGATCGTCCAGAGCATCGGCGTCTTCTGCGTGGGACTGATCCTCGCGTGGGCTCCGGTTCAGGGGGCGATGCGGCTGTGGGACCGCGAGTCCCCCACCTTTCCCGCCGAGCCCCTCTTCGAGCACCTGACGACCATCCTCGCCCGCACCGAACCCGACCGTCGTGGTCAGCTCCCGCCCAAAGCTCGTCAGGAGATCCTCACCCTGCTGGCCAAGGTCGCCGTCCTCCTGCGGGCAGGGATCCCGGCCGCCGCCCGCGGCGGAACCTCCCTGACCAGGGCCGTCGTCCGTGCCCGTGCGATCGAGGCTTCGAAAGCGGTCGCCGACCTCCAACTCTGGATCGCGCTGCCGTCCCCGACCAGCCACGACGACTTCCGCACCCGCATCGCCGAGCTGACCCGCACCATCCTCACAGCCGAGTACGACCGGCTCCCCATCCGCGAAGCCACCCCCGAGGCCACGCGCCGCACCTGGCACGCCCGCGCCCTGGAGGCCGCCAGAACCCTGATCATCGCCCTGGTCCCTCTCGCCGTTCTTCTCCTCGTCCACCGGCTGGGCCTCACCCTCCCGTCCCCTTTCGACGACGGCGCTTTGATCGCCGCCCTCGCCTGGGCCGTCGTCCTCCTCCTGGGTCTCCTCGATCCGAACTTCCCCGTCCACCTGGCCGCCGTCCGCGACCTGACCTCGCTCAACCCGTTCACCCGGGCCGCGGAGAAGAAGCCGGGCAGACGGCTCAGCCCGTGACCGGTGGTGGTGCTGGTGCCTCCTGCGAGCGGGTGCGTCTGTCGAGGTCCTGGACCCACTTGACCGCGACCGCGGCGACCTGGATCAGCTCATCGCGCAGGCGGTCTGCGTCGTCCTCGGCGAACGCTTCGAGCACCTCCTCGTGCAGGATGTGCCGCCAGGTCAGCCGGCCTTCGGCCGCGGCGTCGGTCACGGCGCGCTTGGCGAGGTCGGCCTCGGGCCCGTACCCGGGCCCGGTGCCGTCGGCGTGGTCCTGTACTCCCCACATCGCATCCTGGGCGGCCCGTTCGGCTGCCACGTCGCTCAGCACTCGGTTCAGCGACCCAGGCAGGCCGTAGTCGCCGGGTTGTGTCATGGTGCCGGTGTCCTTCCTTGGACGGCGCGTTGGAGGTCGAGCCTGCCAGACGGCGTCGAGCAGCGGATCGAGGGCTGCAGGTGTCAGCCGGACGAAGAGCCGAACGTGCCGCGCATGGCGTGCAAAGCGTCGTGCAGATCGTCCCAGGGGAAGGAACCCGCTCCGGGTACGCCTGAATCGGGCGCGGGGAGCCGGTCCCAGTCGAGAACCATTCGCACGCCCCATTCCTTGAGCCGGGCCACGCTGACGGGGAAGGCGGGGTGCCTCGCGAGCGCGTGGTTGGGCCACGGCACGGCGACGATCGGCAGGCCGAGGCCGATGGCCTCGTTCAGCAAGCCCAGTGCCAGGGTGTCGCTGATGCCCTGGGCCCACTTGTTGGTCGTGTTGAAGGTCGCCGGGACGACCGCCATGGCGTCGGCCGGAGGCAGCACGTCCGGTTCCTCGGGCCGCTTGTAGTCGTACCGGACGGGATAGCCCGTGAGCGCGCTGAGCCGCTCGGCGTCGACGAACTTAATGCCTGACGGCGTCGCGATCACACAGACCGTCCAGCCGTCCGCCTGAAGGCGCTCGACGAAGGCGGGGAGGTCACCCGCCGGCCGGCCCCCGCACGCGATCACATACAGAACCGGCTTGCCTTCTGCCATATCCCGCCGTTCTCCGTCTCGTTTCGTCAAGGACTGCTGGGTGGGATCTCGGCTCGCTAGCCGAGTGTCGTGTCGCCGAGGGATGCGAGGAGGGTGCGCAGGGCGTCGGCCAGGTGGTCGCGGTCGCGGGGGCCGAGGGCCGCGAGCAGGCGCTCTTCGTTCGCGACGTGCGGTGCCAGCATCTCGTCCACGAGCGCGACCCCGCGGTCGGTGAGCCGCACCCGGACCGACCTGCGGTCCTCCTTGTCCGGCAGACGGTCGACCAGCCCTTTGGCCACCATCCGGTCGATCCGGTTGGTGATCGCGCCAGAGGTCACCATCGCCGCCTTGACCAGGGCGCCCGCCGCGAGTTCGTACGGCGGGCCCGAGCGGCGCAGGGTCGCGAGCACGTCGAACTCCCAGTGCTCCAGCCCGTACGAGGCGAAGAACTCCTTGAGTTCCCGGTCCAGCAGCTTGGCCAGCCGCGAGACCCGGCCGACGACGCCCATCGGCCAGGGGTCCACGTCCGGCCGCTCCCGCCGCCACTGATCCAGCAACAGGTCCACCGCATCGCCCACCGACACCCCTCCAGATATCTCAACGTTCGTTTACTTGACGCTGAAGCTTCGTCGATGTTTTTATCTCAACGTTGAGATTATCAACGGAGGAGTAATCATGGGAGCCTCGAACCGCACATCCCTGTCGATCGCGGGCACGCTCGCCATCACCGGGCTCACCCCATTGGTCTGGGGCTCGACCTACGCCGTGACGACCGAGTTCCTGCCGCAGGACCGGCCGCTGTTCACCGCGCTGACCAGGGCGTTACCGGCCGGGCTCGGGCTGCTCGCCGTCACCCGCGTGCTGCCGCGCGGTATGTGGGTCTGGCGGGCCGCGCTGCTCGGCGTGCTGAACATCGGGGCGTTCTTCCCGTTCCTGTTCCTTGCGGCGTACCGACTGCCCGGCGGTGTCGCCGCCGTACTGGGCGCGGCGGGCCCGCTGTTCGCGCTCGCCTTCGCCCGAGCCCTGCTCGCCGAACGGCCGACCGGCCGGAAACTGCTCGCCGGTTTCGTGGGGCTGGCCGGTGTCGGCCTGGTCGTCCTGCGCGCCGACGCGGCTCTCGACACGGTCGGAGTGCTGGCCGGGCTCGCCGGGGCCGCCTCCATGTCCGCCGGAACCGTGCTGACCAAGCGCTGGGGCCGTCCCGAGGGCGTCGGCGCCCTCGCGCTCACGGGATGGCAACTGACCGCGGGCGGGCTGCTGCTCCTCCCGGTCGCCCTGCTCATCGAGGGGGCGCCGCCCGCGCTGACCACCGAGAACATCCTCGGCTACGCCTATCTCGGGATCGTCGGCACCGCCTGCGCGTACTGGATCTGGTTCCGCGGCATCTCCCGGCTCCCCGCGACCTCGGTCGCCTTCCTGGCCCTGCTCAGCCCGGTGTCGGCCACCGTGATCGGCTGGGCGGCGCTCGGTCAGGCCCTGACCCCGATCCAGTTGCTCGGCATGGCCCTCGCCCTCGCCGGCACCCTGCTCGGCCAGGCCTCCGCGTCCTCTCCCCACCGGCCTCCCGTACGGCCCGCCGTTCCGGGCGGTGGTTCCGTCCCGTTGGACGATCTCCCGTGCAAGGCCGTCGCCTCCTGACTCTCCGCAGGCGACACGCGTGCACGGTGGCCGGGCGTCCGGACGGGCGTGGGAGGATTTCCACGTTGTGTTGCGACGAGCGGAGGGCGGCGCGATGCGCGAGGAGACGATCGGCGACTTCCTGTTCCACCTCGCCGACCGGGTGCCGGCGCCCGGCGGAGGCGCCGCCGCGGCCCTGCAGGCCGCCCAGGCCGTGGCGCTGCTGGGGATGGTCGCGCGCTACAGCACCGGCGAGAAGTACGCCGAGCACACGTCCCTGATCGAACGGATCATCGGCGAGACCGACGTGCTCCGGTCGGAGGCGCTGCGCCTGGCCGAGGACGACGCGGCGGCCTTCGGGGCGGTCGCCGAGGCCTACAAGCTGCCCAAGGACACCGACGAGGCGAAGGACGCCCGGTCCGCCGCCATCGCGCGGGCGCTGGTGGGGGCGGGCACCGTGCCGGCGAAGGTGGTGGCCGTCGCCCGGCGGGCCGTCGAGATCGCCGAGGAACTGCTGCCCGTCGCCAACCGCAACGTCGTCTCCGACGTCGCCGCCGCCACCGAGGCCGCGCGGGCCGCAGCGGCCACCGCCCGGGTGAACATCGAGATCAACCTGGGCGGGATCAAGGACGAGAAGGTCCGCGCCGAACTGGCCGCCGAGGCCGCGGAGGTGGACGACGTCGCCGCGCGTGCCGAGCAGGTCACCGCCGCCGTACGCGAGGAGATCGCGAAGTGAGCGCCCGCGTGCTCTCCGGCAAGGAACTCGCCGCGTCCATCCGGTCCGAGGCCACCGGGCAGGCCGCCGGACTCGCGGCGGCCGGGACCCCGGCGAAGCTCGCGGTCGTCGTCGCCACGGCGGACGAGTCCAGCGCCTGGTACGTCCGCTCGATCGCCCGGGCCGCCGAGAAGTCCGGGATCGTCTGCGAGATCGTCGACCTCGGGGCGGAGGCCGACCCCGCCCTGATCCGCGACAGGCTGGCGTCGCTGAGCGCCGACGACACCGTCCACGGGATCATCCTCCAGACCCCGCTGCCGCAGGGGGCCAGGCTTGAGGATCTGGCCGGTGCGATCGCGTTCGAGAAGGACGTCGACGGCGCGAACCCGCTGTCGCTCGGCCGTCTGGCCGCGGGGTTGCCCGCGTTCGCCCCGGCGACCGCCGAGGCGGTCGTGGCGATCCTCGACCACCACGGGATCGACCTGGCCGGTCGGCACGTCGCCGTGGTGGGCCGCTCAACCGTCGTCGGCAAGCCCGCCGCCCATCTCCTGCTGGACCGGAACGCCACCGTGACGGTCTGTCACTCCCGTACGAGGGACCTGGCCGCCGTCACCTCCGCGGCCGATGTGGTCGTCGCCGCGGTCGGCCGCGCCGGTCTGATCACGGCCGAGCACGTACGCCCGGGAGCGGTCGTGGTGGACGTCGGCACCAATCCCACCGAGGACGGCGGCCTGGTCGGCGACGTGGACGCGGTCGCGGTCGCCGACAGCGCCGGGGCGCTCACGCCCGTGCCCGGCGGCGTCGGCCCGGTGACCACCGCCCTCCTGCTGCGCCACACCGTCCACGCCGCCGACCGTGCCCGTACCCGCTGATCAGGCCGTCGTCGCGCAGGATCCACACGACCGTCCGGGAGGTAAGGCGCCACGCCGGCAACTCTTCACTTCGGAATGTGTTCCGAAGTAGCATTAGGCATGACCATGCCGACTGTCCCGTTCTCCGACTTGTCGAAGCACTCCAAGCGCGTCGCCGAGACAGTGGAGCGGGTTCACCGCGTGCACATCAAGAGGCGTGACGGGGAGGACCTGTTCATCTCCACCGCTCGCCACGACCGCGAACGTGAGGAGACCGCCGAGGTCGCGGCCCGCATGGTCTCTGCGCTCCTGTCCAGCGAAGAGGGCACGGAGGTCGTTCTGCACGCCTTGCCCCGCGTCTTCCCCTGGGTCAGGCACCTATCCGGCGACGAGAGGCAGCAGTTCATTCAGGACCTTCTCGACGCCACTCATGACGCGATAGATCTGGACGTACACGCGACACTGCACCGGGTCATCGTGGAGTGGCGGGCCACAGCCCGGATACTGGCGAACCCAGCGCTTACCGCACAGCTCACTCAGCAGCTTCCCGACGAGGACCACGGCGAGGTGCTCGCGCCGTGAGCCCCAAGCGCGGAGACGCGGTGGCCCCACCACCGGTGGGCGACGAATGGCATCTTCGCTTCGCAACCAGCGAGGCCGCCAAAGGCTGGAGCGACCTGTGTACGGACGCGGCCGGGAACACCCGGCGCTGTTTCGAGGCGTTACGCGCCGACCCGCTGTCACAGAACGACCCCGACCGGCAGCATCGCCTGCGTGGCCGCCTCGCGACGGGGTCGCTCGGCGGCCGCGACTATCCCCAATGGGAGTACGAGGTCACCGCGGGCGGTCGCGTCCGCTACCTGGTCGACGAGTCCCGGCGCACCGTCTACCTCGTCTACGCCTCGACTCGCCATCCCAAGGACACCGACGCCTGACCGCGACATTCCCGGCCCGCAGGGCCACCACAAGCGCCACTCCAACACGAAACGTGTTCAGTGTGTTCAGTGGCGTCCCCCAAGGGAGGCGGGACCAAGTCACCTCCTCTTCTCTGCGGCGGGCGGCGCGGCGCCGCCGGGAAGGACATGTGCCGATGTCTGAGGAACCGACCATCTGGGAGATCCGGCTTGGCGTTTATGCGACTGCCCAGCAGGCCGAAGAAATCAAGGAACACGTCACGAAACTGCTGTGCCCGGATCCGGACCATGCTCCATTGCGGGGTGGTTCGGGGCACGGCTGGTTGCCAGGCGTGTGCCAGGTGCAGCGGCGGGCGGACACGCTGCCAGGATCAAGTGAGCCGGGGAAGGGCTCGAAGCGCTCGATGGACATGACCGCAGCGTAGAACCGAGCAGAACGACGAACCAGAGGTCTCCGCCTGCGGAACGATCATGCTTCTCGGCGCCGTCAGGGTGAGCGCCGGCCTCCTGGTGGGCGACCGGTGAGTGCGCGGTGGAGGAGGGCGCGGGTGAGGAGGCGGAGGGCGAAGGGGAGGTCGTCGACGAGGTAGCGGCGGGCGAGGCGGTGGGGTTCGCTGATCAGGCGGAACAGCCATTCGAGCCCGTGGTCGCCCATCCAGCCGGGGGCGCGGCGCACCGATCCGGCGGCGAAGGCGATGGCCGCGCCGCAGCCGACGAACCACGTGCCCGGCAGGTCGGGCCGAAGCCGCGTGATGAGCCGGTCCTGCCGGGGGAACCCGAGACCCACGAAGACCAGGGACGGCCGCGTGGCGACCAGTCGCCCCCGCATCTCCGCCAGCGCCGCCGGGCTGGTCTCGAATCCGTACGGCGGAGCGTGGACGCCCGCCACCACCAGGCCCGGATGCCGCCCGCACAGCGCGTCGCGCGCCGCCTCGGCGACGCCCGGCGGTCCCCCGATCAGATAGACGGGCAGGCCGCGCGCCGCGGCGGCTCCGGTCAGCGACCAGATCAGGTCGGCTCCCGTCACCCGCTCCGGCAGCGGACGCCCGAGCAGCCGCGACGCCCAGACCAGGGGCATGCCGTCGGCCACCGCGAGCTCGGCCGCGTCGATCAGCTCACGCAGCGACGGATCGCGGGCGGCGGCCCGGCAGATGTCGACGTTCGGCGTGACCAGGTGACCGCCCTCGCCGCGCTCCAGCGCGGCCATGATGTGCGCCACCACCCGCGCCTCGGTGAACGGGTCGAGCAGCACCCCGGCCACCGGAACTCTGTCCGTCCCAGGCCCGGCCGCCCCGATCCCGGCCGCGAACGCCGGGTCCAGAGCGGCCGTGGGGATCGATGTGGGGTCGGCCATCAGATGCCGTGGCCGCGCAGGTGGAGGGCGTGCAGTACGGCGCGCGGGGTGAGGAGGCCTCCGGCGATCGCCAGCGCCACCGCCGCGCGCGGCTCGCCCGGCCGGGCGGAGAAGGCCCGCAACGACCATCGGGCGGCCTCGCGGCGCCGCCCGAGGGCGGCGTGGCAGAAGGCGAGCTGCCCGTAGACGCGGGCCGCGCCGCGTGGCTCGCAGGTCAGGCCCGGATGCCGGGCGAGCATCCACTCCAGCCCCGCGATCCGGTCCGCCCACCGTGCCGCGTAGTGCGACGATCCCCAGCGCACCCGTACGAGCGGGTGGTCGACGTGGACGATGGGGTGCCGCCGGGCGGCCCGCAGCGCGAGGTCCCAGTCCTCGTTCTGGCCGCCGGGGGCGCTCTCGTCCACCCACACCGAGCCGCGCCGGAACAGGAACGTCGAGGAGTGGACCATCATCATCCGCGAGCGGGTGAGGTGGTGGTGGGCGACCCGGTCGGTGCCGGCCAGCCGCGGCACACGCCGCGTCCCGTACTCGACCTCGACAGCGCAGCTCGCGAAGGCCGCCGCGGGCTCCTCCGCGAGCGCGGCCACCTGGGCGGCCAGCTTGCCCGGCAGCCAGAGGTCGTCGTCGTCGCAGAAGGCGACGAGATCGGTGTCAAGCACGCCGATCCCGGTGTTCCTGGCGCCGGGCAGCCCAGGGGTGCGCCGGTTGCCCAGCACCCGGACGCCGCGCGGGCCTCCGCTCCCGGGCCCGGCCACGCCGGGCATCTGCCTGGCCACCAGCGGCGCAGGGATGCCGTCGGCCACGACCACCACGCGCACCTCGCCGCCGTACTCCTGGCCGAGCACCCCGGTCAGCGCGGCGCGGAGCGGGCCGGGCCGGTCGCCCCTGGTGGGGATGACGACCCCGACCGACGGCGTCATCGCCGGGCTCCCGAGGTCTGGGCGAGGCGGTAGCCGTACCAGAGGAGCAGCGGAAGGGTGAGCGCGGTGACCAGCCACCGCTGCGCACGCGGCAGCGGCTCGGGACGGTCGCGCAGCTCGACCGGGCCGACGGAGAAGCGCATCGGGTTGCCGGAGACGGTGTGGGCGACGCCCAGGCGCGCGTGGCGGCCGTCGAGGAAGTCGAGCCCGCCGGCGGACAGCCCGAGCCGTGCGGCCAGGCGGACGACGGTGGTGCGCGGGTCGCGCAGCAGGTCCTCGTGCCGCACCCGGACGACCCGCACGCCCCTGCGGCGCAGGATCTCGAAGGCGAGGTTCTGGGCCAGCCAGTGGACGGCGGTCCTGGCGGGCGTCCAGCGGGTCATCGGCCGCCCGTTCTCGGGTCTGCGCACCCTGCGGCGCCAGGACGCGGCCACCGCCCGCGGGTCGCGCACCACGTGCACGACCCGGAGTTTCATGATCGAGGCCAGGCAGTACGCCAGCGAGGCGTGCTTGCTGGAGTCGACGACGACCCGGGCGTCGGCCACCTCGGCCGCCGCGGCGTAGATGCGGGAGTACGACCGCACGTACTCGGCCAGTTCGGCCTCACGGCTCGGGAGCCCGAGGGCGAGGACGGGCAGCCGCCGGGTCCGGTCGACCCGCATGCGCAGGCTCGGGAGCCATCCCGCCTGGCTCTGCCGCCACTGCCCGAACGCGTGCTCGCCCACCTTCGTCCAGAACGGGCACCGGGAGAACGGCTGCCCGCAGCCGCAGGGCTCGTCGGCCCGCACCCCGCGGTCCCACAGATGGACCACCTCGCCGAGCGGCGCCACCCCCGGCAGCTCGCCGAGCAGGCGCTCGATCAGGGTGCTTCCGCTGCGTCCCAGGCCGCCCACGAAGATCACCGGCTGAGCGTCGGCCACGTGTCCTCCACGAAACGGATGCGAAACGTGACGACCCTAGCGCGTAGAGTAATCCTCCGACCGGCGATCCCCAAAGGATCTACCGGCGGGCGGGGTGGCGCCTTCCGTACGCGAACGGCCCCCGGCGCAATCGCGCTCGGGGGCCGTTCAGGATGAAACTCGGACGTACCGGATCAGTGCGCGTCGACGATCATGCCGGCGCCGACGGTGCCGTTGGTGGCCTCGTCGATCAGGATGAAGCCGCCGGTGAGGCGGTTGCGGGCGTAGTCGTCCACGAACAGCGGCTGGGTGGTCCGCAGCGACACCCGGCCGATCTCGTTCAGGCCGAGGGAGGTGGCCGACTCGTCCCGGTGCAGGGTGTTGACGTCGAGCCGATAGTGCAGGTCGCGCACCAGTGCCCGGGCCGTACGGGTGGTGTGCTTGATGATCAGCTTCGACCTGGGCTGGAGCTTCACGCCGTCGGCCATCCAGCTGATCATCGCGTCGATCTCCTGGGCGGCCTGCGGCTGGTTGTTCGGCCGGCAGATCATGTCGCCACGGGAGATGTCGATGTCGTCGGACAGGCGCAGCGTGACCGACATGGGCGGGAACGCCTCCTCCACCGGCCCGTCGAAGGTGTCGATCGCGGCGATCGTGGTGGTCAGGCCAGAGGGCAGGTGCAGCACCTCGTCCCCCGGCTTGAGCACGCCGCCCGCGACCTGCCCGGCGTACCCCCGGTAGTCGTGCAGTTCCTGGCTGGTCGCGCTGTGGGGGCGGATGACGTACTGCACCGGGAAGCGCACGTCGACCAGGTTGCGGTCGGAGGCGATGTGCACGTGCTCCAGGTGGTGCAGCAGCGAGGAGCCCTCGTACCACGGCATGTTCTCGGAGCGGGAGACGACGTTGTCGCCGTGCAGCGCCGAGATCGGGATGAAGGTGAGGTCGCTCGCGTTCAGCTTGCTGGCGAACGCGGTGAACTCCTCGCGGATCTCGTCGAAGCGGGCCTCGGAGTAGTCGACGAGGTCCATCTTGTTGACCGCCAGGACCAGGTGCGGCACCCGCAGCAGCGTCGTCAGGAAGGCGTGCCGCCGCGACTGCTCCAGCACGCCCTTGCGCGCGTCGATGAGGATGATCGCCAGGTCGGCGGTGGAGGCGCCGGTGACCATGTTCCGGGTGTACTGGATGTGCCCCGGGGTGTCGGCGATGATGAACTTCCGCTTGGGCGTGGCGAAGTAGCGGTACGCGACGTCGATCGTGATGCCCTGCTCGCGCTCGGCCCGCAGGCCGTCGGTCAGCAGCGACAGGTCGGTGTACTCCGTGCCCCGGTCGCGGGAGGTCCGCTCGACCGCCTCGAGCTGGTCCTCGAAGATCGCCTTGGAGTCGAACAGCAGCCGCCCGATCAGCGTGGACTTGCCGTCGTCGACGCTGCCCGCCGTCGCGAAACGAAGGATGTCCATCAGAAGTAGCCTTCCTTCTTGCGATCTTCCATGGCGGCCTCGGACGCCCGGTCGTCGGCGCGGGTCGCGCCGCGCTCGGTGATCCGGGTGGCGGCGATCTCGTCGATGATCTGCTCGACGGTCGTGGCGGTGGAGGCGACCGCCCCGGTGCAGGTCATGTCGCCGACCGTGCGGTAGCGGACGACCGCGTCGAACACCGGCTCGTCCTCGCCCCGCTGGACGACCTCCGAGTCGGCCAGCAGCATGCCGTCGCGCTCGAAGACCGTGCGGGAGTGGGCGAAGTAGATCGACGGGATCTCGATGCCCTCCCGCCGGATGTAGTGCCACACGTCCAGCTCGGTCCAGTTCGACAACGGGAACACGCGGATGTGCTCACCGCGGCGGATCTTGGTGTTGTAGAGGTTCCACAGCTCGGGCCGCTGGTTCTTGGGGTCCCACTGGCCGAAGTCGTCGCGGAAGGAGAACACCCGCTCCTTGGCTCGGGCCTTCTCCTCGTCGCGCCGGGCGCCGCCGAACACCGCGTCGAACTCGTGCTCCTCGATGGCGTCCAGCAGGGTCGTGGTCTGCAGCCGGTTGCGGGAGGCCCGCCGACCGGTCTCCTCGACCACCCGCCCGGCGTCGATCGACGCCTGGACCGAGGCGACGACCAGCCGTGCGCCGAGTTCGCCGACCCGGCGGTCGCGGTAGTCGATCACTTCGGAGAAGTTGTGCCCGGTGTCGACGTGCATGAGGGGGAAGGGGATCGGCGCCGGCCAGAACGCCTTCTCCGCGACCCGCAGCATGACGATGGAGTCCTTGCCGCCGGAGAAGAGCAGACAGGGGCGCTCGAACTCGGCCGCGACCTCACGCATGATGTGGATCGCCTCGGCCTCGAGCACGTCGAGCTGCGACGTGGTGTAGTCACGCTGAAGCATTCGGCTTCCTTCAGGGAGTCTGGCGATGCAGGTCACGGATTCCGGCGAGCAACGTTGGCGCCAGATCCGGTAGGGAGACCAGGATATCGGGGAGTGAGGGGTCACCCTGGTTGTAGGTCAGGGGTGAGCCGTCGATCCTGCTGGCGTGGGCCCCCGCCGCGAGCGCGACCGCGACAGGCGCGGCCGAGTCCCACTCGTACTGACCTCCGGCGTGGACGTACGCCTCGACCTCTCCCGTGAGCACGGCGGCGATCTTCGCGCCGGCCGAGCCGATCGGGACGAGCTCCGCGCCGAGGCGGGCGGCGAGGTCGCGGACGAACTCCGGCGGCCGGGTGCGGCTGACCGCGACGCGGAACGGCTCGCGCGCCTTCTCCGGCAGCTCCGGCGGAGCCGCCGTCGTGAGCGTACGACCCTGTGCGGGCAGGGCGACGGCGCCCGCGCCGAGGGAGCCCCGCTCCCACAACGCGACGTGGACGGCCCAGTCGGCGCGGCCCTCCTCGGAGAACTCGCGCGTGCCGTCGAGGGGGTCGACGATCCAGACGCGCTCGGCCGACAGCCGCCGGGGATCCATCCGCTCCTCGCGGGTCGCCTCCTCCGACAGCACGGCGTCGTCCGGGCGGAGCCGCCGCAGGGCGTCCATCAGGAACCGGTGCGAGGTCTGGTCACCGGCGTCCTTCAACGCCCGGCCGTCCTCGAACCCGAGGCGGGCGCGCAGCTCCAGGAGCCGTTCCCCCGCCTCCGACGCCAGTTCCCCCGCGAGGGAATGGTCGTCCCGCATCGTCATCTTCAGTACGCTCCCGCCCCGCGTGCGACCGCGGCCCATGTCCTCCATAGGATCTGCAGATCCAGCCTGAGAGACCAGTTCTCGACATAACGCAGGTCCAACCGTACCGATTCCTCCCATGACAGGTCAGATCGGCCGTTAACCTGCCACAGTCCGGTCATCCCCGGGCGCACCGGCAGCCCCCCGCGTACGCCGCCGTACCGCGCGACCTCCTCCGGCAGCAGCGGGCGCGGCCCGACGAGCGACATGTCCCCGCGCAGCACGTTGAGGAGCTGCGGCAGCTCGTCGATCGAGTAACGCCGCAGCAGGGCGCCGAGCGGGGTGACGCGGGGATCCCTGCGCACCTTGAACAGCACGCCTCGGGCGTCGCTGGTCAGCTCGACCTTGCGGGCCTCCGCGTCGCGGTGCGTCGTGCGGAACTTGAGGATCGTGAACTCGGCGCCGTCCCGGCCCACCCGCCGCTGCCGGAACAGGGCCGGGCCCGGCCCGCTCACCCGTACGGCGATCGCGACGGCGGTCAGCAGCGGGGCCAGCACGACCAGCGCCACGGTGGCCACCAGCCGGTCGAAGACGGCCTTGACCAGCCGTTGCCACCCGGCCGGCCCTGCGTGCGGCGGCCCCGCGCGGCCCCCGGCCGCGGTCCGGCG
>QFZU02000161.1 GCA_003260025.2 Microbispora triticiradicis | reverse complement strand
CCCGGCCGGCACGGCCCTGCGGCGGGCGCAGATCGCGGGCGCCGCCGTCTCCGGGGCCGCCATCGCGCTCGGCGAGTGGGCCGGGCGCGGCGCGGGCCGGATCCCTGTCCCGCCCCGCGCCGACACCACCCCGTGGCACGCCATGTCCGCCCGGGAGGTGCTCTCCCGGCTCGACTCCTCGCCCCAGGGCATCGCCGGGCAGGAGGCGGAGCAGCGGCGCGCGCAGGCCGCGCCCGAGGAGGAGGAACGGCCGCACTCGCTCACCCGGGCCACCGTGGAGGAGCTCGCCAACCCGCTCACGCCCGCCCTCGCCACCGGTGCGGGCATCTCCGCCATGGTCGGTTCGATGCTGGACGCGGTGCTGATCGGCGGTGTCATGGTCGTGAACGCGTTCCTCGGCGGGGTGCAGCGGTTCAAGGCCGACCAGGCGCTGCACCGCCTGACCGAGTCGACCGAGGTCCTCGTACGGCTGCGCCGGCCCGAAGGGGTGGTCGAGGCCTCCAAGGACGACCTCGCCCCCGGCGACGTCATCGAGCTGCGCGCGGGCGACGCCGTGCCCGCCGACGCCCGCGTCATCAAGGCGGTCGGGCTGGAGCTCGACGAGTCCAGCCTCACCGGGGAGTCCCAGCTGGTCGCCAAGACCGCCGCGCCGACCATGGCGGCGGCCGTCGCCGACCGCGTCTCGATGGTCTACCAGGGGACGACGGTCGCGGCCGGCAGCGGCCGGGCGGTGATCGTCGCGACCGGCGACCTGACGGAGGCCGGGCGCAGCGCCCGCCTCGCCGGCGAGCCCGGCCCGCCGACCGGTGTCGAGCTGCGCCTGCGGGAGCTGAGCCGGCGGATCCTCCCGCTCTCGATCGCCTCGGGGCTGGTGCTGCTCGTGACCGACCTCCTGCGCGGCCGGTCCCTCGCCCAGGCGCTGACCCCCGCCGTCAGCCTGACGGTCGCCGCCGTGCCCGAGGGGCTGCCGTTCGTGGCGACCGTGGCGGAGCTGGCCGCCGCCCGGCGGCTGTCCAGGCGGGCCGCCCTGGTGCGCAACCCGTCCACGATCGAGGCCCTGGGCCGGGTCGGCGTGCTGTGCTTCGACAAGACGGGCACGCTGACCGAGGGCCGGATCAGCCTGCGTCACATCTCCGACGGACGCGCGGGCCGCCCGGTCGAGGCGGCGGACGCGGACGTCGCGTTGCGGCGCGTCCTCGCCGCGGCCGTGCGGGCGAGCCCCCGGTCCGGCGCCGGGCGGGTGATCGCCCACCCGACCGACCGCGCCGTGCTGGAGGGCGCCCACCGGCTGGAGGTCATCCCCGAGGAGGGGTTCGAACACTGGGAACGCGTGGACGAGATGCCGTTCGAGCCCGGCCGGGGATACCACGCCGTGCTCGGCCGGACCGAGCACGGCCACCTGCTCAGCGTGAAGGGCGCCCCCGAGGTCGTGCTCACCCACTGCACCACGGTCCACCGCGAGACCGGTGCGGTGCCCTGCGACGAGTCCGTACGGCTGGAGCTGGAGCAGGAGGTGGAGCGGCTGGCCCGGCAGGGTTACCGGGTGCTCGCCGTCGCGCAGCGGCCCGCGTCCGACCGGAGCGACCTGGACGAGTCGCGCATCGAGGAGCTGTGCTTCCTCGGCTTCCTGGGCCTGGCCGACCCGGTCAGGCCCACGGCCGCGCAGAGCGTCGGCCGCCTCATGCGGGCCGGGGTCAGGGTCGTCATGGTCACCGGCGACCACCCCAGCACCGCCGAGGCGATCGCGGTCGAGCTGAACGCGCTGAACGGCGGGCGGGTGATGACCGGCCCGGCGCTGGACGAGCTCGACGACGAGACGCTGACCAAGGTGCTACCCGAGGTGTCGGTCTTCGCCCGGGCCACCCCCGCCCACAAGGCCAGGATCGTCACCTGCCTGCGCCGGGCCGGAGAGGTCGTCGCCGTCACCGGCGACGGCGCGAACGACGCGCCTGCCATCCGCACCGCCGACGTCGGCATCGCCCTGGGCTCGCGGGCCACCCCCGCCGCCCGGGCCGCCGCCGACCTCGTCGTGACCGACGACCGCATCGAGACGATCGTGGACGCCATCGTCGAGGGCCGGGCGATGTGGAGCTCGGTGCGCGACTCGCTGAGCATCCTCCTCGGCGGCAACATCGGCGAGATCGCCTACACCGTGGGGTCCTCCCTGCTCGCCGGCGGCAGCGCGCTCAACGCCCGGCAGCTCCTGCTGGTCAACCTCCTCACGGACATGGTGCCGGCCATGGTGGTCGCCGTACGGCCGCCGGCCTCGACCGACCCGGAGAGACTGCTCGCCGAGGGCCCCGAGGCGTCGCTGGGCGCGTCGCTGACCCGCGACATCTACCTGCGGGCCGCGGTGACGGCGGGCGCGGCCACGGTCGCGTGGCTCGCCGGCCGCTTCAGCGGCACCCGCACGCGGGCGAACACGATCGGTCTCGTCGCGCTCGTGTCGGCCCAGCTCATGCAGACGATGGTGGAGGGCGGGCGGGACCGGGTGATCGCGCTGGCCGCCCTGTCGTCGCTCGCCGTCCTGGGGTTCATCGTCACGGTGCCGGGGGTCAGCACCGTCTTCGGGTGCCGACCCCTCGGACCGGTGGGCTGGGTCATCGGCCTCAGCAGCGCCGCGGCCGCCACATTCGTGGGCGTGCTCGCAGGGCGACCGGCCGTACGGTGATCAGGGGCGGGCCGCCTCCGCCTGCCGTACGGGCGTGCGCGTGGGCGTCGCCCCGGCGGCGGGGTCGCCGGGCCACCAGAAACGGTCGCCCAGCAGCGTGACCAGCGCGGGGACGAGCACGCTGCGCACGAGGACCGTGTCGAGCAGCACGCCGAACCCGACGATCACCCCGATCTGGGTGAGCGTGATCAGCGGCAGCACGCCGAGCACGGAGAACACCGCCGCGAGCAGGACCCCGGCGCTCGTGATGACCCCGCCGGTCACCGCTAGGGCGGTGACCACACCCTCGCGGGTGCCCTGCTCCGCCGCCTCCTCCCTGGCCCGGGTGGCGAGGAAGATGTTGTAGTCGATCCCCAGCGCCACGAGGAACAGGAAACTCAGCAGCGGGACGTCGAGGTCGAGCGCCGGGAAGCCGAACAGGTGCCTGAAGGCGAACCAGCCCGCCCCGAAGCTCGCCCCGAAGCTCGCGATCACGGTCAGCACCAGCGTCACCGCCGCGACCACCGAGCGGAGCAGGGCGAGCAGGACGAGCAGCACCACTCCCAGCACGAGCGGCATGATCAGCTTCTGGTCGCGCGTGGCCGCGTCGCGTTCGTCCAGGTCGACGGCCGGCTGCCCGCCGACGACGGCCTGCGCGCCGGGCACGGCGTGCACCGCGGCGCGCAGCGCGCGGACCGCCGAGAAGGCGGCCTCCGTGCCCGGTTCCGCCCGTAGCACCACGTCGGCCCGGGCGTACTCGGCGGTCCGGTCGCCCGGCGTGACCCGCACGACCCCGGGCACCCGCGAGGCGGCGGCCTCGACCTCTTCGGCCGCGGAGGCGCGGGAGATCAGCACGAGCGGCTGCGCGCTCCCGGCCGGGAAGGCGCGGCCGAGCGTCTCCTGCCCCGCGATGGCCTCCACCTTCTCCCGGAACTGCTCCGTCTGCGACAGGCCGACCTTCAGCCCGGCGACGCCCAGGCCCAGCACGGCCAGCACGGCCACGCTCACCGTGGTCATCAGGGCGGGCCGCCGCGACACCGCGCCGCCCACGCGCGCCCAGACTCCGTCGCGGGCCGGGTCCGGCTGCCCCGTCTTCGGGGCGAACGGCCAGAACAGCCCTCGGCCGAACAGCACGAGCGCGGCGGGCAGGACCAGCAGGGCGTAGCAGACGGCGGTCACGATGCCGATCGCCCCGGCCAGCCCGATGCCGCGTACGGCCGGCGAGTCCGCGAGGACCAGCGTCACCAGGGCGAGCGTGACCGTCGCCGAGCTGGCCAGGACGGCCGGGGCCGCCGAGCGGACGGCCCGCGCCATGGCCAGGTGCCGGTCGTCGTGGACGCGAAGCTGCTCCCGGTAGCGGGCGATGAGCAGCAACGCGTAGTTGGTGCCCGCGCCGAACACCAGCACGGAGGTGATGCCGAGGGTCGAGTCGTCCACGGTCAGCCCGGCCGTGCGGGTGAGCACGGCGACGATCTTGGCCGCGACCTGGTCGGCGACGCCGATGACGCCGAGGGGGACCAGCCACAGCCACGGACTGCGATAGGTGATCAGCAGCAGGAGCGCGACGACCGACGCGGTGACCGCCAGCAGGGTGAGGTTCGCGCCGTCGAACACCGCCGCGAGGTCGACCTTGAACCCGGCCGGGCCGGTGACCTGCGCCCGCGCCCCCGCGGGCAGGCCAGCCGCGGCCTCCTCTCTGACCTTCCGTACGGCGTCGGTGAGATCCGCGAGCGGCAGTGCGCCGCGCAGCGGCACGCTCAGCAGCGCCACGTCGCCCTTGTCCGAGTAGACGGGCGGCGGCACCCGCCCGCCCGCCGCCAGCGCGGTGAGCCGCCGCGCGTCCGCGTCGATCGACGCCCGGTCCTGCGGAGACAGCCCGCCATCACGGCTGTAGACGACCAGGGCCGGCGCGAGCTGGCCGCTCGGCAGCCGCTGTTGCAGCCGGGCCACCGTGGCCGACTCCGCGCCCCTGGGCAGCGCGGCGGCCGGGTCGGTGTTCACCTTCGACGCGCCGCCGAGCGCCAGGGCCAGACCGGAGACGACGATCGCCAGGACGACCGCGAGCCACTTGCCCCGGGGACCCCAGAGCGCCGCCCATCCACTAGTATCTGCTCGCCTCATCCGCCGTCTCTTTCCATGGTGAAATATTTCAGGCCGTGGAATATTTCTACCGTGGAAAGATTAGGTGGAGCCGGGGGTGGTTGGCAACGCGGGAGGTGGTGCGTGTGGCCGAGGAGACCATCGATCCCTTCGAGCTGATGAACCTGATGCGGCGTCTCAACGTCGAGGTGGACCGGTTCGCCGAGAAGTTCGCCGTCGACCACGGACTGCACCGCACGGACCTCGACGCGCTCACCGTGATCATGGACGCCTCACGTGAGGGGCGGCCGCTGACCCCCGGGGCACTGGGCGCGGCGCTCAACCTGAGCGCGCCCGCCACCAGCGCCCTGATCAACCGGCTTGAGCAGGCCGGCCATCTCACGCGGCATCGGAGCACCGGCGACCGGCGCAAGGTGGAACTCGCCATGCACGAGCAGGCGGCGGCCCTCGCGGGCCGGTTCTTCGCACCGCTCGGACGGCGGATGTCGGCGGCGCTCGAAGAGTTCACCCCGGAGGAGCGCCGGGTCATCGGGCGCTTCCTCGGCCGGAGCATCGAGGCCACCGTCGCGGCCCGGCAGGAGACGACCCAAGAGGGCTCGTGAGAAGGGCGCGTGAGAAGGCCGCGTGAGAGGGCGCCTCTCGCGCTGGAGCGTACGTCAGCGGCGGCGGTGCGCCCTGCCGCCGTGGTGATGCTTCCTACCCTGGTGCCGCCGCGCCGCGTGGGCGCGCGGCCGGTGGGTGCGCGGCTTGTCCGTCACCTTGAACTTCTGGAAGCCGAAGTCGGGCAGCGCGATCGGCTTGGAGGGGTCGTCCGAGATCGGGACGACCACCACGTCGTGCCGCACGCCGTCCTTGCCCTTCAGGTGGTAGACGGCCTGCTCGGGCTGGCCGGCCTGGCTGGACTGTCCGGTGAAGGAGGCGGGCGCGACGACCGGCACGGCGGCCGGCACGGTGGCCGGTGCGTACGCCGGGCTGTAACCGGTGCCGTCCCCGGTGTTGTCGTCCGGGCCTGAGGGGCCGTATCCGGGGTCGCCGACCACCGTGTCGGGCTGTTGCGCCGGCGCCTGCCCGCCCGTCCTGTCAGCGGTGGTGCCGCCGTTGGTGCCGGAGAGGGCCGCGGACGGCCCGGGGTCGGCGAACGCGGCCGGTCCGGCGATCAGCGTCGCGGCGAGAGCGGCGGCGGCCGAGAAGATGATCATGAGTCTCCCCCGAGGTCACGGATCCCTACGAGGAAGACGGTAGGCAGCGCGTCCGCGCCGATCACGCCGCCCACGCCCAATGTCGGGTCAAGCCTGGCGAGCCCGCCAGTCCGTGCCCGCCAGTCCGTGCCCGTCAGTCCATGCCCCGCCGTCCGGGAGCCCAGAAGGGCTTCATCACGATGTCTCCGCGCGACCAGCCGCGTTCCCGGACGAGATGGTCGCGCACCGCCTGGCAGTCACGGACCTGCCCGGCCAGGTAGGCGACGCCCGGCGTGGCGGGGAGGTCCAGCGAGCGGATCGCGCCGACGAGATCGGCCGGCCGGTAGGACCAGCCGAGGCGGTCGGCCCGCTCCAGGGGAAGACGGTCCCCGGGGCTCTCCGCGGAGATCGCGCCGTACACGGTCGCGGCCGGAGGCAGGGCGCGCAGCATCGCCCCGAACGCGCCGGCCGCGGTCTCGTCTCCGGCGAAGAGGTGGTACGGCGCGTCCGCACGCACCACGAACCTGCCTTGCGGGGCGAGGAACGCGAACGGATCTCCGACGCGAACCTCCCTCGCCCACAGCGCTCCCGGCCCAGCCGAGGGGTGGTCGAGGACGCACAGGTCGAGATGCCCGTCGGGCGAGTACTGCCAGATCGAGTAGGTGCGCAGCAGCCCACGCAGCCACGAGCGCGGCGAGCGCGGGTCGCCCACCCGTACCCGGATGTGGTTGCCCGGTTTCCAGGTGAGGCCGCGCAGGCCGGGCCCGGCGATGCGAACGCGGCGCATGCGCTCGGCGACCTGCTCGATCTCCGCGACGGTGCCGTGCAGGAAGAGGCTCATGGCGCGGCCTCCCGACTTGAGTTCATGGGGTCAACAGTGCCGGTTGAGGTGCACCTGAAGTCAAGCGGGAGGCGTCGTCGGCCCACCGGCGGACCGGAGCGGTGGAATCAGGCCAGCGGACTGAGATGGACGACCTTGGTGTGGGTCATCTCGTCGAGCAGCTCGGGGCCGTAGCCGAAACCGTGCCCGCTGCCGCGCAGCGGCTGCGCGGCGCCGCCCGGCGCCCCGCCGAACACGGCGTTGATCTTCACGGTGCCCACCGGCAGCTCCCGCCAGGCCCGCTGGGCGTTGGCCATCGACGGCGTCAGGACCGTGGCGGCGAGGCCGTACCGCGACTCGCGGGCCAGCTCCAGCGCCTCGTCGAACGACCCGGCCACCCGCACCGCCGCGACCGGGCCGAACGTCTCCTCCCACATGACGTCCATGTTCTCGGTGCAGTCGGCCAGGACGGTCGGCGGATAGAAGGCCCCGGGACCCTCGGGGACGTACCCGCCGGTCAGCAGCCGCGCGCCGGCCTCGATCGCGCCGCGCACGTGCCGGTCCACGATGTCGCGCTGCGCCCGGTCGACCAGCGGCCCGAGGGTGGTCTCCTCGTTCAGGCCGGGGCCCATGCGCAGCTCCTCGGCCCGCTGCACGAGTGCCGCGAGGAACTCCTCGGCGACGTCCCGGTGGACGTAGACGCGCTCGGCGGAGGTGCAGATCTGCCCGGCGTTGGCGAAGCAGCCGGTCGCGGCCTGCCCCGCCGCCCACTTCGCGTCCACTCCGGCGTCCACGATCAGCGGGTCCTTGCCGCCGTTCTCCAGCAGGGTCTTCGCGCCGGTGCGCGCGGCGACCGCGGCGATGGCGCGGCCCGCGGCGGTCGAGCCGACGTGCGCGACGAGGTCGATCCCCGGATGCGCGGCCAGCGCCTCCCCCGCGTGCCGGTCGCCCGGCACCATGGTGAGCACGCCCGGCGGCAGCTCCTCCGCCATCAGCCCGGCGAGCAGCGCCCCCGTGTGCGGCGTGCGCTCGGACGGCTTGTGGACGACGGTGTTGCCGGTCACGACGGCCGCCCCGACGAGCCCGCAGGCGATGGCCACCGGGTCGTTCCACGGCGTGATCACCGCCACGACGCCGCGCGGCTCGTGCACCATGAGGTCGGTGGCGTCCCAGCCGCCCTGCAGGCTGCGCCCCCGGTGCAGCGGCCCCAGCTCGGCGTACTGCCTGAGCGTGCCGGCGCCGGCCGCCACGCCGCCGCGGCTGTCGCCGATCGGCTTGCCCATCTCCCTGGTCACCAGTTCGGCGAGCTCGTCCGCGCGGGCCTCGATCCGCCCGGCGATCCGGTGCAGGCACGCCGCCCGTTCGGCGGGCGCCGTACGGGCCCAGGCCGCCTGGGCGCGGCGGGCCGAGTCGACGGCGCGCTCCACGTCCTCGGCGCAGCCCGCGGGGAAGTCGCCCAGCGGCTCCCCGGTCGCGGGGTCGGCGACCGTGCGGTCACGTTCGCTCGCGCTCGCCGTCCACTCCCCGTCGGTCAGCACCCAGCGATCCCTGTCCCGCACCCCGGTCTCCTCCCGTGACTCGCACTCACGTGTACGCCCTCGTGGTTGTAAGGCCTCGTGCGACGTGGTCGCTCTACCCCTGCTCGCTACCCCCGGGTGCGTACGGTTATCACCACGGTTCCCGGACTTCCCGTCAGCGCACCTCCAGGCCGAGCGACGTGGCGACGACGATCGCCTGATGCGGGTCGACGACGGCGCCCGCGATCTCGGCCGTGCGCGGATCGAGCGCGGACAGGTCGCTGCCGCGCAGGTCGCAGCGGGAGAAGTCGGCCCGGTGCAGCCACGCGCCGGACAGGTCCACCCCGCGGATCGTCGCCCCGGCGCAGTTGGCTCCGGTCAGGTCGGCCTCGCGCATCCGCACGCCGGTCAGGGACGCGCGGCGCAGGTCCGCGCCGGGCAGGGCGGTCAGCGACCAGTCACCGCCCTCCACCTTCATGAGGTCGTGGCCGCAGCGCTCGAAGACGCTGCCGACGAGCTTGCACCCCGTGAAGGTGGCGTCGAAGAACGAGCACCGGACGAACGTGCAGCTCACGAATGCCGAGTCGGTGTGCGTGGACACGTTGAACCGCACGTCCCGGAAGACGCACTCGAAGAACTCAGCGCCCCGGCTCGACGCCTCGGTCATGTCGACGTCGGTGAACTCCACCCTGCGGTGGCTCTCCCCCGACAGGTCCCGGCTGTCCCAGTCCTCGGACTCGACCGTGCTCTCCGTGGGTGGAGCCTGTCTGCCGTACGCGCGCTCAACCACGGTGGCCCCTCTGACAACACATGCGCCGACCGTATCGCCCGGCCCCGACAGTTACTTGATCGTTATGGTCTCGGACGCACAAAACCGGCTTTTCATACGTTCCAAGAGAGTGCAAATCGCAGTGAAACCCTCTTTGAGGAGTAGACCGTGAACATCCTCCGGCGGGCGGCCCACGTCACACTGACCGTCGCCGCCATCGCCGTCGCAACGGCCTGCTCGGCGGAAGGCACAGCCCCACAGACCGAAGCAGCACAGACCGCGGCGGCACAGACCGCGGCCACACAGACCCCGGCCGCGCAGGCCACCGAAGCCACCGGGACCGCCGCCGGGCTCGCGCCGCACGCGGCGTCCAGGACGGCGCGCAGGGCGGGCAAGCCGAAGCTGGGCATCGCCGACATCACGCCGATGGGCGAGAAGGTCGAGCGGGTCGGCGTCGGTTTCCCGATCATCGTCACCTTCGACCGGGCCGTACGCGACCGGGCGGCCGCGGAGTCCGTGCTGCTGGTCCAGGCCGAGAAGCCGGTCGAGGGCGCGTGGCGCTGGGTCTCCGACCGCAAGGTCGTCTACCGGACCAAGACGTACTGGAAGCCGCACCAGAAGGTGCTCTTCAAGGCCCTGCTGAGCCGGATCCCCGGCAACGAGGCCGCCAAGGACGTCTCGCGCCGCTTCGCGGTCGGCACCGCCAACATCGCGGTCGTCGACACGAAGAAGCACGTGATGAAGGTCCGCCGCGACGGCAAGCTCGCCAAGACGATCCCGATCAGCGCGGGCCGCGGCGGCATGGTCAAGAACGGCGTGGACGTCTACCTGACGACCAGCGGCGTCCACCTGGCCATGGGCAAGAAGCGGGTCGAGACGATGACCTCGTCCTGGCTCGGCGTCACCGACCCGAAGGACCCGCTCTACTACAAGCTGGAGATCCCCTGGGCGGTCCGGATCTCCGACAGCGGCGAGTACGTCCACCAGAGCGCGGGCGACTACCAGTTCCTCGGCAAGTCGAACCAGAGCCACGGCTGCGTGCGGGCCACCCCAGCCGGGGCCAAGTGGTTCTACGGCATCAGCCAGCGCGGCGACGTCGTCCAGGTCACCGGCACCAAGCGCAAGCTCGACTGGCGCAACGGCTGGAGCTACTGGCAGCTGAACTGGACCCAGTGGAAGCGCGGCAGCGCCCTGCCGGCCGGTTCCCCGGCCCCCTCCGCGTCCCCCTCCCCGACCTCGGGCGGCCTGGAGGGGTGACGCACCCCAGGTAGGCCTGTCGGCCACTGAGAGCCGCGTGAGAGCCGTGTGGGAGACTCCACACCTGTGACTCCCGCCCTCGACCTCGCCGGAATCTTCGTCTTCGCCCTTTCCGGCGCGCTGCAGGGCGTACGCAAACGGCTCGACGTGGTCGGCATGGCGGTACTGGCGTTCTTCACCGCCGTCGGCGGCGGGATCACGCGCGACCTGTTCATCGGCGTGCAGCCCGCCGCCTTCCGGGACACCGGATATCTCCTCGTGCCGATCGCGGCCACCGCCATCGCCTTCTTCTGGCATCCGCAGGTCGAGCGGGCGATGCCCGGCGTGCTGGTCTTCGACGCGGCGGGCATCGGCCTGTTCTGCGCGGTCGGCACCGCCAAGGCGCTGGCGTACGGCCTCTCGCCGCTGCACGCCGTGCTGCTCGGCGTCTGCACCGCGGTCGGCGGCGGTGTCATCCGCGACGTCCTGTCCGGCGAGATGCCGACCCTGCTCTACGACCGCCAGCTCTACGCCGTGCCGGCGATGCTCGGCTCGACGGCGATGGCCGTCCTGTACGCGCTGGACATCCGCGGATTCGCCGCCACCCTCTCCTCGGCCGTGCTCGCCTTCGCGCTCCGCATCCTCGCCATGCGGTACGGCTGGCGCGCTCCCCTCGCCCGGGGCGTCGGCGGACCGGTCTGAGCCGGTCTGACGCCGGCCTCACGCGCCCGGCCGATTAAATCCAGATTTATCACTATTCAGTGATTTCGCATGCCCGGGCACCCCGGGAAAAAGTCGCGGAAGGCGGCCGACGGGTGCTTTGATGAGTAGCGGGAAAAAGAACACCGAAGAATTCCGAAGAAATGCCGACCTGAGGGCATGGGCATGCTCAGGACTCTTCTCCTGCCGACGGTCGCCCTGCTCGGCGCCGGCGACCCGCGTCCGGGCGACGACCCACACGCGCTCGGCCTGGACATTTCTCCCGCGACTTGCCAGACAACCAGAAAGCCCCCCGAAATGACGTTCACATTCCAAGACGTACGCTCGCAGACGTACAAGGCGCGAGACGCCTGGTGGACCGTGTTCCTGGTGGATCCCCTGGCCGGCCGGCTGGTCGTCGGAACCGCCAACCGCACGTCCGTCACCCCCAACCAGATCACCTGGGGCGCGTTCGCCCTCGGCCTCGGGTCGGCCTGGTGCTTCCTGCGGGCGGAGTGGCCGTGGCTGGTCGCGGGGGCCGTGCTCTACCACCTGAGCTTCGTCCTCGACTGCATGGACGGGAAGATCGCCCGGCTCAAGGGGACGGGCACCGTCCTCGGCGGCTGGCTCGACTACGTCTTCGACCGGATCAGGGTGCTGACCTGCACCGTCGCGCTGGTCTGGGGGCAGTACCGCGTGACCGGCGAGGACGTCTACCCGCTGCTGGGCATCACGGTGGTGTTCCTCGACATGCTCCGCTACGTCGACGCCCTGCAGATTGCGAAGGTCCGCCGGGAGATGCGGCGCAGGGTGCGGCGGGCCTACTGCGAGTCGTCCGGCGGCCCCGCGCCCCTTCCACTGGCGCTGCTGCGCGACGACCCCGAGGACGACCCGGACGAGATCAGGGTCCGCCTGGCCGCGGCCGTGGACCTGCAGGAGGAGTTCCGCACCCGTTTCTCCTGGTATCCGCGGCTGCGTGAGTGGCTGCGCGCGCACCGGGTCCGTACCCATCTGATGAGCGGCATCGAGTTCCAGATGGCGGTGTTCATCGTCGGGCCGCTGACCGGTGCGATCGTACCGGTGACCGTCGGCGCGGCGGCCCTGCTGCTGCTGTTCGAGGCCGCGATCATGTACAAGCTCCTGCTGTCGTCACGCGACCTGTCCCGCGTGCTCGCCGTGATCCGCGCCTCCGGATGACGCCGCGTCGTGACCGGCAGAGACGCCGATAGAGACGCCGGTAGAGAGGCGGGCGCGGCGGGTAGCGGTGGGGACATGACCGAACGCGACGAATCCCGTGAGGACCTCCCTGCCCGGCCCGATCCGGGCCACCGCCGGCCACCCGGTCTCGACGACGTCACCGTCGACGCGCTGGGCAGGCTCAGCAAGGCGCTGGAGACGATCCACCGCGCCAGGGGCCACCTGTACGCCTTCCACCAGCTCACCGGCACGGCGGACTTCGAGCTGGACGACGCCGTACGGCTGCTGCGCCAGGCCGGGCACGACAAGTGGGCCGACCGGATCGAACGCGAGCTCATCGGCCGCAACGTCCTCCAGGGGCGCTGGACCTTCCAGATCGTGGAGGAGTACGACGACGGCTACTACACGCTCTTCCAGGAGCTGGAGCGACAGGCGCGTGACGAGTTGGCCGGCGGCCGCCGCCATCTCTTCGAGGCGGAGCTCAAACAGCAGCGCCGCACCCCCGGGCAGCCCGGCCACGAGACGATGCCGTGAGGCGAACGGCGCCGCGGGCGGCCGGCGGAGCCCCGGTTATCCTGCGGGGAGGATGCCGACCGTACCGTGCGAGACCGTGCGAGGTGAGGCCGTGACGGACCGCAGACCCCTCGGGACGAGCTTCGAGTCGTGGATCGACCGGCAGATCCGCGAGGCCGCCGAGCGCGGGGAGTTCGACAACCTGCCGGGCGCCGGCAAGCCCATCCCCGGCGCGGGCGAGCCGTACGACGAGATGTGGTGGATCAAGCAGAAGATGCGGGCGGAGAACCTGTCGTTCCCGCTGCCGGAGACGCTGGCGCTGCGCAAGGAGGCCGAGGAGGCCAGGGCGGCGGCGCTGGGCGCGCGGACCGAGACCGAGGCGCGCCAGATCGCCGGGGAGATGAACGACAGGATCCGCGAGAGCTACCGCAGGCCCCTGTCGGGCCCACCGGTCGTGCAGCCGCTCATCGACGTGGACGAGGTCGCCGCCGGATGGCGGGCCGCCCACCCGGTCGCCGATCGGGCCGCCGAGACGGAACCCGCTCCCCCGCCCGCCCCGGCCAGGCGCTCCTTCCTCCGCCGGCTGTGGCGCCATTGAACACCTGACGAAAGTCGGGTGAGAGACCTTCCGATCGTCCGCTGTGCCGCCCCCCTGAGGGCTCATACCGTACGTGACCTGCGTACACGTGAGAGATCGGGGAGAAGACGGTGCGGACACGGAGAATCGCCGCGGTCGCCGGCCTGCTGTCGACACTGACAGGGACGGCGGTAGTGGGAACAGCGGCGGCGAGCACCGCGGCGGGGGCCGTCGCCGAGCGGCCGGGCGAGGTGACATCGGCGGCGATCGACCGGTACGTGCGGTCGTACATGCGGCGGACCGGCCTGCCCGGCGCAATGGTGGCGGTCGTCCGCGGCGATCGGGTGGTGTACGCCGCCGGGCACGGGCACACGGCGGGCGGCGAGACGATCACCGCGGACACGCCGATGCCGCTCGCCTCGATCTCCAAGTCGTTCACCGCCCTGGCGGTGCTCCGCCTCGCCGACGAGGGCAGGATCGACCTGGACGCCCCGGTGCGGCGGTACCTGCCGGACTTCACGATGGCCGATCCCCGGGCCGGTGCGATCACCGTGCGGCAACTGCTCCAGCAGACCTCGGGCATGAGCGACCGGACCTTTCCCGAACTGACGCTCCCCGCGCCGGACGACCTTGAAAACGCCGTCGCGATGCTCCGGAACGCCCCGCTCGCCGCGACGCCGGGCACCCGGATGATCTATCACAACCCCAACTACGCGGTCGCGGCGCGGCTGGCCGAGGTGGTGTCCGGGATGCCGTTCGCCGACTTCCTGGCCGCCGCGGTGCTCACCCCCCTCGGCATGACGTCCACCCGGACGGTGAACACGACGGAGGAGTTCCCCGGCGCGGGCGCCGGGTACGTCCGGGCGTACGGCCGGCTGATCGGGCGTGCGCATCCGAAGTGGTTCGTCAACGGCTCCTTCGGAGTCGTCAGCACCGCCAACGACATGGCCAGATGGCTGATCGCGCAGGACGGCGCGGGTCACGTCCTCCCGCCGGGCACCGTCAGGACGGCCCAGGCCCCCTCGGGCGTGGGCGGCAGCACGTACGGCATGGGCTGGTCGGCCGGCCGGACCGGCGGGGGAGCCCCCATGCTGCGGCACACCGGCTGGCTGCTGACGCACAACTCGGCGCAGACGATCCTGCCCGCGAGCGGGTACGGCATCGCCGTCGTCACGAACACCGGCATGGTCTCCGGGGACGACGCGTTGATCATCAGCGACGGCGTCACCGGGATGATCGAGGGCAGGCCGGACACGGACGCGACGCCCTTCACGATGTCGGCGGACTACTGGCTGGCCGGCCTGTCGCTGCTCAACCTCGCGCTCGGCGCGGCGGGGGTGCTGCGCTCCGGCGGCTGGGCGCGCCGCCGTACGGGCAGGCCCGCATGGCGGCTGGCCGCGCGGCTGGTCCCGTACGCGCTGCCTCTCGCGCTCTATCTCGGGCTCGCGGACCTGGCCGGGCTGTTGCTGAACCGGGTGGGCACGCTGGACCAGCTGACGTATGTCTGGCCCGCGCTGTACGTCTGGGCCGCCACCGGGGCGCTGGCCGCCGTCGCCGTCGTGGCCGCCCGCCTCACCCGCACCGTGCTCACCCGCACCGTGCTCGCCCGCCGCGCGCTTCGGTAGCGTCCCCGACATGAGGTCAGACATGATCCGGGTCCTGCTGGCGGACGACGAGGCGCTGATCCGGGCCGGCATCAGGAGCATCCTCGGCACGGCCGGCGACATCGACGTGACCGCCGAGGCGGCCGACGGGCGCGAGGCCGTGGACCTCGCCCTGCGGCACCGCCCGGACATCTGCCTGCTCGACGTGCGGATGCCGCGGCTCGACGGGCTCGGAGCGGCCGCCGAGCTGCGGCGCGTCCTCCCCGAGATCGCGGTCGTGATGCTCACGACGTTCAACGAGGACGAGTACGTGACGAGCGCGCTCGGCTCCGGGGCCTCCGGGTTCCTGCTCAAGTCGGGCGATCCCCGGGAACTCATCGCGGGGGTCCGTGCCGTGGCCGCCGGCGGCGCGTACCTCTCCCCTGCCGTCACCCGCCAGGTGATCGCCCGCCTCCGTACGCGCCCGCACGGCGTGCCGGGGACCGCCCGCGACCGCCTGGACGAGCTGACCGAGCGGGAGCGCGAGGTGCTCGCGCTGGTCGGGGCCGCGCTGTCCAACGCCGAGATCGCCCGGCGGCTGCACCTCGTCGAGGGGACGGTCAAGGGATACGTCAGCCAGATCCTCACCCGCCTCGGCCTGAGGAACCGGGTCCAGGCCGCGATCCTGGCGTACGAGGCGGGTCTCGTGCCCGCGGCACCCGGCGCGCCGGCCGAACGGAGGCCCTGAGCCGTGCGGACGCCCCGACTCCAGGACCTCGCGCTGTGGGCGGCGGTGTGCGTGCCGCCGGCCGCGGCGGCGCTGGACCCCGACGGGCGGACCCTGATACCGCTGATCGCGGGTGTCCCGTCGTTCGCCGTCGCGACCGCGCTGGGACGCGCCCGGCCGCTGACCGCGCTCGCCGTGCCGGTGGCGCTGACGCTGACGCTGGACGCGCGGATGCTGACTCCTCTGTACTGGACGTGGGCGGCGCTGGCGCTGTTCGGTTACCTGGCCGGGCGCCGGGCCGAGAGCGGGCGCGCGGCCCTGTGGTTCTTCGCCGCCGTCGCCCTCTCCGGGCTGCCGCTGTCCGCCTTCGTCCTGCGTGACCTGTGGGGCTGGCCCACCCAGCTCCTCACATTGCTGCTCGCGGTGGTGCTGCCGTGGCTGGCCGGTCGCTGGCATCGCCAGTACGCCGAACTGGTGGACACGGGCTGGCGCCTCGCCGACCGGATGGAGCGTGAACAGCGGGCCGTCGCGGGCCGCGCCCGGACCCGGGAGAGAGCCCGCATCGCCGGAGACATGCACGACTCGCTCGGCCACGACCTGACGCTCCTCGCGGTGCGCGCCGGAGCCCTCGAACTGGATCCCGGGCTCGACGCGCGGCAGCGCGACGCCGTACGGGAGCTGCGGGAGGCCGCGGCGGAGGCCACCCACCGGCTCCGGGAGATCATCGGCGTGCTGCGGGAGGACGACTCCCTCGTGCCACCCAGGGAGGAGAGCGTGGAGGGCCTCGTCGAGCGGGCCCGCGACTCGGGCATCCCGGTCGTCGTCGAGCGGTCGAGCGGCACCGACGGCCTGCCCCCGATGGCGGCGCTCGCCGTCCGCCGCGTGCTCCAGGAAGCCCTGACGAACGCCGCCAGGCACGCCCCTGGTGCGACCGTGCGCGTCCGGCTCGTACGGGACGAGACCTCGTTCGGGGTGCGGGTGGTGAACGACGCCGCCCCGGCGGTGAGCGCGCCCGGACGGGTGCCGCCCGGGGCCGCGCCGGGAGGGTCCGGGCTGGTGGGACTCGACGAGCGGGTCCGGTTCGCGGGCGGGACCCTGCGCAGCGGTCCGACCCCGGCGGGCGGTTTCGAGGTCTGCGCCGAAGTTCCGATCGCCGGACGCGACGGGAACCCCCTGGTTCCGGAGTCCGAGGAGGGGCGTGCGGGCACCCGCGCCGCCGCCGGGGAGCTGGCCCTCGCCAGGCGGCGGGTGCGGCGGCGGCTGGTGGAGGCGGCCGGGGTGCCCGTGGCGGTGCTCGCCGTGATCGCCCTGATCATGATCCCTCTCGGCTTCGTCGGCTCGTCCCTCTCGGTCCTCGACCGGGAGACGTACGAGGGGCTGCGCCTGGGTGCGCCGCGTGACGACGTGCGGTCCGGGCTTCCCGTCTTCACCAGGGACGGGCCGCCGGACGGAGCGCCGGTCCCGCCCGAGGGACAGGACTGCCTGTACTACACGGTGAAGAACGCCGACCGGCTCGCCTACCGGCTGTGCTTCCGCGGAGACCGGCTGGTCTCGAAAGCCGTGGTGCCCTGAGCCGGAAAAAGCCTGAAACGCGTCCGGGTGAGCCGGACATGTGCGGGGCCGACGACCTCCCACAGGAAGGACGGCCGCATGGGCCCCCCGGAACGCAGAAGGCTTTTCGAGGAGATCTACGAGGCGCACTACTCCGACCTCCTGACCTACGTGTGGCGGCGCACCGGCTCGCCCGACGACGCCGCGGACGCCATCGCCGAGACGTTCACCACGGCGTGGCGGCGCATCGACGAGCTCCCCGAGGGGCGGGAGACCAGGCTCTGGCTGTACGGCGTGGCCCGGCGGGTGCTCGCCAACCAGCGGCGCGGCTCGTCCCGGCGCACGGCGCTCGCCACCCGGCTCCGGGCGGAGCTCACCGCCTGGCAGGACCCCGCCCCCACCGCCGGCCACGACCGCGACGCCGTACGCCGGGCGTTCCGGCTGCTCGGCGAGCGGGACCGCGAGCTGCTGGCCCTGGTCGGCTGGGAAGGCCTGGACACGGCCGAGATCGCCACCTTGCTGGGCTGCTCCCGAGGCGCCGTGCGCCTCCGCCTCCACCGCGCGCGCCGACGGCTGGCGCGCAACCTGAAACTCGTCGGATCCGACCTTGCCACCTACGGCGTACGCGCCACCGAGCCGGCGAAGGGAACGTCATGAGACGCGACATCGACCACCTGCTCGCGGGAACCGCCCCCGCGCCGGGCCCGGGGATGACCAGGGGCGCCCGGGAACTGTTCGAGGAGATCACGTCGCACGCGGTCGAGGAGCCCGAGACCGCCGGGGCCGAGCCGGGGCCCGGGAGCCCGCGCCGGTGGAGGCGCTGGGGCCTGTCCGTCGTGGCCGCGCTCGTCGCCGCGCTCGGCCTGGCCGGGCCGGGGTTCCTCGGCCTGGGCGCGGGCCCGGCCGCCGCCGCGCTCGACATCAGGCAGGAGAACGGCTTCTACGTCGTCATGGTGAGGGACCTCTACGCCGATCCCGAGGTGTACCAGGAACAGCTTCGCGGCCTCGGGCTGAACGTCTCGCTGCGCCTGGTCCCCGCGTCGCCGAGTCTGGTCGGCCGCATCTGGGAGGGCACGGTGCGTACCGGCGGCGAGCCGACCGCGGAGGGGGGACGCCGTAAGGACGCGATCGAGACCATCGACGGCTGCCTCACAGCGGACTTTCCCTGTGCGATCGGCCTGAGGATCCCCGTCGGCTACACGAAGAAGATCGACATCACACTCGGACGCCGGGGGCGGGAGGGCGAGCGGTACACCCTGATCGCGTCCGTCGACGCCCCCGGGGAACCGCTGCACTGCACCGGTTTCCGCGGCGAGCGCGTGGACCGGGTCATCGCGCTGCTGCGCTCCAGAGGAGTGCCGGACGCGGTCTTCGTCACCGCCGACGGTGATCGCGCCACCGTGCCCGGGTCCTGGTACGTCCACGAGGGCGTGCTCAGGTCGGCGGGCAGCGCCCGCCTGCTGGTGGGCCCCACGCACAGTCGTCCCGACGTCCCCGGTCCCCGCATGCGGGGCGACGACTGCGTGAAGGACTCCTCCTGATCGTCCGGATGCCCCGGTCGTCTGTCGTAAGGGAATGCGATGATCGCCGTATCGTTCTCGGAGGAGATTCACATGAACGACCGGTTCGACGACGTCGCCGACCTCAACGCATGACCGTCGTGCTCCACAGTCCTCCGGACGACAGGTTCGCCGGGCAGGGCCTGGACTTCCTCAAGCTGCTCCACCTGGTGGACAACCACGCGTCGTGCCGCGTGGCGCAGAAGTGCGGTTACGTCCTGGAAGAGGTCGTCCCGGCTCGCCCGCCGTACCCCAGCGGGGGACACGTGCACGTCAGGCGCTCTCCTCAGGATTCTTCTTGAGATTGACGGGCGCCGTCCCGCGTGTGGTTCATCGGGTGACGTCGACCAGGACCTTGCCGACCACGCCGTGCTCCACCGCCCGGTGCGCGTCGGCGGTGCGGTCGAGCGGAAAGCGGACCAGCGGCAGGCCGTGTTCCTCGCCGACCGGCAGGGCGCCGTCGCGGACCGCGGCGGCGACGTCCTCGGCGGCCGCGGCGCGCGCCGCGGCACCGGCCGTGTAGAGCACCAGGAACTGCAGGCGTGTGTTCAGCACCATGTTCTGCGGCACGTTCAGTTGGACCGGTCTGCCGCCTTCGTTGGCGTACGTCGAGATCGTGCCTCGCGCGCGCAGCACGGCGAGGTCCAGCGCGAGATTCGCGCCGAGCGCCACCTCGGCGACGATGTCGACGCCGTCCGGGGCGATCGTACGGATCTCGGCGGCCGGGTCGCCCCCGCGGTAGTCGACCACGTGGTGGGCGCCGGCCGCGGTGGCCAGCCGGGCCTTCTCCGGACCGCTGATCGTGCTGATCACGGTGGCGCCGGCCCATCGGGCGAGCTGGATCACCGCGTGCCCGACCGCTCCGGCCCCGCCCGCGGCGAGCACCACCCTGCCGTCGAGCGCACCCGGCCGCAGGCGGCGCGGTCCGTCCTCGGCGACGGTGAGCGCGCGGTGAGCGGTGAGCGCGGGGACGCCGAGCGCGGCGCCGACGTCGAAACTGGCCTCGTCGGGCAGTGGGACGGCCTGGTCGGCGGGCACGACGGTGAACTCGGCGGCGGTGCCGGTGGGCCGCCCCGCGGCGGCCATGAACAGCCAGACCCGCTGACCGATCCGGGTCCGGTCGACCTCCTCGCCGACGGCGTCGATCACGCCGGCGCCGTCCAGGTGCGGAGTGACCTCCGGGAAGCGCTTGGGGCCGGTGACGCCGGAGCGGGCCTGCACGTCGGCCGGGTTGACCCCGGACACGGCGACCCGGACGCGAACCTCGCCGCGACCGGGCGCGGGCAGGTCACGCTCGACGAGCCGGAGTACGCCGGGGCCGCCGTTGTCGCGGTAGACGATCGCCTTCATAGTCCGTCCCCTAGCCGAGCGAGACTTCGCTGGAGCGGGACTCGACCGCGTCGAGGACGGCAAGGGTGGCCTCGTCGAAGGCGATCTCGCCGGCCGCCATGTTGGCCTCCAGGTGGCCGGGATCGGCGGTGCCGGGGATGAGCAGCACGTTCGGGGCGTGGTGCAGCAGCCAGGCGAGGCCGACCTGGGCGGGTGTGACGCCCAGCGACTCGGCCACGGTGTGGACGACCGGCTCCTCGGCGACCTTCGGCAGACCGGGAAAGGCCCCGCCGAGCGGGAAGAACGGCACCCACGCGATGCCCTCGGCCGCGCACAGCCGCAGCAGGTCCTCGTCGTCCCGGGAGACGAGGCTGTAGGCGTTCTGCACGCAGACGATGCCGGCCGGCAGGGCGCGGCGCAGGCCGTCGAGGGTCACGCTGCCCAGGCCGATCGCCCCGATCTTGCCCTCGTCGCGCAGGTTGATCATGGCGGCGAGCTGGTCGTCGAGGTCGACCACCTGGTCGCCCTCGGGACGCAGCCCCGGGCCGGAGTCGAGGCGGCGGAGATTGACCACGGGGAGCCGGTCGACGCCGAGGCTGCGCAGGTTGTCCTCGACGCTGGCCCGCAGCTGTTCGGGCCGCTGCGCCATCCGCAACGGCAGGCGCCCGCCCGGATTGGGGTCGGCGCCGACCTTGGTGACGACGACAACGTCGTCTTCGGGGCGTACGGCTTCGCGGATCACCGCGTTGGCGAAGCCGAAGCCGTAGAACTCGGCGGTGTCGACGTGGTTCACGCCCAGCTCGACCGCCCGGCGCACCAGCGCGACGGCCTCGGCGCGGTGGTCTCCCAACCGGCCGAGCTGGGCCGCGCCGTAGCCCACCCGGGCCACGGTACGGCCGGCGAAGGAAGCAGTAGGAGTGCTCATGACCACACCGTACAAACAGCAAATGACAGATTTCAATAGTTGTCATCTGTCGAACATGGTTTGACTGCCGTCAGTCCGCTGACGTACGTTCCGCTGCGGGGCCCGGAGGCCTCGTACCAGCTCGACAGGGAGATCCGATGCGCGGAGAGCCACTCGACGCGGAGACGATCGTGTCGGCGACCGAGGAGGTGCTGCGCCGCCACGGTCCGGAGAAGACCACGGTGCTCGACGTCGCGCGGCTGCTGGGGGTGAGCCACGGCAGCGTCTACCGGCACTTCCCGTCCAAGGCGGCGCTGCGCGAGGCCGTGATCCGGCGCTGGCTCGACCGGGTGCGAGACGATCTCGTCGCGGCGGTTCAGGACGCCGGACTGACCCCGCCCGACCGGCTACGCGGCCTGCTCACCGCCATGTTCGCCGTCAAATGGGCGAAGGCGAGGGAGGACCCGGAACTGTTCGCCACCTTCCGGGTGCTGGCGGCGGAGCACAGCACCGAGTCGCGGTCCCATCTCGCGTTCCTGCTCGACCAGATCCGCGCCGTCGTCGCCGACGGGGTGGCCGGCGGCGACTTCGCGCCCTGTGATCCGGAGGCGACCGCGCGAGCCGTCTTCAACGCGAGCACCCGGTTTCTCGATCCGAGGCACGCCGCGGAGTGGCAGTCCCCCGAGATCGAGGCGGAGGCCGCGAGCGTCGTCTCGCTCATCCTCGACGGCATCCGGGCACGGTGACGGCCGTCAGATCAGGACGTCACCGACGAGGCGATGAGATCGTCCTGGTTGTCGGCGGCCCACTGCGCCAGTTGCGCGAGGGGCCCGTTCGCGAACGACTCGCCCAGCGGGGAGAGCCGGTAGACCGCGCCTGCCCGCGTCGACATCTGGTCGGCGCCGTCTTTCAGGACGAGTCCGCGCGCCAGCAGACGTCGCAGGGCCTCGGTCAGGACCTTGTCGCTGACTCCCGCGATACGTGTGAGCAGCTCCTTCCGTCGCGTCGGCCCGAGGCGTAGGGCTGAGAGCACGACGGGATCCCAGGCGTGACTGATGAGCTCGGCCGCGGCGCGTACCTGGCAGTCGGAGACGAACGTCTCACAGGACCCCTCGATCACTGATCCAGTCTCGCATCGGTCGCCTACCGGATGGTAGGAGCCTCGTTCGTAGCGTTCCCCAGGAAGCCCTTTCGAGAAAGAGGAGACTGCTGTGAACCTGGGGATCTTGGGCACCGGGAACCTCGCCGTGACGCTCGGCCGAGCCTGGGCCGCGGCCGGGCATTCACTGCTGGTGGCAGGGCGCGACCCGGCGCACGCCCGCAGGGCGGCCGACCGGATCGGCCCCGCGGCGGAGGCCGCCGACCCCGCCGGCCTCGCGGCCCGGGCCGATGCGCTCGTGATCGCGGTCGCCTGGGAAGGGCTGGAGGCCGCGGTGTCCCTCGTCGGCGGCCCCCAAGGGGCGTTGACCGGCATGACCGTGATCGACTGCACCAACCCGGTCGACTACGCGACCGGTGAACTGAAGCCGGCGTCCGGCTCGGCGGCGGCACTCGTGGCTCGGGCGGCTCCCGGTGCGCACGTGGTGAAGGCGCTCCACCTGTTCGCCGGAGCTTCATGGCCGTACGCGGGTCCGCGGGAGTCGGCGCCGGTCGTGGCGATCTGCGGCGACGAGCCGGATGCCCTCGACCGCGCCGCGGCGCTGATCCGGGATCTCGGCGGACGGGCCGCGGTGGTCGGCGGGCTGGGCAGCGCCCGGCAGTTGGAGGAGGCCGCCGGATTCGTCATGAGGGTCGTCGCAGCGGGCCACAACCCGAGACTCGCCGTTCCCGACGTGGACCCGGCGCTCCTCCGAGCCTCGGGGTCGTGATCGCGACTCCCTGAGCTTGAGTGAATACTGTGAGCGCTGTTAGCTTCACCCGGTGGACGACATGCCTGCACGGGCGAAGGCGATCGAGGACTTCGCGGCGGCACTGCGAGAACTCCGCAAATCGGTCGGCAACCCACCTTTTCGAGAAATGTCCGGCCGGTCGGGGGCGATCTCACACACGACGTTGCACGAGGCGACGAAGGGCAACCGGCTCCCGAGTTGGGAGACCACCGTCGAGTTCGTCAAGGCGTGCGGCGCGGACCCGGCCGCGTACCGCGAACGCTGGGAGAGGGCGAACCTGGCGGTCAGATCGGCGGGCGCCGGACTCGAAGCCTCCGCCGCGAACGTCGCGGAAGGCCGTAGCGCGCCCAGCGCTCCCGAGTCGCGAACCTCACGGCCGGACGGTGAGATCGCGGGCGACGTCCGGCCGGTCCCCTCCGCGCCAGAGGACCGAGGACGATTCCGGCGGATCCGCCCGGCCGCGCTCGCGGTAGCGGCCGTCGGTGTGGTGACGGCGGTCCTCATCGCGGTCGCCGTCAGTCGTGGCTCCGGGGCCGACGGGCACAGCTCGAACCCGTCCGGGAGCCCGTCGAACTCCGGGCTGTCGGCGGCCGACTGCCCGATACACGCCACCAGCCCGCCGTGGAGCCCACCCGCGCACGAGGGTGATTCGGCGAAGTTCATCGGGGACATCACGCTCACCGACTGCACGCGCGTCGGCCCCCGCCAGACCGTGACCAAGGTGTGGCGGCTCAAGAACGCCGGGACGGTGCCGTGGAAGGGATATTCGTTGCATCGCCTCGACCTCCCGCAGCGACCTGATCAATGCCGGACCGTCTCCGACATACCGATCAAGGACACACGACCCGGAGAGACGGTCGACATCCGGACCGAAATCACCACGCCGAGCAAGCCGGGCCTGTGTTACGTGCGGTTCAAGATGATGGAGGGTTCGGGACGGGTCGCGTTCCCCGGAGGCCGGCCACTCAACTTCCAGGTCATCGTCGGCTGACGCCTGTTCCCCGCCGTACGCGGCACGGCGGGGAACAGGGGCGGACGATCTCCGGGGGTTCAGTCGAGAACGATCCCCTTGTAGTAGTACCTGAGGATCCTGGCGTAGCTCCAGCCCGCCTCGGCCTTGTCGCGAGAGCCGTTCTGCGACATCCAGTCGCCGGTGACCCAATGGCCGCACGCCGTCGTCGTGGAGCAGTACTGCGCTTTGAAGATCTTCCCGTCACGCGTCATCCGGATGCCCCACGTGGCGTCCACCGCGGCGTTCGTCGCCGCCGTCGCGGAGCCGGGCTTGTACATCTGGCTGGACGTGTGGTCGGTGACGTCGTAGCACTGGCCGCTCGGTGTCCTGCTCGCCGACCTCAGCGCCCAGTACCAGCCGAAGTTCTTGACCGCGATCGCCCCGGCCTTGAGGGACTCCTTCGGCCAGTGCGACCGCCACTCGTTGGGCAGGACGTTCTTGATGTAGGTCTTGAACTCCACCCGGTCCACCCGGTCGAGGGATTTCCGGTAGACGAGGATCGTCGTGGGCAGCCGGCTGTGCGTGCCGTCGGTCTTGCACCCGGTCGGCGGTGCGGCGCTCAGGAACCGGTGGGAGGCGTTCTGGTTCTTGAGGCCGGGCTTGAGGTTGCCCTTGGCGCCGGGCGCGAAGTCCTGGTAGACGCTGCCGCCG